>JBOHUD010000001.1:0-52832 GCA_050734155.1 Candidatus Dormibacteria bacterium
CTTCCAGTCCGCCTGGGTCTGCACCCCGGGCAGCGTCTCGAAGCGGACCTCGGGTTCGCGAATCAGCGCCGGGCGCAAGGGTCGCACCTGGCGCAGGAACGTCCAGTAGCTGCCGGCGTATGCATAGGGGGGCAGGACAGACCGATTCGACTTCGACGCGGACAAGAAGATCCGCGCGCTGTCCAAGGGCAACCGCCAGAAGGTGCACTTGATCGCGGCCGGCATGCCGTTGCGAGACTCAGCCCGCGCGTGCGATAACCACACCATAAAGCGCAGCGCCCAAGGCCGCGAGAAGAGAAGCGCTTCCCAATATCGCTGAAGAAGCCGAGAGTGCATGGCGTGACACACGGGTGCGCTGGCGTGGTGCGAGAATCAGCGAATGGAGTGTCGCTGCGCCGCCGGATAAGAGCACGAGCCCAAGTTTGTCGAGAAGGAGGCGTCCCTGCGATGTCGTAGTGAGATCGCTCCACCCCATGCCGAGGCCGAGAACATTGCCGACGCCCGTAAGGATCAGCACTCCAAAAGCAGTCCAGGCCAGGATCTGAAAGCGACGGCCGATAATGCTCGTGAGTTCGGGATGAGTTCGTAGAGCGGGGATTACCGCGGCAATCGTGATCTGTCCACCGATCCACACGCAGGCGGCAATGATGTGGACGAACAGGATGAGGGTTTGCCAACTCATCGTCCACGTGCCGCTATGGTCCGTGCGGGTGCAGCGGCCAAGGATTTGAGACTTGTTGCGCTCAGCTCTCTGCGGAGCGCCTCCGGCGCCCGGGCCTGCGTGCCATGAAGTAGACAGGGCCGCCGCGCGTTGCAACCAGTTCCCCGAAGTACGCAGCGCGTGCTGAGCAAACGGCCCTCACCAGCTTCAATCACATCGAGCATCGTGAGGTCTTCTGCGGAGTGTGCGAGGCGACATCCGCCGGAGGTACCCGAGCGGGCTTCGGCAATGTTTCTCTGAACGAGTAGTCGGAGAATCTGCCGGACGTAGCCAAGTCAATGGCTGCACGAACGACGTGGTCACCGCGCCATGTGAGTTCTAAATCCATTTCACAGCGCTCTCGTGGTCCTCGGCTTCCTATGAAGTCTCATCTCTTTGGAATGTCTCTCTGGCCCCCGGTTCTCTTGGGTTGCCAACAGCCTAGTCGAGCACGGGTCGCGTCGCACTGAACGGGGCAATTCCGCTCCTTCGGGTCCATGTTTCCTCCGTGGTACCGTGCCAGCCTCGCGGACGCGTCCGCTTGGGTAATCGGCTCCTGGTCGATACGGTCGAGCCTGGCCCGCGCGCGGCCGCGTAGACGAAGGCCGGCCCAGACTCGTACGTACCTCAGAACGGGTGCCACGTATCATCGAGTGCGCCCCCGTGGCCTCGCGTCGGCACTGCACAAAACGTCAGCCACAGCCTGGAGTGCCGCTATTGACGCTCTCCCTCAAGTGGCGGTGGCCTGGCGAGCGCGAGAGGCCGAGCAAGCTCGCTTTCGATGACCCGGTAACACTCGCAGGCAGCGCCCTCCAGGCCATGGCGGTCGAGGACGGTCAGATGCCTCTCTGATACCGGATCAGGCCAGCCGCCTGGAGGCTACGGGTGGGCGGCTCGATCTGAGTGACCATCCGGGGCCCTCAGAAGGAGCGGTCACCCGCGCCCTGCCTGCGAGGCTGCCGTTGAGCGCCACTCCGATCGGGCCACATCGCCGCAGCCTCCGATGATGGTGGTGGTGGTGCGCTCATGAGAGCTTGTTGGCGAACTCCAACAGGGCCACGGCCTCGTTGTGGTCGTGATCGTGGGCGTCATAGACGAGGGTGATCTTCTCTTTGCGGGAGCGGTTTCGAAGTTCTCGGAGCGCGACGAGCTGGTCACGCTCTACCAGTTCCTGGTGGTAGCGCTTGCGGAACTCGGCCCAGCGCTCGGGATCATGCCCGAACCACTGGCGCAGCTCCTTGGTCGGGGCGAAGTCTTTGCACCATTCGGTTACCCGGGCCTTCTCCTTGGAGACCCCTCGGGGCCAGAGACGGTCGGTGAGGATGCGCCGCCCGTCGTCGGCAGACGCTGGATCCCTGACGCTCTTGATGTCCAGGCCGTGCTTATTGGTCGCCTTGTGCGCAGTCATGTCCGCGCGTCCTCCAGATTTCGCTTTCGCCGTCGGCGCCGGCTCCTCGTGGGCAGTCGATGGTAGTCAGGCTGCCGTGCAGCAGCGGTTGTCTGCCAAGTAATACGTACCTCGCACCCCTGGCGTTGCGGCGCTCGATCGGTGGATGGCGGCGGCGTCCTGGCATCGAGGCCTGAGCCTCAGCACGAATGATCCACGGGTCGTTCACGAGCGGTCAAGGTGGACGGCGCATCGGCCTGGTTCGACAAAGGGGAGCAGCCGCACGGAGCCGGCGGATTCGCCCAGCTGCTCGCAGGCCCCCTCCAGCAGGCCGCGATGAACCGTGCAGACGATCGCCGACCGATTACCGGCCAGCTCGTGGAACGGACATTGCTGCAGCTGGATGACTTCCGCGCTCCTGCCCGCCGTCTCACCAGTAGTCCGAGGCGCGAACCCGAGACGATCGAGCAAGCCGACCAGGGCAGCTCTTCTACTGCCTACCTCTTCTGGCGCTGACTCGTTGGCAAGCTCACGGCCGACGATACGGCCTGCTGCAACGGCCCGCTGCCGTCCATCCGGGTGTTCTTCTAGGGCGGTGGCCAGGACTCTTGCCAGCAGCCGGTACGCGCCCGACTGGCCGTCGTCGAGGAGAGACGGGATCCCGCTGAAGGCAAGCCGAGGCCGGCCCGGGCCGGCCGACGGCAAGGCGTGGGCGCGGACCAGGCCCACCTCACGAAGCACCTCGAGGTGCGCCCGGACAGTGTTGCGATGGAGACCGACCCGCGCGGCAAGCTGGTCGGCCTCCAACGGTCCCGCGCTGCGGAGTGCTTCGAGCAGGCGGATCCGGCTCGAGCTCCCCAGGGCACGGTGGGAGCGCCGATCGAGCGGTGGCAGCGGCGGGGCGACGAGGTCAGCTCGGCGGCTCACAACGTTTGATTTTAACCTGGATCGGTGGTAAAAATGAAGAAGATAGTTTTTATTCGAGTGTCCTGAGGCGATCCGATGAACTGCCCCGACGCCGCTCCTCCACCTGGGGAGGCCGCGCCCGGCAGCATCGAGGGCCGAATCGCCGAGGAGCACGCCGCCATCGGGGGGCACCTCGCTCATCTCCGCGACCTGGCCACCGGGCTTGAGGACCTCGATGAGACAGCGGCCCGGCAGCGAACCGCCGCGGTGCTCGACTTCCTCACCCACGAGCTCCTGCCCCATGCCGACGCCGAAGAGGCGTCCCTGTACCCAGCGATCGAGAGTGTGCTGGGCGCCGGCGCCACCCGGACCATGAGCCTCGACCATCGCGTGATCGCCGGCCTGACCCGAGAGCTCGGAGTGACCGGGCGTAGCGAGCTGGGTGCGAAGGAGCGCGCCGAGGCACATCGGCTCCTCCTGGTCCTCGAGGCGTTGATCGCGGCCCACCTCTGGAAGGAGGACACCGCCTACGTGCCCCTGCTGGCCCTGCTCGACCCCACCGCCTACGCGCGGCTCCACGCCGACCTCGCCGCTCATCCCGCTCACCAGCGGCACACTCCTGCAACAGAGCTCACCTGATGACGTACGTAATCTCTGAGGCTTGCGTAGACGTCAAGGACAAGTCATGTGCGGAGGTCTGCCCGGTCGACTGCATCCATGGCAACGACGACGATCGCATGCTCTACATCGACCCTAACGAGTGCATCGACTGCGGTGCCTGTGTGGATCCCTGCCCGGTCGCCGCCATCTATGCGGAGGAGGATCTGCCGGCCGATCAGCACGCGTACGCCGAGGTCAACCTCCTCTATTTCAAGGATCGCGACGCAGCGCGCAAGCAAGTGGATGACCTGCACCGGAGGTCGGGGTCAACCGCCAAACCCGTGGCTACCGTCCCTTCTCAGTCGCCGCCGGAGTCACCTGAGGTGCAGTCGGCGGCGGCGACGGCGATGAACGTGAGCGGATGACGACGACGAGCTACGGCGGCCACCACCATGTTTTCGGCCACGGCCCGGCGAGCTGGCAAGCCGAGCCCTGCACGACCTCGACGGGTGGATGCCGGCAGGTGAGGGCGGCGCTCCATATCGGCTCATCGACCGCGATGGCCAGGTGGTCATGACCAGCACCCGGGACGAGTGTCTCGATGCCGCCGACCAAGCCTGGTAGCGCATGGAAGCAACCCATTGCACTGCTGAGCGCGTCGCTGCAGCTGAGCATGCAGTGCGTCTGATGCTCGAGCGCTGGGATCGGGATCACGGCTACGTCAGTGATCCGTATCTGACCAACCTGGAGTTTGGGTCGGCGCCGATGGGAGTCAGCGAGATGACCGAGCTTGCGATCCCGCAAGCGCCCACGCCACCGATCCACCACCAAGCACATGGCGCCCAGGGCATCCATGTCGTGGATACGTGCCTCGCGGACTGCTGGCAGTGCGGTGCCCACAACCGTGTGTTCGCGGTCACCGACCATGGCGTGTTGAGCCGCTGCTTCAGCTGCAGCAGTGAGTGGGAGAGCACCGCCCAGCCATGGTGGTGCCGCTTCGCGCATGCACGCGCACCAGCAGCGACGTCTCCGGACTCACAGCCTTCCACTGACCACGACGAACACGCTGAGCGCTTACGGATAGCGCGTGCGCGGACATTGGACATCGCCGACAACACAAGAGGAACTCTGAGATCGAGTAACCAGGTCTGCTCGCGCTGAGCCTTCGAGAACCTACATCGATAAGACCACGAAACAGAAACAAAGGAGCAAACGATGCCGGAGATGGAGTTCGCCACACAAAGCGTGTACCCAGTGACCACACCGGAGATCAGCCGGCGCCGCAAGGAACTCGCCCCCGAGATCCACGACGCCTTCGAACAGTTCAGCCGCGCCGTCTTCGCTCCTGGCGCACTTCCCGAAAAGACCAAGCAGCTGATCGCCGTCGCGGTGGCGCATACAACCCAGTGCCCCTACTGCATCGCCGGTCACACGAAGCTCGCCAAGCGCAGGGGAGCAACCGACCAGGAGATCATGGAGTCCATCTGGGTCGCCGCAGAGATGCGTGCTGGCGGCGCGTATGCCCACGCCACGATCGCACTGCACGCGCTCGGCGGCCCCCACGCCGAGAACGGCCACTAGATTGAGGGACGCATGGGAGCAGCGTACAAAGCGCGGGCCCTACGTGCTGAACCGTGCTGACCTATATCGACCCTGATCCCGAAGAGACGCAGGAGTGGCTTGAGTCAGTCGATTCCGTGATCTCCGCCGACGGGCGACAGCGGGCTGAACATCTCCTCGGGACGGTCGCGAATCACGCCCTGCGGCGAGGCGTGAGGCTCGCGTCTTCCCTGACCACCGACTACCGCAACACGATCGAGCCTCAGGCCGAGCTCGCCTTCCCAGGCGACGAAGCGCTCGAAACCCGTATCCGTCACTTCGTGCGCTGGAACGCGGCGGTGATGGTGGCCCGCGCCAACCGGGTGGCCGACGGTATCGGCGGGCACCTTAGCACCTATGCCTCAGCGGCGACGCTGTACGAGGTCGGCTTCAACCACTTCTTCAGAGGGAAGACCGAGTCCAGCGTCGGAGACCAGGTTTACTTCCAGGGGCACGCGGCGCCGGGCTTCTACGCGAGAGCATTTCTCGAAGGCAGGCTCACCGAGCAGCAGCTCGACGGCTTCCGGCGCGAGGTGGCCGGTGGCATGCCGTCGTACCCCCATCCCCGGCGCAGCGACTTCTGGGAGTTCCCCACCGTGTCGATGGGCTTGGGGCTGATCACGGCGGCATACCAGGCACGCTTCAACCGCTATCTTGCTGACCGCGGCATCGCAGACACCGCCGAGGCCCGGGTGTGGTGCTTCGCGGGTGACGGCGAGATGGACGAACCCGAGAGCCTGGCGGCGGTGGGGTTCGCCGGCCGCGAGCACCTCGACAACCTCGTCATGGTCGTGAACTGCAATCTGCAGCGGCTCGACGGCCCGGTGCGGGGCAATGCCAAGGTGATCCAGGAGCTGGAAGGGCTGTTTCGAGGCGCGGGCTGGAACGTGATCAAGGTCGTCTGGGGACGTGAGTGGGACCCGCTGCTCGCCGCCGACAGCGAGGGCGTGCTCCTGGACAAGATGAACCGCACCCTCGACGGCGAGTACCAGAAGTTTCGCGTCGAGGGAGGCGCCTATGTGCGCGAGCACTTCTTCGGGCCCGATCCCCGGCTGCGACGGCTCGTCGACCACCTGAGTGACGACCAGCTGCGCAGGCTCCGCCGCGGTGGCCACGATCCGTTGAAGGTGTATGCCGCCTGCCGGGCCGCCGTCGAGCACCGCGGCGCCCCCACGGCGATCCTGGCCAAAACGGTCAAGGGCTGGGCGCTCGGTGCCGACATCGAGGCTCGCAACGCCACGCATCAGATCAAGAAGATGACCGAGGCGGAGCTGCGCACCTTCCGCGACCGGCTGGAGCTGCCCATATCCGACGCCGAGCTGGCCCAGGAGCTTCCCCCCTACGCCCATCCCGGCAAGAAGTCTCCCGAGTACGAGTACCTCGTCGAGCGTCGCCGAGCCCTCGGCGGCCACCTGCCCCAGCGGCTTGTCAGGCCAACGCCGATCATCCTGCCGGCGGCCGATCCCTACCAGGAGCTGCTCGCCGGGACGCGGGGGAAGGTCGCGGCCTCGACGACCGGGGCCTTCACCACGCTGCTTCGCAACCTGCTGCGCGACCCGGAGGTGGGCCGCAGGATCGTCCCGATCATTCCCGACGAGGCGCGCACCTTCGGCATCGACGCGCTCTTCCGTCAGGTGAAGATTTACGCCCCCGGCGGCCAGCGCTATGAGCCCGTCGACGCGGCGATGGTGCTCAGCTACCAGGAGGCCGCCGACGGGCAGATCCTGGAGGAGGGGATCACGGAAGCGGGATCGATGGCATCCTTCATCGCTGCGGCAACGTCCTATGCGACGTGGCGGGAACCGATGATCCCCTTCTTCATCTACTACTCGATGTTCGGCTTCCACCGCTTCGGCGACCTGCTCTGGGCGGCCGGTGACGTGCGCGCCCGCGGCTTCCTCCTCGCAGCCACCGCGGGGCGGACCACACTGCAAGGTGAGGGCTTGCAGCATTGCGACGGCCACAGCCTTCTCTTCGCCAGCGCCATCCCCAACCTCCGGGCGTACGACCCCGCGTTCGCGTATGAGGTCGCGGTGATCGTCCGTGACGGCCTCGAGCGCATGCACGGCGCTCGACCGGAGGACCTGCTGTACTACCTGGCGCTCTACAACGAGCCCTACCCCCAGCCGCAGATGCCCCCTGGCGTTGAGGAGGGCATCGTCGCCGGCCTCTACCGCTACCGCGAAGCAGCGGAGAGTGCGGCGCACCGGGCGTGCATCCTGGCCAGCGGCACCGCCATGCTCTCGGCTCTCGAGGCACAGCGCGAGCTCCTCGAGCGCTTCGACGTCGGCGCGGAGGTCTGGAGCGCGACCAGCTACAAGGCCCTGCACGATGACGCGATGTCAGTGGAGCGCTGGAACCGGCTGCACCCGGGTGAAGAACCGAGAGTTGCCTATGTGCAGCGCGCCCTCGGTGACCACAAAACCCCGATCGTCGCGGTCACAGATCACCTCAAGCTCGTCGCCGACCAGATCGGCCGCTTCGTGCCCGAGCCGTTCGTGCCCCTGGGCACGGATGGGTTCGGGCTGTCGGATACACGCGACGCATTGCGCCGACACTTCGAGATTGACGCGGCCCACATCGTTCTCGCGGTGCTCTGGGGACTGTTCGCCAAGGGTGAGATGAAGGCGAAAACCGTTGCGCAGGCGCGCCAGTCCTACGGCATCGACGCCGACGCACCCGATCCCCGCGAAACTTGAGCGGCGACTCCGATTAGCGAGCGGGCGTATGACTGAGCAGCACGACCCCGAACAGCGTGGCGGCCAGACCCGCGAGTTTCAACACGGTCACGCGCTCGCCGAGAACAGCGATTCCAAGCTTCTCGAGCCTCTACATCGTGGCTACCACGCTCGATCTCAATGGGTGCGGTGGGCTACGCGACTACTACCGAGCCCAACGACGCCGGGAGGCTGCCCACATCGAGACCGCCCCAGAGGCAGAGCGTGAAGAGGTCCGCACCATCTACGCACGGATGGGTTTCTCGGGAAGCCTGCTGCATCGCGTGGTCGACACGAGCAGGTGGCTCGATGACAGCGTCGTTCAGCTTCCTGGCCGCGTACGTGGTCCTCGTCGGGCATAGCCATGGCGACTACGTCGTGATCGTCGGAGTGGGTGCCTTCCTCGAGAAGCCGGCGCTGAACGGCCTCGACGCTACCCAACTCAACGGCCTGATGGCCCTCGCCATGACGGCAGTCGCTGTGCTGGCACTCGCCCTCAGAGGACCACGATTGCGGATGACGAAGCGCGCGTTGGGCGGTTTCGGCGTCGGTGCCATGATCGGGGTCGCCTCGGTCTTCTACTTCGTGGGTCTCGACGGGCTTCCCGTTTCGGTCGCCGCCGCCGCGTCGGACTCGTACGTGATCATCACGGTGCTGCTCGCAACAGTCCTCTTGCACCAGCCGCTCACCAGAAACCTCGGCAGGGGCATCGTCCTGACGCTGCTCGGGGTTACCGGCCTTGCTCGCTCGGCAGGCTGATCTGAGACTTCGGCTCGGAAAGTGAACGCCCCCGACGCCTGCAATCCAAGGCTGCGGCCGGAGGCCAGAGTCCCCTCGGCCGACAGCTAGCCCGCAAGCAGAGGTGCGCCATGGCAGAGGAGCTGGACACGAGTCAGGGGTGGTGCTGCGACGGACGCACGTGGGCGGAGCATGCGCATGACGGCGGCGAGTGCTGCCAGCCACAGGGCAAGCAGATCGAGGACCTGCCCCCGGATGCGCAGCGCGCGGCTGAGGAGCGCGTGGCCCAGGCCGGGCGAGCGCAGTAGCTGCAGATCCAGGCGCTCGAACTGGTTGACCGCAACGGTCATGCCGGTCTAATTCGTGCGCTGGAACGTAACCGTAGAGCTAACCGGAATCCGGAATCCCCTTTTCCTGAATAGGAGTTGGTGCGATGTCGGGGAGCGCGCACTCGCACCGCGGACCCCTGGTCCCCCAGACCAGTTATCTAACCGAAGCGAAGGGACCGCCACGCTGGCCCCGGTGAACCAACCTCAGGACGCGAAGCGGAGTTCGACGAAATGTACCCTGTCAAGCGGACCGTCGAAGACCTGCCGCCACTAAAAGGTGCGGATTTGCTTCCGGTGGGAACGCCACCTGGTCAGCGGCCGAACTCTGTGTGGCCAGCGTGGAACCCCGTGGAAGTTGGGGGCAAGTAGTCGTCTTGAGACCCATTTCGATGCCTCCCGAATACAGAATTGAGCCGCTACCTTGCCAAGGTAAGGGTCGCGAGTTCGAGCCTCGTCTCCCGCTGTCGCGGCTGATTCGAATACGAAGTTGCACCGGTGCCATCGGTGTCGTGCGCTTGGCTTTTCGCCGAAGGTCGTGCCGCAGGCCGGGTCGATGCAGATCAGCGTGTTGCCGCCCGGTCATGGCCGACGGGATCGTGGCCATGCCCGTCGCCGGGGTGAACGAGCTCCGGAGCGTCCTGCTGTGCGTTGAATCCGTGGTCAGCGCGGACCGGACTGAGCATGGATGGTCTCCCCTCGACCTAGCATGGCGACGAACTGTTCGATCCTCCGCGCCCTTGTCTTGGCTCGCTTCACCGTGGCAATGCGGTACAGGATGGCGTACCGATTCTGGCTGGTGAGGCGTGCGAACGTCGCCTGCGCGGGCGGCTCCGCGCGCAATGCTGCCGCGAGATCCGAGGGGATCTCGGCAGTCGATGGGCTCGGGTAGGCGGCCGCCCAGCGCCCGTCGGCCCGAGCACGGGTGACCTCCGCCAGCCCATGCTCATGCATCAGGCCCGCAGCGATGAGGCGCTCGGCGAGTGCCACGTTGCGCTGCGACCAGACACTTCGCTTTCCGCGTGGGGTGTAGCGCTGCACGAATGTCGCCGAGTCGCGACTCCGCCTCTGGCCGTCGATCCACCCGTAACGGACCGCCGCGTTGAGGGCCTCATGGTAGGTCAGGTTGGTGGGGTCGGTCACCTTCTTCTTTGCCAGTACCAACCAGAGTGCCGCGATGTCCGCGTGATGGCTGTTGAGCCAGGCCAGCCACGCTTCCGCGTTACGCACGACAAGCTCCGGTTCGTCCTGCATCACGGCCAATTCTGCGCGATTGATGCCTCACTCAACTGCACTGCCGCGGATCCGCGGGCCTCCCGACTCCCGCAGAGTGGTCTTAGGCCAGGGAGGGCGGGGCTTCCGCGGCTGCGTTCGGGTTGCCGCGCTCCGGCTGCCGGCATCCCTCGTCGCCGCTGGGTGCCCTTCGTTGCAAAGCCGTCATGCGTCCATCTCCTCGACATCCGTCAGTTGGATAGGATGACCACTCACGCAGTCGGGATCATGTGGGCTTGCGAGCCTGCCGTCAACGCACCGGTGCGCGAGAGTGAATTTGGCCTGGGATTACGAAGGCAAAGCCGAAGACGACATGCTGCGGGAATTTCTGCGCGGCCAGCGCGAATCGGTGTTGGCGATCGTCGAGGGGTTGGACGAGGAGGATACCTGAGGAATTTCAGATCGTGGATCTGTGAAGAAGGTGGAGAATTCCAGATCGTGGGGATCTGGGGAGTTTCACGTCGTGGTTGATACTCCGCGCTGACGCAGGCGAGCATATGCCAATAACCCCTGATGGTCGCACCTCACGCGGGACTGGCAGAGCAGCGTACCCGCTCACCAATCTCACGGTGAGGGCACCGGTCAACATGAGCATCTTCTTGTGCCACATCAAGCAGCGCGCCTTCGAGCTCCGGATTCAGCGCGAAGGGTGTGTCCGCCCGAGTCGCTTGGTAAGCCACCGGTGAAGCAGGAAAAGCGTGACGGTCATGCCGTCAATCAAGATGATCAACGCTCCCAACACTGTCAGCCACCCTGGTCGCGAGAGCAGGTAAACGGCTGAAGCGACGAGCACCCCATACGCGGCGAGGACCACGTAGTAGATCCAGCCACCGTCAATACGGAACCACAACAGCGCCGCCAAGCCCCGGCCGGCCGATCGGAACGTCCCTTTGAGAATCATGGATTGCACTCCAAGCCTGCCATGACCGTACCGCTCCGCGCCACGCTTGCACAGCCCTCACAGTCATGGTGCCCGTTTGCGGCGATCGTCGGTCCAAACTTCGGATGGAAGGGCGTTCTGAGGTGGCAGTAGCTCCTCAGGCGAGGGTTGCCTCGCTCGGGGGCGCGCCGAGCCTCCCCGACGACCGCGAAGACCCGACGGTAGGTCTGTCGAGAGGTGTCTAACCGATTGCGCCGACTTTGCTCCCCCGGGAGCGCGGTGTGGTCAGATTGGACCGCGACCGGGCGGGCGTGGAGCCGCATGGAAATTGGAGTAAGTGGTGGTCCGATGGGCATTTTCGACCCGCCCGAATACAGAATTGAGCCGCTACCTTGCCAAGGTAAGGGTCGCGAGTTCCAGTCTCGTCTCCCGCTGTCCAGCTCGTCGGGCCGGTCATGCGTCCTTGGAGGGTGCCCACGGTGCCTGGTGGCTGCGATTGGTTACCGTTCCCGGGCGCAGTTCCAGCGTGAGAGGAGGTGACCGAGGTGACCGCAAGCAGCATCGACGCGTTCCGCAGCACATTCACCGGCGTTGCGCTGATCTCCGGCGACGACGGCTACGACGCGGCCCGCTCCGTGTGGAACGGCGCCATCGACCGCAGCCCAGCGCTGATCGCGCGCTGCTCGAGCGCCGGGGAGGTCGCGGAGGCGATCAGATACGCCAGAGACAACGGACTGGAGATCGCTGTCCGCGGAGGCGGTCACAACTACGCCGGAACTGGCGTCTGCGATGGCGGTCTGATGATCGACCTCAGTCCCATGAACCAGGTAAGCGTCGATCCAGGCAGGCGTCGCGCTGCCTGTGGCGGCGGAGCGACGTGGGAGGCGCTCGATGCGGCCGCCCAGGAGCATGGCCTTGCCACACCGGGCGGGTTCATCAGCCATACCGGCGTCGGCGGCCTGACGCTGGGCGGGGGAGTCGGCTGGCTCACCAAGCAGGCGGGACTGAGCTGCGACAACCTGGTTGGCGCCGAGGTGGTCACCGCCGAGTCACGCGTCGTCCACGCGTCCGCCGACGAGAACCCCGACCTCTTCTGGGCGTTGCGCGGAGGCGGCGGCAATTTCGGCGTTGTCACCTCCTTCGAGCTCGCACTGCACGAGGTCGGCCCGATGGTCAACCTGGGGTTCTTCTTCTGGGGCCTCGACAGGGGCACGGAGGCACTGCGCTTCAGTCGCGACTTCGTCAAGACGCTGCCATCTGCAGCCAATGCCTTTCTCGCCATCGCGCTCTCGGCACCGCCGGAACCGTTCGTCCCCGAGCAGTACCACGGCATGACCGGCCACGCGCTGCTGGTCGTCGGCTTCGGCTCTCCTGAGGCGCACGCGGCCGCGATCGCGCCCATCCGCGAGTCGATTCCGCCGCTGTTCGAGATGGTCACGCCGATCCCCTACGTCGCGCTGCAGCAGATGTTCAACGGCGGTGCTCTCTGGGGAACCTTCGGGTACGAGAAGGCGCTGTACCTCGACGAGCTCTCCGACGGCGCGCTCGAGGTCATCGCCGAGTACGCGCCCATGAAGAACTCGCCGCAGGCGTTCTGTCCCACCTTCGCGCTGACAGGAGCGTACCTCAACAGGACGGACGAGGAAACGGCCTTCGGTGGTCATCGCAGCGAGGGGTACGTGTTCAACATCAGCGGCGACGCTCCCACCGAGGAGGCATACGAGGCGGGGCGCGCCTGGGTACGCGCGTTCTGGGATGCTATGCGTGCGCACGCCCGAGATTCAAGCGGCTACGTCAACTTTCAGACAGACGTCGACGAAGATCGCGTGCGGTCGTCGTACGGCCCGGAGAAGTACGCGCGGCTCGCGGAGGTCAAGGCCTCGTGGGACCCGGAGAACGTCTTCCACCTCAACGTCAACATCAGGCCCGCGTGATGTCTTCCATACCGCCGGCCAGCTTGACGGGATGGCTGATGGCAGCGAGATGTCCGCCGGGGATCTCCGCCAGGTTGCCGAGCCGCTCCTTCGTGACGCGCCACTCTCGCGGCACGTGGTGGAAGAGTTCGGTGAGCACCCGAGGCGAATCTCGGCTCGGTCCGGCCCTGCTCGGGTCGAGGCTCAAAGCCCTGCTAGGATCGCCGAATGAACCAAGCTCTCTCCGTTCCAGACACGCGCGGCCACACGCCCTCCGACGCTGACGAGCGCGAAACGCTGATCGCGTTCCTCGACAAGTACCGCGAGGCTGTGCTGGTAAAGCTCGACCACCTGGATCGCGAGCAGCTGTCGCGGCGTCTGCTCGGATCGCGGACAACATTGCTCGGCATCGTCAAACACCTCACGCTCGTTGAGGAATGGTGGTTCGCCACCGTGATGGCCGGTGGTCCAGAGGTCCCGGAAGATCCTGACGACCCCGATGCCGAATGGCTCGTGCTTGACACCGACAACCCCGAGCAGATCGTCGCCGGTTACCGCGCAGCGTATGCGCGCAGCGATGACATCGCGCGAGCGCAGACCTCGCTCGAGGCACGCGTGCCCGGCCCTCACCGTCCCGACAAGTCGGTGCGCTGGATCCTCGTGCACATGCTCGAGGAGACGGCGCGACATGCCGGCCATGCCGACATCCTCCGCGAGCTCATCGACGGCCGCACCGGCGACTGACCCGCCACCGTCGGGTCCCAGCGCAGGATCTGGGCCTCGTCGAGGTCGCCGACTGCACCACGGTACCCCGGCTCGAGGACGACGCCGGTGCAATTCTCCCGATTGTCAACAATAGGACGACCTTCGGTCCGGCGACGGTTCAGATACCTAGCCTTTTCGACTCCGAGCGGAGGGATCGGTCGCCCGCTACTCGGTCATTCGTCGCCGACAATTCCCTAATCAGTGACTCGCTGGCGACGCTGACCGGCGTGGTCGAAGTCAGGCACCAGGCTCTCCTCCTCAATGTCGGGCTGGTGATCCATCCTCGCCGGGCATACTGCGCCGATGACGGCTCACCGCCCTGACTTCCTCGCCGCCGCCGCACGCTTCGATGATTCTCGCGCCGGCCGCCGGCCGGGGCTCAGCTTCGATCGGGTGCCGCGCGACTACGATCGCAGCCGCCCCCAGTACCCACCTGAACTGGTGGCGCATGCCTGCGCCGTGGCCGGCTTGGCGCCGGTGATCGGGTGCTCGAAATCGGCTGCGGCAGCCGCCAGCTGACGTACCAGCTGTTGGCGCGCGGGCTGCGGGTAACCGCTGTCGAGCCCGGTGCCAACCTCATCGCGCTCGCCGCCGAGCGCTGCTGCGGCGCCGGTGAGGTCGACTTCGTGCCTGCGCGCTTCGAGGGCGCGTCACTGCCGGCGGCGCCGGTCGCCGCGGTGTCTCCGAAGCATGGTCATGGCTGGGCGGCTACGACCTGGCGCGGGCCGACGTCGGCGAGCTGTTCTCCGAGGTGAGGCTGATGCCGATCGGCGACCCCGGGTCAGCCTTGGAGCCCGCGCGCCTGGCGCTGGGCCGCCACCCGCTGACGGGTGCGCTCGAGGGTCATGGGTGGGCTCGAGGGGTGTCAGGACGTGCAGCAATCTGCGACGATGGGTTCCACCCTGACACCGGGGTGCGAACGCGGCATCGGAGGACCCAGAGTGCTCAAGCTGAGTAACGTGATGATCGGGAGCGACGACCCACCGCGACTTGTCGATTTCTACACCAATGTGCTCGGACAGCCAAGCATGACCGAGGGCGGCTTCACCGGTTGGTCGCTCGGCGGATGCTTCTTCAGCATCGGCGAACACTCGGAAGTCCGCGGTCAAAATGCCGCACCGGGGAGGATCATCTTCTTCTTCGACACGCCTGACGTGAAGGGTGAGTTCGAGCGTGTAAAGGGTCTCGGCGCGACGGTGGTCAAAGAGCCCTATGAGATGGGCGACCATTTCTGGTTGGCTACGATCGCCGATCCCGACGGCAACTACTTCCAGCTGGCGACGCCATACGAGGTGCCTGCGCAGGCCAATTGAATCGTCCAGCCATCGCGGTGCAGATGTAATGGGCGTGGCATCCGGCTTCATGCACGACGCGTGCGCGGTGCACCTTGAGTTGTGGGACGAGGGCGATCTCCCTCTCCTCGAAAGTCTCAACGCGCCCGAGATGAAGCTGCACCTCGGTGGACCGGAGAGCTCCGAGAAGGTAGCCGACCGTCAGCGGCGCTACCAGCAGATGCCGGCTCACGAGGGCCGGGCGTTCAAGGTCGTCGACGACGCCACCGGCACGGCAGTGGGGTCGGTGCTGTACTGGGACCGCGAATGGCGTGACGAGGACGTGTTCGAGATCGGTTGGGCTGTGCTCCCGGAGTTTCAGGGCCGGGGCATCGCCACCGCCGCGGTCACGGAGGGAATCGTGAGAGCACGGTCCGACGGCAGGCATCCACACATGTACGCCTTCCCCTCCGTCGACAACGTGGCTTCGAACGCCGTGTGTCGCAAGACCGGTTTCACCGTGATCGGCGAGTGCGATTTCGAGTACCCGAAGGGCAGCTTACTGCGCTGCAACGAGTGGCGCCACGACCTGGCCACCGCCCTCGCGATGGAGGGCGGCGACGGCGAATCGTCCAGATGATCCCCGTATCGAAACTACCAGCGTGCCCGACCAAACTCCCACAGACGGCGGTTCAAGCGATAGGCCGTCTATGTGACTCCGGAGAGCTGAAGTCGCCCTACTCCCACCGAAAGTACCGAACGGCCACGAGCACAAAGACGAGCGCGTAGCCAACCAGGACGCCCAGGGTCGTCACCGGAGGTGTCTGATTGAAGACCGAGTAGAGAAGTGCCCGGGCCGCCGCGCCGCTTGGCGTGCATTCGACTGTGGTGGTCTTTCCAGCGCCGTTCGGGCCGATGATCCCGAAGATTTCCCCTTCCTGAATGGACATGGACACGTCGTCGACGGCCGTGAAGCTCCGTAGCGCTTGACCAGATTCGTGATGGTGACGACGGATTCGTCACCAGGCGGGTTGCGCGGGCTCTGGCGCATTTTCCGAAGTGTAGCCCCCCGAATAAACCTCGCCTCCCCACTCGGCGGCGCGACTACGACAGCATCGGTGAGCCGGCGTGCGTCAGCTCCGCCGAAAGGGCCCACAGGCGGCCGGCTAGGGCTGGATCCTGCGACGTCTTCGACGGCTGCACGAGCTCGGGGTATCCTCGGAGGTGGCCGGCACCGTCCGGGCCGACGAACGCGTTGCCCGAAATCTCCTGCGTCGCGGCGTACAACGTCGGCAGCGCGCCATGCTCGATGTCCTGCCCGATGACCCGGCCGATGCGTGCCGCCACTCCCCTGAGACCCCCGAGGTGGGCGCCGAGATTGGTCCTCGCAATCCCCGGGTGCGCGGACACGGCGCGCACCCGGCTGCCGTTGGTGGTGAGGCGGCGCTGCAGTTCGAGGGTGAAGAGCAGGTTGGCCTGTTTCGAATCCGCATAGGCGCGATCGGAGTTGTAGGGACGATGCTCCCAGTTGAGATCGTCGAGGTCGATGTGCCCGCGCGCGTGCAGCGGGGATGAGATCGTCACCACGCGGCCTGTGATGTGAGGCAGAAGCAGATTGGTCAGCGCAAAGTGTCCGAGGTGGTTGGTGCCGATCTGCAACTCGAACCCGTCAGCCGTCTTCCCGTAGGGGACCATCATGATGCCGGCGTTGTTGATCAGGATGTCGATGTGTCCGATCCCGGCGTTGGCGAACTCGCGGATCGATGCCAGATTCGTCAATTCAAGATGGCGCACCTCGGTTGTGCCCTCGACCGTGCGCGCAAACTCCTCCCCCTTGGCGACATTGCGCACGGCCAGGACGACGCGCGCGCCGGCGTGCGCCAGCCGGCGGGTGGTGGCCAGGCCCAGCCCGCTCGAGGCCCCGGTCACGATCACGGTCTTTCCGGACATGTCAGGGAGGTCGGCCGCCGTCCAGCGCTGCGATGTCATTGTTCAAGCCCTCGACTGATCATCAAGTCGATGTCCCTGAGCTCGAGGACGCCGGCCCCGAACCACCTCTCGAGTGCGCGAAGCAGCGCCGCGTCGCGGAGCCCCCCCGTCCAGGCGACATGCCCGTCGGGCCGGATCAGCACCGCGCGTGGCGCCGCGACTGCCCCGATTGCCGGCAGCACCCAGTCGCCTGCATAGGACGCCTCGACCAATCGCACTCGCTCCGCCCACGGCGCGATGTCAACTCCGCCGGGCTCGCCCAAGTTCAGCAGCACAGGGCGCGCGTCGTGCAGCCACGCGTAGACGCGCGTGGGGCCATCGGGGGACTGCAGGTCGAGATCTGGCATCCGCCGACCGAGCAGTGGATGTCCTTCGCCGAGGTCGTAGTGGACGTCGAGCCCACTGAGCATCCCGGCGAGGTACCTGCGCGGCTCGTCCATGCTCAGCAGCTCACCCAGTTGCTCCCGCAACGCCTGGTGGCGATCATCGGGCGTCGCCAGCGCCACCTGGGCCATGGTGTTGTGCAACACGCGAGCCCCGACCGGATGCCGCTCGGCGTGATACGTTTCGAGCAGGCTTGCGGGTGATGTTCCCCTGACCACCTGGGCCAGTTTCCAGCCGAGGTTCATCGCATCCTGCAGCCCAATGTTCAGGCCCTGTCCGCCCTGTGGCGGATGCACATGCGCGGCGTCCCCGGCCAGCAGCACCCGGCCCTTCCGGTAGGACACTGCCTGGCGGGTCATGTCGCTGAAGCGCGAGATCCGGTTCGGGCTGTGGGCGCCGTAATCCGTCCCGTAGATGGCGGTGAGCGCCGCACGAAGATCGTCGAGAGTCGGCTCGGTGGCGTGCTCGGTCTGCTGCTCCCTGAGCACCACACCGTACGGACTTCCCCCGATCTCCCGATTGACCGGACCGATGCCACCGCCCTCAGGACGCACGCCCACCTCGGGCTCCTCGGTCATCTCGACCTCCGCGATCATCCAGCTGGTGGTCGCGTCCCAGCCGGCGAACTCGATCTCCGCCGCCTTGCGGACCACACTGCGACCCCCGTCGCAGCCGACGAGAAACGCGGCACGCAGTGAGCTGCCGTCGGCGAGCTCGACATCGACGCCGGCGTCGTCCTGCCTGAAGCCGGCAACCTCGCGGCTGCGCAGCGCCGCAACTCCGAGCTCTTCGACCCAGCCGGCCAGAATGCGCTCGATGTCGCTCTGCCACAGCCCCAGGAGGTAGTTGTGCCGCGTGGGGAAGTCGCTGATGTCCAACCGGGTTTGCGCGTAGCCAACGCTCGGGTACGTCTTTCCCGCAGAGACAAACCGGTCGGCAACGCCGCGCTGGTCCAGCACCTCGATGGTGCGGGAGTGCAGTCCGCCGGCCCGCGACCCGTGCAGCGCTTGGCTGGCGCGTCGTTCGACGACGACAACATCGACGCCGGCCAAGGTCAGCTCCGCCGCCAACATCAGGCCGGTTGGCCCACCGCCGGCGATCACCACGTCATGTCGTGTGCTCACGATGGAGAGTCAGGCAGGTCGGGGGCGCTTGCGGCAAGTCCCCACCCTGGCGGTATGCTGATGGTGGCGAGGGTGTCCAGGCCGTGCCCTGGCTGAGTGAGGCATGCGGAGGGCCCGGCCGGGGCGAACCCACGTCCGGGCTTCTTCAGAGGGAGAAGCCCTGGGGGCCCGTTCCGTCCGCGACAATCGCGCTCCGCGACAACGCGAACGCCGCCAGGTTCTCATGGTCCGATCGAAAGGGAAAGACCCGGGCTCCCCCGTCGACGGCAGTGCTCACCGCAATTGTAAAACGCAACACGCCGACGATCACGATCACGCGAACCTCGGGAGCGAGGCGGGCAACTCCACCCGCCCCCCAGTCGAAGCGGACGGAATATCCGTCCTGGGTGGCCCAGGGCATCCCGACATTGTGGCGGCTTCCAGCCCTTGGCCCCGCTGCGCCTCAAGGTCTGGGGCCTGATGCTCGGCTCGCGCGAGCGAGTGCTCGGTCCACCCACTCTTCTGAGGCGTGCCTGACGTCGTCGGCCGCGACATTGAGCCCGAGTGCAGCCATGGCTGGAAGCCAATGATCGACGGGCTGGAGGCCGCGTGTGCCACACAGCACGTCCCACCAGGAGAGGTCGGCAAGCCGCACTCGCGCCTCGGCTTCATAAGCAGCCAGGAAGCGGTCCGGCGCATCATCGCCCGGGAAGATGGCCAGGCAGTGGCGGCAATATGCCACACCTGCCTGACGCGGCTCGAATGTGATCTCGCCCCAGTCGACCACGCCCGTGAGGACATCGCCTTCGAACAGCACGTTGCCGGGGTGGAAGTCGTCATGACTGAAAACCGGCGGCTCCAACGGCGCCATCGTCCGAAGTTCCGCAATCGTCTCCGTGACCCGGCGAAGGCGAGGACTCGGGTCATCGGGCCACGGTGTCCAGCGTGCCCATCGTGGGCGACGATGAATGCCGTCTTCCACGGCTGATACGTCATGGATAGCCGCGAGAGCGCGCGCGAGTTCGCGCATCCAGCAGTCCGCGTCCACAGGGAACACGTTGTGAGCCCCTGGAAGAAGGCTCATCACCAGCGCCGGCGACCCGAACCATCGTCCGTCCTCGTCCAAAGCTACGGGCGCCGGGGTGGGGACGCGCGCCCGCAAGGCCAACGTCAAGTTGTGAAACTCCTCCGACGCTCCGCTGGGCTGCTCCGTGAACCGTTTCAGAACCAGTCGTTGTGACCCAATCGAGAGCTCGTGGGTGATGGCACCGATGCCGGCGTCGAGTGGCCTGACATGTTCCACCTCACCACCACCGATGCTCTCTGCCATCCGGCGCAGACCCGCACCCGGGGGCGGAGACCGGTCACCCTGCGGATCGTTCAAAGACAGTGGTCCGAGCTGGTCACTGCCCATCCGGTCGATCATCCCAAACACCAGAGGGGACGGCTGTGTCCCGGGGACCCGTCGATCTCGCGCCTCCAAGCTGTGGCACCAAAGGGGCATTGTCACGCTCGGTGAGGCGCGGCGCCAGCCATGTCGACCCCTGTCGCGTCAATCCATGATTGCTTCCGCGACAGCCCGTCATCTTCAGCCGCCATCCCAAAGAGCCGCGCGAACCCGAGTTCAGGCGGAATTATGGCGTTCGTGGTTCGCCCGCTTCTCGTGCCAGCGGACGAGGACTGCGGTCATCTCCTCGCGGAGAAACTCGAAGAACGCAAGCCTCTCGGCGAGGCGCTGCCCGGCCGGCGAGGTGGGTCCGACCTCGTCGATCCCTGCACTGGTGGTTGCGATCCAGCGGTCGAGCACTCGCTCGCGCCGGGCGACGGGTTCGTACCAGGTGGGGTCGTGGAGGAGGTAGCGGTGGCGCCGGCTGCCCGGTTGCCGCTTTGAATGCCATGATCGATTCTAGACCCTGCCGGGCTTCCGGACGCGCCTGATGAGCACGCCGCCGGTGATCACGACGAGTGGGCTGTCGAAGGACTACGGCTCGGGACGCGGACTGTTCGGGCTCGATCTGGAGGTGGGTCAAGGCGAGGTGTTCGGCTTCCTGGGTCCGAACGGTGCTGGCAAGTCGACCACCATGCGGCTGCTGCTGAACCTGATCACGCCGACTTCGGGCTCGGCTCAGATCCTCGGACTCGACATCGGCAGGGACAGCCTCGCAATCCGTCGCCGGCTCGGATTCCTGCCCGTTGATCTGGCTCTGTACCCGAAGCTGACCGGACGGGTGATGCTCGAGTATTTCGCGCAACTCCGGGGTGGAGTTGACCCGCGCGTCCGCGACTCGCTGGTCGAGCGGCTGGGCGCCGACCTGGACAGACCGATGCGCGAGCTGTCAACCGGAAGCAGGCAGAAACTCGGATTGGTGCAGGCGTTCATGCACGAGCCCGAACTGTTGATCTTGGATGAACCGATCGCCGGGCTTGACCCTCTGGTGCAGAAGAGCTTCCACGCCCTGCTGAACGAGGTCAGCGCTCAGGGGCGCACGGTGTTTCTGTCCTCGCACACCCTGTCGGAGGTCGAGCGCGTCACTCGCCGGCTGGCGATCCTGCGCGAGGGCCGCCTGGTCGTCGTCGACTCGCTGGAGAACATGCGCAGGATCGCTGTCCAGCGACTCGAGATCGAATTCGATGAACCCGTCGACCCACAGGAGTTCCGCGGTCTCCCCGGGATCACCGAGGCACACGCCGACGGACGGATGGTCACCATCGCCTTCGAGGGTGCCGCTGATGCGGTCGTGAAAGCCGCGGCAGTTCACCGGGTCCGAGCGATTCGTCCGCGTGAAGAGGATCTCGAGGACATCTTCCTGCGCTACTACAGCGCCGAGCAGCCCGCGTGAGCTGGCCGGCATTCAGGATCGCACTGCGCCTGCGACTGCCGGGCGCGATCTCCGCGGCCATCGGGCTGATCGCCGTCCAGCTCGCCGTCGGAGCGCTGTTCCCGGCGGTCGGACACTCCATCGGAAAGCTCAACATCCCCAAGGGGGTCGCACAGCTCTTGGGCGGCGCCGACTACGGCACCATCACCGGGTGGTTTCGCAGCGAGATCGGCTCGGTCTATGGGCCGCTGGTGATCGGCGCCCTGGCGATTGCCGGGGACCTGGGCCGGGATGATCTTGGGCGTGGCACTCGGCGGCGGCGGGATCACCGTGGGGCACATCACCGCTCTCGCCCTGCTGCTGGCCTGCTTCGGGTTCACCGCCGGGGCATTGGCGCTCGCTCTGGCCGCCGGCACCGGCCGCCGCTCGCTATCGGTCGCGGTCGCTGCCGGTGTCGCCATCCTCGGCTGGCTGATCAACAGCTTCGCCCCCCTGGTCAGCATTCTGTCATGGCTGAAATACCTGTCCTTCTTCTACTACTACGCCGGACACGACCCGCTCACGCGCGGCGTCGACATCGTCGGCATGGCGGTCCTTGTCGGGCTCACCCTGCTGCTCACGCTGGTCGCGATGGCGGCCTTTGAACACCGCGACCTGCGCGCGTAGGCCGGGCGGGGTGGACCCGTTGAGCTGGGCTCACCGCGCGAGGGGCGGGTCCCGGCTGGCGCTGTATCCAACGTTCAGAGGCCGCGGGTGCTCGGCGACATCGGAGTGGTGCTCTCGCCGACCTCATCGCGTCTCCCACTCGCGATGGTGTTGTCCGCATACTGATGCTCACCTGGGGCGCCGAGGGCGAATGCAGGACTGACCCGCCACCCAGCGAGGGAGGGGTCGCGATTTCGAGCCTCGTCTCCCGCCGATGTGCTCAGGCGAGCTCGGGTGGGCTGACCCCGATGGGGTTGGGGTAGACCAGGCCGCCCGGTGCCATCAATTTCGTCACCAGTCCCCTGAGCAGGCTGAGCAGGCGCTCGCGCCGTGACCCATCCATCTGCGTCCACGGATCCGAGGCAAGCTCGTCCGTGGTTCGCTCGACGGCTGCGCGCAGGCTGTGCCCTGCGTCGGTGAGCGCGCCGCTGCCGTCGAGGAGGCCGAGCCCTCGCAACCGCTCTTCGGCCTGCTGCCACTGCTCCTCAGTCCAGCCGCGAAAGCTGCGCATGGTGGGCGCATCCACGCCGTTGCCGTGCGCGTGTGCTGTGATCACCGCCTCCAGGCCGTCGATCCGGTGGATGGTGAGCGCCGCGACGTGACCATCGAAACGATGCTCGCGGAGCAGTGTGCACGCATGCCACAGCGCGAGGTGCGGTGACTCCGGTACGGGCAGGCCCGCGTGCCCCGCATACAGCGCACGGCCATCGGCATGAAGATGTGCCGCCGCTCCAAGCGCAAGATCGGCCGCCTCGGCGACGTCAGAGGACTCGATGTCAGCGCCCCACAGCCTGCGCAGTGCTGCGTCGACGACTTCGAGACGGGCGCCGAGGACGCGCTCGGGGGTCGAGTAGCTCCAGGCATCGGGAATGGCGCGATGCACCATCGCCGGCGCGAAGTTGTGGAACACCGCGGTGACCACCTCCGGGCTCACCGTTCCCATGGGAGCTGAGCGGGAGGCGAAGTAGCCCATCCTGCCGCCGCGCAGCCCCGCCTCCGCGTAGCGTTCGCGCGCCTCGGGGGCGAAGTACACGATGGCGTGGACCGGCTCGAAGTGCGTCCAGGCACGCCGGGTCTGGTTCACCGGGCAGAGCCCTCCTGCGTCACGCCGCCGCCGTGGGTTCCGATGATGACACGTCGCATCCCCGAGGTCTCAGCCCTGTTCGCCGCCTGCCAGGATCGCATCCCAGGCAGCGGGATCAGCCGGCACCGGCCGCGGAAGAGACAGGTCTAGAGGCAGGTCCGATTTGAAGCCGGCCCCGGTGTCAAAGACCACGACCAGCTCGTCGCGGAGCACGTCCCCGTTGCCGGCAAGCATCTGGAGCGCTGCGAAGGTGGCCGCGGTCTCGAGGCTGATGTAGCCGCCTCCAAGCGCGCCAACCCGTCGTTGCATCGGCTCCAGCTCAGACTCCGGCACCGCCACGGCTCCCCCACCCGAGGCGCGCAGACAGTCGATGATCAGGAAATCACCGACGGCCGCGGGGACGCGCATTCCTGCGGCACGTGTCACGGCGCCTTCCCATGGCGCAGCGAAGCGCTCGCCTGCCTCCCAGGCGCGCACGATGGGCGCGCATCCCGCCATCTGCACGCTGAACATTCGTGGGCGAGCGGCCCCGATAAGTCCCAGCTCCTCGAGTTCGTCGAAGGCCTTCCACATGCCGATCAGCCCGGTCCCGCCACCGGTCGGGTAGACGATGACGTCAGGCAGAGCCCAATCGAGATCCTCGGCGAGCTCGAAGCCCATCGTCTTCTTGCCCTCAATGCGATAGGGCTCTTTCAAGGTGCTGAGGTCGAACGCTCCGGTTCTCTGCGCAATCGCTCCGGCAAGCCGTCCGCAATCGGAGATGAGGCCGTCGAGCAGCACCAGCCGAGCCCCGGTGACCGCGACCTCGACCTGGTTGGCCCGCGGCGCATCAGCCGGCATGATCACAGTCGCGGGGAGGCCGCAGACACCCGCGTAGGCGGCCAGCGCACCGCCGGCATTGCCCGCCGATGGTGCGACCAGCTGTGCCGCCCCCAGCTCAGCGGCGCGGCTGACCGCAACTGCCATGCCCCGCGCCTTGAATGACCCGGTGGGGTTGAGACTCTCCGCCTTGATGGTGAGTCGCGCCAGTCCGAGCTCAGATCCCAGGCGCGCTGCACGAAGAAGCGGCGTGGCTCCCTCTCCCAGGGTCGCGACCGCTTCCCATCTGCGGACCGGCAGCAGCTCATGCCAGCGCCAGAGGCCGCCCTGCGATCGAGCGCGCATCGAGTCCCTGGTCACGACCGTCCTGGCCCTGGCGAGGTCGTAGCGCGCCAGCAGCGGGCGGCTGTCGACTGGGTCGAGCCCCATCAGCGCCTCGCTGTCGTAGCTGATCCCCGAAAGGGCACCCTCCAAGTGCGTCAGCAGAGATCCGGTTGGACCAGCGTCGGGCAGCCCCACGCTCATCGCGCCACCCACAACCACTTCGTGTCCCACCTGCCCAGCATGCGACGCCAGGGTAGTGGCTGGGTCGGACCTGCCGTCGTGATGGGGCTGCGCCCGTGCTGAGCGGCGCGCCCCGGCGACCGATTCCGTGACGCCGTTGCCGTGGTGTCGATCAGCAGCAGCCTCGCCGGTGCGGCTGATCGCTACCTACTCGATCACCTCAGGCGCCTCGCCGACAGCCGATGAGCCGCATGAACTCGAGGCGCGTCCGCTGGTCGGACAGAAATGCACCCCGCATGCTCGACGTGACTGTTTGAGTGTTCTGCTTCTGGATGCCCCGCATCATCATGCAGAGGTGCATCGCCTCGATGACCACCCCGACTCCTAGGGGTGAGAGGACGGCGTCGAGGGCGTCCGCCACCTGGGTGGTGAGACGTTCTTGCACCTGGAGCCGCCTCGCGAAGATCTCGACCACTCGGGGGAGCTTGCTCAGACCGATCAGCTGCCCGTTGGGAACATAGGCGACATGCGCCCGACCGAAAAAGGGCAACAGGTGATGCTCGCAGAGACTGTAGACCTCGATGTCGCGGACCACCACCATCTCCGAATAGCTCTCCGCGAAGATGGCGCCGTTGACCACTTCGGAGACATCCTGCCCGTACCCGGCGGTGAGCGCCCGCAGGGATCGAGTCACGCGCTCGGGCGTTCGCCGCAGCCCGTCACGGGTTGGATCCTCGCCGATGTGGCGAAGCAGGCCCTCGACCAGGTCCACCGGCACCCCGACGCGCGGCCGGGGCGGCGGCGAGGAGTTCGTCGACTCCCCGCAGCACCGGCCCGGCTGCAGGCCGAGGCTGGACTGGGGGCGGCCACGTTCCACCCTCTCGTCGGGGCCTGCCATGGCGCTCAGTGACCTGGCGTGCTCAGCTTCAGCTCGACGCGCCCCTCCCGCTCGCGAATGTCAAATGTGGGCTGGTCGAAGGTGGCGGGTCCCCGCAGGCAACGGCCGGATTCGAGGGAGAAGACCGAGCCGTGCCACGGACAGGTCACCCGGGTGCCCTCCAGGGTGCCTTCATCGAGTGGGCCGCCGGCGTGCGAGCAGACCGCTGCGATGGCGTGAAGCCTGCCCGCCTGTCGAACCACGAGGGCGGCCATGCCGGCAGCCTGGACACGGCGCAGCTCGCCTTCGGGGAAGTCGTTGGCCGAGCCGACCGCCACATAGTCGTCTGGTCCGGCCGCGAAGGCGTTGCGGTTCACCATGGTTCCGATGCCGAAGACGAGGTGTCCGCCCAGGTACCCGCCCGCCGCAACACCGACGAAACCCACCGTCGACAGTCCCACCGCCAGCGTGTGCAGAGAGGGTGAACCCCACCAGCGCAGCCCGAGCGAGGCCGCCTCCAGAGCCACCACGGCGACCATGGTCAGGCCATGCGCGGTGGCCAGACGACGCTCATGACCAAAGGTTTCGTGATAATCGGTCAGGCCGGTGAGCGCGGCGAGGACGCCGCTGGACAGACCGAAGGCGAGGGCCACGTCGCCCGCCTGCGTCGGCACAGCGGTCGTGAAGTGCGCGACGTAGTCCGCGACCACGCCGCCCGCCCAGGCGCCGATGGGCAGGTCGCTGATGGCGGGATGCAGCGGATGTCCCAGGAGGACGGTCCCGTGCATGAGGTTCTTGAGGCCTCGGCCCGGCCGGCCCAGCGCTCCGTACACGGCGCCGACGGCGCCCTGCAGCGCATCCGCCACCCTCTCCAGCCACGTCTGCCGCCGGATGATTCGATCAACGAGGCTCTCGGTCACAGGCATGGCCCTCACGAGTTCGGAATGGAGCGGGTGTGTCGCTGGGCACATGCTGACGTGGCGACGTATATAGTGTCAAGCCGCTACATATGCTAGATTGGCTCCGGTGACCAAGCGCCCGGAAAGTGAGCCCCCGCTTTGCGAGCCCCTCGCGGAACCCGCGCACCCGGCTGAACTGGACCGCCTGGTCAGTGCTCTTCAAGATCCGACCCGGCGCCGGATCCTGCTCGCGCTCGTCCGTGATGGCGGTGCGCACACGATCGACGAGCTCTCCCGGCTCACCGGAGTTCATCGGACCGTCGCCTTCACCCACCTGGAACGGCTGACGGCTCTGGGGTACCTGGAGAGGTCGCAACGACGCGGGCGACCAGGCAAGCCGGCCGCGCTGTACTCAGTGCGAAGCGGCGTTCTCGCCATGACCTTCCCCGCTCGACAGTTCATGGCCCTCTCCAGCGTCCTGGCCACCGGCATCACCGCTCTCGGCGTTGACGGCACCGCCGCGAGCAGGGAATCCGGCGTGCGCATCGGCGAGCAGCTGGCTCTTCGGCGAGCCCACTCCGTCGCCGAAGCGCTCCTACCCCTAGGGTGGTTCGGGGCTGAATACTCGGTTGCCGGCGACGAGATCCTGGCGGGCAACTGCATCTTCCTCGAGGCCTGCGCCGGCGCCAGAGAGGTCGTGTGCGGTGTTCAAGCCGGAATCCTGGAGGGTGCCCTGCGCGGTGCCGGGGTCAGGGTTACAGTCGAGCCTCGCGGTCCGCTGCCCAACAGCGGATGCGCGTACCGGCTCCGCCGCGCCAGAAGACCGGCGCCGCTGGCGGACCAGCGGTGACACGATGTCTGGCCCGATGCCCCGCACCGTCACGGCCGTCGGTTACGAAGCCCGGACGACCAGCAGGTGGTTCTTGTTGTTGTCGCGGAAGAAGAACATCGGCGGCACGTCTCCCTCACCGCCCATCAGCTCGGCGTCGACGTCGACGCCCTTGTCCCTCAGCTCTGCGTGGGTGGCCGCCACGTCAGGAGACTCCAGTGCGATGCCGGTGATACGCCCCGGCTGGTAGTCGCCCTGGGGTGCGGACCAGAGCGAGCGCGGCGCCGCCATCGCGCGGAGCCACCTCGACCCAGCGGTCGCCCTCACCGAACGGGACGTCGGCGAGCACAGAGAATCCAAGTGTCGTCGTGTAGAAGCTGATCGCCTGATCCTGGTCGGACACCGGCACCATCACCCTACCGAGCTTGGTGATCCTCGCGCTCCCTCCAATGCAAGCTGCTGGAATCGAGTGCCCGATGGTACGACGGAGCCACGCCGCGACACCAGTCTGGGGCGGCGACGAGGCGCCGATCATGCGCTCAGCTCGTCGATCTTGGCCGCGAGGATGAAGTCGTTGCGGGTGAGACCCCCCACGGCGTGCGTGGTGATGACGATGTCCAAGTGCCCCCACCCGACGGTGAGCTCAGGATGGTGGCCCTCCTCTTCGGCGATGGCCGCCACCGCAGTCGCGCGTTGGAATGCTCGGGCGAAGTCCTCGAAGCGCTGCCGGCGCACCAGCGCTGCCCCTTCGTGCACCGACCATTCCGCTGATATCTCACCCTCGAGCCGCGCGACCTCGTCGGCCGTCAGCACAGGGGTGTCGCCCGTGCAGGCATCGCACCGCTGCTTGGCAAGCTCCGTCATCTTCTGCCCTTGGCCATCCTCTGGCAGCCCACCGCCACCGCAGTCACCTCGACTGTCCGCGCCCGCGTCCAGAGTACAGAAATCGGGAGTGGACTAGACACAATCGTCTGATGCCCGGCCACCGTGATCCATGGCCATGGCCGCTCGCGCCACGGTGCCGGCTCGGTCAGTGCTCCGGGGACATCACCACAGGCCGCATCCAGCCGTGGTCGTCGGGGGCGCGTCCGAACTGAATGTCCAGCAGCGCCGACCGCAGGCGGGCGGCGCAGGGGCCGATCTCCTGGCTCAGCGTGGCCACCTGGCCCCCGGACCACCTCACCTCTCTGATCGGCGTGATCACCGCGGCGGTGCCGCAGGCGAAGACCTCGGTGATGTGACCGTCGCGAACTCCATCGCGCCACTCCTCGACGGACACTCTTCGTTCGACCGCTGTGTAGCCCAGGTCTGCCGCCAGTGTCAGGAGCGAGTCGCGGGTCACACCTCCGAGGATCGTGCCGGTCAGCTCCGGGGTCACCAGGCTGGCACCGTCGAAAACAAAGAACAGGTTCATGCCACCCAGCTCCTCAACCCACCTGCGCTCGACGACATCCAGGAACACGACCTGGTCGCAGCCGTGGTTGAAGGCCTCTTGAACGGACACCAGGCTGCCCGCGTAGTTTCCCGAGAACTTGGCCGCGCCCGTGCCGCCGGGTGCAGCCCGCGACCACTCCTCGGACACCCACACCGACAGCGGCTTCGGCCCCGACGCGAAATAGGCGCCCACCGGCGAGGCGATCAGCACAAAGGTCACCTCGGTGGCGGGGCGGACGGTCAAGCCCACCGTGGAGCCGAACATGAACGGGCGCAGGTAGAGGCTCATCTCCTCGCCGTCGGGCACCCATGCTGCATCCGTCCGCACCAGCAGGTCGGCCGCGGCCAGGAGGTCCTCGGCCGGCAGGGCGGGCAGCGCAAGGCGCTGTGCCGACCGCGCGAATCGGGCCGCATTGGCGTCGGGCCGGAACATGGCCACGACGCCGCTGGCCTGCCTGTATGCCTTGAAGCCTTCGAAGACGGCCTGGCCATTGTGGAAGACGGTTGTTCCGGGCGCCAGCGAGAGCGGCGCATGGGGCCTGAGCACGCCGTCGTGCCAGGCGCGCTCGGCCGTCCATCTCATGGTCACCATGTGATCGCTGAACGCCTGGCCGAATCCCGGCGCGGCAAGAATCTCCTCCCGCCTCTCCCGCGCGGCGCCGACCCCGGTTTCCAGGGCTATGGTCATCGTCATCTCAGTGCACTCCCCTTCTCACACCCTGCCTGCTGCCGGGGTCCCGCACCACGGCGCTGCGCAGCGTCTGCGCCGTCACCCGGTCGAGCCGTACTGAAAATCCGAGGCCGGGGGCGTTGGGGACGGCAACCGTCCCGTCGGGTCGCACCTCGAAGGTCGGGTCGACCAGGTCCCACTCGAACAGCACCGACGCCGGCGACATGTCGGCTGGGTCGGTGAACCCGTTGACCGAGCAGAGGGCAAGGTTGCCGGCCCTCCCGATGCCGGACTCCAGCATCCCGCCGCACCACAGGGGAACCCCACGCGAGCGGCACAGCTCGACGATGCGCAGGGACTCGGTGAGGCCGCCCACGCGAGCGGGCTTGAGGTTGACGTTGCGGCACGCGCCGATGTCCAGGGCGCGGCGCACGTCATCGAAGGAGCGGAGCGACTCGTCCAGGCAGACCGGGGTGGACAGGGATCGCTGCAGCTCGGCGTGCTCGAGCAGGGCGTCCCAGGCGAGCGGCTGCTCGATGCAGGTCAGGTCGTACCGATCGAGCCGGCGCAGCATGTCGGCATCCTCGAGCGAGTAGGCCGCGTTGGCATCGACCTGGAGCAGGACGTCGGCGCCGAATGCGGTGCGGACTGCTGCGACCGGCTCGACATCCCACCCCGGCCGGATCTTGAGCTTGATGCGCTGGTATCCCTGCCGCAGGCGGAGGCCGACCTCCTCGAGGGTCTCGCCGACACTGTCCCCGATGCTCACGCTCTCCCCCACGGGCACACGCTCGCGCTCGCCGCCCAGCAGCGCTTTCAATGTCGTTGCCTCCGCCTCCGCCTGCAGTGACCAGAAGGATGCCTCCACCCCGGCCCGCGCGAAGGTGTTGCCCTTGATGCGACCCATCGCCTCGGCGACCACATCGGGCTCGAGACCGGACGCGGCGAGCGCGAGCGGCAGCGCGAACTCGGCTGCCATCGCGTAGGTCGAGGCGGTCGTCTCGGGGAGGTAGTAGGGATGGTCGAGCGCCGGCGCCTCGCCCCACCCCTCGTGGCCCTCCTCGTCGCGGAGGTGGATCAACACGGTTCGCCGCGTGTCGGTGATCCCAAAGCCGGTGACGAACGGTCGCAGCAGGGGCAGCGCCACCTCCAGCACCTCGGCGCAGACCACCGGTGCTCGGCCCACGCCGGGGGTCACCCGCCAGCCGGTGCAGCTGCGAAATCGACCAGGCGGCGCAGACCCTCGGTCAGGTGATCCGCCGAGGAGGCCAGCGAAACCCTTATGAACCCCTCTCCCCTCTCCCCGAAAGCGATCCCCGGCGCCACTGCGACGCCGCACTCCTCCAGAAGCCGCAGCGCGAGATCGCGCGAAGGAAGCCCGGTGCTGCGGACGTCGACCCAGAGGTAGAACGCTCCCTGGGGCGTGAGGGCGTGCAGCGGGGTGCCCTCCAGGACGCCCAGCGCGGCGTCGCGCCGTTCTCGGTACGCATCCCGCATGGCTGCCACCACCTCCTGTGCCCCGGTCACGGCGGCGAGCGCGGCGAACTGCGCCGGCGTGTTGACGCACGACAGGAGCGGCTCCTGGCATTTCGCCAGCGTTGGTGCCACCTCACGTGGCGCGGCCACGTACCCCACCCGCCAGCCGGTCATCGCGTACGTCTTGGAGAAGCTGTACACCGACACCACGTGTTCCGGCGCGATCGACGCGGGACTGACGAAGCTGTCGTCGAAGGTGATCTGGTCGTAGCACTCGTCCGAGAGCGTCCAGAGGCCGTGACCGTCGGCGAACTCGAGCAGCTCGGTCATCCGGGATCGGTCGATGATCACCCCGAGAGGGTTGGACGGCGAGTTGAGCAGGATCAGCCGCGTTCGCGCGGTGACCAGCCTCTCCAGCGTCCCGACGGTGGGCAGGAAGCCGGCATCGACGGTCAGCGGGTACCCCACCGCGCGGAGGTTGAGCAGCCGCGCCATCATGAGGTAGTTCGGCCACGCCGGGTCGGGCAGCAGCACCTCGTCCCCCGCCCGTGTGAGGGCCAGCAACGTCGCGAAGATGCCCTGCACCCCACCTTGGCAGACGATCACCTGGTCGGGCGACACCAGGTAGCCGTTGTGCTCGTGCACCTTGGTGGCCAGCGCTTCACGCAGCGGCGGGATCCCGGCGCTGTCCACGTAGCCCGTGTGCCCTCCCATCGCCGCGGAGTGGGCGGCGTCGACGATGTGACCAGGGGTCGGGAAGTCCGGCTCGCCGACCTCGAGCCGGATGACGTCGTCCCGCTCCAAGGCGGCGTACATGATCTCGCGGATGCCCGAGGACGGCATGGCCACCGCCGCCGGATTGACGGGCACTGGAAGGAGTCTCACGACGGCGGCCCCGTCCCAGGCAGGCGGTAGAGCTCGCACGCGTTGGTCAGGAAGAGTCGCTCCCCCGCCTCGTCGAGCCAGCTGTCGCTCACCGCGCCATCCAGGCGCTCGCGCACCGTGTGCCAGCCCTCGCGAACCACCGAGGAGCCGAACCAGTGGCTCTCCGGTGCCCCGTGCCCGTCGCTGCCCAGTGTGATCCGCCCCGCCGGCGCGACGTCGAGCAGGCGCAGCAGGCGGTCCGCCGTGGTGGCGGGGCTGAAGAGGTTGCAGAGCGAGAGCTCCGTCCAGACGTGGGGACGCACGCTGGCGAGGTACCCCGCCTGCTCGTGCCAGGGGAACGACGCGTGGATGAGCACGACGTCGGCGCTCGAGCCCGCCGGGGTGCGCAGGGCCTCTTCCAGCAGCAGCGGGTCGGACTCGGCGAGACGGATCTCCGAGTCGCCGTAGCCCGTGTGCACCTGCAGCGGCCGGTCGAGATCGGCGCATCGTGCGAGGACGCGCATGAACAGGAGGTCGCGGAGCGCCTTGCCGCAGCGGCGCACCGGCGTGCCGGCCGCTCGGTCGGCGGCGAGCTCACGTGCCGCGCGCTCGAGGCTGACGTCGGCGTCCACCGCCAGCCCGGTCCGATACGCGAGCACCGTCTTGAACCCCACCGCCCCGTCGTCCACCGCCGTCGCCATGAACAGGTCGGCGGCGTCGAGGATCTCCTGCGCGCCGCGTTCCTCGCCGAGCAGCCGGTCGATGACCGGCTCGAGCCGGGCCAGCTCCCACACCGCCACGCCCGCCGCGTCGGCGAAGCGCTGGGCGCCACCCGGCGGCAGTCCCTGCCACCCGGCGTCCATGAGCATCCCGGTGGTGCCCGAGTCTGCGAACAGCCCGCGCACATAACCGGTCCAGTCACGCCGAGCGACCTCGTCGCGCACCGTGACGGCGTCTGCCGGCGCACACCCCAGGTGGCGAGCCAGGCGGACGCGCAGCATCTCCGTGTACAGGCGGCTGGGCTCCAGCTTCAGGCGGCGGCGGTCGGCCTCCTCTCCCCCCGCCACGTCGAGGCTGAACCCGGCGAGGTCCAGTGGCTCGAACGTGAGCGGGAAGGGGTGGACGTGGTCATCGATCATCCAAGCAGCTTGGCGTCCTCGCCCCCCTCCTCACCAAGGATGGAGCCGATCCGCCCCACCGCGGCAGGATTCCGCGATCGCAACCCCACCACGGCGATGATGCCGATCACCAGCCACGCAGCGGTGATGTACGGCGTCCAGTTGAGCGGGAACGGCGGCTGCGGGTACACAGAGCCATACAGCGCGGCGGCGAAGACCGCAGCCCCGACCAGCGGCACCACCCCATGCAGAACGATGTTGTAGCTCGCCTTGGTGCGCCGGAAGAAGGCCATCCCGCCCAGGCAGAGCATGACGTAGACGACGATGACCGCCAGCGTCCCCATGGTGGCGTAGAAGAAGTAGACGGTTGTGGTCGCGCCGCCAAACGCGGCCTGGGGGAAGACGAATCCGATGAGAGCCGCCGCCGCGGTGGCGACCAGGGCGACGGTGACGGTGGCGTTGACAGGGGTCTTGAAGCGCGGGTGGGTCCGGGAGAACCATGTCGGTATCACCCCCTCGCGACCCATGGCGAAGAGAGTCCGCGCTGAAGCCGTGGCGCAGGCGACGCAGACGATGAAGGCGGAGAGCATTCCTCCGATCTCGATCAGGGTCGAGAAGGGACCCCCGATGAACTTGCCTGCGATCGTCTTGAGCGCGTACGAATCGCCGCCGAAGGTGGCGCCGTTGTTGATGCCGAAGCCGATCGTCATCGCGTAGGTGGTCAGCAGGTAGAGGACGATGGCGATGCCGGTGGCGGCGATGATCGCGATCGGGATCGAGCGGCGCGGGTTGGACGTCTCCTCACCGAAGTCGGCCGCGGTCTCGAAGCCGATGTACGAGGTGACCCCGAGGATGATCCCGTAGAACACGCCGTTGAAGCCGCCCGACACGGTGTGCCCGAAGGTGAACGGCTGCACCGAGTTGCCGCTGCTGCCCCCCTTGCCGACCACGAAGAGGTCGACCAACACGATCAGCCCCACGGTGATGGCGCCCACCAGGAGCTGGACGCGGGTGGTGACCTTGATGCGGATGATCGTGAGCACCACCAGCAGCGCCATGCCGATGAGGAAGAACGGGAACCAGAGGTTGGTGTTGAGCCCGAGCAGGTTGATGGCCAGCCCGGCCACCCCGGCCATGGTCATGGGCACGAAGCATGCGAAGCCGAACGCGTACAGCCATCCGGCGACGAAGCCGCCCTCCTTGCCGATGGATCTCGAGGCGTACGTGTAGGCGTATCCGGCCGACGCCATGCGGCGCGTGAAACCCACGATCACAAAGGCGAGCGCGAGCACCCCAACGCCGCCGAACAGGAAGGCGAGCGGTGTCGAGCCGCCCGCCACGATGGCCACCCCGGGCACATTGAGAAGCATGGCCATGCCCGGGGAGAGCACCGAGATCGAGATGGCGGTCGCGTCCCAGGTGCTCAGCGAGCCGCGCGCCAGGGTGTTCGATCCGCCGACGACCAACCCTGGTCCGGAGGCCAGCTCCGGTTGTGGGCTTCGGGTGACACTCATCGCCTCGCCTCCTCTCTGCTGCTGCGGTCCTCAGGCATGAGAACCGTGTCCTCGTCGATGAAGTAATCGAACGCCAGCGGCGTGCACTGCCGCTCCGTGATCCAGCGGTGAAACGCCTGGTGCACGGGATGCTGCTGGTAGCGCTTCAGGTCGTCGACGCTGGCGAACTCCATGCAGAGCAGCCGGGAATAGCCCCGCGTCCGCTCCCCGCTGAGATCCGCGCCGAAACGCAACCTGCTCATGCCGCCGATCGCCTCCGGCCAGGAGGCCACCTGCGCTCTCATGTCGTCGTAGTCCTCGGTCGAGAGCTCCTGCGGAAAGGAGAAGAGGACGATGTGCTGAAGGGCCATGCGTCAGTAGACCTCGAAGTACTCACGCATCTCCCACTCCGAAACCACGGCGCCGTCGGGTGGGGGACTCTCGGCGACGGCAGCCTGGTACCGTGCGTTCTCAGCGCGCTTCATCATCAGGTAGTAATCGATGAAAGCATCTCCGAAGGCGCGCCGGAACATCACGTCGCCCTCGAGCGCGGTGATCGCCGCGGCCAGCGACGCCGGCAGCGGCTCGCCCTCCGCGTAGGGGTCGGCGGTCACCAGGGGCGGGGGCTCGATGCCTCGGCCGATCCCGTCGAGGCCGGCCGCGATGTTGGCGGCCATGTAGAGGTAGGGGTTGGCGGCCGGCTCACCGAGCCGGTTCTCCAGGTGCGTGCCGGTGTCGCCCTTGCCACCCTGCACCCGCACCATGGCGCCGCGGTTCTCCAGCGCCCAGCCGATCCGCTCAGGAGCGAACGAGTAGGGGCGGAAGCGTCCATAGCCGTTGACGGTCGGCGTGGTGAAGATGGTCATGGGCTTGGCGTGCTCGAGCAGGCCCGCCACGAACTGCCGTCCCACCGGGGAGAGCATCTCGCTGTCGGAGGCGAAGGCGTTGTCGCCGCTCTCTGCGTGTGTGAGCGACTCGTGGAGATGCCAGCCCGACGGGAAGAAGTTGGGCAGCGCCGGCCAGCACATGAAGGTGGCCAGCAGACCATGGCGCCGGCAGATCGACTTCACGGCGGTGCGAAACAGGATCATCGCGTCGGCGGCGGTCAGCCCCGCGAGCGGGGCGAAGGTGAACTCCATCTGGCCGGGCCCCCACTCGTCCTCCATCGACCGCGGTGGGATGCCGACGTCGTAAAGCCCATCACGGAGCGCGCGCAGGGTGCTCTCCACGCCGTCGAGGCGGTTCTCGGAGAGGAACTGGTAGCCCTGCTCGAAGATGTCGACCGCGGGCGGAGGCGGGGGCATGCCCGTCGCCTCCAGCGCGGTGCGCTGATCGGCCAGGCGGACGATGTAGTACTCGACCTCCAGCCCGGCGGCGTATCCAAAGCCGGCGGCCTGGAGCCGGCGCAGCTGCTCACGCATGATGGCCCGGCCGTCCAGTGGCATCGGTGTGCCGTTGCCGAAGTACACGTCACAGAGCACCCAGCCGGTGCGGTCCGCCCAGGGCAGCACGCGGAACGTCTGCGGGTCGGGAACGATGACCACGTCGGGAAAGCCCGTGAACTCGGGGATCCCGAAGCCGCCGCCCTCCACGAATGCCGGCGGGAAGACGCTGTTGGCCGTGTCGAGGCTGTAGATGGCGCCGGAGAAGTCGGCGCCGTTGCTCATCGCTGCGATCGCGGCGTCGGCGGAGAGGAACTTGGTGCGGGAGATGCCGTGCTGGTCGGCGATCACCACCCGGACGGTGCGCAGATCCCTCTCGCGGATCTCGGCGGCCACAGCCTGCGCCGCGGCGCGCTGCTCCTCGGTGTGCAGGCCGTGCCGGGCGACGAAGCCGGGTGTGCCGACGCCCTGGTTGGCCGCGCGCTCCTCCTTGATCACGCCGCCCCCCCCTGGCGCACCCGAGTGTCGCACCCTGCTCGCATCGAATCGAGCAGCTGGATCGCGAACCTCTTGGGCTGCATCTCGGCGAGCGTCACCAGGGTCTCGGTGCGCTGCACCCCGGGGATCTGCCAGACCCGCTCCAGCAGGAGCTGGCGCAGATGGTTGTGGTCGCGAACCACGACCCGCGCCAGCAGGTCGCTCGGGCCGGTGACGATGCACACGTCCTCCACCTCGGGCAGCTCGCGCAGCGCCTCGATGACCGGCGCCAATGAGTACCCCTGCACCGCGAGGATGGTGAGGACCACGGTCACGGGGAAGCCCGCCTCCGGCCAGCCGATGTCGATCGTGTAGCCGCGAATCACGCCGGCCCGCTCCAGCCGCGCGATGCGCTCTCCCACGGCGGGGGGCGACATTCCGAGGGCGCGCGCCAGGCTGCGCTGCGACATCCGCGCCTCGCCCGCGAGCAGCTGCAGGATCTGAAGGTCGACGGCATCGAGCACAGCCGGACGGACCTGCCGGGCGACGACCTCGGCCAGGCCGCTCAGGGGCGTCACGCTGTCAGCCATCCGTTAGGCTCCTCGTGCCGTGGACTTGCCATTCGCTCACCACTTCGGCCAACATCCCCTCTCGCGCGCCACGGTTCAGCGGCCAAAGTCTGCCGGTCGGCGAACGCACTGTCAAGCCACCCTGGAAGGAGCGCCAGCCATGACGACCGCCCCACCGGAGCACTTCAGCAGCGAGGCGGGCGGCGTTCCCCCCGCCCCCGGGCGCTACGTCAACGTCGACGAGATCCCATCGGTGGAGTTCGTTCCCGGCCTCGCCTTCCGTCCCGTCCTCGGTGAGCGGACGATGGTCAACTTCGTTACCTTCGAGCCCAACACAGAGGCCCCGATGCATGTCCATGAGGAGGAGCAGATCGTGGTCGTGCTCGAGGGCGAGTTCGAGTTCGACATCGAGGGCGATGCGCGCACCATGCGCGCCGGGGACGTTGCCGTGATCCCCAGCTGGGTGTCCCACGGCGCGCGAACCAGGGACACGACGTGCCGGGAGATGGACGTGTTCAACCCGCCGCGACGGTCGCTGCTCGACCACGCGAGCAGGCAGACGCCACCGGCCGGCGCGGGGGTTTAGGTTGGACCTCAAGCTCACCGGCAGGCGCGCTCTGGTCACCGGAGGATCCAAGGGCATTGGTCTGGCCATAGCTGAGGAGCTGACCGCCGAGGGAGCCGACGTCGCCATCTGCGCCCGCCACGCTGGCGAGGTCGAGGCGGCGGCCCAGCGGCTGCGCGGATCTGGACGCACCGTTCACTCCCAGGTCGCCGACGTGACCGACCCGGGACAGGTGATCGACCTCGTGCGTCGCAGCGTCCAAGCCCTCGGCGGGCTCGACATCCTCGTCAACAACGCCGGAGCCGCGCATCCAGGCAACTTCGAGTCGCTGACCGACGAGGACTGGCGCGGGGACATCGACGTCAAGCTCTTCTCGCAGATCCGCTGCACCCGCGAGGCCCTCCCCCACCTCCGGGCCAGCGCAGCGCCCCGGGTCATCAACATCAACTCGGTGTACGCGCGCTACCCGGACCCGACCTTCTTCGCCACCACCGTCAACCGGGCCGCGTGCCTCAACCTCTCCAAGGCGCTGGCGCGTGAGCTCGGGCCCGATGGAATCCTGGTGCACAGCGTCAACATCGGCTTCGTGGTGACGCCGCAATGGGAGCGCATCCGGCAGCGCCGCGCCCCCGACCGGAGCGCCGAGGAATTCTTCGCCGGCCTCGCCAGGGACGAGGTGCCCCTGGGGCGGTTCGGCACCGTTGACGAGGTGAGCGGAATCGTCGCCTTTCTCGCCGGCGACCGCGCCAGCTACCTCACCGGTACATCCATCGACGTGGCCGGTGGCATGGGGAGGTACGTCTGATGTGCCGTCTGCTCGGCTGGGCAGGGCGGGAACCCCTCACCGTGGCCGAGGCGCTCGGCGACCGCGAGCTCGACGCCTTCACGGCGCTCTCCCGGCAGCATGCCGACGGCTGGGGGATGGCGTGGTGGGCTGTCGACGGCAACGGCGACCCCCGCGCACCGGCGATCGAGCACTCCACCACCACCGCGGCGGACGACCCCCGCTTCGCGATGCTCACCACCACGGCGGCCGGTGATTGCGGCCTGGTGCACATGCGCTGGGCGACCCACGGCCTGCCCATCGTCCCCGCCAACACCCACCCATTCACCCATGGCCAGTGGACGTTCGCGCACAACGGCGCCATCCATCCCCAGGAGCGCTGGGACGAGATCCTGCCGTCCGCGTGGATCCCCCAGATGCGCGGCACCACCGACAGCGAGCGCTACTTCCTGGCCATCGTGGCGCGGCTCGACGGCGGCGACACCGTGCACGAGGCCGTGGCCTCCGTCGTGCAACACCTCTTTGCCGACCTCAACCCCACCAGCCTGAACGCCATGCTGCTCACCCCGGACGCGCTCTTCGTCATCAGTGCCCACGATCCGACCCGGGTTCCGTCGCTCAGCCAGACCTCGGGCGGCACCTCGCAGTCGAGCCAACCGGACACCGCGTTCTACGACCTTCGCTACCGGAACCGCGCGGATTCCATCGTGGTCGCGTCATCAGGCTTCCCGCAGCGTGCCGGCGACGGCTGGGAGCCGCTGGCGAACATGACACTTCTGCGCATCGAGCGGGGCACACTCGCGTCATCGACCATCCCGCTGACCGGGTCATCCGTCCCTCTGGGATCCTGACACCACCTCTGCGCTGCACGCGGCTGACCACCGAGTGGTGGAGGGTGGACAGCGCCGACACTGGGGTGACGAGCCTCGTGCCCCGGTGGTCCAGCTCGCCCCCGCGCCGGCGGCCCTCACCAATTCCCGCGGCCTCTCCTCGACCTGCGGCCCGGGCGCTGATCGCGGATCACCGCACGCGCCGCCAGCCTGCCGGGCGTGCCCACGATTCCCCCCGCGGGGCTGGTTCCGGCACCGGAGATGTAGAGACCGGTAAGCGGCGTGCGATGGCGCGCGAGCGATCTGGTCGGTCGCATCGGGCCCAGCTGGTCGAGGGCGATGTCGATGTGCATGGGATGGCCTCCCGGCCACCCCTCTTCGCGCTCCATCTCGTCGGGTGTCCAGGTCCTCCAACTCACGATCGAGCGACGGAATCCCGGTGCTCTGCTCTCGACTACATCGAAGGCGCGATCGACGAACTCATCGCGGCGTGCAGCCCAACCACCCTCGACGATGGACGGCGCGGCGGGGCAGGCCAGGTACACCGTGTGGTGTCCGGCGGGCGCGAGGCCATCGTCGAGGGCCGACGGGGTGAACGCATACAGCGGCAGCGGGGCGGGGAGCTGTCGCGCCTCGGCAGCATTCCATGCCGTGGCAAGGTCATCGAGCCGGTCCACATAGCTCTGCAGACCGTTCCAGTCGCCGGCGCCGGCATTGGGATATTCGGGCAGCCGGTCGGTGGCGACATGGATGAGAGCCTGGACCACGTTGCCGCGGCGGACCGCGGCGAGGTCGCGGCCCGCGCGACCCGCCAGGGGCGGCTGGAGGAGCTCGAGCAGCGCCGTCTGGGGATTGATGGCGGTGACGACTGTTGCGGCGTCGATGCGCTCGCCATCCTCGAGCGTCACCCCGCGGACGCGGCCGGGTGCGGCGTCGATGCTCACCACCCGCGCGGAGCAGCGCACCTCGCCGCCGAGAGCGCGCAAGCGGACCATGAGCGCGTCGGTCAATCCCTGGGCCCCTCCCCGCGCATGCCACTGCCCGTACCTGTGGTATGCGGCCTGCCAGAAGCCGTACATCGCGCCTCCGGGCAGCGTCGGGCTGACTGCAGCATGGGCGGCGAAGGCCGCGACCGGGCCGCGGGTGAGGTCGCTGCGGAGGTGGCGGCGGAGCAGCGTGTCGTACGGCGCCAGGAGGTCGCGCCCCGCAACCATCGGACCGCGCCGGAGGACGCGAGCCACCGAGCGGAGTCGCCGGGGAGCATCCTTCCACGACGTCTCCCCGCGGATTGCGGGCATGACAGCGTCCACCACCGGGAACGCGATTTCGAGGAACTGCCGGTATGCCCGCGCCTCGGCGCTGTCGTGCTCGGCGATCGAGTCGACAGTCCTCTGCACCGAGCGCCAGAACCGCACCCGGCGGCCATCGTCGTGCACGGCCACCGAGAAGGGGTCCATCTCCAGGTAGTCGAGGCCGGCGTCGCCCAGCCCGAGGTCGGCGGGAATGCTGGTCATGTTGTGGGCTGCCGAATGGAGGTCGAACCGGTAGCCCGGGATCACCTCCTCGGTGCGTGACCCGCCACCGGGGCGGTCGAGTGCCTCGAGCACGAGCACGTCGCGCCCCGCGCCGGCAAGGTAACAGGCGGCCACCAGGCCGTTGTGGCCGCCACCGACGATGACCACATCGCGCCTCATTGTGAGTCACCCACCAGCGAGGGCAGCCATTGCTCGACCGCCGCCAGCCATCGCTCACTCGCCTCCAGCTGGATCAGGTGTCCCAGGTCGGCGAAGACAACCAGACGCCAGGCAGGGTGGTCATGAGCGACGCGCTCCGCGAAGGCCACTGGCACCGTCCGATCGCGGCCCCCATGGAGGAGCAGCACCGGACAGGCGATGCGGTTCAACAGGGTGCGGAAGTGGGCGGGGTGGGAGAGCAGCGAGAACGTCGATCGCGCCGCCTCCACAAAGGCTTGCGCGGTATCCCGCGCCGGTTGGGCGGTTCTCGCCAGCATCACGCTGTCGCGAATGATCTGCGCGTCGATGCTGCGGGGATCCGCAGCGCCACCGCGGAGGCTGGCGCCGACCACATCCCCAACCGACCGCACCCGCCCGCCGCTGCGCAGGAGCGCCCGGCCTCGCATCCTCGCCCGATGTGCCAGGTACCACGCGAACGCTGCCCGATCGCTCAGGTCTCCCCGGGCGGCGGGGAAGGCCGAGCCGGAGAGCACAAGCCCGGCAACGGAATCCGGCTCGGCCGCTGCTTGCAGGATGGCCAGGCCGCCCCCCATGGAATGCCCCACCAGAACCGCGTCGCCTCCCGGCGCGATGGTCGCGAGGAAGCCAGAGAGCAGCCGCTGGTTCTGCTCGAGGCGCCCCCCACGCCCCAGGCGCGGCGTGAGCCCGAAGCCCGGCAGGTCGACCGCAACCACGCGGCCGTGCCGCGCCAGCCCAGGTGCGACCGCGTTCCAGTGCAGATGCGACCCACCCACGGAGTGCAGGCAAACGAAGGTCAGACGGCCCGAGGCCGGCCACTCCCGGTAGTGCACCGGGCCATCGAGATCGACGCTTCGGTCGTGACCGGCACCCATCCATCCATTGTGTGGTGATGGCTGTTCGCCACCGCAGTGGTGCCGATGCTGAGTTCAGGGCCGCCGGCCTGCGCGGCGCCGCGGCCATGATGGTGGCGTGGTGCAAGCGACCGCGACGAGCCAACCGTTCGATCGCGCCGCCGCGCCAACGGTGCGGCGGGGGCATCCTCGGTCGCGCCGCGGCGGGTTGCTCGCGGTTGGCGCGGTCGCGTTCATCACCCTTGTCGCCGCGTGTGGGGCATCGGCTCTCACCCTGAGGTCGAGGTCCATCCCCACCCTCACGATGGGAACGCAGACGTTCGCGCTCGACCAGCTGGCCGACGCTCCCGACGACGGCAGCGGCGCGCATCTGCTCTACGCGGTGATCAGGGTGTCGACCGCAGCCGGCCACCACACCATCCACGCCGCGGCCTTCACGCTGATCGACCGCAACGGCCACCGCTACACCCCGGTCCCGCCGGCTGTGTATGTGCCCGTCGACCATCTCGACGGCCTCACCGTGGCTCCCGGTCACACCGGCGCGGGCGTGGTCGCGTTCCCCAGCCCCGCATCGGCGCCTCTGAAGATCCTCGTCGCCGACGGGTCGGGGGAGGGCTCGCTCGATGCCCCGTAGGCTGCTTGCGCTGCTCATCGCGGTGGTTGGTTTGGTGGGTGCCGCCGCCATCGTCAGCGCACTGATCCCAGAGCCCGCCTTCCGCGCCCAGGCGGCGGCGGGCTCCATGGTGTACACCCAGACCTGCCTGTCCTGTCACGGCGGACCCGGCGGCCCGGGGGTCGCGGGGAGGACGGAGCCGCTCCAGGGCCCGCGCTTCGCGCAACGGAACCCCACCGCGCTGGAGATCTTCGACGTGGTGCGGTCCGGCCGGGAGCCCAACCTTCGTGCCCTGACCGACGATCAGCTCTGGGCAGCCATCGCCGCGGAGCTGCTCGCCAACGGGGTCGATCGCGGTGGCCAGCGTCTCGGTTTCGACAACGCAGCGACGGTGCCGACCGAATCATCGCCGCACGTCCCCCAGCGGATCTTCTTCCCGCCCGGTCGCTGAGGCACCTACCGAGGCGGTGCGCCGGGGGCAAAATCGCGGGATGCTTCGCGTCGCACCGCTGGTCCCGGAGAGCTTGCGGTGAGCGGTCCCCTCGCCACCACGCTCGCCGTCGCGCTCTCCGTCGGGGTGCTCTACGCCGTCCTGGCCGTGGGTTTCACCGCGTCCTATCAACTGCTGGGCGAGGCCAACCTGGCGTTCGGCGACACGGTCGGACTGGCAGTCCTGCTGTCGGCGGTGGTCTACTCGACCACGCACAGCATCGCGCTGGCGCTGGTGGTGGCTCTGGGTGCGGCCCTGGTCGCCTCCCTCCTGGTGGATCGCCTCGTCGTCGGCCCGTTGCGCGGCGGCGACGACCGTCTGGCCCCGATCATCGCCACCGTTGGCGCCGCGCTCGTGCTCCGCAACCTCGCCCTGGCACCGTTCGGCGCCGACGATCGCGCGTTTCCACCCGTGCTCGGCAGCGGTTCGGTCGTGGTCGGCACCACCGCCGTGGACGCCACCGCGCTCGGGGCGGCGCTTCTCCTCGCGGTGACCGGCGCCCTGACCGCGGTCCTGTTCCGGCGGCGGTGGGGCCGGGCCCTGGTGGCGGTCCGCGACGATCCGCTTGGCGCCGCGCTGACCGGGATCCCGGTGCGCCGGCTGGCGGCCTTCGTCTACGCCGCCGCCGGGCTCGTGGGTGCGTTCGGCGGGGTGCTGGTGGCGGCGCACGTGCGCAGCGCCGGCGCTGAGATGGGCTGGCGCACCACCCTGCTCGCATTCACCGCCGCCATCGTCGGCGGAGGCTCGCTCCGCGGCGCCGCCGCCGGGGGAATGATCCTCGGGGCGCTCAATGCCGTAGCACAGGTGGTGATCGGCTCCAGCTGGGCGGACGCCTACGCCCTCGTGGCCCTCGTGGTGCTCATCCTGGCCCGGCCCAACGGCATCCGCCGGCGGGCGATCACCTCACGCCCATGACCCGGCGGCCCTGCCGCACCTCTCCAGGAGTCGGGATTTCACCCCTCAAACGATCCCAGGCACGTCTCGCCGCCGCCGCCGTTCTGCTGCTGAGCGCCTGCGGATCGACCGGCTCGACCCCGTCGGGCCACCCCGCCGACATCCACCTCGCTGTGGTCGGCCCCCTGACCGGCGACGCGGCCGCCGACGGTCAGCACATCCTCGACGGTGCCCGCCTGGCAGCCGAGCAGGTCAACAACGCCGGCGGGATCGCCTCCGGACCCTACAGGGGCGCCAAGATCGTCATCGACAGCTACGACGACACCGAGAGCGTGGATCGCAGCGTCGCAATCGCTCACCAGGTCATCGACAACAGCCAGGAATGGGCATTCCTCGGCACCGGATTCAGCGACGCGGCGATCGCCACAGCCCCGGTTCTCGAGCGAGCGCAGCTCACCTACATGTCCACGTACGCATCTTCCGCGCAGATCCTCTCCAAGCCATTTCGCAACGTGTTCGTGGTGCCGCCCACCTTCCCCGCGTACGCGTTCTCCGCCGCCGACCGCGCCTACGAGCTGGGCCACCGGCGAGCGGCGATCCTCCAGGCCAACGCCGCGTTCGGCACCCAGATGGCGACGCTGTTCGCTCAGCGCTTCCGGTCCCTCGGCGGTTCCATCGTCGACACCGAGACCTACACGCTCGGTGACAAGAACACCCAGGGATTCGTCGCCAATGCCCTGCAGAACCACCCGGACGTCGTCGCCATGGCCGGCCTCACCTCCGATGACGCGGCCCAGCTGCACCAGATCCGTGCTGCCGGCAGCAGGGTGGCGGTGGTCGACACCGAGGCGGTCACCTTCAGCCAATCTTTTCTCAGCATCGCCGGCACGGACGGCGAGGGCCTGGTCGGCCAGACGCCCACGGACCCCAAGCGCAGCACACCGGCATCACGGTCGTTGCGCGCCGCGTACTTCGCGAGGTTCCACACCGACGTGATCCCCGACCCCACCGCCTTCACCTACGAGGCCGTGCTGGCGGTGGCCAGGGCCATGGAGGCCGGACCGTCGCAGAGAAGTGGCCTGGCAGCGGCCCTGCACCGGGTGAGCATCGCCGACACGGGCGTCGGGCCCCTGACCTTCGATCAGTCGGGCGCGCGCCTGCAGGCGACGCTCTGGTACTACCACATCGCTGCCGGCCGCTTCGTGTTCGACACCGGCTACCGGCAGACCTCACCAACCACCGTCAAGGAGGTGCCACTTGAGGAGTGACCCTCCTCGAGCACTCGCGGTCGTCGGCGGCCGTGCCCACCGCTCCCTGGCGACCGCGGCACGTCGCCATCTCCACCACGCACGCCTGCCGCTGCTCCTCGCCGTCGCATCCCTGCCGCTGCTGACCTCCTCGCAGCACATCGCCAGCGTGGGCCGCAGCGCAGCCACCTACGGGGTGCTCGCCCTCGGCTATGTCGTCGTCTTCGGCTTCTGCGGCCAGTTCACCATGGCCCATGCAGCGCTCTACGGAGTCGGCGCCTACGCGACTGCGATCCTTTCGTCGAGAGTCGGTGTCGACCTCTGGCTCACGCTGCCCGCGGCGGTGGTGCTGGCCGGTGCCGCCGGTGCGATCGTGGGGCTGTGCGCCCTGCGCGTCGCCGGCGACCTTCTCGCGGTGGTCACGCTCGCGCTCGGACAGCTGGTGCAGTTGGTGATGCTCGACTGGACGCCGGTGACAGGCGGCAATGGCGGCATCTCCGGCGTGCCCGCGCTCCAGCTGGCGGGCACGCCGATCATCGACGAGCACGGCCTCTACATCGTCGCCATCGTGGCCCTGGTGGGGTGCGTGCTCATCGTCGACCGCCTCAAGGGGTCGCGCACCGGCCTTGCCATGGAGTCGATCCGCGACGACGTGGTGCTGGCGCGCAGCGCGGGTGTGCGAACCGGCGCCTACAAGGTCGCGGCCTTCGCCATCTCGGGGGCTTTCGCGGGCGTCGCCGGCTGGCTCGAAGCAGCTGCCATCGGCGCGGTCAGCCCGCCCACGTTCGACATCGTGCTCTCCGTGCTGATCGCGGTCATGGTGCTGCTCGCCGGGGCCGGACGCGTCTATGCCGTGCTCCTGGCTGCCGCCTTCATCGCGGTGCTGCAGGACGCGCTCAGCGGCTCTCCGACGATCGAGACGGCGGCGGTGGGTGCAGCCATCGTCCTCATTGTCCTGTACCGTGGTGGCACGTTGCGCCGCCGTCGCTGGTCGCCGGCGACCGCGGGCCAGCCGGCATGAGCCGGCTGTGCGCGACCGGGCTCGGCCACTCCTTCGGTGGCATCCACGCGCTCGACGGCGTGGACCTGCGGGCGCGCAGCGGCGAGGTGCTGGGGATCATCGGGGCCAACGGCTGCGGCAAGACGACTCTGCTCGACGCCATCAGCGGGGTGCTCCGCACCCAGAGCGGGCGCGTCCAGATCGACGGCCGCGACGTCACCGGCGCGGGGCCGGTTGCAGCGGCCCGCGCCGGCCTGGCACGCACCTTCCAGACCACGCGTCTTCTCGAACCGCTCGACGTCAGCCGCAACGTGCAGCTCGGTCTCCACGTCGGCCGGACCTGGCGTCGCCAGACGCGGCGCCGGCGCGCCCGCGCCACTCTCGACCAGCTCGGCATCGGCGACCTCGCCGAGACGTGTGCTCGCGAGCTCTCCCATGGTCAGCGGCGGCGGGTCGAGCTGGCCCGTGCGCTCGTGGGCCGGCCGTCGCTGCTCGTCCTGGACGAGCCCACCGCCGGGCTCTTTCCTGACCACGCCCGGGATGTGCTGCAGGCGCTCCGCCAGACGGCCGCGGCGGGGTGCGCCATCGTCATGGTCGAGCACGACCTCGGCGTGGTGGCCGCCGTCTGTGACCGCCTGGTGGTGATGCGCCAGGGCCGCCTCATCGACGAGGGACCCACCGCGACCGTACTGGAGGGCCGCACGGCCGGCGTGCTGGCCGGCGAGGTGAGCACCGACCGGCTGGTCGAGGTCCCGGCATGACCGCGCGTCTGTCGGTGACGGGTCTGTGGTCGCGACGCGGCAGCCAGACGGTCATCCGCGGCCTCACCATGTCAGTGGATGCCGGCGAGTTCGTGCTCATCACCGGCGCCAACGGCTCCGGCAAGAGCACCCTGCTCGAGTCCGTGGCCGGGGTGCTGCGGCCGTCGGCCGGCGAGGTGCGGCTCGATGGCCTGCGCATCGACGGTCGTGGCGCGGATCACGTCGCCCGCTGCGGGCTGAGCCTCATCCACCAGCAGCGGCGTCTCTTCTCCAGCATGACAGTGCGCGAGAACGTGGAGCTGGCAGCGTTCGCGATGGGCCGCCGGGCACACCCGGAGCCGGTCGCCGGGCTGCTCGAGCGCTTCGGCATCGCCCGCTTCGCGAACACGGCGGCAGGTCTGCTCAGCGGCGGTGAGCAGCGCCTCGTGGCCCTGGCTCGCGGTCTCTACAGCAGGCCCCGCCTGGTGCTGCTCGACGAACCGCTTGCGGCCCTCGCCGATGATCTGCGCGACCGTCTCCTGGTCGAGCTGACAGGCATCGCCGCCGGTGGAGCGTCGATTGTGGTTGTGGAGCACGACAGCGACCGCGTCCGGCCATTCGCCGATCGCGTGCTGGCCCTTCGCATGGGGGATCTGGTCTCGGTCGCCCGCCCTGGAGCCCCGTCGTGATCGGCACCGAGACGGCTCAGCAGTCGCTGCCCGAGCTCATCGCTGAGCAGGTCGAACGGCACGGACCCGCGACCCTGCTGGTCACCGAGAGCGGCGCCCTGTCGTACGCGGAGCTCGATCGGATGGCCAATGCAACAGCGCACCTGCTTCTCGACCGCGGCGTGAGCGAGGGCTCGGTGGTCATGACCCGCTGTCAGAATGGCGCGGCGATCGCGGCGACCTGGTTCGCGTGCACCAAGATTGGGGCGGTGTTCCTGCCGTTGAACGCGCTGCTGAGCGGCCGCCCGCTGCTGAGCATCATGGCGAGCGTGGCCAGCAGCGTCCTGGTGTGTGACCTCGACCTGGTCGGCGCCGTCGAGAGCATCCGCGGCGACCTCCCCAGGCTGGAGCACGTCATCGTGGCGGGACCCGGCAGCGGCAGCGACGGTTTCCATGCTGCGATCGAGCGCTGCAGCACAGACCCGCCGGCATTGCCGGCGCCCGACCCGGCGGCACCGGCAAAGCTGATGTTCACCTCGGGAACCACCGGCGAGCCCAAGGGTGTCGTCTGGAGCCGCAACGCCGAGGCGCTGCACGCGGTCAGCTACGCTGCCGAGCTGGTTCGCCTCGAGCCCGGGGAGACGGCGTACTCGTGCCTTCCACTGTTCCATACGACGTGCCAGGGAACCCTGCTCGGCACCATGATGTGCGGGGGTTGCCTGGTCGTCGACCGCCGCTTCGACCCGTTCTCGTTCTGGGCTCGCACCAGGGAGGTGGGCGCGGTGTTCTTCCCATACGTGGGGACGATCATCAGCGTCCTCGGGTCACGCCCGCAGCGATCGGACGATGCCGACAATCCCGTCCGTCGGGCGATGGGCAGCGCAGCCCCCGCTGATCGCTGGCGACAGTTCGAGGAACGCTTCGACCTCGTGCTCGAGGATGTGTGGGGGCAGACGGAGACCGCCTCCTGCTGGACGCGGCCAGCGGCGGGCGAGGTGCGGCCCGGCACCGTCGGCCGCCCGACGCAGCGCTGGGAGGCGCGGCTCGTCTCCGCCGGGGGCCGCGCGGTTGCGGACGGAGAGGCCGGTGAGCTGTGGATGCGCCCCAGCGCGCCGCACGTGATCTTCGACGGGTACCACGGCGAGCCGCCGGGTGCCCAGCTCGACGCCGACGGCTGGTACCACACCGGTGACCTCCTCAGCCGTGAGGAGGGCGGCGACCTGGTGTTCCGCGGCCGGCTCCGTGACGCGATCCGCTGCCGCGGCGAGATGATCGCACCCGCCGCCATCGAGGCCGTCGCCGCGGCGCACCCCGCGGTGAGCGAGTGCGCCGCCGTCGGGGTGGCCGCCGCCGACGGCGTCGAGGAGGAGATCCTGCTGTGTGTCGTGCCCAGCGATCAGAGCGAGGTCTTCGACCACGCTGCGCTGCACGCGTTCCTGCGCTCAGAGCTGCCGCGCTTCATGGTCCCCCGCTACCAGCGCATCGTTGCGGAGCTTCCCAAGACGCCGACCACGCGGGTGCGCCGGCACCTCCTGCGTGACCACGGCAGCACCGGCGCATGGGACGCGCGCAGCTCCAGGGTGAACCATGGCTGACACACCGCGCAGCCGCGTGGTGGTGACCGGCATCGGCATGATCACCCCTCTCGGCCACAGCGTGGCCGCCACCTGGGACGCTGTCCGTTGCGGCCGCAGCGGGGTGGGCCCGATCACGCACTTCGACGCCGCCGGGTTTCCCTCCCGGATCGCCGGCGAGGTCAAGCAGTTCGACGCCGCTGCTGTGATCGGCACCAAGGAGGCTCGCCGCATGTCCCGTCCGATCCTGCTCGCCATGGCCGCCGCGCGGGAGGCGGTGGCCGACAGCCGCCTCGAGATCGCGCCGATGGCAGCGCAAGTGGCGGTGTGCATAGGCTCGGGCATCGGCGGGCTCGACGTCATCGAACGAGCCACCAGGGTGGTCGATTCGGCCGGTCCCTCGCGGGTCTCCCCCTTCGCTGCCGCGGCGGCGCTCGTCGACATGGCCCCGGGGATGGTTGCCATCGACCTCGGCGCGCGCGGGCCGAACATCGCCGTGGTCAGCGCCTGCGCGACCGGCGCGGATGCCATCGGGCAGGGGGCCGGCTGGATCCGCCGCGGCGACGCCACCGCCGTCCTCGCCGGTGGCACCGAGGCGGCGGTCACGGCGACGGGCATGGCGATCTTCGGCGCGGCGCGGGCGCTGTCGACGCGCAACAGCGAGCCGGAACGCGCCTCGCGGCCGTTCGACAGGGAGCGCGACGGCTTCGTGGCGGCCGAGGGTGCCGCCGTGCTGGTCCTCGAGGAACGCGACCACGCCCTGGCGCGCGGCGCTCAGGTGTACGGCGAGGTCGCCGGCTACTCGGCCACGGCCGACGCGCACCACATCACCGCCCCCGATCCGAGCGCCGAGGGAGCCGTGCGCTGCATGCGCACAGCGCTCGCGCGCGCCGGGCTCGAGCCGGCCGACGTCGACTACGTCAACGCCCACGGCACCGGCACCGAGCTCAACGATGTCGCCGAGACCCGCGCTTTCAAGGCCGTCTTCGGGGAGCGCGCGCCCACCGTGCCGATCTCCTCGACCAAGTCGATGACGGGCCACCTGCTCGGGGCCGCCGGAGCCTTTGAGGCGATCGTGACCCTGCTGGCCATGCGCGACGGGTTCATCCCGCCGACCATCAACCTCGAAAACCCCGACCCGGAGTGCGATCTCGACTACGTTCCTCAGGTCGGGCGTGCCGCCCCGCTGCACCACACCATCTCGACGTCCTTCGGTTTCGGTGGCCACAACGCGTGCCTGGTGTTCTGCGACGGCGACAGCTTCGCCGAGGCGGGCGGCCGGTGAGCCAGGGATACGACGTGGCCGTGGTCGGGGGCGGGGCGGCGGGGCTCTCCGCTGCGCAGAGTGCCGCTGCCGCCAGGAAGAAGGTGGTGCTGGTCACCGCCGGCGAGCTTGGTGGCGAGTGCACGTGGAACGGGTGCGTGCCGTCCAAGGCGCTCATCGAAGCCGCGCGCGTCTGTCACACGGCACGGCACGCCGGCGCCTTCGGCGTGCGCGTCACCGGCATCGAGGTCGACTTTGTCGCCGTCATGGCCCACGTGCACGACAGCATCGCGCGCATCGCCCGCTATGAGGACGCCGCGCACCTGCAGCGGGCGGGGATCGACGTACGCCGCGGCCACGCCCGCCTTGTGGATCCCCATCGCCTCGCCCTCGACGACGGCCACATCGAGGCCCACCGCATCGTGCTCTGCACCGGGAGCCGCCCGGCCGCACCGTCCATACCCGGCCTCGACGCCGTCGACTTCCTCACCAACGAGACGGTCTTCTCCCTCCAGGAACAGCCACGGCGCCTGCTCATCATCGGGGCTGGGCCGATCGGGCTCGAGCTGGCGCAGGCGTTGACGCGGCTGGGCACCGCAGTGCACGTGATCGACGTCGCGCCCGAGCTGCTGCCGCGCGAAGACCCCGACGTGGCGCCGGTGATCCGCCGCGCCCTCGAGGCGGAGGGCGTCAAATTCATCCTGGGGGCGCGGATCGGCAAGGTGTCCACCGCGGGCGCGGCGGTCCAGGTCGACCTCAGCGTCGCTGGATCCGGCGCCACCCTGGAGGGTGACGCGGTGCTGGTGGCCGCCGGACGCACCCCCAACGTCGAGGGAATGGGCCTCGAGGCGGCTGGCGTGGCGGTCGGACCCGCGGGCATCGTCGTCGACCTGCACCTGCGCACCTCACTGGACGGCGTCTACGCCGCGGGCGACGTCACCGGCATCCTCGCGTTCACCCACGTTGCCTCATACCAGGGGCGCCTGGCCATGAGCAATGCCCTGGGCAAGCGACGCAAGGCGTCGTATCGCGTCGTCCCCTGGGTGATCTTCACCGACCCAGAGATCGCCCACCTGGGACTCACTGAACCGGAGGCGCGTCGCCAGCACGGGGACGATGTCCGGGTCACGACGCTGCCCTTCACCGCCATCGACCGCGCGGTCATCAACCGCCAGACGGAGGGCCTGATCAAGGTGATCACGTCGGGCAAGCCGCTGCTCGGTCACGCCGCCGGCGGGTCCCTGCTGGGAGCGCACATCATCGGTGCCGGCGCCGGCGAGCTGATCCACGAGCTCGCCATCGGCATGCAGGTGCATGCCTTCGCCGGTCGGATCGCACAGGCCATCCACGCCTACCCGTCGATGTCGGTCGGCGTGCAGCAGGCGGTGGCGCGGATGTTCGCCGCCGGCCGTCTCACCGCCGGTGAGCTGCGCCAGGACCTCGACGACTGACCGGAGCCTCACCCGCTCCTGGCTTTGCGCTGGCGGCGGGGGGGCAGCCGACGTGGGCTGTCGAGCGCGTCGGAGATCTCATGCAGCATGCGGGTGGCGGACTCCTGTTGCTGGCTCGACCAGCCGGCGCGAAGCGCCGCCGTCCGAGACTCGAGCCCTGCCATGAAGTCCCGCGCCAGGCGCTCCCCTGCGGCGGTGAGCTCGATGACCTTGACCCTGGCGTCCTCCTCGGCCTCGCGCCGGGTGACCAGGTCTCGAGCGGACGCGCGATCGACCAGTCGGCTGACGTTGGAGCGATCACACCGCAGCTGCTGGGCGATGTCGCCAACCGCGGCTGGTCGCAGGGCGGCGCACAGCAGGTCGGCCTGCTGGGCCGTGAGACCCAGATCGCGGGCCGTCTGCGTGTAGGCGTCTTCCAACGCGACGCGAAGCCGGCCGAGCGCCCTCGGCACCTCTGCGGGCGGATCGTTCGCGGCTCGCCCGTCCATCCGCCCCATTGTAAGCGATAAAACTTGACAAGGTCACGCACTTGCGTGCTATGATCATCCAGAAGCGTGATGGTATCACGCATAAGTCACCGCGTGCTGGGATGGGACATGGCTGGTGCGGTGGACGCCGTGGGCGCCGGCGTCGCGGATCTCGCGCCGGGGGACTCCGTGGTCGGTGTTTCCAACCCGATGTTTGCGCAGGCCGGTACCCAGGCGGAGTTCATCGTCCTCCACAGCTCGAATCTGGCACCGGCGCCCGCCGGCCTATCCACCGCCGCCGCGTCCACCATCCATGCCAATGGCTTGGCGGCCCTGCAATCGCTGGATGCGCTGAGGTTGGCGGTGGGGAGCGCGCTCGCGATCACCGGCGCCGCCGGGGCGGTCGGAGCGTACGCGGCCGAGCTGGGGCTCCAGCGAGGGCTCCGCGTCCTCGGCATCGGAGGCCTTCAGGACGACGGTTTCATCACCGGGTTGGGAGCAGAATTCGGATGCCGCAGGTGATGATGCACAGCGACGCGGGCCAGCTGCGTGAGCTCGTTGCCCTGGCCGAGGGCGGACGGCTCACCACACGGGTGGCCGCCACGTTCGGGTTCGACGAGGCTGCTCTGGCTCACACCAGCTTCGCCTCAGGAGGTGTGCGCGGCCGGCTGGTGCTCGTGCCGTAACGGGTCACTGGATTCCGCGCTGTCCACGGTCCTCCCCGAGACACGATAATCCCGGGTCAGGCATGAGGCGCACCCGCTCATTCTGGGCCAGCGACGACTACCTGCTGACCGCGGACGGCGCCGTGGAGCGGCTGCACGCGCTGCCACAGGAACTCTTCGAGGTGGGGTGACGGAGCGTGCCTGAGGCCGTTGTCGTCGCTGCCGGGCGATCGCCGATCGGGCGAGCCGCCAAGGGGTCGCTCGCCAGCGTGCGCCCCGACGACCTCGGCGCCCACGTCGTCACCAGGGTGCTCGAGCAGGTGCCGCAGCTCCATCCCGGGGACATCGAGGACCTGATCTGCGGATGCGGGCTTCCCGGGGGCGAGCAGGGCTTCAACCTGGGTCGCGTCGTGGCTGTGCTCGCCGGGCTCGACGTGCCCGGGAC
>JBOHUD010000002.1:0-10538 GCA_050734155.1 Candidatus Dormibacteria bacterium
GATGGAGACCGCGCTCATCACCGTTGCCGACGTCTGGCGGGGCGCGCTCCCGGAGGGCACCGAGCTCCTCGGGGGGGGAGCCGGGCTCGACCGCCGCGTCGAGTGGGCGACGACCCTGCGCACCCGACCGCCTGCATTCGAGGCCATCAAGGGAGGCGAGATGGCGCTGGTGCCGGTGTCCTCGATCCGTCTTCTCGACGAGCGCCTCGACCTCGCCGACGTGATCAACGGTCTGGCGGAGAAGGGAGGCGTCGCCGTCGCGGTGGTCGGCGACGCCTCGCCGGCCAGCCTCGTCGTCGCCGAGCGCCGCCTCATGCCGCTGCTGCGCCTCCCCGACGGCTTGCACGTCTCGGAGATCCAGCAGTCGGTGGTGCGCTACATCGTCGAGCAGCGCACCGTGCTCCACGAGCGCGCCCAGCTGCTCCAGATGGAGCTCCTGCAGCTCGCCCTGGGAGGGGCGGGGACGGACGCCATCGTGGCCCGGCTGGGGGAGGTGACCGAGCACGTGGTCGCCTGGCACGATGCCACAGGAAAGCTGCGCAGCGTCGCCGGTGAGCTGCCCGCCACGGTGCGCCAGGCCCTCGGCAACGGCGAGGAGCTGCTCCGCTGGGTGGCGGGGCAGACGGTGCCGGCGGCCGACCCGCCGGTCAACGAGTTCAGCCTGCCCCGGGGACTGACGCGGCTGGTGGCCCCGATCCCGGGACGCGACGGGGTTCACGGCTTCGTGTCACTGATCGGCGAGGAGCACCGGATGGGCCAGCTGGAGCGCGTCGCGGTGGCTCGTGGAGCCTCCGCCTGCGCCATCGAGCTGGACCGCGAGCGCGCCGTCCTGCGCGCTCGCGACGACCTCGAGGGGGAGCTGGTGGCGGCGCTGGTGGAGGGCTCGTACGGGTCGGATGCCGGCGTCACCGAACGTGCCCATCGTCTCGGCTTCGAGGTGGGCCGGCCCTTCAGCGTTCTGGTCGTTCGTGGCCGCAACTCGGCGACCGCCGCGGTGGAGACGCTGCTGGTGGCGGCCCGCCGATGCCTGGCGAGGAGCGCCCCCGGTGCGCTGCTGACCGGCCACGACGGCACCGTCTGCGTCCTGGCTCCTGACGACGGCGACGCACCCGGGCGCAGCCGGGCGGTCGCCGAGTCGCTGCGGGCCGACTGCGCGGCGGCGGCGCGCGAGGAGGTCCAGGTGGGGGTGGGGCGCTCGCGCAGCGGTCCCCAGGGGGTGCGCCAGTCGCATCGCGAGGCGGAGCACGCGCTGCGGATCAGCGCCCGGCTGCAGACGCCCCGCGCCGTCGCCGCCTTCGCCGACCTGGGACTGCACCGGCTCCTGGTGGCGATGACCCAGCACGCGGAGCTGGAGGACTTCTACCGCCAGACCGCCGGGCAGCTGGTGGCCTACGACGAGCGCACCGGCTCCCGCCTGATGGAGACGCTGGACGCCTTCTTCCACTGCCACGGCTCGCCGACCGACACCGCGCAGCGCCTCCATCTCCACCGCAACACCGTGCTCTATCGACTGCGGCGCATCGAGGAGATCGGGGGGCTGGGGCTCGACGATCCGGCAACGCGTCTCAACCTTCACCTCTGCCTGCGCATCCGCGACGTGCTGCCGGCCCCAGCGGCGGGGCACCCCACCGTGTAGCACCGGGCTTGTGCCCCACGCACAAGAGAAGGGGACACAACTTGTGGCGGGGTGCGCATCGAAGCTGTCCCCGTCGATTCCTAGGCTTGCCACAGCGAACCGAGATGAGGAGAACGCTGTTGCACCGAGGATCCCGCATCCGCCTCGCCATCGGCGCCGCCACCGCGCTCGCCGTGCTGCCGCTGACCGCGCACGCCGCCGACGGCACCGCGACCCAGGCGGCCGGGGTGGCTGCGGACACCGTGTGGGTGATCGTCGCGGCGGTGCTGGTGCTGTTCATGCAGGCTGGTTTCGCGATGCTGGAGGTCGGCTTCACGCGCATGAAGAACGTCGGCACCGTGGTCGCCAAGGTGATCGTCAACCTCAGCATCAGCTCGATTGTGTACTGGCTGGTGGGGTTCGCCTTCGCCTTCGGCGCCGCGTCCGGGTTCGTCAACAGCCTGATCGGGTTCAGCGGCTTTGCGCCCTCCTTCCACCCGGGTTCGACGATGAACCTGCCCGCGCTGGTGGGCTCCACAGCTCCTGCCGCCGCCAAGTTCTTCTTCGAGTTCGTGTTCTGCGCGGTGTCGCTGGCGATCGTGTGGGGCACCATGCTGGAGCGCACCAAGTTCATCGTCTACATCCTCTTTGCCGTCCCCTTCGCGGGCTTCATCTACCCGCTGATCAGCCACTGGCTGTTCGGCGGCGGCTGGCTGATGACCACGCTGGGCGCGCAGGACTTCGCGGGCTCGACGGTGGTTCACCTCACCGGTGCCACCGCGGGGTTCGCCGGGCTGCTCCTGCTCGGTCCGCGCCTCGGCAAGTACTCGCGTGACGGCAAGCCCAACGCCATCCCCGGGCACAACATGCCGCTCGCGCAGCTCGGCGTGATCATCCTCTGGTTCGGCTGGTTCGGCTTCAACCCCGGCTCCACTCTCAACGCCACCAACCTGCACTTTGCCGACGTGGTCATCACCACCAACCTGGCGGCGGCGGCGGGCGCGCTGGCGGCGATGGCCACCATCTACAGGCTGCAGAGGTCGCTGGACGTGGGCATGATCGGCAACGGCGCCATCGCCGCCCTGGTGGCGATCACGGCGCCGAGCGGCTACGTGCAGCCGTGGGCGGCGATCATCATCGGGGCCGTCGCCGGGGTGATCGTGGTCTTCGGGGTGATCGCCATCGACAGGTGGATCGACGACCCGGTCGGCGCCCTCAGCGCTCACGGCCTCGCCGGCATCTGGGGCACGCTCTCCTGCGGGCTGTTCACCGACCCGCAGCTGGCCGCCTTCAACGGTGTCGGCCAGGGCGGCCTCGTCTACACGGGCAGCTTCAAGCAGCTCGGCGCGCAGGCGGCGGCGGTCGGAGCTGCCTCGGTCACCGTCTTCGCGCTCAGCTACGGGCTCTTCTGGGCGATCAAGAGGACCGTCGGGCTGCGCGTCAGCGAGCGCCACGAGATCGACGGCCTGGACATCAGCGAGCACGGCATGTGGGGATACCCGGAGCAGTTCATGCCCGTTCCCGGCGGGGCGTATATTCACCCCGACGCGGTCGCCGAACCGGCCCGCCAGCTGCTCGGGGCGCTGGTCGCGTCACCTGAGCACCCGCCTCCACCAGGACCCACACCCGCCCGGGAGCAGCCGGCCGCCGCAGAGCATTCGGCCACCAGAGAGGGAGTCACCCCGTGAAGAAGGTCGAGGCGGTGATCAGGCCCGACCGGCTCCAGTCGGTGCAGGACGCGCTGGACTCGCTCGGGACATCGGGGCTGACGGTCACCGAGGTGCTCGGCTGTGGCGCCCAGCGCGGCTACACCGAGACGTACCGCGGCGCCAGGGTGAACATCTCCCTGCAGCGCAAGGTGAAGGTGGAGGCGATCGTTGGCGACTCCATGGTGGATGCGGTGATCGACGCCATCAGTGGCGCGGCACGGACCGGGGAGGTGGGGGACGGCAAGATCTTCGTGATCCCGGTGGACGACGCTGTGCGAATCCGCACCGGCGAGCGCGGCGACGGCATCGTGCGCCATCTCATGCCCGAGCACTGGGGCCACTGAGCAGCGAGGGGTGGCGGTTGGGTCGGGCTGAGCAGCCTCTCGCGTTAGACTCGGGGAGGCATGACCTACGTCGTCACCGAGACCTGCATCGACCTCAAGGACAAGTCCTGCATCGAGGTGTGCCCCGTGGACTGCATCCACGAGGTCGACGAGGACCGCATGGTCTTCATCGATCCCGACGAGTGCATCGACTGCGGCGCCTGCGTCGACCCCTGCCCGGTGGACGCGATCTTCGCGGAGGAGGATGTTCCCGCCCCTCAGGTGCCCTTCACCGAGATCAACAAGATCTACTTCAAGGACAAGGCCTCGGCCCGCCAGCAGGTGGACGGGATCAAGCCACCGGCCTGAGCCGCGGTCGGACGGTCTCCGCCCTCCTCTTTGTGCGCGGCACACAAGGCCCGGGGAGCTCCGCTCGGACCCGCTGTCCATGGTGGCCGGGGTCGCCCCGGGGCTAGCCTGAAGGCCGACAATCCCGGCCACGCCAGCGCCCCACGCCCAGCGTGGCCATCACAGCAGAGGGAGGCGCGCATGGCGATCGACGAGTCGGTAGCCGCCAGGTACACAGCAGAGGTGCAGCCCACGATGTCCCCGACCGCCGTCTCCGCCACCACCCCCCAGCAGGTCGTCCATCGCGCCCAGGAGCTGGGCGTGAAGATGGTGGACTTCCGCTTCACCGACCTCCCCGGAACGTGGCAGCACTTCAGCGTCCCGGTCGGCGAGCTGACCGAGTCGTTGTTCAGGGATGGGATCGGCTTCGACGGTTCCAGCATCCGCGGCTTCCAGAAGATCCACGAGAGCGACATGCTCCTGTTCCCGGATGCCGCACGCGCCTTTCTCGACCCCGTGCTCGAGGTGCCGACGTTGGTCGTGGTCTGCGACGTCGCCGACCCGCTGACGCGCAAGCCCTACAGCCGCGACCCGCGCCACGTCGCCCGCAAGGCGGAGGAGTACCTGCGCCAGTCGGGCATCGCCGACACCTCGTACTGGGGCCCGGAGGCGGAGTTCTACATCTTCAACTCGATCCGCTACGACCAGAACACCCATGAGGGTTACTACTTCATCGATTCCGACGAGGGCGTCTGGAACACCGGCAAGAATGGAACCGCCAACCTCGGCTACCGGCCCAAGCTGAAGAGCGGTTACTTCCCGGTGCCGCCGGTGGACAAGCAGCAGGACCTGCGCAGTCGCATCGTGCTCGCGCTCATCGAGTCCGGCATCGACATCGAGGTGCATCACCACGAGGTGGGCACCGCCGGCCAGGCGGAGATCGACATGCGCTTCGACACCCTGGTGTCGATGGCGGACAAGGTGCTGCAGTACAAGTACATCGTCAAGAGCGTGTGCTATCGAGAGGGCTTCACCGCCACCTTCATGCCCAAGCCACTCTTCGGCGACAACGGCAGCGGCATGCACACCCATCAGTCTCTGTGGAACGGCGACACCCCGCTCTTCTACGACGCCGAGGGCTACGCGCTGCTCAGCGACACCGCCCGCTGGTACATCGGAGGCCTGCTGGCGCACGCTCCCGCGGTTCTCGCCTTTGCCGCTCCCACCACCAACAGCTACCGTCGGCTCGTGCCCGGCTACGAGGCGCCCATCAAGCTGGCCTACAGCGCGCGCAACCGCAGCGCCTGCGTGCGCATCCCCACCTACAGCGACAAGCCCGCAGCTCGCCGCCTGGAGTTCCGTTCGCCGGACCCGATGTGCAATCCCTACCTGGCATTCTCGGCGATGCTGATGGCCGGGTTGGACGGCGTCCAGAACAGGATCGAACCGCCCGTCCCGGTGGACGCCGACCTCTACGAGCTCGAGGGCCGCGAGGCCGAGCGGGTGCGCGACCTGCCCGGATCGCTGTCCGAGGTGCTCGACGCCCTGGAGAACGACCAGGAGTTCCTGCTGCGCGGCGGTGTCTTCACCCCCGACCTGATCGACACGTACATCGCCTACAAGCGCGAGAGCGAGGTCGACCCGATCGCGCTCCGCCCCCACCCCTACGAGTTCTTCCTGTACTACGACGCCTAGCGGAGGGGCGATCAGAGCCGCGCAGGCTCTGATCGGCGCACCGCGGTACGACGCCTGACGGAGTACGCCCCTGCAGGGCACGCTTGACGCGTGCGCTGGGGTTGCATCTGCGTGTGAGCGTGCCTAGGGTGGGGGGTTGGATTGCAGCCGCAACCGGGAGGGTCAGCATGGCAACACCGATGGATCTGCTCGACGCGCCGGCAGTGATGTCGTACGGCGGTCTGGTCGACCTCTCCACCGCGGAGGGCCAGGTGGACGAGGAGGCCGATTGGTGCGGCGCGGTCGCCGCTCTCCTGACGGTGAGCCTGTCGCGAGAGGATGGCGAGCTGCGCCAGGAGAGTGCCCGGCGCCCCGCCCACATGGGACACATCACCAGAAGGCGCGGCGCCTACGCCTCGAGGAGACGGCGGGTGATCTGACCGGCGCGCGCGCGATCAGCGCGCCCGCCCGGGGCGGCCGCTGGGCGGCACGCAGAGCTGTGCCCAGGGGATCGCCTCCAGCCTGCCCGCGTACCGCCAACCCCCTCTGGCAGAGTGCCGCCGGTGCCTCTCGAGCTGAGCGCTGCGGATGCCCGACGGCTGGCGATCGTCGCCCAGGGCCTGAGCGGACGACGCCACCGTGACCCCCTGCGCTTGCTCGACCGGCTCAGCGCCATTCAGATCGACACCATCTCGGTGATCGCCCGCTCCCACGAGCTGGTGGCGTTCTCGCGCCTCGGCCCGGTGTCGCGCACCGAGCTGGCCCGAGCCTGGTGGGGCCGGGGCAGGACCTTCGAGTACTGGGCTCATGCCGCCTGCGTGGTGCCGCTCTCGCTGTGGCCTCTGTTCGCGTGGCGCCGCCGCCGCTACGCGCGCCGGCACGGCGACAGAACCAGCGAGCAGGAGCGGATCCTGGCTCGCCTGGGAGACCTGGGTCCGCTCACGGTCGCGGAGCTGGGGGGCATGCGGATCGCGCCCGGCTGGTGGGAATGGAGCCCGATCAAGTCCGCAGTCGAGCATCTGCTCGCGCGGGGCGACGTCGTGTGCACCGAGCGGCGCGGTTTTCGGCGCGTGTACCGGCTCACCGAGCAGGCGATCCCGCAGTCCCTGCTCGCCACCGACCTCGACGACGCCGCCTGTCACACCGCGCTGGTGGCGCTGGGCGCCTCCCACATGGGGGTCGCGACCGAGGACGACCTCGCGGACTACTTCCGGCTGCCGATCGCCGCCATCGCACCTGCCGCCGCCGCCGCGGCGCTGATCCCCGTGACCGTGCGCGGCTGGCGCCGGCCGGCCTGGGCCGATCCCCGCGCTCTGCAGTGGGCATCCCGGCAGGTCCAGCACCGGCCGGTCCTGCTGTCGCCGTTCGATTCGCTGATCTGGCACCGGCCGCGGACAGAGCGGCTCTTCGGGTTCCGTCATCGCCTCGAGGCGTACACGCCCGCCGCCCAGCGCCAGCACGGCTACTTCGTCATGCCGCTGCTCGCCGGCGCACGGCTGGTGGGTCGCGTCGACCCCAAGCGCGACGGCACCGTGCTGCGCGCGCGCAGGGTGTCCCTGGAGCCCACGGCGCTGACCGCCATGGCCCAGGCCCTGAGCACCGCAGCTGTCTGGGTGGGCTGCGACGAGGTCGATGTCGAGGACGTGTCCCCAGCCGGGCTGGGAGATCCTCTCCGGGCCGCGCTGCGGTCCCCCAGGTCGGGTGGCGGCGATCATCTGGAGGCGACCGGGCCGCTCCTGCCCTTCGAGCTCGGCCACCCCGGTACCGCTCTGCGCCGCCGGCTGGTGGAGGCAGTCCTGGGCGGCACCAAGACGGCCACTTCAAGCCTGCGCGAGGACTATCACCCCCATGCCGGGGAACGGCTTCCCCGCGTGGGCGATCGCTGTGCGCTGCTGGACATCGCCGATCGGCAGGTGGGGATCGTCGAGGTCACCAGCGTCTCCACGCGACCCCTCGCCGCTGTCAGCCTGCAGTTCGCGATCGATGAGGGCGAGGGGTGCACCTCGGTGGCGGAGTGGCGGGAGCAACACGCCCGCTTCTGGGCGCCGCGCCAGGTTGACGATGACACCCTGGTCGTGTGCGAACGCTTCCGGCTGCTCTGACCCCGAGACCCGGATCGGCCATGCCTGACAGACACCACTCCTGGCGCGATCGCGCCGCTCGCGGGAGGCCCTTGGCCGGGCCGGTACACCTCGGGCACAATTTTCTGGGAGGGGAAGCGTTTAACAAGGTGAGGGGCGCCGCAGCGGCGCCGAGGACCCACGCCTGGGCGTGGCGGCTTTCACCAGGAGAGCATGCTCGTGAGGGTACGGCGCAGCGGCGTCGCGATGGTGGCAGCGGCGGCAGCGTTCACCATGCTGGCCGCGGGCTGGACGGCCGGCGCCGCCCCCGCGGCCGCTGCCGCAGTCCCCACCCTGCCCCCGCTGCCGTCCCTGCCGCTGCCCACCCCGACGCCGCTGCCGTCCCTGCCACTGCCCTCCCTGCCGCTCCCCTCCCTGCCCATCCCTCCGCTGCCCACGCCCACCGCCCTGCCCCTGCCCTCGCTCCCGCCGGGCCCGCTGGCACCGACTCCGACCCCGGCGCCGGCCGTTCTCGGCATCCCCGGCTCCTCGGGAGCCGCCGGCGGCACCCTGCCCCCCACCGCGAGCGGCGGCAGCGCCGCCTCGACCTACGGCACCACGGCGTCCGTCCTGGGCTCGCTGCTCGGGCTGCTCGGTGCCCCCTCGAACGTGGGGGTCGAGCAGCCCTCCCTCGAGCACTTCGGCAGTGAGGTGCTGCCGTCGAGCGTGGATGGGGCCGGCGGCCGGGGCACTCCGCCCGGACACGGTGGGCCGCCCGTGGCCTGGCTGGCGCTGGGGTCCGGCCTGCTGGTCACCGCCGGTGTCGGGCTTGCCAGGGGTCGATCGCGCTGGTGGCGCCGAGCCGGCGGCGTCGCCGCCATCCCCGCGGCGCTGATTCTCGGGGGGATCGGCCTGGCGGCGAGCGCCCCGGCGGTCCACACCACGGCCGCGACGGCGCGGCTCGCGGCCGCCCACAGCAGCCTGGCGCCGAGCGGCGCCGTGGCCGCCAGCCAGCAGGTCCCCGCGCCCGGGGCCGAGTTGCTCACCCGCATCGCCAGCCTGGAGAGCAGCATCTCCCGCCAGGCCGCCGAGCTTGGCGTCCTGGCCCAGCCACCCGCGGCGGACGCCGGGCGGACGCCCGGCCTGGCCACCCGGCACAGCGCGGCGGCCATCCCCGGCGAGCAGCACACCCTGGCCACCAGCATCGAGGCGACCCTGCACCAGGAATACGACCTCTTCTCGGCGACCGCCCAGGATCCCCGCCAGGCCGCCGCGCTGGTGGCGGCGGCGTCGACCCAACCGCCGGCGGTGCGCGATGCCGTCGACTACGACGTGCAGGCGGTGCAGGCGGCGCAAGCCCAGCAGGCGGCCATCGCCAGCGCCGCTCAGGGCGGCGCGAGCTTCCCGGTCGCCGGGCCTGCGGCTGCGGGCTCCGTGCCGGCCGGCCCGGGCTCGCCGGCGCTGAGCCCGCCCCTGACCGGAGCCATCACTCAGGGCTTCGGACCGACCTCGCTGGCGTTCGAGCCGGCCTTCCGCGTCGGCGGCGTCACCTACCCGCACTTCCACACCGGCCTGGACATCGCCGGGCCACTCGACACCCCGGTGGGTGCGGCGGCCAACGGGGTGGTGGCGCTGGCGGGATCGGAGATCGACGGGGCGGGTCACCTGGTCGGCTACGGCAACTACGTGGTGATCGCCCACGGCGGGGGCATGGTCACCCTCTACGGCCATCTCGACCGCCTCCTCGTCCAGGCGGGTCAGGCGGTGCACTCCGGTGACCCGATCGGGCTCGAGGGCTCCACCGGGAACTCCAGCGGCCCCCACGTGCACTTCGAGGTGCGTGTCCTCGGCGACCCGGTCAATCCGCTCGGCTACCTGCGCTCCGCCTGAACGCCGCCATCAGGCGCTGTCGACTGCGCGGAGGGCACGTCGTACGACCATCGTCGCGGTCGCCTCAGCGCGCAGTTCGGCGACCATGGGAGCACTTCGGGCGAGGAGGAGGACCATGGCGAGGCGGGTGGATCAGGAGGCTCGACGCCAGCAGATCGTCGAGGCGGTCTGGCGGGTGACCCGGGATCGCGGGCTTCGGGCGGCCAGCCTGCGCCACGTGGCGGCAGAGGCGGGGATCTCGGTCGGCCTGGTGCAGCACTACTTCAGAGACAAGGACCAGATGCTGCTCTTCGCGCTGGACAGCCTGATCATGCACCTCGGCCGCCGGATCGCACGCGGCATCGCCGCGCTCGCCGAGGCGGACGACCCCAGAGCCCTGGCGCGGGCCATGCTGATCGAGCGGCTCCCCCTGGACGCGGAGCGCGCCCTCCAGGCGCACGTCGCGTCCGCATTCCTGAGCAGGGCAGCCGTAGATCGGAGCGTGGCCGCGCGCCTCCGCGCCGACCATGCCCGCGGCCACGCGTTCCTGGTCGCCCAGCTGCGCCGCCGAGGAGTTGAGCAGCCGGTGCGGGAGGCGACCATGCTCCTGGCGCTGGTCGACGGGTTGACCCTGCACACGCTGGCGGGTGATCACCGTCCCGACGGCGCCCTGGCCGTTCTGGACGCGGCGCTCGACGGACTCATGGCCGTCGGCGCAGCAATCGGTGGCGGCGGAGAGGGTGTCAGGGACTGGGGTCGAGAGGTCGGCGCCACAGCTCAGCTGGTGGGTGGTGGCCGCGAGCGGTAGGAGTCGAGCGAGAAGCGGGCCGGCGTGACGCTGGGCCCCCCCGCTCTGGCGCCGGCGCCTTCGCCCCCGCCCGTGCCAGCGCTCGAGACCGAGGCCGTGGCGGTGAACGAGCCGGCGGCGGCGTTCGCGATC
>JBOHUD010000003.1:0-14146 GCA_050734155.1 Candidatus Dormibacteria bacterium
GCGGTGGCGGTGTCCCAGGACGTGATGCGGCTCGTCCAGGAGCGGCTGCGCGGCGCCCCGACGGCACCCCGGCCGGCGGTGCTGCGGTGAAGCTGATCTTCGCCGTCGTCCAGGCCAAGGACGTCGAGTCGTGCGCCGACGCGCTCACCGCCGGCGGCTTCGTGTGCACGCGCTTCGCCACCCAGGGCGGGTTTCTCGACAACAGCAACTGCACGCTGATGATGGGGATCGACGACGAGCAGCTGGACGAGGTGCTCGCGATCCTCGGACGTCGCGCCAAGCGCCGCGTCGAGATGCTGTCGACGACCTCGCCGATGGCGGGGGCGATCACCCCCGTGCTGGCGCCTCCTGTCGACGTCGAGGTCGGCGGCGCCACCGTCTTCGTGGTGCCCCTGGACCGGGTCGAGAAGATCTAGCAGGGGCTCGGGCCCGGCAGGCGGCCCGCGGCCGGTGGTGGCGGCTCATTGCGCGGCCCGGACCACCACCTCGGCGGCGTCGACGACACGCTCCACCCGGGTCCCCACCAGGTGCACCCGCACCCCCGGGACACCGGGCGAGCCGGGCTCCCAGCCATCGGCATAGAGCTGCCTCGCCTCGCCCCAGGTGCGTGCCGTGCGTGATTGACGCCCGTCGGTGAACGGCACTGTCCCGGGCCGTGTCGCATAACCGAAGCGCACCTCTCCACCGCTCTTCAGGAACGCGGCGACATCGACCAGGGAGCGATCGTCGGGCAGCAGCCCGGTGGCGGCGAGCGCGTCGACGATGGTGGGCAGCTCGCCGCTCCTGGCCTGCTCCCGGACCGCCGCGCGGGCGGCGATGTGGGCAGCGCGTTCACGGCGCCGCCGCTCGGTGGCGACCTGGCCGGACCGGGCACGCAGCTCGCGCAGCTGCGCCTGGTGCGGTGCCATGGCCGCGACCGTGGCCCGCTCGACGCCGGCCAGCGCGCTGACCAGCTCATCCAGCGCGCCGTCATCGAGAGCGGCCAGCGATTCCTGCTCGAAGGCGGGCGGCAGCTCGGGAAGCGGGGGCAGGTCGGTCACCGCGCTGATGATGGCGCCGGACCCGCGCGCTGTGTCCGGCGCGCTACGGTTGGGCGGCGGTCATCGACCTGGAGGGCGTTCGACGGTGTCCACGGTGCTGAACGATGTGGTGCGGGTGGAGCGCGACGGCGCTCTGGTCATCGTCACCATCGATCATCCGCCCGCCAACGCGATCAGCCGTGCCGTGATCAGCGGGATCACCCAGGCGATCACCCAGGCCGAGGCCGACGAACCCTGCCGGGCCCTGATCCTCACCGGGGCTGGGCCCAAGTTCTTCGCCGCCGGCGCCGACATCAGCGAGTTCGGTTCGGCGGGAGGCGACAACATCGCCGGCGGCCAGGAGTTCACCCTCGCGATGGAGCGGTCGCGGCTGCCGATCATCGCAGCGGTCAACGGCATCGCCTTCGGTGGCGGCTGCGAGCTGACCCTGGCCTGCGACGTCCGGATCGCGTCCAGCAACGCGCGCTTCGGCCAGCCGGAGATCAAGCTCGGGATCATCCCGGGATGGGGCGGCACCCAGCGGCTGCCACGCCTGATCGGCCGCACGGCCGCCATCGAGCTGCTGCTCACCGGCGATCCCATCGACGCCGCCCGCGCGCTCGAGCTCGGCCTGGTGTCACGCGTGGTCGAGCCCGAGACCCTGATGGACACCGCCCGGGAGGTGGCCGGTCGCTACGCCGCCCAGGCACCGCTGGCCCTGGCGGCCACCAAGCGGGCGGTCGCCGACGGGCTCGATCGCCCCCTGGCCGACGGCCTCGAGGCGGAGCGCCGCGAGTTCGTCGGGCTGTTCAGCACAGCGGACGCGGCCGAGGGCATCACCGCCTTCCTGGAGAAGCGACCACCGAGCTGGACGGGCCGGTAGCCCGCGTGACCGCGATCGTCAGCCCCATCGCCCTGGTGGCGCTGGTGGGCGCCGCCACCGTCGCCACCGGCCTGCGCTGGCGGCTGCTGATCAGGGCGATGCTGCGCAGCCGCCGCCCGGATCCGCGCTTTGACAGCGTGGGGGCGCGTGTCAAGGCGTTCTTCGTCTACGTGCTCGGCCAGGGCCGCCTGCTGCGCTGGCCCTACGCCGGCATCCTCCACGCGCTGATCTTCTGGGGGTTCCTGGTCCTGCTCACCGCCATCGCCCAGGCGATCATCGAGGCCGTCTGGCAGGGGTTCCGCTTCAACGATGTCCCGGCGGCGTTCGTGATCGCGTTCGCGCAGGACATCTTCTGCGTGGCCGTGCTCGCCGGGGTCGCGCTGGCGCTGGTCAACCGGCTGGTGATCAACCCCACCAGGTTCCGCGGCAGCCACCGTGGCGACGCCATCCTGATCCTCGGCTGGATCGGCACGCTGCTCGCCTTCATGACCCTCAACTACGCGACCCTGATCGCCCAGGGAGGCCCGGTGCAGGCGATGGCCGCCGACCGGCCATTCGCCAGCGCGGTGTCGCGCCTGTTCACCCCGCTCGGCGCCCACAACAACGTGCTGGTGGGCCTCCACGGCGGTTTCTTCTGGGGCCACCTGCTGCTGGTCTTCGGCTTCCTGGTTTACCTGGGCTACAGCAAGCACCTCCACATCGTCAGCGCCGCTCCCAACGTGGTCTTCAAGTCGACCAAGCCCAAGGGCAGGCTGCCGGTGCTCGACATCGAGGCGGTGATGAACGCGGAGAGCGAGGCCGACCAGCACTTCGGCCCGGTCACCCTCGAGCACTTCAGCTGGAAGGACATGCTCGACCTCTACACGTGCACTGAGTGCGGTCGCTGCCAGACCCACTGCCCGGCGTACAACACCGGCAAGGTGCTCTCGCCCAAGACCCTGATCACCGACCTGCGCGACCATCTCTACGAGAACATCGCCGGCGGGTACCCCGTGACCACCCACGACGCGCACGTCGTCCAGGGCGCCAACGCCGATGGCACGCCGGCCAGCGACGGCGCGGTGATGTGGGCCACCGGCGATCACCACACGGGCGCGCTGCACGATGTGCCCGGGCTGTTCCAGCCGTCGTGGATCGCGCCTGACGATGTCGCCAAGGCCGTGGAGGCCGGCGGCGGCGAGCGGCCGCTCTTCGGCGGCACCATCGCCGACGACACCCTGTGGGCGTGCACCACGTGCGGCGCCTGCATGGACCAGTGCCCGGTGCTCATCGAGCACGTCCCCAAGATCATCGAGATGCGCCGCCACCTCGTCCTCGACGAGTCGCGCATGCCCAAGCAGGCTGAGACGGCGTTGCGCGGCATCGAGAATGTCTTCAACCCCTATGGACTCTCCCACCAGACCCGCGCCGACTGGGCGCGCGACCTGGGGGTTAGCTTCGCCGCCGACAGGCCCGGCGCCGAGTACCTCTACTGGGTGGGCTGCGCCGCCTCGTTCGACGACCGCGCCAAGACCATCGCCACCGCGCTGGTGAAGATCCTCCAGGCCGGCAAGGTCGACTTCGCCATCCTCGGCACCGAGGAGAAGTGCAACGGCGACCCGGCGCGGCGCATCGGCAACGAGTTCCTCTTCCAAGAACGTGCCAAGGCGAACGTCGAAGTCCTCGCCAAGCACGGCGTGCGCAAGATCATCGCGTCGTGCCCGCACTGCTTCAACACGTTCGCCAACGAGTACAGGGACTTCGGCGGTGACTACGAGGTGGTGCACCACACCCAGATGATCGAGCGCCTGCTCGCCGACGGCCGCATCACCCTGGACCAGGCCAAGCGGCAGGAGGAGACGATCACCTACCACGATTCCTGCTACCTGGGGCGGTGGAACGACATCTTCGCGCCGCCGCGCGACATCCTCGAGCAGATCCCCGGCCTCAGGGTGGTCGAGATGGCGCGCAACCGCAACGAGGGGATGTGCTGCGGCGCCGGCGGCGGCCGGATGTGGATGGAGGAGGACCAGCCGCGCGTCAACCACAAGCGCGTCGAACAGGCCGCCGCCACGAAGGCGACCAAGGTGGCCACGGCGTGTCCCTTCTGCCTCTCGATGTTCGACGAGGGGATCGCGAGCAAGCAGCTGGGCGAGCGGCTGGCGGTGGACGACGTCGCCGTCTACGTGGCGCGCTCCCTGGCCGGCGCGGCGGAGGAGGCCGCCGCCGAACCGGAGCAGCCGCCGCCTGAGCAGCCGCCGCCGGACGAGGTGCCCAGCATCGACACCCCGGACGGTCCCGCAGCCAGCGCGTAGCCCGTGCTGGCCCATAATCAGCCACCGCGCATCGACGCTGGAGGAGACACGTGGCATACCAAGCGTACAGCCCGGAGTGGGCGCAGGCCTTCAAGAGCGAGATCAACAAGTCGCCGGTGTACAGGCAGGCCGCCGCCAAGTGGGAGGGCACCGTCGGTCTTGTGGTGCTCGCCGAGCCCGACAAGAACGTGCCCGACGACATGGGCATCTTCCTCGACCTGTGGCACGGCGAGGCGCGCGACGTGCGCATCTGCAGCCGGCCCGACGCCGAGGCGGCCCAGTTCGTCATCACCGGGTCGTACTCGCGCTGGAAGAAGGTCGCCAAGAATGAGATGGACGCGACCAAGGGGATCATGCTCGGGCAGCTCAAGCTGCGCGGGGACTTTCCCACGCTGGTGCGCTACACCAAGGCGTCCCAGGAGCTGACCGAGTGCACCACCCGGGTCCCGGTCGACTGGCCGGACGAGGCCTGAGCGCAGAAGCTCGACGGTGAAGGTTTTCGAAGGCCGGACCATCCTCATCACCGGCGGGACGGGTTCGTTCGGCCAGCACTTCAGCCGCGCGCTGCTGGCGGAGTGGAAACCGGCGGCGGTGCGCATCTTCAGCCGCGACGAGCTCAAGCAGTCGGAGATGGCCCGCAGCATCGATGACGAGCGGCTGCGCTTCCTCATCGGCGACGTGCGCGACCGGGATCGCCTCCGCCGCGCGGTGGAGGGCGTCGACATCGTGGTCCACGCCGCCGCCCTCAAGCAGGTGCCGGCCTGCGAGTACAACCCCTTCGAGGCGGTCCGCACCAACATCATCGGCGCCCAGAACGTCGCCGAGGTGTGCATCGACGCCGGCGTGCCGCGGGCGCTGGCGCTCAGCACCGACAAGGCGGTGAGCCCGGCCAACCTCTACGGCGCCACCAAGCTGTGCGCGGAGAGGCTGTTCATCCAGTCGAACGTGTACGCGGGCGCGCACCAGACGCTGCTGTCGTGCGTGCGCTACGGTAACGTGGTCGGCTCACGGGGCAGCGTCATCCCGCTGTTCGCCGACCAGGCCGCGTCGGGTGAGCTGACCGTGACCGACGAGCGGATGACCCGCTTCTGGATCACCCTCGACCAGGCGGTGGCCTTCGTCTCTCAGTGCATCGCCCGGATGCAGGGCGGGGAGCTGTTCATCCCCAAGATCCCCAGCATGCGGGTGCTCGACCTGGCCGAGGCGGTGGCGCCCGGGCTGCCGATTCGCTACACCGGGATCCGCCCGGGAGAGAAGCTCCACGAGTCGCTGATCACCCCCGAGGAGGCCAGGCACACGCTCGACGCCGGCTGGTGCTACGTCGTCGAGCCGGAGCATCAGTTCTGGGGAGGCCGCGGTGTCGCCGACGCCACAGCCGTGGCCGAGGACTTCGTGTACAGCAGCGATCGCAACACCCAGTGGCTGGATGTCGCTTCGCTGCGGGCTCTGCTCGCACCCGGCCACAGGAGTGCGCAGCCGGCGCCCATCGAGGTCGGGTGAGCCGCGACGGGTTGCCGGCGGTGGCCGGCGGCACGCCGCTGCGGGCCCTGCCCCTTCCCTACGGACGGCACCAGCTCACCGAGGCCGACATCGCCGCGGTGGTCGATTCGCTGCGCAGCGGGACGCTGACCGGCGGGGACGGGGTGGCCGCCTTCGAACGCGCGCTCGCCGAACGGTGCGGGGCCGGCCAGGCGGTGGCGGTGAGCAACGGCAGCGCCGCCCTCGACCTGGCCGTGCTCGCTCTCGGGATCGGTCCTGGTGACGAGGTGATCATCCCTCCACTGACGTTCGTGTCGACCGCCAGCGCAGTCCTGCGCGCCGGCGCCACCCCGGTGTTCGCCGACGTCGGCGACGACCGCTGCCTCGACCCCCAGGCGGCGGCCGAGGCGGTGACGCCGCGCACCCGGGCGGTGATCGCCGTCGACTATGCCGGCCTGCCCGCCGACGTCGACGCGCTGCGAGCGGCGCTGCCCCGCCCGCTTGCCGTGATCGCCGACGCCGCCCACTCGCTGGGCGCATCGCTGCGCGGACGCGCTGTGGGAGCGCTCGCCGACATCACCACCTTCAGCTTCCACCCGGTCAAGCAGGTCACCACCGGTGAGGGCGGTGCCGTGCTCACCGAAGACGCCGGCATCGCCGACCGCGTTCGGCGCCTGCGCAACCACGGCATGACCAGCGCCGCGGAGCAGCGCACCGGCCGGCAGTGGCGCTACGACGTCACCGCGCTGGGCAGCAACCACCGCCTCAGCGCGTTCCAGGCAGCCCTGGGCAGCGCGCAGCTGGCCCGCCTCGACGGCGTCCTGGCGCAGCGGTCGGAGCTGGGCGACCGCTACGACGCCGCGCTCGGCACAGTCCCCGGCGTGGGCCTGCCGCCTCGCCCGCCGGGGCGGCACAGTGCCTGGCACCTGTACGCGGTGGCGATCGACCCGGACGCCTTCGGCTGCGAACGCGACACCGTCATCGACGCTCTGCGCGCGGAGCGCATCGAGGCGACGCTGCACTACCCGGCGGTGCACCTGCTCGAGCTGTACCGCTCCCGGGGTGGACGGCGGGGGATGGCGCCCCGCGCCGAGGCCCTCTGCGACTCGCTGGTGACGCTCCCACTCTTCCCATCGATGACGGTGGCGGACCAGGACGACGTGGTGGCGGCGCTGACTCGCGTCCAGGCGTGGGCGGGGGCACACCCGGTGGCGCGGTGACGGCACAGTGAGAGCGTTGACCCTGGGCTGCGGGTCGATCGGGAGCCGACATGCCCGAAATCTCCTCGCGCTGGGCGTCGACGTTGTTGTGACCGACACTAACGAGGCGCGGGCTCGGGAGCTTGCCGGGGCCACCGGGGCGCGGGCGGCCACGCGCGACGGCGCCCCAGAGTGCGACCTCGTCGTCATCGCGACTCCCACCGCACGGCACACCGAAGATCTCTCCTGGGCGCTGAGCACGGGCGCTGACGTGTTCGTCGAGAAGCCATTGGCGGCGGCGCGTGAGGAGCTGGACATCGCAAGGTCGCTTGCCCGGCTTCATCCCGACCGCGTCATCATGGTTGGCTGCAACCTGCGCTTCTCGGAAGGGTTCGGTGCGCTGTCGCGAAACCTCGGAGCGGTGGGAAGGCCAGCGGCGTTGCTCGTCGACTATGGCTGGTGGCTCCCCGCATGGCGACCGGCGACCGACTACCGCACGCAATACAGCGCTCGCCGGGCGCTCGGCGGGGGCATCGTCCTCGACGCCGTTCACGAGATCGACTACACCCTGGAGCTCGCCGGACCGGTCGAGCACGTGCACGGGAGCTGTGCCTCGACCGGCGTCCTCGAAGTCGACGTCGAGGATGTTGCTGATATCACACTCCAGCATAGGGGTGGGGCGCATTCGCACATTCACGTTGACTATGTCCGCCGAGTGTATTCGCGCAGCTGCACCGTCATCGGAACCGACGCTCAGCTGACCTGGGACGTACCACGGGGGGTGGTTGAGCTGGTGTCGTCGCCCGGCGGCGATCTCCAGGTCATCGCCAGCGCGATCGACCAGGACCCCAACGCACAGTACATCGCTGAGATGAATCACCTTCTGCAGTCGATCCGGACGCGCGAGCCGACTCTGAATGACGTCGATCGCGCCGCTGCCACGGTCGAGATTGCGCTGGCGGCCCGAGATGGGGATGCTGGATGACCACTGTTGCCGTCATTCAAGCACGGTCTGGTTCCACCCGCTTCCCCAACAAGGTCCTCGCCGACCTCCAGGGCCGTCCGATGCTCGCCCACGTCATCGAGCGCGTGTCGCGCGCAGCAACCGTCGATCGCGTTGTGGTAGCAACCACCGTGGACCCAGCCGATGACGAGGTTGCAGCTCTATCCGCGGGCTGTGGAGCGAATGTGAGTCGTGGTCCCGTCGACGACGTGCTGACGCGGTACCTGGCAGCTGCTCACGAGCACGCCGCAGACGTCGTGGTGCGGATCACTGCCGACTGCCCGCTGACGGATCCGGTCCTCATCGACGCCGTGGTTCATGCTCGTGCTGAGGGAGATGGTGAGTATGCGACCAACGCCGAGCCGCCCACCTATCCCGACGGCTATGACGTGGAGGCTTTGACCTCTGCCTGCCTCGAGCGCTTGGATCGCGAAGCGCAGCTGTGGTACGAGCGAGAGCACGTCACTGCCCGCGCCCGCGAACGACCGGGCGAGTTCCGCACCGTGCGCGTGACCAGCGATCGGGACCTCTCCTGGATGCGCCTGACTGTGGACGTGCCAGAGGACCTGGCGCGAATCGCGGCGGTCCTGGACGCCCTTCCCAGCCATCCTCCGCCTGGTCTTGCCGCGGTGACGGCCCTGGTGGAGACAGATCCACGGTTCCGCAACCAAGTTGACCGTCCGGGCCGGGATGAGCGCTATCGTGCCCAACGCGACGCCGCGCGCGCCAAGGAGAGCAACGAATGACCACCTCGACTACCGGGACCGATGACAGCCTGCTGGCCCGGGCACGACGCCTTCTTCCCGGGATCACCCAGACGTACAGCAAAGCGCCTGACCAACACGTGGAGGGTGTGTATCCCGTGTTCCTCGAGCGCGGCCGGGGTTGTCATGTCTGGGACGTGGACGGCAATTTCTATATCGACTACCCCGGTGCACTCGGCCCGATGGTGCTCGGGTACGGCGATCCGGAGGTCGATGCCGCGGCGGGCGAGCGAGTGCTGGCGGGCCCCACCTTCTCACTGGGCCATCGCCTCGAGGTCGAGGTCGCGGAGCTGCTCGTTGAGATGGTGCCAAGCGCGGAGAAAGTGCGGTTTCTCAAGACGGGTTCAGAGGCCACGACCGCCGCGGTTCGGTTGGCTCGTGCTGCCACCGGACGCGAACACGTCGCGATGTGCGGGTACCACGGCTGGCACGACTGGTGCATCGGCCACACCACCCGGAATGCCGGCGTGCCCGCCGTCGTCCGCGAATTGACCCACCTGTGGACGTACAACGATCTTGACTCGTTGCGCGCCGTACTCACCGCGCATCCCGGTGAGGTGGCAGCGGTGATCATGGAGCCTGTTGGTGCCGAGATGCCGACGTCCGGCTTTCTCGCAGGTGTGCGCGCGCTCGCCGACGAGCACGGCGCCCTGCTCATTTTTGATGAGGTGGTGACCGGCTTCCGACTGGCCGCCGGCGGTGCTCAGGTGCACTTCGGCGTCCTCGCGGATCTTGCGACCTTTGGTAAGGCCATGGCCAACGGCTACCCGCTTGCAGCGGTCACAGGTCGTGCTCCCCTCATGGAGCAGATCGCCTCCACGGTCTTCATCTCCAGTACATTTGGAGGCGACACGGTTGCGCTGGCGGCTGCTCTCGCGACCATGAGACGGATCCAGCGCGGGGGTGTCATCGAGCACCTGTGGATCCAAGGCGCACGGCTGATGGAGGGCTTCAACGCACTGGCCTCCGAATACGAGGTCCCGGCACGAATGATCGGGCTGCCGCCGCGGCGATTCGTCGCCTTCGAGGGTGCAGCTGGCACCGACGCCAATGGCGTCAAAGGTCTTCTCTTCCAGGAGTGCCTTGCACGCGGCGTGCTCCTCGGCAACGCCCACCTGATCTCTCTCGCGCATGACGATGCGGCGGTGGAGGCGACGGTGCAGGCCTTCGATGGTGCCCTAGCCGTGGTGGGACGGGCTGTGAGGCGAGGAGAGGTGACGGCGCAGTTGCGCGGACGTCCGCCGGGAGAGGTCTTCCGCCGCGCATGATGGGACCGGCCGCGCCCGAGATCGCCCACGGTCGGCGCGTCTTCCGCAACACGCTCGTCACCGGCGTGGTTGGCGTGGTGTCATTGCTCATCAACTTCTTCGTCGTCGCCTTCGCCATCCGGCGCCTCGGCGCCGACGCGTACGGCGTCTGGGTCCTGGCCCTCTCGTTCTCGGTGTCAGCCGGCTACCTCAGCATCTCGGATCTCGGCCTCCAGGCCGGCGTCGTACGCTTCGTCGCGGATGCCGACGGCCGTGGTCGGCGCTCGGAAATCGGCGAGGTGATGAGCTCGGCGCTGGCTGTCCTTGGCGCGATGGCGGTCCTCGCAGTGGCTGTGATCCTCGCTCTCTCGTTCGGCGCCGAGCATCTCTTCCATGTGCCGGGATCTCTGCACGCCGCGCTGCGGCTTCTCTTCCTGCTTCTGGCGGCGGAGGCATTCTTCAGCCTCCCTGGCCTCGCCTTTGTCGGCCTCCTCGAGGGTCTGCAGCGCTATGGATGGATTAAGGTCGTGACCCTGTCTCGTCAGCTGCTCTACACCATCGCGGTGGTCGTCCTCCTCGGCACCGGACATGGCGTGGTCGCGTTCGGTGCCATCACGGTGGGAAGCAGCATGTTTGCCGCGGTGGGCTACGCGATCGTCGGTCGCATGCTCTGCCCCGAGCTGCGAGTGTCAATGCGGCTGGTTCGCGCTGCCGCTCTACGCCCACTCGCCCGGTTCAGTGCCTGGGTATTCGTGGGTCGCGTCAACGGTGTGATCTGGGCGCAGATGGACAAGGTGATCCTTGCCGCGTTCGTGGGGACCTCGGTGCTCACCGGCTACGACATCGCCGCACGGATTCAATCGGCCTCCGCGTATCCGATGTCGTTCACGACGCAGGCAGTCATTCCGGCGGCTGCAAACCTGTCGGCGATGGAGTCGACGATCCGCCTGCAGGGACTGCTGGTTCGCGGCACCCGATACACGCTGGCCCTCTCACTGCCGGTCACCATCGCGGCCATGATCCTGGCTCGGCCGCTGATCATCGGGTGGGTTGGTAGAGCCTACGTTGGCTTCGTCGGACCAACGCAGCTCTTCCTCACCTACCAGCTGGTGGTCTGCTCGGCTGGCATTGCCAACACCATGCTGATCGGGCTCGGACGGGTGCGGGCGGTAGCCGCCTACGTGACGGTGGCCGTGGCCGTGAACCTGGTGATCTCGGTCGCATTGGCATCGCGCCTGGGTATCACCGGGGTGATCATCGGAAGCTTGGTGGGATTCGGTATCACGGCCCCTCTCTACATTCGCCTGGTTCTTCGTGAGGTGTCGATGCGTCTGGGCGAGTTCGTTCGGCAAGGCATTTTGCCGGTGGTTCCCTGGGCGGCAGTCTACGCGGCGGTGCTCGTTGTGACAGCCCACGTCGCGCAGCCGGGGCATCTAGTGACCGCTGCGGTGTGCTGCATACCGGCAGGTGTCATCTATGTCGCCGGCATCGTGTGCTTCGCCATGACCGCGGACGAGCGGCACAGCCTTCTCGGTTTCGTCCTTCCTGCGCCACGGACGAGCTGATGCACCAAGTGCGCCTCCTCGCCATGGATCACTTCTTCGACCAGGACCTGCGTGCCCTGGAGAGTCACCCTGAGCTGGATGTGCGTCGCTTCCCGTACCAGCGTTTACGCGGGCCGGCACTGCGCCTGATGGGGCAGGCGGTGGCGAACTGGCTGGAGGCGTACACGGACCCGCATCTCGAGCGCGCTAGACGCCGCTACGCCGCCTGGGTGGAGCGCGAGGTGCAGCGACTGTATCTCGAGCGCGCCTTTGACGTCCTCGTGCTGCCTTCCGATACGTTCTTCTACGTTCGCAGCCTCGTCGACGGTGCTCACCTTCTCGGGCTGCCCACCGTCGTCGTGCAGAAGGAGACCACTATCTCACCGGACGCCATGGCGGTGCACAGTCAGTCGATACGCGCCTCGGCACCCTTCATCGCGGACTTCATGACCGTGTGCAGCGGCCGCCATCGTGAGTTCTGGATGCACGCCGGTGCCGACGGTGACCGGATCGAGGTGACTGGGCAGCCACGATTCGACCTCTATGCCACTCCCCGGCCACGCACACCCTCGGCGCGCACTCGGGTGCTGTTCCTGACCTACGAGCTCGACGCCTACGTCGGTGGGGTTCGCGACGACGCGACCACTACAACCTGGAAACTGTTGCGCGATGGCACCGAAGAAGTCCTGCTCGCGGGGGTTAGCACAGGTGCGTGTGAGGTGGTCGTTAAGTGTCACCCGCAGCAGAATCACCGCATCGAAGCGTCGCGCCTGGCCCGATTTGCCGGCGTCGCCTGGAACCGTGGCCTGTCGCTCGCCGACGCCGACGCCGACACTCGGGAACTGATCATGGCAGCTGATGTCGTGGTTGGCTTCCAGACGACCGCCCTGTATGAGGCAGTCGCCGCACGGCGAATGGCCGTCTATGCAGCCTGGGGCGCAGACTACCGGCGGTTCCGCGACGGTCTGATCCGTTTCGATGAGGCGCCCAGTGAGTGCGTCCGCCAGGCTACATCACCAGAACAGCTGGCCAAGTTCGTTCTCGGGGACATGACACCGCGGGCCGGTGGGTGCGAGGAGTGGTATGAGGAAGCCCTCGGTCCGATCGACGGACACGCCACGGATAGGGTCGCCGCCAGGCTCCGTGCAATCGCCGAGGCTTGGCCCATGACCGCTGCTCGACGTGAGCTCGATCGCCGGCGGCTGCGCTTCGCGGCCGGTCTGCTGGGTCGGTCAGCGGCCGCTGAGGCGCTGTGGACGGCCGCCATCCCAGCGGCGAATGTGGCCGGCGAGAAGCGCCGGGTGGCGGCTCGCCGCATCCGTGCCCGTGAGGGACGGACCCTCGCTCTGGCCGCCCTGCTCCATCGCGAACCGACGAGCGGGGCCAGCTCGGCAGCTCGCGGTTCTGACTAGCCTACACGGGCTCCGGACTGCAGTACACGATGAGATCGCGCCCCACCCCGGCCGAGGCGCAACCCCGTCGAAAGGCTATCAGGCTGTCGATGCTTCTCTCGGCCAAGGCAAGTTCGAACGCGATCGCGGCGTGGTAGCAGTTGCGACCAAGTGATCGATTGCGCCTGTAGTTGGTATCGGGGTTCAGCAGGAAGGCATCAATCGGGAACGTAGCGAGTGCCGCCGTCACGGCCCAGCCGCAATCCGTGAGCAAATTCTCCAATGTGTCCAGAGTGAAGTAGCTGAGGTGATCGGGATAGCACATCCAGAACTGCTCTTCAGCCATGCCACGCTTCACCGCCTCGGCTTGGATGATCGAGCCATCATTCGGGACGACGAAACAACACACCCCGGTCGGGGAGGTCAGGCGGACAAGCGATCTCGCCAGTGCCTCTGGATCGAGGACGTGTTCGAGGACGTTGCTGCAGACGACCACCTCGTAGCGCTCCCCACTGCGACAGAGGTCCTCGAGGTGCTCCAGAACATTCCCGACACTAAGGCGGGGCAAGAGCTCTGGATTGTGGGTCTTCAGTGCATCCGCGGTGAAGTCGATCCCCGAGATCTCCCATCCACGCTCACTCAGCCCCCGGAGTACGAATCCCTCCCCGTACCCAACCTCGTACGCACGTCCCGCGAAGGCCGACGCATGATGCAGCAACTCATCCACGAAGAGACGCTTGTGTTTCAGCTCCTCGGCCGTGTAGGTCGCTGCATACACGGAGCTCACCCGGTCGCTCGAATAGTACTTGTTGTGGTAGTACTCAGCCACTTCGCTGGGCGATGGCTTCGGCGAGACCTCGAGGAAGCCCCAGCGCGTTGGAACCAGGCGGATTCGATCTTCCATCCGAAGGTTCATAGCACAATGGCCGCCTCTCGATGAGGCGTGACCAATGACCGGTGCCGAGGGGCTCAGACCTGCGCTGCTATGGCCGCGTCGCGGCGAAGCCGGCGCGCTCGCCCCATGGGATCGGCTTGGCGGCACGATCGCCCCGACCATGAGCGCATCTTCTATTCTCCAGTGTCATCACGTCGGCGGTGTAGGCCCACAAGGCGGAGGTCGGCCCTTGATGAACGAGCCCACGGCACCTCGACCAGCGCCGAAGATCCTTCGTGGGCATTCGCAGGAGGAGCGTTCGAAGCGGGCGGACTTCGCCCGGCTTCTTCGATCAGTTGCCATGCCCGATGAGGAATTGCTTGCCAACCTGGGGATGTTCATCCGAAGGCAGGAGTGGTCCCGCTACCTGTTCATGCATCACCTTTACC
>JBOHUD010000004.1:0-39841 GCA_050734155.1 Candidatus Dormibacteria bacterium
GCTCGCGGCCGAGGCGAGCGACGGCGGCTCGTGCGCCTGTCGGTGACTGCTGGTGGACGAGCACCGGCCGCTGAGTACTGCGGAGTGCTGTCGCTGCCGCGCAACCCCACCTCGGACGGCCTCGGACGCTCGACCCACTCGAGCAGCTCCGGAATCACCGGCTGCGCTGCAACTGCGCGAGCGACACGCAGGGCAGTGGTCACGTTGACCGGACGCCCCAGGGCAGCAGACGACGCCGTGGCTACGGCAAGCCCGGAGCGGCGCGCCACCTCAGTCAGCGACAACCCGCGCACATGCATCGCGTAGCGCAATTCGGCACCGAAGGTGATGCGACTGTTCACGCCCTACAGAACCACGCGCCGACCGGCTCGGTCGGACACAAGCCGAGCGGATCCGTGCCCGCGGCGGCACCGGGTCGTGGAGCTAACCGTCCTCCGCAAGCGCCTTGGATGGTCTGAAAACCTACACACACCAGTTTGGTGCAACTGATGCCATGAAGAACCCGGCATCAGAGAGAAGGACCTCCGTCCCCGAACGCACCGCCTGAGCGGTGGTTCACTCCCTTGCCGGGCCTGCAGCCTGGTGGGTCATGGAACAGGAGGTCCCAGAGCATGTTGTACGTCGGCATCGACCTTCACCGCAGGACGTCGCGGATCGTGACCATGGACGAGACCGGCACGGTGAAGTCCCAGCGCACCGTGTCCAGCGATCGCGCCTCCGTGGAGGACGCCTTCAACCGCATGGACAGGCCAGCGGAGGCGGTCTTCGAAGCGACGTGGGGCTGGGGTTGGCTGGCGGACCTGCTCGAGGAGATGGGGATCCCGGCGCACATGGCCCATCCCCTGCAGACGCGGGCGATCAGCGCCGCCCGGGTGAAGAACGACGCCATCGATGCGCGGACGCTGGCCCACCTGCTGCGCACCAACATGGTCCCCGAGTCCTGGATCGCTCCGCCCGACGTTCGCGAGGCGCGCCGCCAGGTGCGGATGCGCGTTGCCCTGGGACGGATCCGGACGGGGATCAAGCAGCAGGTCCATGCGCTGCTTGGTGAGCACGGCATCCGCCTCGAGCATGCGGACACCTTCGGGGTGAAGGGCTGGAAGGAGCTCGAGAAGCTGGAGCTCCCCGCGTTCAGCCGGCAGCGGCTGGATTCTTGCTTGCGGCTCATCACCGTGCTGGACGGGGAGATCGAGCACGCCGACTTCGAGCTGCTCACCGCCTTCGATGGCGATGACCGCGTCGCCCGCCTCCGGGCCATCCCCGGCATCGGCTTCCTCACCGCGGTGACGGTGCTGGCGGAGGTCGGCGACATCTCGCGCTTCGGCTCGGCAGCGCAGCTGTGCTCCTGGGCTGGACTGACACCCCGGGAACACTCCAGCGCCCAGCACATCAAGCGCGGCCACATCTCCAAGCAGGGATCGCGCTGGCTGCGCTGGATCCTCGTCGAGGCCGCGGCGACGAACAAGGCGTGCAAAGGCGAGGACCTGCGCGACTTCCAGCAGCGCATCGCCAAGCGCCGCGGCAAGATGATCGCGCGCGTCGCCGTGGCGCGCCGGTTGCTGACGCTCTGCTACTACGCTTTGAAGAGCGAGGACGGGTGCCGCGCGTACCCGTTGCTCCGATGATTCCTTGTCGTCCTCCGGTCGAGGGTGCGCTCGCATACACACTGGTCCCGCCGCGAGGTGGCGGCCGCGCAACTGATTGAGCCACCCCAACCGCATCAACACCATGAGTCGATCGCTCGAAGGAATGTCTGGTTCGACCTGAACCGTGTCGTGGTGCTGCGTGAGACCTTTTCTGCCGACCGGTGCCGCTGTTCGCAGCGACGCGCTCGGCGGACTGCTGGTGCTCACTGCAGCGCGGCCAGAAACGGCCTCTCACCACCTGGTGCAACTGATGCCATGAAGAACCCGGCATCACGGAGAAGGACCTCCGTTCCCGAACGCACCGCCTGAGGGGTGGTTCACTCCCTTGCCGGGCCCGCAGCCCGGTGGGTCATGGAACAGGAGGTCCCAGAGCATGTTGTACGTCGGAATCGACCTTCACCGCAGGACGTCGCGGATCGTGGCCATGGACGAGAGCGGCCAAGTGGTATCCCAGCGCACGGTCCCGAGCGACTGTGCGTCCGTGGCCGCGGCGTTCGATCGTATTCCGCGGCCAGCAGAGGCCGTCTTCGAGGCGACCTGGGGCTGGGGCTGGCTCGCCGATCTGCTCGAGGAGATGGGGGTCCCGGCGCATATGGCCCATCCCCTGCAGACGCGGGCGATCAGCTCCGCGCGCGTGAAGAACGACGCCATCGATGCGCGAACTCTGGCGCACCTGCTGCGCACCAACATGCTGCCCGAGTCGTGGATCGCGCCGCCGGAGGTCCGCGAGGCGCGGCGCCAGGTGCGCATGCGGGTCGCCCTGGGCCGGATCCGCACCGGCGTGAAGCAGCAGGTCCATGCGCTGCTCGGCGAGCACGGCATTCGTCTGGAGCACTCCGACATGTTCGGGGTCAAGGGCTGGAAGGAGCTCGAGGTGCTGCAGCTGCCCGAGTTCAGCCGGCACCGGCTCGACTCCTGCCTGCGGCTCATCCGGAGCCTGGACTGGGAGATCGAGCATGCCGACTTCGAGCTGCTCACTCGGTTCGACACCGACGATCGCGTTGCGCGCCTGCGGGCCATCCCCGGCATCGGCTTCCTCACCGCGGTGACGGTGATCGTGGAGGTGGGCGACATCTCTCGCTTCGGCTCCGCGGCCCAGCTGTGCTCGTGGGCCGGACTCACGCCGCGGGAGCACTCCAGCGCCCAACACATCAAGCGCGGCCACATCTCCAAGCAGGGATCGCGCTGGCTGCGCTGGATCCTCGTGGAGGCGGCCTCGACGAACAAGGCGTGCAAGGGCGAGGACCTGCGCGATTTCCAGCAGCGCATCGCCAAGCGTCGCGGCAAGATGATCGCGCGCATCGCCGTGGCACGCCGCCTGCTGACCCTCTGCTACTACGCGTTGAACAGCGAGGACGGGTGCCGCGCGTACCCGTTGCTCCGGTGAGCCTTCGTCATCCAGGTCGAGGGTGCGCTCGTATACACACTGGTCCCACCTTTCGAGGTGGCGGCCGCGCAACTGATTGAGCCACCCCAACCGCATCCAACACCATGAGTTGCTCGCTCGAAGGAATGTCTGGTTCGACCTGAACCGCTTCGTGGTGGTTGCGTGAGACCGTCTTTCCGGTCCGCGTCGCTGTTGACAGCGCCCGGTCCGGCGGACTGCGCGTGCCCTACGACGCCCTCGGTGAAGCGCGTTACTACGCCCGCCGGTGTCGCTCTTTGGAACTCGGTCGGCCGCAAACAAGAGAGACGAACAAGCCCCCTTGACGCGGAGGCGTTCTTCAGGAATGTGTGGGCACCTGTCAGGCGCAAACCAGGAGAGCTGAACAGGCCTCTTGACGCGGACGCCTTCTTCAGGAATGTGTGTCATTGAGTTGGGCGCGAGCCAGGATGGAATGACGATGGCGGCAACCAGCCGGTCGCCGGCAACGCCAGGAGGGGGCGCCGCGGGTGGCCACAGGTCGGCAGCGCGGGATGGCCGTCACGGAAGCGACCAGCGGGCTCCACGGCGCCAGCGCCAGCGACGCTCCCACCGCGGCGCGGTCGTTGGCCCGTGGGTCGCGCATCGCCCGCCCATCCAACCGCGCCGCCGCCTCACCGGACGTCCGCGCCGCAGGCCCTGGTCATCTGCCCCCGGTTCGCGCCCGACTTGGTGGACACACAGTTCCACCAATCAGGTGAGTATTTCTGTGCCGGCCACAACCCGAGCGCCTCCGCGGGCTCCCAGGCGGCGGCACTCGGGGTAACGCCAGATACCAACGCGAACCGGCATCGGCCTCCGAACGACAGCAACGCTCCGCTCCGAGGGCAGAGTGGACGGATGACATCAGCACCCAAGTGGGAGCCATGCGCCCCGACTTCGGTGTCGCCCTTTACCCGGAACCACACAGACAGGGCAACAAATAGGGGGTGTCCCATGGCTTGTTGTCGGCGCATGTCCGAAACCGACCCTCGGGAAGCGTAGAAAGAGACATGACCAACTCTGCCTCTGCGGCGGCCTCAGTGACGTCTAGGGCGTCGAGCCATACCCAGGTCCTCTCGGCGGACGAGTTCTGCGACAGGTACGCCAACCGCGTCTACCAGTTCGCTCGCATGGTCGCACGGGATGACGTCGAGGCCGACGATCTCGCGCAGGCGGCGTTGGAAAGGGTCCTGAGGCGTCTCCCGCAATACGACTGGAGCCGGAGAGACGCCAATGGTTGGCTGTGGCGTCTGCTTGTCAATGTTGCCGCCGACGCCGGCCGATCCGCCCGCCGACGCCATCTCCTCGTCCAGCGGCTTGTCGCCTTTCGCGGCCAACCGAAGACGGCCGAGATAGGCATTCCACAGGGAATCGAGGACGACCGCCTCCTCGGCGCAGTTCGCTCCCTCACTTCGCTTCAGCGGGCGGTCATCGCACTGCGCTTCGGCGCTGATCTCGACTACGCCGCTGTTGCGCAGGCGTTGAACATGTCCGCTGCTGCGGCCACCAAATGCGGGAGCCGAGCACTCGCATCACTTCGAGCACAGCTCGTGGAGGATCACCGGTGACAAACAAGACTTCCAACACGAACGGCACCGACACTTTGGTGGTGCGACTTCAAGGACTCAGCCGCCCAGCACCCGTTGAGCTGGTAGCCAGGGCGCGCGCGGCCGCCCTTGGCGGCGATGGATCGAAGGACCGAGTCATCGTCCGTCGGCGTCGCACTCGCCGCGGGATCATTGCCGCCGTCGTCACCTTTCTGGTAGCGGGCAATGTCGCAGCTTCCTACCTGGTTCCGGTCTACGCTGGTGTCATTGGCAACGTTCCCGGGGTCGGCAGCATCCTGTCGATGTCCGGGATCTCAGGGGCCGACGTCACGACCATCAACTCGAGCGACGAGCACGATGGCGTACGTATGACGGTGGTCGACGGCTACGCCGACGAAAACGGAACCATCCTGACGTTGAGCACGACCCGTGCTGGGAGCCCCGCCGGTGCGTCGCAAAACTGGAGTCTCACTGATCAGTTCGGGCACACGTATCAGGCTGGTCAGGCTAGCTTTGGGGACAAGTCGGGGAACCATAAGACACCCGACGGGGCGACACCGGGCTTCGTGAGCTTCGCACCGATCACGGGCGCCGCTGCGGCCACTGGTGCACGGCTGACCCTGCACATGACCGATTGGATTGAATTCCCGGTGAGTGCGGCGGCAGTCGGCGCTCCTGGAACCGTAGTTCGCGGCACTTGGTCGGTGACGTTCGTCCTGATCCGTCATCCGGCGGTGCACCTGAGCCTCCGGGCAGCGACTGTGGGCGGCCTCGAGTACACGTTCCCCAGTACTACCGTGACCGACTCCAGGCTCGTACAGATCCAGTGGTCAGCTCGCGGACCGGCAGTCGCGGCCGCCTTGGCGGCAAGTACCGCCTCAGTTCCCCCGGGATCGGCACCGGCCGCTCTGCAGCAGATCGACCCGCAATTGGTTGATGCGACCGGTCACGTCGTCGCCCCGGCTCCCTACTTCGAAGGGTGGTTCCTCAGCGTGAAGGGAGACATGGAATCCGGTGTCTTGAATTACGCGCTGACACCGGGCAAATACCGCCTGGTGGTGAGGGCCGCCGACGGTTCTGGATTCGAACGAGACTTGACGATCGGTTGATCGGCTGCCGGCTGGGCGCGGCCGTGAACTGTCCGGTCCGAACTGGTAGTCCGCACGGGAACCTTCATCGTTTCCGGCGGCGAAGCTAGCCGAACAAGACCCAACCGTCGATGTCGGGAGGTTGCCGGCCAACTTCGCCGAACCAGGGCGGACGAGGGCTCTGGGCGTCCCCCGAACTCAACCGGCACCTCGAGGGTGGCTTTAGCCTCTATCTTCAACGCCGGGCGGCGGCGTGTACCCCTTTTGAATCTCGGCCATCAGGTCGGTATTCGGGGGTGGCGGCGTCCAGGCTGGGCGCGACTCCTGGGGTTCGGGCGCAGCAGCAGGGGTCGTCCCGCTGGCTGGCGCTCCCTCGGCCGGTTCGGCTTGGTCGGTCATGAGCCCAGTTTAGGCCATAAGACTGAGAACACCAAGGCGATACCCAGCAAGGCGAGACCCATCAGAAGTAACACCGCCTGCCCTCGCCCCAGCCAGTTCTTCCAGCGCCGCGGGGCTCGGTTGCGCCTCTCTGCATCGGCAAGCGTCGAGCAGAGATCGGCCAGCATCTCCTCGGTACCGGTCGTGGCGTAGCTTGGCCAGAGGCCACCCAGCCGGGGGACGCTGGTGTAGGTGCGCGGAAAGAGGATCAGTCCCGCAGCGATGAGCGACAGGAACAGCAGACCTAGGCCCACGTCATAGCAGGCCTTCACGCCGCCCGACAGCGGATGCAACTTGATGCCGGCGAAGGCAAGTGTGAAGAGCCCGCCAGTCACGGCGATGAGCGTGGATGCCTTCCGATCGACGCCATCGGCCTCAGCTAGCTCGCGGTCCAATGCTCGCTGCATCTCCGTGTACACGACCTGGAGGTGTTCCAGCGGCGGCCCGACCCAGCCCTTGGTCGTATTGCTAGCCATCAGGGCCGGCGGCGACCGAACAGAATTTGGCATCACCCCGGCAATCGCCGCGTTTGAGGAGGAGCAGGTCTCCGGCGGTCAGGACCACCAGCCTGCCGCAGTTGGCGTAGTTCACCGTGTTCCCCGCAGTGCTTCAGCCTCGTCGATCGAGACGCGGAGCTTGGATATGGCGTCGTCCTTGTGTTCTGGCGACCGTGCAGCTTCGACACCAGCCAGCGCCGCCTCAAGGTGTTCACTCGCCTGCCCATGGCTCACTTCGGTCATTTCGAGCGCCAGCTCCTCGGCGTAGGCGCGCGCAGCAGCGACGTACTCCTGATGAGTGCGTGCGCCGCGCTCGCCGGAATCCTCCAGATCGCGAAGCCTTCGGTACTCTACTCTCAGGTTGCTCGTAGACATGATCCGATTCTACGGGCAGAGCAACACGCGTTCGGCGGCGGTGAAGACTTTCTTCGGCGAGGGTCGTCGCCATTTCCGCGCCTCTCCAGATCGACACCTTCGAGGACGCCTCCGCGGGCGGTCATCCCCGCGCGCCGACGGTCATCAACGGACGGGACAGCGCGCAAAGCTAGTACAAACGGCCCCGCCGTCGACCGCCGGCAAACGCGCGAGCCCCAACTTGAAACCGGAAGGACCAGCCTCCCTTATTCGCATCGACGGAGTCAGGTGCCCTTACCACCCCCGCTCAGCTAGCCTGCCAGAAGTGGGTGCGAACTCCTTTGAGCACGATTTCTTCATCAGCCATGCCAGCGAAGACAAGGACGCCTTCGTTAGGCCCCTCTGGCAGCAGCTGACATACCGCGGCGCGCGGGTATGGTTCGACGAGTTCAGCCTAAGCATCGGCGACTCGTTGCGAGAGTCCATCGACCGAGGTCTGCTTACGTCGCGCTTCGGCGTCGTGATACTCAGTCCTTCGTTCTTCGAAAAGGCCTGGCCACGCCGAGAGCTCGACGGGCTTCTTGCGCTGGGCCGAGACGGAAGGAAGGTGGTCTTGCCGGTCTGGTACGGCGTCACCAAAGCTGACGTCGAGGCGTTCTCGCCCGTCCTCGCGGGGATTGTCGCCGGTCGCGCCACGGACGGCCTGGAGGCGTTGGTTGACGGACTCTGTCGACTTATCGAAGGCGGAGAGGAAGCTCTGCCACCACCGAGGATTGCTGCACCGGACGGCGATCCGGCTCCCGCTGTGGCTGCTGCCGGCTGGCCAGACACTCCTTCGGCCACGCGGTTTGCATCGACGGAGGGCGCCAGGCAGCGCGAGGCAATCTATACATTGACCACCGCGGCCGATACGTTCATTCAGGAGCCTCCCGCGATTCCCAACCAGACGAACGGACGGCAAGTCCGCGATTGGGAGCCGGTGTACGGCCCCGTCTTGGATCGATTTCGCGACGTCATAGACCCGTTTCTCGATGCAGCGTCGACCTTGGACGGCGATCATCTCCGACGGCTAATGCGCGGCCTCAGGAACGTATTCGAGGTACGCCGAGATGCTGGCAGCTCGTGGATTGCGGAGGCGCCGCGGCTCGTCTGCCGGGTAATAGCCGACCAACTGCTAGTCCACGCCTATTGCACACACGATTGGGACCGGCTGCGAGCCGTGGGCGACCCGATGTTTACGAGCTACGTTGGTCGCATCCCTTGGGTACTGGCACCTGAGTACCGCCACCTAGAAACCTTGGGCCACGATGCGCGAACGAGTGCGGAGTTTTCACTCCAGATGCTTCTATCTGCGAGCGCTCGCTTCACCGAACTGAAGATCGTTGAGCGGCATGTGAAAGGCGCGTACGCCGCGATATGCGTCGGCACCGCTCTGGCCGCCTGGGCCCGGGAAGGCTTCCAAGCCCACCGCGCGCAGTATGGGTGGGGGATTGAAACACCCGAGTTCTGGTCCGAGATGACCAACTGGGAAGAGGAGCCCGGGATTCTAGATACGTTCGCTCGCTGGGCCGGCTCTGACCCGCCAGAAAACTTCCGCGCCACCCTAGGCGCTCACCTCGAGGATCTCATCGCCATAGAACAGAAGAGTGGCCGATTTCTGGTCATTCCCGAGGCCGCTTGGGCGACGGTCGGTCGCATCTCGAGTAGTTGAGACCTGTCCGTCCCCACGTGCACCGTTCTCTTCGGTGGGTACGGCCATCAGCGAGTTGTTGCGTTCCCGGGGCACGCAAATCACGGATGCGACGTGAACCTGTACGGGATGCGACGTGAACCTGTGCGGTTCCTTAACCCGAACACGCAACGGCGAGCCGTGATCTCCGCGAACACCTCAATCCCGAGTTTAGACATCGTTGTCGTCGCGCCGCCCCTCGTCCCAGAAGCGACGGATCACCGCTCGTGCCTCGCCAAGTGATCCCGTGGTGCCCAGACGTCTTGGCCACGGGCCGGAGAATGCCGAAACGGCTCTAGGCCGTAGCCCGAAGCCAAGCACCAGGGCCACCCAGGCGCGAAAGCGCCGCCGACCAGTAAGACGGAGCCCTGAGCCAGCATCGATACCAGCGCGAGTAACGATCGATTGACATGCCGAGTACAGGGCCAGGAGGTATACGCAGGGGAGCAGCGCGATCGTCAGCCAGACCGGGAGGAGAACCCCCTCGGAGACAGAGCGCTAGTTCGTCGTTGACCAATCGGTCGCAAGGCTCACGGTGACGTAGATGAAGTCGCCAAGTCCAACTCCGATGAAGAGAACTGTCAATGCGGCCGCGCAACCCGTGTACTGTTTCTGGGTGCACGCGACTGCGTACAGGGCCGCGGCAACTAGGAGAATGGGTTGAAGAAGGAGCTCGGTCCAGAGCGGGAGCGGGGTCAGCGTGACGTACGCCCCTAGTAGGGCAGATATCCCCAAAGGAACGGCTGCCGAGCGCCTGAAAAAGCGAGGCTCCTTGAGAGCATCCTGCGATGCCGCCTTCCCGAACAGGACCGCGCCCGCAGTCACGAACCACAGGACCGAGGTAGTGGTGAGCGCCGCATCCCAAATGGACAGGTACCAGCCAAGCCACACAGTACCAGCGGTCCACGCCATCATGAATAGGAGCGGGATCAGCAGCTGGCGGCTGAACAGGATGCGCAGGATTCCCGGAAGCTGCCACACGGCGGGTCGGGTCCCGGGCCAAAGGAGGCCCCCGGCGAGCGCAACCGGCACCATCCCGAGCAGCACCCATTCTCGGCTACTTGGCATTGACGCGTAGTCTGCATATGTCACGGAGTTGCCCTCGCGGCCGCTCACGCGGGCAGGGGTCTTGCAGACTCAGCCCAGCCTCGGCGGGGTATCGCCAGGCTTACGTGGCTGCCCTCCGAGCACGCAGACGGGCAAAGGCAGCTTCGCGTGGCAGTCGCTGGCTAGCAGCGAGCGAATTGCCTATTTCGCTGCAGCCGAGATCGGTCCCGCACTGGCATTCGCCCGAACACAAACCCACCGCCTCGTAAGCGGTAGGTCGTCAGTTCAATCCTGACCGTCGGCTCCAGTTGCTCCTGTACAACCGCGCGACTCCGACCACAGCAATAGGAGTGCGCACCGCCCGTCCGCGCTGCTCGGCCGCGGCGCACAGCCGCTCGTCGAAGCTGGCCACCGCTTGCGCCAAGTGCCCACCGTGGAGCGCCCAGTGGCAGTGTGCCACTAGTGCCGCGAGAGCGCCGTGACCACGTCCCGCGCCAGCCCCGGCATGTCAGGCGCGAGCGCGTAGAACGCCCAGATCCCCCGCTTGTGGCTGGTCACCAGACCAGCCTCACGCAGCTTGCCGAGGTGATGGCTGACGGTCGGCTGCGCGAGGTCGAAGGCGGCTGTGAAGTCGCAGACGCAGACCGGTTCCCTGGCGCGGTCGAGCATCGCCAGCATGCGAACCCGCGTCGGATCAGCAAGGGCCTTGAGAATGGCCGCGGCAGCGTCGGCGGCGGCCGGGCTCACCGGATCCTCGAGCTCCTGGCAGCAGCCCTTCGTCCGGGTCGCCAGCACGGCCACATCAATCATCGCGCCGCCTCCGCTCGAGGAGCACCACGTCACGCCAGCGTCCGTGGTGCTGGCCGATCCGCTCGCGGACTCCCACGCGGCGGAATCCACACGCCTCGTGCAAGCGCAGGCTGGCGACGTTCTCCGGAAACACGCCGCTCTGGATGGTCCAGATCCCGGCCGCCTCGCACGACGCGATGATGGCTGCAAGGAGCTGGCGGCCGATGCCCTGCCCGCGCGCCTCGGCGGCGACGTACACGCTGTCCTCGACGACACCGCCGTACACGCATCGCTCAGACACCGGTACGGCCGCCGCCCATCCCACGACCTGGTCGCCGCGACGAGCGACAAGCCGGAGTGTGGCCAGGTGAGCGGCATCCCACGATTCCCACCTTGGTACATCGGTCTCGAAGGTGGCATCGCCTGCGCGGATGCCCTGCGCGTAGATGTCTCTGACTGCGGCCCAATCCTCAGGCTGCATCGCGGTCACCATGATCGCCGCAGGGGTCAGGCCCGTGCTGGTCATTGCTCGGTCCAAGGCATTGGCGTTGACGATCTTCACGCCCCGCGTCTGCTCACTTGCCCCAGGCATGCCGACAATGGTACCCATTGACAGCCATCGATGCGTGGCCTCATGCTCAGACACATCAATCGACGCCCATCGATAGGAGGCCGACCATGCCGTGCGACTGTCCCTGCGGATCCTGCCCCTGCGCCTGCTGAGTCTGACCGTGTCCCGCGTGCAGCTGGCCATCAACGTCACCGACCTCGAGGCCGCCGTCGACTTCTACAGGAAGCTGTTCCAGGCGGAGCCGGCCAAGCGCCGTCCCGGGTACGCGAACTTCGCCATCGCGGAGCCGCCGCTCAAGCTGGTCCTCATCGAGGGTTCGCGCGAGCACGGCGCCCTCAACCACCTCGGGGTGGAGGTTTCCTCGACGGACGAGGTCGTGTCGGCAACCCGCCGTCTCGCCGCCGAGGGCATCGAGACGGCCACCGAGGCCGGAGTGGACTGCTGCTACGCCCGTCAGGACAAGGTCTGGGTGAGCGATCCCGATGGCGCTCCCTGGGAGGTGTACACCGTGCTCGCCGACTCCGAAGGCGCGCCCACCCGGCTCCGCGTGGACGGAACCTGTGGGGCGGGTGCCTGCGCCACCACCGAGAGCGCGACCACGGCCGCGTGCTGCTGACGCGGCGGGCGGTCGCCGAGTTCGTCGGCACCGCCCTCCTGCTCATCGCCGTGGTGGGGTCGGGCATCGCCGCGCAACGGCTGAGTCCAGGCGATCGAGGTCTGGAGCTGCTCGAGAACGCCGTCGCGACCGGGGCCGCGCTGGTGGCGATCATCATCGCCCTGGGCGCGGTGTCGGGAGCGCACCTCAACCCGGTCATCAGCGTGGTCGATGCCGCGTTCGGCGGGATGCGCTGGCGCGAGGTTTCCGCCTACGTGGCCGCCCAGGTCGGCGGCGCAGTGGTTGGCGCCGTCCTGGCGAACCTGATGTTCGGGCTGCCGGCGGTGACGCTGTCGACGCGTGATCGGAGCGGAGGCGGCCTGTGGCTGGCCGAGGCCGTGGCCACCTTCGGCCTCCTGCTCGTCGTCTTCGGGGTGGCTCGCAGCCGACGCACCGAGATGGCTCCGTTCGCGGTTGGCGCATACATCACCGGGGCGTACTTCTTCACGTCCTCGACCTCGTTCGCCAATCCCGCGGTGGCAGTGGGGCGGATGCTCACCAACACCTTCGCCGGCATCGCGCCCGGTTCGGTGGGCATGTTCGTCGCCTTCCAGATCTTCGGTGGTGCTGTCGCTGCGGCCGTGATCCGATTGCTGTACCCGCGCATGGCGCAGACTGCCGAGGATGTCGTTGTACCTCACGTCGTTGAGCGCGCGTCATGACCGGTGCTCTCCCGCGTGCGCTCTTCGTGTGCGTGCAGAATGCCGGTCGCTCGCAGATGGCAGAGGCCTTCTGGGAGCAGCTCGGGGGTGAAGGACGATCCGCCGGCTCAGCGCCCACGGACCGCGTGCATCCCGAGGTCGTGCAGGTCATGGCAGAGGTTGGAATCGACGTGGCCGGCCACACCCCCCGCGCCCTCACCACTGCAGATGCTGAGTGGGCCGAGGTCGTGGTGACCATGGGCTGTGGCGACGCCTGCCCCTTCATCCCCGGTCGGCGTTACGTCGATTGGGAGGTCGAGGATCCAGCAGGAAGGGGCGTCACCATGGTGAGATCTGTTCGCGACGAGATCCGCAGACGGGTCGCGGCGCTGGCAGCCGACGAATAGACTCGCAGCGTCCTCGTTGTGCCGGACCGAGCGAGCGTGCCGCACCTGCACCGAGGACTTCGGCGCCCTCAGGGAGGACACAGGATGTATCCGATCGAGCGCTTCACAGACGGGGCCAAGCAGGTGCTCACCCTCGCCCAGGAGGAGGCGGAGCGCGCTCACCACTCGTACATCGGCAGTGAGCATCTCCTCCTCGGCTTGCTGCGCGAACGCGATGGTCGGGCGGCCGCCGTGCTGGCCAACCTGGGCATCGAGATCAAGAAGGTGCGCTCGACGATGGAGGCGATCCTCGGCCGCAACGAGCGGATTATCATCCAGCAGATCATCCCGACCTCGCGCGTGAAGAAGATCATCGAGATCTCGTTCGGCGAGGCGCGCTCGATGGGACGCGACGAGGTGGGAACCGAGCACATCCTGCTCGCGCTGCTCATCGAAGGTCAGGGCATCGCTGCTCACATCCTGCAGGACCTCGGTGCGGGCCTCGGGGAGGTGCGCGAGCAGCTGTCCCTGATGCCGCCGGCGACGCCTGCCGCCACCGAAGCGGGTTCCGTTCAGAGCCCGGCGTATGTGTTGCGCACGCTCGCCGCCGCGGCGGCCGACGACGAGCGGGCGCGCCTGATCGCCGATGCCGTCACGCAAGCGCTCGCGCTGGCCGGGGAGCGCGGCGAGAAGCTCGGCACCGAACATCTCCTGCTCGCACTCTCTGAACAGGGCTCGACGACGGCCGGCGAGATCCTTGGAAGCCATGGGCTGAACAGGTCGGCGATCGAGTGGATCCTCGACAACCCACCTGGTCGCTGACCGCTCGCCTGGCGCTGCAGCCACACCAGGGCGGGGCCGCCGAAAGAGCCCCCGGATCCCCACAACCCCGCACTTGAGCGTATGATCAAAGCAAACGCTCAACCACCCATCGGAGGTCGGATCATGGTCGTGGCCGTCTTTGCTGGAGTGGCCGTCGCGGGGCTGGCGGCGTCGATCGGTGTGGAACGCCTCCTCCACGCCCACCTGCGGCGGGTCCTCACCGACATCTGCGAGACAGACGCACGGAGCGGATTCTTCGTCGCGGTCGCCGCCCTGACGATCGTGCTCAGCGGCGCCCTCGCCGCGACCGCGACCACCGGGTACAGCGACCCCAATGCGGTGGGCTTCGACCTGCTGAGCGGTGCGCTCACCCAGACACGCACCGTCATGGCGGGCCTCCTCGGCGTGGTGCTGGTCGTCGCTTTCTTCCTCATCGGTGCGATCCGGCGCTACGAGAACCGGCGCATGCCGCTCTCCGCGCCGCCGCCGGGCCCGATGCCGCCCGGGTACGCGCCGCATCCCCCCGCGCCGGTGCCGGGGCGCGCCGAACCAGCCCAATGACAATTCTGGCAGCGGGCGTGGTCGTGGCGGGCGCGGCGGCGATCGTGCTGAGCACGCTGCGCACGCCTCTCCTGGCGCTGCTCGTCGAGGTGTGCGTCGGGCATCATCGAGCCCGCTTCTGGTGGCGGGTCTCGGCAGCAGAGCTGGTCGCCGGCACCGCCCTCTGTGCGACGACGTCGCTCGCCCTGACCGGCCTGAAAGCGGCTCCAGGGCTGACCGCGGTCGCCGTGCTGCGGGGAGGCCTCGCCGGCCTGCTGGTGAGCCTGGTGGCGATCACCGCCGGGACTGTGGCAGTGGGTCAGGCTGGTGGTGTCGCGAGCAAACCGGACGCCAGGTGAGTCCACCGGAGGGCGTGGAAGCGGCGGCGCCAATCCCGACCCGCCCGCGGCGCGGCCGATCCCGTGCCAGCGTCGCCGACACCAGGGAACGCATCATCACAGCGACACTCGACGCCCTCGCGCGCCACGGCTGTGCCGGCACCACGGCCCGTGTCATCGCGTCCTCGGCGGGGGTGCCGGTGGGATTGATCTTCTATCACTTCGGCACTCTCGACCTGCTCCTGCTGGCGGTGCTCGATCACACCAGCGCCGCCCGGCTGCCCCGATGGCACGCGGCCCTCGCGGAGCTGCGCGACCCCACCGATCTCATGCGCGTCATGGGCGACCTCTACGCTGAGGACCTGGCGAGCGGTCACGCGGTCGCGGTGCGTGAGCTCGTCTCCAACGGCGACCTGTCGGCCCGTCTGGGGAACCAGATGGCGGTGCGCATGGAACCGTGGTTCGATCTGGCCGAGGGAGTGGCCGCAAGGACACTGCGGGGCTCGCCGGTGCTCGCCCTGATCTCTGCCCGTGACCTCGCCGTCACCGCGGTGGCGCTGTACCTCGGCCTCGACGTCGTCTCGCGCCTAGCCGGCACCACCACCTCCGCGACCGCGCTCGTCGCTGCGGGCGAGCGCATCGCGCCACTGCTCGGCTCACTGAGGTCCGCAACGAGGCCAGCCTCCCGGCGCCCACGCCGCATTGCCCTCGACTGACACATCAGCCCAGGGCGCCGGCGTTGACCTCCTCGGATCCAACTCGACCACGGAGCGTGCCCGGGGCGACGACAATCCATCCCAGCCCGGCAACCGGCACAACGAACAGGCTGACCGACGTTGGTGCCAGGGCTGCGACAACCGATAGGGGGATGAGCAGGATGCTCAAGAGCCAGGTGGCAGCCGGCCAGGCCCACCAGGCCGCGACAGCGCCCAAGACGCCTGCGCCGGTGACGCACACTGACCAATGACCATGTAAACCAACCGGGGCTTCCATGCCTCCTGTAGGAGCCATGCACTACGCGCCCGCAGCGGGCCACGCTGCCGACTTCCGTGCGGACGACGATGACCTCGCAGCTGCCCTGGCCGACAATATGCCACGGCTCTTCGCCATCGCCGTGGCCATCCTCCGGGACGAGGCTGAGGCCGAGGATGTGGTCCAAGAAACGCTGACAGCCGCATGGAAGAGCTGGGACCGGATTCGTGACCAAGCCGCCCGCCCTCACTGGCTCACCCGGATCTGCGTCAGACAGTCGATCAGAGCGCGCCGTCGCCTGATGCGACTCCCTCTCTTGGGGCTGGACGAGCACCGCGTCTCAGTCCCCACCGCCACCGCTCGCGACGTCGACTTGGATCGCCTGTACCGCAGTCTCTCAAAGCGGCAGAGAGCGGTCCTGACCCTTCATTACCACCACGGATATTCGCTCGACGACTGCGCGTCCCTGATCGGTTGCCGCCCTGGAACGGTCCGCAGCCACCTCGCTCGCGCCCTGGCCACCCTCCGCAGGGAGATCACTGATGGTGACTGACAAGGAGGCCGCCCGATTTGAGACACGCCTTCGCGCCTACCTGGCCGATGTTTCCAGCCGGCCAATCCCGTCTGGGCTCGTCGCCTTCTCTCCGCCTGTTGCCAGGACACCCATGGCGCCGAACCGTCCCATGTCCCTGGCAGCCGCGGCACTCACGGTGGTCGCGCTGGTCGGTATCGGAACCCTGACCTGGGTGTACCACCGCAGCTCGCCGAACCCGCAGCCGGCAACGCTGTCGCCGCGTGCTGTGGGGCCACCAACTCCGGGCACGCCGGTGGCCAGATTCGGTGAGGTGATGGCGTTTGATCCCCTTCACGACAACACTGTGCTGTTCGGGGGCGAGGGAGCGCATGGCTCACTCGCCGACACCTGGGCATGGGACGGGAAATCGTGGCAGCAGCAGCACCCAGCCACTGTTCCCCCCTCACGCGAGGGCGCGAGCATGGTGTATGACCCGGCGCTACGAGCCGACCTGCTGGTCGGCGGAACGGGGTACGTGCCCACGACCGGCTGCCCGGACCCGTATGCCTACGCCGAAGAACGTCGGTTGCAGGGGCCGGCCCGGCCCATCGGAAGGACAGCAGCGCCCAGCCCCTGCCGCCCACCGGTTGGCCGCAGCGACATGTGGGCGTGGGACGGCAGCAATTGGCGACAGCTGGGCACGCCTCCTTTTGCGGGACCTCTGGCGGGCCTGGCGTGGGATGCACGCGCCCAGGCGGTGGTCGCGGTTTCGGTGGCCCCCGTGACGCGCACCTGGGTTCTCTCTGGCACAACGTGGAGCGTGCGGAGCGGCACCTGGCCAGGGGTCAGTCCAGACGTGATCGAGGTCTCCACGGATCCCGCCACCGGACAGGCGTTGGCGCTGATCTTCGGTGCCGGGCCCGCATGCGTCGGCGCCGGGAAGGCAGGTGTTCCGTCAGCGGGGAACCACGGGCTCGACTCGCCGGGGCTGAGCAGCGAGGGCATGACCATCAACTGCGGGACCGAGCGGGGTGGTTCCTACAGCAGCTACGTGGGGAGCACTTGGACGTGGGAGGGCGACAGTTGGAAGCAGGTCTTCGCCACGGACATGCCCTTCCCACCGGGCCCGATGGGCTCGGACGCGTCATCGAGAGCACTGGTGCTTCTCGTTGAGTCCGGAACCTGGACCTGGACGGGGACCGAGTGGACTCACCAGACTCCGTCCCCCGCCCCACCCATCCCATCTGGCGCGTCCGTCGGAGCCATGGCGCAGGATCCTGCCAACGGTCACATCGTGTACCTGGCTGCGGGCGCCGCCTGCTCAGGGCCACGAGCGTGCCGTGCCATCGCCATCCCGGGCAACGCCACCTGGATCTGGGACGGCCGCGCCTGGTCCCAGGTCTCACCGTAGCGATCGCCGCGGATCTCAGTCGCGGGAATTCACGAGGCTCTTGAGCCCCATGTACTCCGACCAGGATTCCATCTGCTCATTGCGCACATGCAGCCCTCCATCAGAGAACCGGAACGTGGGGATGTGCGAGCTGCCCGGGTAGTACCGCAGTGGACCGGAATCCGGGTGCACGTCCTCCAGCGCATCCACGTGGCCACCAGCTTGTCGGGCGTCCGCGGGGTCATGAACAGCGTGTCCAGGTGATCGGCCTGCTGCGAGCCTCTCGGAAGATACAAGGTGTTGCACATGACCGGGACGCCGTCGGGCAGCTCCGTCAGGAGGGCGCCGATCCGCGCCGACAGCGCCACCGCACGGACGGCAGGATCCTCCAGGTAGATGTCGTTGACCTTCATCGCGTGGGAGTAGTCGGCATCGCTGGTATGGAGGCGTTCGCCGGTCACCAGGTCGCTCCGGCTGCGCTCGAGGGACGCCGATCCCCGCGGCTCACCGCAGGTACGATGGATCCGTGGAACCACTGCCCGGTGAGCGCGGCTGGCTTCCCAGGGGTCTGCGGAGCCTCGAGCGCAGGCTCGGTGCCGACCGCGAGGGGCGCACCCTCTGGGTGTGGGTCGTGCCCGCCTCCACGGTGATCGTCACCTTCGCGGTGCTGACCTACATCGGCGTCCAGGGCAAGGTCGACCTCGGCCTCACGCTGCCCATGGCGCTGGTGCTCTCGCTGTTTCTCGGTTCGCTCTCGGCCTTCTACCTGACCGCCGCCAGCGCCGACGAGCGCGACCAGGACGAGCCCCCCGACGACGATCGCGGTGGCGGCACCCCCCCGGACGCTCCCCCTCCGGACTCGCAGATCACTCCCACCATCGTGCGCCTCCCCAGCCAGCCGTCGTCGGGCGCCGAACGCCCCACGCCGGTGGGCTCGGGTGCGCCCTCGCACCGCTGACCGCGGCGCGGGCGATTCAGCCCGGCGCGGCGATGCTCTCGGCGAGGAACCGGATGGCCATCGGGTAGCGGTACTCGATGCCGCCGTGACCGGCGTCGAAGATGTCGAAGCGCACGTTGCTCACACCGATGGCGGCGAGCGCGTCGCGGAATGCCGCAGCACCGAGGTCGAGCCAGAACTCGTCGTGGCCGCCCGCGTCGATGTAGATGGCCCGCAGCGATCGCAGGGCGTCGGCGTGGGCGGGCACCATCCGCACCGGGTCCCACGCCAGCCAGCGCTCCCAGACGTCGGGGATCATCCGGCCCGTGGAGATCTCGAAGGGAAGCTCGACGGTGCCGTCTGAGGCCGCCGAGTAGGCGGCCGCCATGGCCCACATGTTCTGGAGCACGCCGTCCGAGGACGTGCTCATGAACGGACGTGTACGCAGGTCTGCGAAGAAGCGCTCGTACGAGCCCTGGTAGCTGTCGCGCAGGGTGCGCACCACCTCGGGAACATCCCTCCAGTAGCACAGCTCGAAGAGCGCGTCGCCGGCGTGCGTGGCCAGTGCCCCGAACAGGTCGGGCCGGAGCATCGGCGTGATCATGGCGCCGTAGCCGCCGCTCGACTTGCCGGTGATGGCGCGGTGGTCGCGGTGGGCGAGCGTCTCGAAGCGCGCGTCGACCAGTGCCACCACCTCCTCGCAGAGATAGGTGTGATAGCGGCCTGTCCCGGGAGAGTCGACGAACTGGCTGCCACCCAGCGACGTCCAGCAGTCCACCATGGCGACGCGGCAGGGTGGCACCGCTGCATCGCTGAACAGCTCGTCGATGAGCTCGATCACAGTGGGGCGGAAGGCGGTGCGGTTGCGCCACATGTCGACCTGGCCGGTGAATCCCTGGATGAGGTAGACGACTGGCAGCGGACCGCTCTGCGCACCATGCCCGGGCGGCGAGTACACCAGGAGTGGCCGTGCGCTGGGGTCGCCGAGCGGGTTGTCGCGCAGGGCCACGCTGTCGACCACCAGCTCGTCGAGGCGGCCGCGCAGCGGGCGCCGCCAGGGAGCGCCCGCCCCGGCGGCGCGTTCGCTCACAGCCGTCCCACCACCACGCGCGTGACCCCGAGGCTGTCACGGTGCGAGCGCACCTCGCGCAGTCCACCGCGGCGCAGCACTGCGGCAGCCGCGCGGGCCAGGTAGGGAGCGATCTCGACGAGCACGAACCCGCCGGGGCGCAGCCACGCCGCCGCGTCGTCGGCGAGCCTGCGCACCAGCCCGAGGCCATCGTCCGAGCCATCGGTGAGCGTGTGGCGTGGCTCGAAGCGGCGGATCTCCACCGGGAGCGTGCCCACCTCGTCGCGGGCCACGTAGGGCGGGTGGATGGTGATCATGTCCACCGCGCCGCGCAGCGCGCCGGGAAGTGCGGCGAGCAGGTCGCCGGTGGCGAAGCGCACCGTGTCGAGGTGCAGGCGGCGCGCGTTGGCGCGCCCCAGCCTTGTGGCCGCGGCTGAGATGTCGGTTCCCCACACCTCGCTCCCGCGTGTCCGGTCGGCAATCGCCAGCGCCACCGCGCCGGCGCCGGTGGCGAGGTCGACTGCCACGCGACGGCCCCGGCGGCGGCGCAGCCGGGCCACCGCGAGCTCGACCATCAGCTCACTCGAGGAGCGCGGTGAGAACACCCCGGGCCGCACCAGCAGGTCCAGGTCGCAGAAGCGGAAATGACCGGTGATGTGGTTGATCGGCTCACCGCTCAGCCGCCGCTCCACCAGCCCGTCGAAGCGACGGCCCTGCGACGTGGAGACAGTGTTGAGCGCCAGGTCGCCATCCGAGTCGACGTCGACGTCGAGGACATGGGCGAGCAACACCTCCGCGTCCCAGCGCGCCAATCCGCGCTGCCAGTGCTCGATGTTGCGTGAGCCGGCGATGCGATCCTCTGCAATGGAGAGCAGCTCTGCGCCGGTGGCGCCTACACTTGACCGCGCCGAGACCGCACCGCGGCTCGCAACCCTGGACATCGTGCGCATGGTACCCGAGCAGAACCACCCCCCAGGCCGCGGCGCAGCCTTCTTCGACGTCGACCGCACCCTGCTGCGCGGCTCCTCATTGCTCCACATGGCCCGTCCGCTGCGGCGCGACGGACTGCTGCCCAACCGCGCCATGCTGCACTCGCTGGTGATGCAGGCCCGCTTCAGCCTCTTCGGCTTCGACGAGGCCCAGATCCACGACGCCGTCCGCGGCGCGGGCGACATCGTCGCCGGCGTCGATGCCGAAAGGCTGCTCAGGTTCGCGCAACGGGTGGTTCCCATCCACGTCGTCCCCCGCGTGTACTCCGAGGCGCGAGCGCGCATCGATTGGCATCACCAGCGCGGTGACCTGGTCTTCCTGGTGTCCTCCTCACCGCGGGAGTTCATCACCGTCCTGGGGTCGGTTCTCGGCGCCGAGGCGGTCGCCGCCACCGATGCCGAGCTCCGCGAGGGCCACTACACGGGCCGCATCCTTCGCCTCTGCCACGGCCAGGGCAAGGCCGACTCGGTGCGCGAGCTCGCCGCCGCCCACAACGTCGACCTCCGCGCCTCCTTCGCGTACGGCGACAGCTTCGTCAGCGACCTGGCCATGCTGGAAGCGGTCGGGCATCCCGTCTGCGTCAACGGGGACCGGCTGCTCACCGCCCATGCCGAGCGCATGGGGTGGCAGGTCGAGCGTTTCCAGCGCCTCATGGTGCCCCCCGGCGCCCCCACCCTGCGCCGCCTGCCGCGGCGTGTCGCCAGCGGTTCCGCGCCCGCCGTCCGCCGCGCCCGCGCTCATGTCCGCAGAAAGCCCCGGCCTCTGCGCGAGCTGTGAGCACGCCCGCGTGGTTCGCGGGGCGCGCTCACGGTTCTGGATGTGCCGTCTGTCGGAAACGGATCCCCGCTTCCCGCGCTACCCGGCTCTCCCCGTGATCACCTGCAGCGGCCACCAGCGCGGCACCCCGGAGCGCGCTCGCCCCGCCGGAGCCCGCCCCGGTCAGTAGTGGGCGGACGGCGCCGACAGCGCCAGCCGGTCGATCTGAGCCGCCTGCACCGCACCGGGCGGCGGCAGACCGGCATCCCGAGCGAACGTCCCCAGGCTGGGAGCGCCGCCGATCTCGGTGCGCCTCAACAGGAATCGCCCGCTCAGGCTCTGCACCGACCCGCCCATGGTGGAGACCGCGTCCCTGAACCCCGCCTGCTGCACCAGCGCCACCACCGCAGCGTTGAACGCGCCGTAGGGATAGGCGAAGTCGACGACGGGATGGCCGAGCAGCCGCTCCAGCGCCGCCTTGCCGTTGTCGATCTCGGTGCGCGCCGCCGTCGTCGGGATCGCCGCCAGGTCCACGTGATGCACTGTGTGCGAGCCGATCACCATGCCGGCGGCGTCCATCTGCCGCACCTGGGCGGCGGTCATGTAGCGCGGCCGGTTCAGGAAACCGCTGACCACGTAGTCGGTGGCGACAAACCCGTAGCGTGCCAGCACCGGCTGCACACCGGAGGCGAAGTCTGCGTAGCCGTCGTCGAAGGTGAGGATGACGGGATGTGACGGCAGCGCGCCCCTGCCCGCCAGCGCGTCCATGAGCATGGCCAGGGTGATGGGATGCGCACCCTCGGCTCGCAGCAGGGCCATCTGCTTGGCGAACAGGCTCGGCGAGATCGACAGGTCGTAGCTGAGCAGGTTGCGCGGCGACGGCACGATGACCCGCACGTAGTGGTAGTAGAGGATCGGCACGGTGAGGTGGGGCCCTCCCGGCACCGCCAGGGTGACCGGCCCAGGCACCTCCGGCGGCGGCGGCGCGTCGGGAAGCTCGTTGGCGAGCGACGCCCCTGACCTGTCGCGGTGCATCGCCAGCGGGCCGCCCACCGCCACGTGTGTCGCGCTGGGCAGCAGCCGGGTCGCGCTCGTCGCCGTCACCACGGCGAGCACCAGCACGCAGGCCACGATCAGGAGCCGCCGTCCGGCGTGGCCCGGGCGGGCGGCGGGGTCGCCGCTCACGTCCGGCCGCCGCTCCCTTTGGCGGGCTGCCACACCGTCTTGACGTTGACGAACTCGCGGATGCCGAAGCTGGAGAGCTCGCGCCCGTAGCCGCTGTCCCTGATGCCGCCGAACGGCATGCGCGGATCTGAATGGGTCATGCCGTTGACGAACACCCCGCCCGTCTGCATCTGCCGGGCCAGGGCGACACCGCGCTCCTCGTCGCCAGTCCAGATGTTGCCGCCCAGACCGAAGTCGGAGTGGTTGGCGGCGACCATGGCCAGGTCGGCCGAGGCGACGCGCATCACCGCCGCCAGCGGACCGAACGTCTCCTCGCGGAACGCGGCCATCTCCACTGTGCAGTCGGCGACCACAGTGGGCGCGAAGAAATAGCCGCGACCCTGGGGACGCCCCCCGCCGCAGCGCAGCGTCGCCCCCGCCGCCAGCGACTCGCGCAGCTGTCGCTCGATCGCCAGGCGCAGGTCGTCACGCGCCAGCGGTCCCATGGTCACGGAGTCGCGCAGCGGATCTCCGGTGACGATCCGGCCCGCCTCGGCGACCAGCAGCTCCAGGAACTCCTCGGCCACCGCCTCGACCACGATGAACCTCTTGGCGGCGATGCAGCTCTGCCCCGCGTTCTGGAAGCGCGCCTTGGCCGCCGTGGCCGCGGCTGCCTGGAGATCGGCGTCCTCGAGGACCACGAATGCATCGGATCCGCCCAGCTCGAGCACCGCCGGCTTGAGGCTGCGGCCCGCGGCGGCAGCGACGCTGCGACCGGCGGCGGTGCTGCCGGTGAGCGTGACCGCGGCGATGCGCGGATCCTCGATGACCGCGGCGACGCGGTCGTTGGGGATGAGCAGCACCGCGAAGACCCCCGCGGGGAATCCGGCGCGCAGGAACAGGTCGGCGATGGCCAGCGCGCACCCGCTGACGTTGCTGGCGTGCTTGAGCACAGCACAGTTGCCGGCGCACAGCCCGGGTGCGGCGAAGCGGAACACCTGCCAGAGCGGGTAGTTCCACGGCATCCCCGCCAGCACCACCCCCAGCGGCTGGAAGGCGACGAAGCTGCGCGGGCTGTCGCTCGGCGAGGGTTCGTCGGCGAGGAACCCGGGAGCGTGCTCGGCGAACCACTCGCACGCGAACGCGCACTTCTCGACCTCGGCCCGCGCCTCGGTGAGGGTCTTGCCCATCTCGGCTGTGATCAGCGCGGCGAGGGCATCGCGCCGCTCGCGCAGCACTCCACCCAATCGCGCCATCAGCGCGCAGCGATCCTCCACCGCGGTCGCCCGCCACCCCGCCCACCGCTCCACGGCGGCGTCGAGGATGGCGTCGACCTCGCGCTCGGAGTGCACCGGGTGGGCCGCGATCGTCTCTTCGGTCGCGGGATTGATGGAGCGCATCGACTGCAGCTCGACTGCCATGTCCAGGACCTCCTCCGATCCATGGTACGGGAGGAGGTCCGTCGCCGCGACGTCGCGCGCCGATACCGTAGGGTGCCCGCGATGACGATCCTGGCGCGGTCCCCCGTCCTGCAGCGGGTGGGAGGGCGGATCCTCGTCGCCTTTGCCGCCGTGTACGTGATCTGGGGCTCCACCTATCTCTTCATCCGGATCGCGGTGCAGACCATGCCCCCGCTGCTCATGGCGGGCGTCCGCTTCCTCATCGCCGGCGCGGTGCTCCTGGCCCTCACCGCGCGCCGCTCCAGCCCCGCACGCGAACCCATCGGTCCCCGGCAGTGGCGGGCCTGCGCGATCACCGGCGCCCTCCTGCTCCTCGCCGGCAACGGCGGCGTCAGCTATGGAGAGCTGTTCGTCCCCTCGGGGATCGTGGCCCTGCTCGTGGCCACAGTCCCGCTGTTCATAGCGCTCTTCGGGGCTGTGTTCATGAGGCAGCGCCTGCGCCGCTTCGCCGTCGCCGGCATCGCCGTCGGGCTGCTCGGCACCGCTGTGCTGCTCCGCCCCGGCGCCGGCGGCAGCGGGGATCCCGCCCACATGCTCCTGGTCCTGGCGTCACCGCTGTGCTGGGCGATCGGCTCCCTGTACGCCACCCGGGCCCCGCTGCCCAGGCGAGCGCTGCTGGCCACCGGGATGGAGATGCTCTGCGGCGGCGCGCTGCTGACCATCGTCGCCCTGCTCGCCGGTGAGGGGTCGGCGGTGCACCTCGAGCGCATCAGCCTGGCATCGTGGCTGTCCTTCCTCTACCTGATCGTCTTCGGCTCGCTGGTGGCGTTCAGCGCCTACGTGTGGCTGCTCACCAGGGTGCCCACCACCGCGGTGGCGACGTACGCCTACGTGAACCCGCTGGTCGCCGTGCTGCTGGGCTGGGCGGTGCTGGGTGAGCGCGTCACCGGACAGACCCTGGTCGCCGGGGCGCTCATCGTCATGGCCGTGGCCCTGATCCTCTCCCAACCGCCCGCGTCCCCGCGCCGATCCTCCGACACCCCCGTGGCGGACGTGGTGTGATCGACCCCAGGCCAGAGGACGGCGCGGGCCCGCCGACGGGCGGCGATCTCGACGTCGACGAGGACGCTCGCCGCCAGCTCCTCGACAACCTCGGGGCTCGCGATCTGCTCTGCCTCGGCCCCATCCTGGTCAAGTCGGTCTACTACTACGCGGGCATCCCGCTCGGCACAGCGCTGCAGTTCACCAGGCCGCTGTACGCCGAGCTGCTCCGCGGCAGCACCATCTCGCTGATCATCGCGGGGGCCTTCGCCGCCGGGGGACGGCTGCCCCTGTGGGCGGTGCTGCTGGCGCCCATCCCCTACACCATGCTCACCGACCCCTTCTACTACTGGGCGGGCCGTCGCTACGGACGGCCGCTGGTCGCCTACCTGGAGAAGCACGATCCCCGCTGGCACCGGCGGGCGCGCCGGGCGGAGTCGTTCTTCTCGCGCTGGGGACTCTGGACCATCCTGTTCGCCTACTTCCTGCCCGTGCCCAACGATCTCCTCTACTTCGGGGCGGGCGACGCGCGCATCCGCTTCTGGAGGTTCATCAGCGTCGACCTGGTGGGCACGGCTCTCTTCGTGGGCCTGTGGGTGGCGCTGGGATTCGTCATCGGCAAGCCCGCGGAGAACGTCGCCGACGCGGTCGGACAGTACAGCGGACGGATCACCATCGCCCTGGTGGTGGTGATCGTCGCCTTCAGCATGCTCTCGGCGTGGCGAGCCGCACGGCGCAGAGAGGGAGTGTGACTGCGGGCGCGCCGGGTCAGGTGATCGCCGCGCGCTCCCCGTGGCGCCTGTCGAGATGCGCTCCCTCGGCGAGCACCTGGACCAGCTGCTCGACGGCATCCCAGACGTCGACGTAGCGCAGGTAGAGGGGAGCGAACCCGAAGCGGCAGATGTCGGGAGCGCGGAAGTCGCCGATCACCCCGCGTTCGATCAGCGTGCGCACGATCCCGTACCCCTGCGGATGCGCGAACGACACCTGCGATCCCCGCCGCGCCCCGTCGCGCGGCGATGCCAGTGTCAGGCCCGAGCCCGGGCAGCGCTCCTCGACGAGCGCGATGAACAGCTCGGTGAGCGCGATCGACTTGGCGCGGACCAGCGCCATGTCGACCTCCAGCCACAGGTCCACCGCCGACTCCAGGGCCGCGATCTGGAGGATGTGGGGTGAGCCGGTGACCATCGAGGCGATCCCCGGGGCGGGGCGGAAGGCGGGCTCGAAGGCGAAGGGCGCGGCGTGGCCGAGCCATCCCGGCACCGGGTTGCGCAGCGATCCGTGCAGGCCCTCGCGGACGTGCAGCAGCGCGGGCGCGCCGGGTCCGCCGTTGAGGTACTTGTAGCCGCAGCCCACCGCCATGTCCGCGCCGTCGGCGTTGACCTGCAGCGGCACCGCGCCGACGCTGTGGCAGAGATCCCAGACGGCCAGCGCGCCCACCGCGTGCGCGGCGGCGCCCAGCGCGCGCATGTCGTGCATGAACCCGGTGCGATAGTCGACGTGGGTGAGCAGCAGCACCCCCACCCGCTCGTCGAGCTCATCGCGGAGGCGCGCCCGCGGCACCGCTCGCACGGTGGCACCCGCGAGCCTCGCCGCCCCCGCCGCGACGTACAGGTCGGTGTGAAAGTTCTCCTCCTCGGTGAGCAGCACCGGCCGATCGACCTGCATGGCGAGCGCGGCGCCGACCAGCTTGTAGAGGCACACCGACGTGCTCTCCCCCACCACCACCTCGCCCGCCCCCGCCCCGATCATCCGGGCCAGCTTGGAGCCGAGGCGCTGCGGCGCCTCCATCCAGCGCGCATCCGTCCAGCTCCCCACCAACCCCTGTCCCCACTCCAGCTCCACGGTGGCGGCGATGCGCCCCGGTGTCTGCACGGGCAGCGCCCCGAGCGAGTTGCCGTCGAGGTACACGACCCCCTCGGGGAGCACGAAGCGCCGGCGCAGCTGCGCCAGCGGATCGGCGGCGTCGCGGGCGGCGCATTCGGCACGGTCGCAGGCAGCGGTCACAGCCGGTTGCGCACCTCCCAAAGCTCCGGGAAGAACCTCCCCTCCAGGGTGGTCCGCAGGTAGGCGACCCCGAGGCTTCCGCCGGTCCCCGTCCTGCTGCCGATCTCCCGCGCCGCCATCAGCGCGTGGTGGTGGCGCCAGCGCGCCAACGTCTCGTCGTGGTCGAGGAGCACCTCGCACAGCTGGTGCAGGAGGGCGCGTCGAGCCTCGCCGTGGTCGCGGTACAGCGACGCCAGCGCGTCCAGGCGGCGGCCCCGCGCACCCTGGTCGTCGCCATCGGGAAAGTCCAGCTCAGCGGCGCGCATGGTGGTCGCCAGCGACTGGTACAGCGAGCGATGTGCCAGCCGATCGCCCAGCTGGGCGCGATGGACCTGGCTGCGTCCGGGGTCGTCGAGGTGGCGCGGATCGCCGCCGCCGGAGAGCGCCTCGATCTCCCGGAACTGCGTGGACTGGAATCCTGACGCCGGCGCCAGCGGGTCGCGGAAGCGCATGAAACCGTCCGGGCTCATGCTCTCGAGCACGCGCAGCTGCTCGATGAGCAGCTGCTCGACTGCGACAGCGCGGCGCAGCGGTGCCAGGGCGGCGTGGGGACGGCAGCCGTCGAGGGCGCCGGCGGCGGCGTCGAGCTCGTGGAGGATGAGCTTGAACCACAGCTCGTACACCTGGTGCACCACGATGAACAGCATCTCGTCGTGGGCGCCGTTGCTGAGCGGCTGTTGCAGGTCGAGCAGCTCGTCGATGCGCAGGTAGGTCGCGTAATCGGTCTGCATGCTCATCGCGTGCCACTGTAGTGCACGCCGCTCCTCGGTCAGGCCGCCTCGGCGATGCGCCGGCGCAGGAAGGCGAGCACCGCCGCCTCGCGTCCCGACAGGTCGTCGAGCGACTCGGTGAGGGCCTCCGCCGCGCGCCGCTCGAGGTTGGCGAGGAGCGCGCCGTCGAGGTGGGCGTCGATGACCTGGGGGTGCACGTAGCAGCGCCGGCACACCGCCGGGGTGTTGCCGAGCAGGCGCGCCACTGATTCCACGGCCTCGGTCACCTGGCGCTTGGCCTGGGCCTGCGAGGCATGCTCGCCCAGCTCCTGGAGCGCCCATGCCGCCAGCACGGTCCCCGCCCAGGTGCGGAAGTCCTTGGCGGTGAAATCATCGCCAGCCGCCTCGCGGATGTAGGCGTTGACGTCGTCCGACTCGACGCCGTGAATCGCACCATCGTCGTCCTGCCAGGCGAAGAGCTGCTGGCCGGGGAGGTCCTGGAGGCGGGTGACCACCCGGGCCACGCGCCGGTCGGTCACGCCCACGGTGTTGGCCTTGCCGCCCTTGCCGCGGAACTGGAAGCGCAGCCGGCTGCCCTCCACCTCGACATGCCGTCCGCGCATGGTGGTGAGCCCGAAGGAGCGATTGTCGCGTGCGTACTCCTCGTTGCCCACTCGGATGTAGGTGGTGTCGAGCAGGCGCACGATGGTGGCCAGCACCCGCTCGCGGCTGAGATCCGGCCCGCGCAGATCCCTGTCGAGGCGGGCGCGGATGCGCGGCAGCGCCTCGCCGAACGCGACGGTGCGCTCGTACTTGGTGGCGTCGCGGGCCTCGCGCCAGCGCTGGTGGTAGCGGTACTGCTTGCGCCCCCGCGCGTCCCTGCCGGTGGCCTGGAGGTGGCCGTTGGCCAGTGGACAGATCCAGACGTCGGTCCAGGCCGGGGGCACCGCCAGGTGGACGATGCGCTGGATCTCCGCGGCCCGGCGCAGCACCCGGCCATCGGTGCCGAGGTAGCGAAACCCCCCGCCGCGGCGGGGCTCGCGGCGGATGCCCGGTGCCGAGTCGGTGACGTGGCGCAGCCCGGCCGCGCGGGCGTCGGCCGCGGGGTCGGCGGCGACGGCGACGGGGCGGCGGGGCATTGCGCGGTGGACCGCCGAGCCGGCTCAGCCGGCGTCGGGCAGATCGACGATGTCGCCGAGCCGGAAGGCGTCCGCCGGGGTGAGCTGGTCGTAGGTGCAGCTGCCGGGCTCGCGGTCATCGCGCCAGCGCAGGAACCGGGCGGCGTGGCGGAACCGCTGGCCCTGCAGATGGTCGAACGACACCTCGCAGACCAGGGTGGGTGTCACCGCCGTCCAGGCGGCGTCCTTGTCGCGCGACCAGCGGCTCGGGGCCCCGGGGGTGCGGCCGTGGCCGAAGCTCTCGCCACCGCTCAGGGGTGCCAGCAGCTGCACCAGGTCGCGACGCTCGGCGGCCGAGAACGAGGAGGTGTGTCCCGCCAGGTGGAGCACCCCCTCGCTGTCGTAGAGGCCAAGCAGCAGCGACCCGACGCCGTCACCCTTCACCCCCATGCGGTAGCCGCCCACCACGCAGTCCACGGTGCGCAGGTGCTTCACCTTGGTCCAGCCCCGCTCGCCGCCCCGGTAGGTGCTGTCCTCGGGTTTGGCGACGATCCCGTCCAAGCCGGCGCCCTCGTAGCGGGTGAACCAATCGGTGGCCTCCTCGAGATCGGCGGTCTGCGGGGTCAGCGCCACCCGCGCGTTGGGCGTGATGGCGCCGAGGAGGAGCTCGCGCCTGGTCACCAGGGGCCGCCCGCGGAGGTCGGTGTCCCCCTCGCCGAGCAGGTCGAAGAGGATCACCGTGGCCGGGGTCTCGCCGGCCAGCCGGGCGACCCGGGAGGCGGCGGGATGGAGACGCATCTGCAGCGAGTCGAAGTCCAGCCCCCGTGGGGTGGCGATGATGATCTCCCCGTCCACCACGGCGGGGTCGGGCAGCGCCGCCCGCAGGGGATCGAGGATCTCCGGGAAGAATCGCTGCAGCGGCTGGCCGTTGCGGCTGGCCACGTGCACCTCGCCGCCGTCGCGGAAGACGACGGCGCGAAATCCATCCCACTTGGGTTCGTACCGCCATCCCGGCCCCGCGGGGATCGCCTCGGCGGGCCGCGCCAGCATCGGCTCCTGCGGCGGGCTGACGGGCAGCGTCATCGCCGCCCCGGCAGCGCCGGATGTGCGGCGCCGGTCATCGCCTCGAGGAGGCGGTGGTGGGCAGGCGGAGGAGGTTGTTGACGTCGCCCACCCCGGCCACCGAGCGAGCGGTCTCCTCGAGGGCGTCGATGTCGTCGAGGTGGGCCACCTCCCCGCGCAGGGTGACCGTGGTCCTGTGGGCGGTCACCTGGAGCCCGGGGGCGGCCCCGGGATGGCGCTCGCCCAGCTCGGACCGCACCCTCTCCGCCAGCTGCGCCTCGCCGCGGCCTCCCCGGCCAGGGGCCCGCGCCACCGAGGCGCCGACCATGGTGGCCACGTTGGCCGACTGGCGGCGCGCCGCAGCAGCAGCCGCCCTGCGGTTGCGGCCGCCCGCGCGCGGGTGCAGGAAGACGGCAGCACCCAGCGTGGCCAGTCCCGCCCCCAGCGCGGCCGAGATCCTTCCGATGCCCTTCATGTGGGCACGGAGTGTAGGCGAACGGTTCGCGGCGCACGACCCCGCGGCTGTCCGGTCGGCGGCCGGACGCTCGCCCCGGAGGTGGCGCGCCCAGGAGGATTTGAACCCCCGACCTTCTGATCCGTAGTCAGACGCTCTATCCGGGCTGAGCTATAGGCGCGCGGCTCCGAGATTGGGAGCGGGAAACGAGTGTACACGAGCGCTCGCCGGCCTCCGGAGCGCCGCGCCGGCTGCGCTGCTTGCGACCATCGCGGCATGATGGGGTGCAACGCAAATCAGCAAGGCCGCGCGGCTGGAGGTCGGGACCATGGCGATGACAGGCAGCCTCGAGAAGAGCCTGACCGCAGAGGACGTGACGTTTCTGCACGACCTCGGTCAGCAGCTCCGCGTCGACGGCATTCGCGCCAGCACCAGGGCGGGGTCCGGTCATCCCACCTCGAGCATGTCGGCCAGCGACCTGCTCGCCGTGCTCATCGCCCGCCATCTCCACTACGACTGGAGCCGGCCCACCCTCGACAACAACGACCATCTCATCTTCTCCAAGGGGCACGCCTCGCCCCTGATATATGCGGTGTTCAGGGCGTGTGGCGCCATCGACGACGCCGAGCTGATGACCTACCGCACCCACGGCTCGCGGCTGCAGGGCCATCCCACACCCGTCCTCCCCTGGGTGGACGTGGCCACGGGCTCGCTCGGCCAGGGGCTGCCCATCGCGGTGGGCGTGGCCCTGGCCGGGCGGGCGGTGGACAAGCTCCCCTTCCATGTGTGGACCGTCTGCGGCGACTCGGAGATCGCCGAGGGATCGATCTGGGAGGGCCTGGACAGGGCGGCCCACTACGGGCTCGCCAACTTCACCGCGATCGTCGACGTCAATCGCCTCGGACAGCGCGGCCCCACCGAGTTCGAGTGGGACATGGCCACCTACCAGCGCCGCGTCGAGGCCTTCGGGTGCCGCGCGCTGGTCATCGACGGCCACGACATCGGGCAGATCGATGAGGCGCTGGCAGGCGCGCGCGCGGAGCGGGAGCGTCCCACCGTGGTGCTCGCCCGCACCATCAAGGGCAAGGGCTTCAGCGAGATCGAGAACCGGGACGGCTGGCACGGAAAGGCCCTGCCTGAGGACATGGCCGAGCGCGCCATCGCCGAGCTCGGCGGGATCCGCCACCTCCACGCCGACACCCCCGCGCCCGAGCCCGGAGAGTCGGCGGTGCGGCGGGGCGGCGCCGGAGTGTCGATCGCCCTGCCCGGCTACTCCAGGGAGGACAGGGTGGCCACCCGCAAGGCATACGGCGATGCGCTGACGGCGCTCGGCGCCCGCCCCGACGTGGTCGCCCTCGACGGAGAGGTGAGCAACTCGACCCACTCCGACGAGTTCAACAAGGCCTTCCCCGAGCGGTTCTTCGAGATGTTCATCGCCGAGCAGCAGCTGGTGGCCGCAGCTGTGGGCATGAGCGTGCGCCGCCTGGTGCCCTTCGCCTCGACGTTCGCCGCCTTCTTCAGCCGCGCCTACGACTTCGTGCGCATGGCGGGAGTGTCCGGTGCCGACATCCGCCTGGTGGGGTCACACGCGGGCTGCGAGATCGGCGCCGACGGACCGTCGCAGATGGCCCTCGAGGACCTGGCGTCGATGCGCGCGGTGCACGGTTCGACGGTGCTCTACCCCAGCGACCCGGTGTCCACCGCCAGGCTGGTGCTGGCCATGGCCAGCACCGACGGCGTGGTCTACCTGCGCACCACCCGAGGTGCCTACCCGACGCTGTACGACAGCGGCGACAGCTTCGAGGTCGGCGGTTCCAAGCTGCTGCGCAGCAGCGATTCCGACACCGTCACCCTGGTGGGCGCCGGCGTGACCCTGCACCACTGCCTCGACGCCGCCGATCGGCTCGGCGCCGACGGGGTGCGCTGCCGGGTCATCGACCTCTACTCCATCAAGCCGGTCGACGCCGGCGCGCTCCGCGAGGCCTCGCGCGCCACCGGGGGACGGTTCGTCATCGTCGAGGACCACTACCCCGAGGGGGGCATCGCCGCGGCGGTGCTCGAGGCCCTGGCCGCGGACGAACGCGCGCCCCGGGTGGTGCACCTGGCGGTGCGCTCGCTGCCCGGGTCGGGGACGTCCGCCGAGCTGATGGCCGCCGCCGGCATCGATGCCGATGCCATCGTGGCCGCGGTGCGGTCGTTCCCGGGCGGGGTGCGCTGAATGGCTGCCGCCAACCCCCTTCAGCAGCTGGCCGGGCAGGGCCAGTCCATCTGGCTCGACTACATCAGTCGCGACCTGCTGCGCAGCGGCGAGCTGGAGCGGATGATCGCCGAGGACAACGTCACCGGGATGACCAGCAATCCCACCATCTTCCAGAAGGCGATCGCCGGCGGCACCCAGTACGACGAGCAGATCCGCGAGCTGCTCGGCAATGGCGTCGACGACCCCGGCGACATCTTCCTGGCGCTGGCGGTCACCGACATCCAGCAGGCGGCGGACATCCTTCGCCCCGTCCACGACCGCACCGGGGGCGCCGACGGATACGTGAGCCTGGAGGTGCCTCCGCACGCCGCCCACTCCACCGAGCGGAGCACGGCGCTGGCGCTCGACTTCGCCGGGCGGGTGAACCGCCCCAACCTCATGGTGAAGATCCCGGCCACGCCCGAGGGTGTCCCGGCCATCGAGCGCTCGCTGACGGCGGGGGTCAACATCAACGTCACGCTCATCTTCGCGCTGGAGTCGTACGACAGCGTCATCAATGCCTACCTGGGAGCGCTGAAGGCGCGCCGGGCCAGGGGCGATCCGCTCGACGTCCACTCGGTGGCGTCGTTCTTCGTCAGCCGCGTCGACACCGTCACCGACAAGCTCATCGAGGCCAGGCTCGCCGCCGATCCCGGCAACGCCATCCTCGAGGACCTCCTCGGCAAGGCCGCGATCGCCAACGCGGTGCTGGCCTATGAGAAGTTCGAGGAGCACTTTCACAGCCCCGACTTCGCCCCGCTCGCGCAGGCCGGGGCGCACGTGCAGCGCCCCCTCTGGGCGAGCACCAGCGCCAAGAATCCCAGGTACCGCGACGTGGTCTACGCCGAAGCGCTGGTGGGTCCGGACACAGTCGACACCATGCCGCCATCGACGATCAGCGCCTTCCGTGACCACGGCGTGGTCGAGGGCAGCACGGTCAACAGCGACTACGCGGCCGCTCACCGCGTGATGGACCAGCTCGCCGAGGCGGGCATCGACATGGACAGGGTCACAGCGGACCTGCTCGACGCCGGCGTCACCTCGTTCGCCGATTCCTACGACGAGCTGATCCGTGGAATCGCCGAGAAGGTGGACACGATGCGCCGCGGCTACGGCCGCCGCCAGCACCTCGACCTGGCCGCGAGCACCGACGTGGTCAGCGCCGCCGTGACCGGCGGGGCGAGCGGGGAGGTGGCCCGCCGGATCTGGGATCGCGACGCCGCCCTCTGGAAGCCGGACGACCCCGCCCACGCCGGGGTCATCGCCAACCGTCTCGGCTGGCTCGACGTCACCGCCACGATGCGCGAGGCGCTGCCCCGTCTCCTCGGGCTGGCCGGCGACGTGCAGCAGGCTGGGATGCGCAACTGCGTCCTTCTCGGCATGGGCGGCAGCAGCCTCTGCCCCGAGGTGCTGCGCAGCTCGTTCGGCAGCGCCGCGGGGCAGCCCGAGCTGCACGTCCTCGACACCACCGACCCCGCCGCCATCGCCCAGCTCACCGACCGCCTCGATCCCCGCACCACGCTGTTCATCGTGGCCTCGAAGTCCGGCACCACCCTGGAGACGCAGAGCCACCTGGCCCACTTCTGGGAGTGGATCGGCGCGGCCGGGATCCACGACCCGGGCCAGCACTTCATCTGCATCACCGACCCGGGGTCGCCGCTGGCCGGCACCGCCCGCGAGCGGCGCTTCCGTGACATCTTCGAGAACCCCGCCGACATCGGCGGCCGCTACTCGGCGCTGAGCTTCTTCGGGCTGGTCCCCGCGGCGATCATCGGCATCGACGTCGAGGCATTCCTGGAGCGCGCCGAGCAGATGCGGGCGCTTTCCCGGCCGGGCGTCCCCGCCGATCTCAACCCCGGGCTGGCGCTGGGGACGGTGCTGGGCCTGCTCCAGCGCGGCGGGCGTGACAAGGTGACCATCCTGGCGCCGCACCGCATCGCCGCCTTCTCGCTGTGGGCGGAGCAGCTGATCGCGGAGAGCACCGGCAAGGAGGGCAGGGGGCTGATCCCCATCGGCGACGAGCCCATCGGCGAGCCCGGAGTCTACGGCGACGACCGCATCCTCACCGTCCTGCGCCTGCGCGACGACGATCCGGACTTCGATGCCGAGGTGGGCGCGCTGCGCGGCGCGGGGATCCCCGAGGTGACCATGCAGCTGGACGACCTGCTCGACCTCGCCGCCGAGTTCTTCGCCTGGGAGTTCGCCACCGCCGTCGCCGGGGCGGCGCTCGGCATCGACCCCTTCGACGAGCCCAACGTCAAAGAGTCGAAGGACAACACCAGGCGCGTCCTCGACCAGTACGTCAAGAACGGCAGCTTCGCCGACGAGTCGGCGAGCGCCACCGGCGATGGCATCTCCGTCTTCGCCGCACCAGCTCGCCAGGACATCGACTCTGCCCTGACCGAGTTCCTCTCCGCCATCCGCGCCGGCGACTACGTGGCGCTGATGGCCTACGTCACCCCCAACACCGAGAACGAGGCGGCGCTGCAGCGCCTCCGCGTGGCCATCCGCGACGAGCACCGCGTGGCCACCACCCTGGGGTTTGGGCCGCGCTTCCTGCACAGCACAGGCCAGCTGCACAAGGGCGGCCCGGACACCGGCCTGTACATCCAGGTCACCACCGACGACGCCGTCGACGTGCCCATCCCCGGACAGCCCTTCAGCTTCTCCATCCTCAAGCAGGCGCAGGCCAAGGGCGACCTGCAGTCGCTGCGCGACCATGGTCGCCGGGTCATCCGCCTGCACATCCGCGGTGACCTCGCGCTGGGGCTGAGCAGGCTGACCGATTCGGTCATCCACGCCGCCACCGGGGCCCACTGATGGAGATCGGTTTCGTGGGCCTGGGACGCATGGGGGCCAACATGGTCCACCGCCTCCGCCGCGACGGCGACCACACGGTGGTGGCCTTCGATCCCGACCAGCAGGCACGCACCGCCGTGGAGGAGCACGGCGCCAGCACCGTCGCCGCCCTGACCGATCTCGCGCCCCGGCTGGGAGCGCCGCGCGCGGTGTGGATGATGGTGCCCTCAGGGACCATCACCGAGCAGACGCTGGACGGCCTGCTGGCCACCCTGGAGAGCGGCGACACCATCGTCGACGGCGGCAACAGCAACTGGCATGACAGTGTCGCTCGCGCCCGGCGCTGCGCGGAGCGGGGCATCAGCTTCATCGACGCCGGCACCAGTGGCGGCATCTGGGGGCTGACCGTGGGGTACTGCCTCATGGTCGGTGGCGACAGTGACGCCGTGGAGAGGCTGCGCCCCATCTTTCAGACGCTGGCGCCGCCGGACGGGTTCCTGCACGTCGGTCCCGCGGGCAGCGGCCACTACGTCAAGATGGTGCACAACGGCATCGAGTACGGGATGCTGCAGGCGTACGCGGAGGGCTTCAACATCCTCCAGGCCTCGGCGGCGTTCCCGGGACTCGACCTGCACGGCATCGCCCACCTCTGGAACCAGGGCGGCGTGGTGCGATCCTGGTTGCTCGAGCTCGCCGAGAGCGCCTTCCAGAAGGATCCACAGCTGAGCGGGCTGCGCGGCTGGGTGGACGACTCCGGAGAGGGCCGCTGGACGATCGACGAAGCCATGGACCTCTCCGTGCCGGCGCCGGTGCTGGTGCTCTCGCTGATGGCCCGCTATCAGTCGCGCCAGCCGGACGGGTTCGGCAACAAGGTGATCGCCGCGCTGCGCAACGAGTTCGGCGGTCACGCTGTCAAGAACGAGCACGAGGCCGCGTCCCCAGCCACCGCCCCGTGAGCGAAATCGCAGTCGGCGAGGTCGCCGTCCCGTCCAATCCCCTCACCGAGGGGCTGCGTCAGGGGCGCGTACCCCTGCCCTGCGTGGCGGTCATCTTCGGGGCCACCGGTGACCTCACCAAGCGCAGGCTGGTGCCGGCCCTCTACGCGCTCGCCGCCGACGGGCTGCTGCCCCCCGGTTTCAGCATCGTCGGCGCCGGTCGCACCGAGCATTCCACCGCCGAGTTCCGCGACGCCATGCGCGACGCCATCGGCAGGTACTCACGCGTCACCCTGCGCGACGACGTGTGGCACGTCTTCGCCGACGGGCTTCGCTACTGCAGCTACGACCCCGCCGCCCCCGACGGGCTGGCAGCGCTGCAGCACACTCTGGGCGAGCTCGATTCTGAGCGCGGCACCGCCGGCAATCGCATCTTCTACTTCTCGATCCCGCCCAGCGGGGTCGCCCCTCTCGCGGCGCGGCTGGGCGCCGAGGGTCTGTCACGCTCGCACGATGGCGGCTTTCGCCGCCTTGTGGTGGAGAAGCCATTCGGACACAACCTGGAGAGTGCGCGCGAGCTCAACAGACAGCTGCACGTGGCCTTCGGCGAGGAGCAGATCTACCGCATCGACCACTACCTCGGCAAGGAGACGGTGCAGAACCTGCTCGTCTTCCGCTTTGCCAACGGCATCTTCGAGCCGCTGTGGAACCGCCAGTACATCGACCATGTGCAGATCACCGTCGCGGAGAACCTGGGAGCCGAGGGGCGCGGCCCCTACTACGAGGAGTCGGGCGCGCTGCGCGACATCATCCAGAACCACGTGATGCAGCTGATGGCCATCGTGGGCATGGAGGCGCCCAGCAACTTCCACGCCGAGACCGTGCGTGACGAGAAGGTGAAGCTGCTGCGCGCGGTGCGTCCCATCCACGCCGACGATGCCCTCTCGCACACCGTGCGCGGCCAGTACGGTGCCGGTTGGATCGACGGCGGAGAGGTTCGCGCCTACCGCGAGGAGACCGGCGTCAAGCCCGATTCGCTGCGCGAGACCTTCGTGGCCATGAAGGTCGACATCGACAACTGGCGCTGGGCGGGGACCCCGTTCTACCTGCGCACCGGCAAGCGGCTTCCCAAGCGGGCCACCGAGATCGCCATCCAGTTCCGGCGCGTGCCCCACTCTCCCTTCGGTGGCAACATCGCAACTCCCGCGGGCCTTCTCCCCGCCGACAGCATCGACCCCAACCTGCTGGTTCTGCGCATCCAGCCGGACGAGGGGATCACCCTGCGCTTCAGCGCCAAGATACCCGGGCAGGCGATGCGGATCCGCACGGTCAACATGGACTTCCTCTACGGGAGCGCCTTCCTCAAGGAGTCGCCGGAGGCGTACGAGCGTCTCCTGCTCGATTGCATGCTCGGCGACCCCACGCTGTTCGCGCGCGAGGACGAGGTCGAGGAGGCCTGGCGCTTCTGCACGGCGATACTCGACGGTTGGCGGGCGCATCCGCCCGACCCCGATGACTGTCCCAACTATGAGGCCGGCACCTGGGGCCCGCAGAGCTCGCGCAACTTCATGGCCCGCGACGGCCGGCAGTGGCGCCGGCTCTGAGATGACCGCTGTCGGCGCTCCGCTGCGGGTGTCGCACGCCAGCGGGCTGCACGCGGTCAACCGCGTCCTTGCGCAGATGCATCGCGAGATGCTTCGCAACGGCGGCATCGAGGGCGCCGCGGTGCGGATGTCGGTGCTCAACCTGGTGGCCGCGTGCGTCGACGCCGAGGGCGCCGACCTGGCCACCCAGGGGGTGGGCCGGCTCGGAGCCAGGCATCCCGCGCGGGCGATCATCATGGTGGCCGATCCCGACGGAGAGGATCGCATCGAGGCCGACCTCTCCCTGCAGTGCTCGGCCACCGACACCGGCGAGGTGTGCGCCGAGCAGGTGCGCCTCCACGTCGGTGGCGAGGCCGCCTACCACCTCGCCAGCGTGGTCACACCGCTGCTCGTCCCCGACATCCCGGTGCTGCTCTGGCTGATCGGTGCCCCGCCGCTGCGCCAGGCCTTCGGCCAGGACGCGGTGGCGATCTGCGAGCGCATCATCCTCGACACCGGGGAGTACCACGACATGCCGGGCACGCTGCGCATGCTGGCCGACGAGCTGGACTCTGTCGGTGACGCCATGGCACTGTCAGACGTGGCCTGGGAGCGCGGCACGATCTGGCGCCGGCTGATCGCCCAGTCGTTCGACGGTGAGGGCATGCGCGGCTTCCTCCGCGGCATCACCAGGGTCGTCGTCGAGTGCAGTGGCGACCTGGTCTCCGCGCAGACCTGGCTGGTCGCCGGCTGGCTGCGCAGCCGCCTCGACTGGCAGCGCGCGCCACAGCAGCCCTCGGTGGTGACTTCGGCGCTGCCGGCCGAGGAGGTCAGCGAGGGCGACCTGTTGCGGGTGGCGCTGCACTGTCGCAGCCCTGGCCATGAGGCGCTGGTGACCCTGGAGAGGCGTGGCTCCGCGCTCCACTGCGTCATCGACGTCGACGGTGGTATCAGCGTCGAGCGCGCCGTCCCGGTCGCTGAACTCGACACCATCGACCTGGTCGGGCGGCTGCTCGAGGCCGGCGGTGAGGACCCGTCGTACCGCGCTGCGCTGCGCGGTGCCGCGGCGCTGTCGTCGGCCCTGCCGTGAGCGTCGCGCAGCTCCCCGGGGAGGCCCGCGTGCTCACCGACCCGATCGCCGCGGCCGCCGGGCTGTCGGAGTGGATCACCGATCGATGCCACCGGCGGGGCGCGTTCCGCATCGCCGCCACGGGTGGGCGCACCCCGCGGTTCCTCTACGAGGCGCTCGCCTCCTCCACCTTCCGCGAGCGCATCGACTGGTCGAGCTGGCACGTCTTCTTTGGCGATGAACGCGCCGTGCCCGCCGACGACGCGCTGAGCAACTACCGGCTCGTCCACGACACCCTTCTCTCCAAGGTCGCTGTCCCGGCAGCCCAGGTGCACCGCATGGCAGCGGAGCGTCCCGACATCGATGCCGCCGCCGCCGAGTACTCGCAGCTGCTCGAGGAGCGGGCGGGCCGGCCGCCACTTCTCGACGTGGTGCTGCTCGGCCTCGGCAGCGACGGCCACACCGCCTCGCTGTTCCCGGGCAGCGCGGCGCTCGACGTCGACGGCGCCTGGGCCACCCGCGGCCGCTCACCCCAGGCGCCCTTCGATCGCATCACAGTGACGCTGCCCGTGCTCAACGCAGCTGCCCACGTCGTCTTCCTGGTCACCGGTGCCGAGAAGGCGGAGGCGTTGCGTGGCGTCATCGACGGCAGCGTGCCCGCGGCCAGGGTGCGGCCGGACGGTGAGCTTCTCTGGTTCCTCGACTCTGCGGCGGCTCGCGCGCTCGGCTGAGGGCGAGGTTGGGCTGCAGCGCCGAGTCCGCCTGCGGCGTTCCCATGGCCTGGCCGCCGAGCAAACGACTCTGCGCCTCCCCGCGCCGGCGACGCGCCGGCGGCGATGACAAGCGTGCGCCCTAGGACTCCGCATGTGGTTCAACGACGCCATACGACGCCCGCTCAGTCGACGGAGGCCACAGCCCGACTGGTACAGCGGCGGCGCCGCGTGGTCCGTGTTACGACGCGCCTACATCGGTCAGGCGTCCACGAAGGCGCGTACACTCGCATTCCCGACGTCCAGGGTTCGAGCCCTTCTGCGACACCTGAGTCCGGAATGGACCCCGGGCGAAGCCGATTGTGATCGGAACATGCGCGGAAGCGGAGA
>JBOHUD010000005.1:0-1906 GCA_050734155.1 Candidatus Dormibacteria bacterium
GAGCTCGACCTCGGCCGGCGGCGAGGCGGTGGCCGCCGCCGGAGACGCCTCGACCCCGCCGGCGGGAAGCTGCGGGGCGGCCGCCAGGGGCGCGGCTCGCCGCTTGGGTGCGCCGCTGACGATCTCCATCGATTCCTCGGCCGCGCCCGCGCCGCGGGCGAGCGCCAGGCGGACGGCGACGGCATCGCGGACGCGGGTCCAGAGCGCCGCCGGACCGGCAGCCGCCGCCACCCGACTCGGCGCTGGGGCGGGGGATGGGACGGCGGGCGGCGGGTGTGTGGAGACCGGCGGTGCAGGCGCCTCGAGGGCGGCAGGCGGTGGCGACGGCTCGGGCGGCGCGACCGAGTCCGGCGGCGCGCGCCAGGATGCGTCCGTGTCGGTGGCCACCTCGAGCGGCGGCGGAAGCGCGGCCTCCCACGCGGTTCGGCTGGGGCCGCCGAGCGGCAGATCCGCCTGGACCTCGGCGGCGGCGGCGATCGGCACATCCGCGGGGACCTCGGCGGCGGCAACCGGCACATCCGCGGGGATCTCGGCTGCGGCAACCGGCACATCCGCGGCGACCTCGGCGGCGGCGGCAACCGGGACAGCCCCGTACCCGGCGGCACCGGCACCCGGCCGGCGCGGCGTCCACGGCAGGGCGGCGCTGCTGCGCCCGCTCTGCCAGGGGAGCTGGTCGTCAGCCGGTGGCGGCGGCGTCGCCGCCGGCGCTGAGGACGGCGGGGCGAGGGAGTCGACGGCGATGCCGACCTGCTCCAGCATGGCCTGCGCCGACGCGGGGTCGACGCGGACTCGGGCGAGCTGGCCGACGCGGGCCTTCTCCTCCCGCAGGGTCGCGGCACCGGCGCTGCATCGCGGACAGCCCACCAGGTGCGCGTCCACCTCCGAGCGGCGCTGCTCCCCGAGCTCGTCGTCGATGAAGATGCTCAGCGTCAGGAGGCTGCACTTCACAGCGCGATCTCGGTGTAGATGGTGCCGAAGTCGCGCCGCGCTGCGGCGAGGAGGCGCCCCGCCGCCTCGGGCGAGCACTCCAGCGCGCGGGACATCTCACGGTAATCGAGGCCGGCGAGGTCGTGGAGAAGAAGCGCGGCGCGGCGCTCGAACGGAATCGTCATCAGCGCCCGCTTGACCGTGTTCATGCGCGACGCCGCCTCGCCATCGATCCGAGCCTGGAAGGCGGGGCGCGGCCGGCGCAGGAAGCGTGCCGGCCCGTGTCCGCGTGGAGGGAAACGGTGTCCCTGGCGGCAGGCGCGCGTGGCCGCGCGGTAGAGCGCGGCACGGCCGTCGACGCGCAGGCGCGTGGGCGGGTATTTGGCAGCGTGCGCCAGGCCACCGGCGACGAACTCGACCGCATCATCCGCGCTGCCGCTCAGATGGGTCACGTAGGTCACGAGATCATCGAGATGTCCGCAGGCCAGGCCGGCGAGGTCACTCGCATCGGGGGTGATGTCTGCTGCGACGTTGATCATGACGGTATCGTGCGAGTGGGCACGTGCTGCGCGCAAGCATACAGGCGAGTCGTAGTTCTGACAAGGTGCACTGCTGTCAGCGGCGCAGGGTGACCATCCTGCCGCCGCGAAGCGATGTGGGCGCGGCCAGGCCACAGCGCTGCCAGGCCTGCTGGGGGACGCCGATGTCGGCGACCACGATCTGCCCGCAGTGCGCCCGAGCGGAGTCTGTCCACAGCCCGCGCTTCATGGCCGCCAGGGTGCAGGTGGTGTGGGCGTGAACCACGGCCCCCGGGGCCGTCCCCGTGCTCGCATCCAACCCGCTGGGGACGTCGATGCTGAGCACCGGCCCGTGCATGCTGCCGATGATCTCCTGGTAGGCGGGACGCGGCGGCCGGCGCAGGCCGGTGCCGAGCAGCGCGTCGACGATGAGGGCGATGCCGTCGCGGCGCCCCACCAGG
>JBOHUD010000006.1:0-8187 GCA_050734155.1 Candidatus Dormibacteria bacterium
CCGGAGGCGTTGCCCCAGGTGACGCTGCCGTTGGGCCACACCATCGCCGTGGTCTTGGCGGGCCGGTCGACCACGACCTGCCCGGCGCTGATGTAGACGGGCATGCCCTGCTCGCGGGCGAGCTGGCGGGCTCGGGTGTACACGTCGGGACTCCGGGTCAGCGGGCTTCGCATGTGATCCTCGATGAGGCGGACGATGACTACCGACCTCCGCAGGGTACCCCGGCCGCACCGGGCCCAAACGAAGCTCAGCCGGCCGCGTCGTTCCTCATCGCCTTCTGCTGGGCTGCGAGGTCGGCCTCCACCATCATGGTGACGAGGTCGGCGAACGACACCGTGGGCTCCCATCCCAGAGCCCGCTGTGCCCTGGAGGCGTCCCCGATGAGCCGGTCGACCTCGGCGGGACGGAGGAAGCGGGGATCGTCGCTGACCACGTGGTCGTGGTAGTCGAGCCCGAGGTGCGAGAAGGCGATCTCGCAGAACTCGCGAACGCTGTGGGTGACCCCGGTGGCGATGACGTAGTCGTCGGGGGTTTCCTGCTGCAGCATCAGGTGCATCGCCCGCACGTAGTCGCCGGCGAACCCCCAGTCGCGCTGGGCGTCGAGGTTGCCCAGCTGGAGCTGCTTCTGGAGACCGAGCTTGATCTTGGCGGCGCCGTTGGTGATCTTGCGGGTCACGAACTCCAGCCCGCGGCGCGGAGACTCATGGTTGAAGAGGATGCCGCTGCTGGCGAACATCCCATAGCTCTCACGGTAGTTGACGGTGATGTAGTGGCCGTACACCTTGGCGACGCCGTAGGGCGAGCGCGGGTGGAAGGCGGTCAGCTCTGTCTGGGGAGCCTCACGCACCTTGCCGAACATCTCGCTGCTCGATGCCTGGTAGAAGCGGATCTCCGGATTGACCGCGCGGATGGCCTCGAGCATGCGGACCACCCCGAGGCCGGTGACCTCGCCGGTGAGCAGCGCCTGCTTGAAGCTCAGGCCGACGAAGCTGATGGCGCCGAGGTTGTACACCTCGGTGGGCTGACAGCTCTCGAACGCCGCCACCAGCGAGGAGTGATCGAGCAGGTCACCCTCGATGAACTCGATGCCGGGACAGAGCCGGGCCACCGTCTCGAGGCGCGGGTTGTTCTGTCCGCGCACCAGGCCGTACACGTGGTAGCCGTTGGCGGCCAGCAGCTGCGCGAGATAGGTGCCATCCTGACCGGTGATCCCGGTGATGAGGGCTGTGCCGGGCACGCGCGTTCTCCTGTGTTCGACCAGTGGTGCGGTGCGCGACCGGGCTCGCCCGCGCCTGCATGGAGCGCCGCGACGCAGCCCGCATGATACCGCGGCCCCGCAGCGCCGGAGTGCGCATCCCCGCCGGTCAGCGGGCGCTGAGGACCCCCCGGTACACGCTCAGAGTGGCCGCCGCGGCGCGCTCCCAGGTGAAGGCGGCGGCCCGCCCGCGCCCCCGGGCGGCGCGACGTCCGCGCTCCCCATGGTCGGCGAGGAGCCGGCTGACCGCGGCCACCATCGCCGCGGCGTTGCCGTCCTCGATGACCAGCCCCGCGTCGCCGACGACCTCGCGCAGCGAGGAGTTGTCGAAGACCGCCACCGGGGCACCCGAGGCCATCGCCTCCAGCGGCGGGAGCCCGAAGCCCTCGTACGCCGAGGTGAAGAGCAGGCACTCGCTGAGCTGGTACAGCCCGTTGAGCTCATCCGCTCCAACATGGCCGAGCAGGTGGCTGTGCGGGCCCAGCCCGGCGCGGCGCAGGCTGCTCTCCACGGCGGCGGCGAAGCTGCCCTGGGACCCGGCGATCACCAGACCGATTTCGTGATCGTGGCGCAGCCCACGCACCACCTCTGCAAGGAGGTCGACGCGCTTGCGCGGGTCGAATGTCCCCACCGCAAGAACGAAACGGTCCGGCAGCCGCAGGCGCCGTCGCAGCGAGGCCAGCTCGGTGTCGGGCAGCGATGGTGGAGCGGTCACTCCCTCGTGGATCACCGAGATCCGCTGGGGATCGACGCCGGCGATGCGCTGCAGGTCGCCGGCAGTGGAGCGCGACACCGCGATGACCGCGTCGGCGCTGCGGAACTGGCGCATCGGCAGGGCCCGCTCGCGGCGCATCCAGGGGTACTCACGCGGCATCACGAAGGGAATCAGGTCGTGGACGGTGAGGACCACGGGCAGCCGCGGCCGCAGGGGCTGGGCGTACTCGATGGCGTGGTACAGGGCCGGCCGAGCGGTGGCCAGCGCGCGACCGATCTGCAGCGGGTCGAGCAGCGGTCGCAGGTGCCGGTTCAGGCGCCGCAGCCGGGCCGGGTGGGTGGCGAAGCCGGCCGCGGCAAACCCCGGGGGCAGCGCGGGCCCGCGCTCCAACAGAAGCCCAACCTCACCGCTCACCCCCAGCGATTGGTAGCCGGCGAGGAGACCACGGAGGTACGTGCCGATGCCGCGTACCGAGGACTGGTCCTGCAGGGAACGGCCGTCGAGGAGGTAGCGGATCACCGCAAGCTCGCCGCCAGCAGGGTGCGCAGCCGGTGCTCGGCCAGGTCCCAGCGATAGGTGGCCGCCACGTGGGCGCGTCCGGCAGCGCCCATCGCGGCCGCCCGATCGGGGTTGTCGATGAGCACGCCGGCACGCTCCGCGAGATCGCGCGCATCGGTGAACGTGAGGCCGCCACCGCCGCGGGCCGCGTGGCCCGCCAGCACCGGCGACCCCGCGTTGAGCAGGCAGGGCCGGCCCAGGGCCCATGCCTCCAGCGCGAGCAGGGAGAGCGATTCCAGCCGGCCGGGAACGACGATCGCAGCCGCTCCGGCCATGGCCTCCCAGCGCTCCGCTTCCCCGAGGCGTCCAACGCGGTGCAGCCATGGTGTCGACATGCCGGTCCCGGCCTCGCCGCTGAGAACCGCGGTGGCCGCCGGGTTCGAGGCGTGGAGAAGCTCGGCCGCGGCGCTGAGCAGCTCGAGGCCCTTGCCCCCGGCGATCCTGCCGCCGTGGTAGATGTAGGGGCCGGTGATGCCGTGGCGTGCGGCGAAGGCGTGGCGGTCCACCGTGCCGGGAACCTCGACACCGACGACGCCGCATGCGGAGGGCAGCCCGCGCGTCTGCGGATGCAGCATGCCCACCAGGTCGCGCTCCTCGGGGCTGTGAAACCAGAGCGCGTCGGCAGAGCGCAGGGCGCGCCCCACCAGGGCAAGTCGCAGCGCCGGCTCGTCGTGGGCGGCGGGGACGAGGATGCGCGGATGGGAAGCGGCGGGGAGGCCGGAGGTGGTGGTGTGGAAGAGGTACGGCGAGAAGATGGTGGGGACCGGGTCGGCGCGCGCCAGCGCGCCCACCAGGGCGGGTGAGTACGGGCCCTGCGCGATCGACCACAGGTGCTCCGCACGGATTCCGCGAGGGAGGTGGTAGGCGGCCCGTGACAGCTGGCGGAACAGCCATGGGCGCCGCCGCAGCGCCACCGGGAATCGCCTGACCACGACGTCGCCATCGCGCTCCAGCCCGGGAGCGAATCCGCTGCTCCAGGTCGCCTCGTCGAGCGCCGTCGTGGTCCACACCTCGACCTCCCACCCCCTGGCGCTGAGGGCGTGACCGAGGCGGCGCATGGCGCTCTCCGCCCCGCCGATCACCGCCTCGCCGTAGCGCGGCACCACCACGCGCACCACGTCGGCGGCGGGCCGTGCCGTGGCAGCCGGCACGGCAGCGGGCACGGTCATCACGCGCTACGCGCCCGGCACACCCTGGTCGCGCCGGGAGTCGATGTAGGCCAGCAGCCCCTCGCGCCAGTCCGGCAGCGGGGTCTCGTCGAGGAGGCGCCACACCCGGTTGTCGAGCACCGAGTACGCCGGCCGCGGCGCCGCCGTCGGCCACTGCGCGGTGGTGACGGCGGTCAGCTCCGGAGTGGCGCCGGTGGCGGCGAAGATCGCCTCGGCGAAGCCGTGCCAGCTGACCACGCCTGAGTTGCTGAGATGGAAGGTGCCGGGGAGGTCGCGGGCGATCAGGCGGAGCAGAGCCGCTGCCAGGTGCCCGGTCCAGGTGGGTGCGCCCAGCTGGTCCGACACCACCCGCACAGCCCTGCCCTGCGCGGCCGCGCCCAGCATGGTGAGCACGAAGTTGGGTCCGTCGCGGCCGTACAGCCAGGAGGTGCGCACCACCTGGTGGCGGCGGGCGATGGCGCGGACCTCGTTCTCGCCGGCGAGCTTGCTGGCGCCGTACGCGGACTGCGGGTTGGGGGAGCACCACTCGTCGATGGGGGAGGTGGCGCTGCCGTCGAACACGTAGTCGGTGCTGAGCTGCACGAGCAGGACGTCGCGTGCCGCGCATGCCGCCGCCAGGATGCGCGGCCCCAGCGCGTTGACGCGGAAGGCGGCGTCGCGGTCCGACTCGGCAGCATCGACCCTGGTCCACGCGGCGCAATTGACGAGCACCTCGGGGGCGGTCTCCTCCAGGGCGGCGTGGACCGCCGCCGGGCTGGTGATGTCGCAGTCGGCGCGGGTCGTCGACCGCACCCGGTGCCCTGCCGCCGTGGCCGTGTCACACAGCTCGCGGCCCAGCTGGCCGTCGCCGCCGGTGAGGAGAATTCTCACGGCCCCGCGGCCGCCTCGGCCTGGAGCGGCTGGTAATTGCGCCTGTAGAACTCCCAGAACTCGCCGGACTTGAGGGGCCGCCACCATGCCTGGTTGTCGCGATACCAGGCCACCGTGTCGCGCAGCCCCTTCTCCAGGGAGATCCGGGGTTGCCAGTCGAGGGCGGCCAGCTTGGCGGTGTCGACGGCGTAGCGACGATCGTGGCCGAGGCGGTCGCGGACGTGCTGCTTGAGAGCGGCGGGCTTGTCGAGGGCAGCCAGCACCAGGTCGGCGATCTCCCGCCCGTTGGTGGCGCCCCCGAAGCCGACGTTGTAGTCCTCACCGGCGCTGCCCAGCCGCAGCGCCGCGTCGATGCCGCGCGCATGGTCGCTGACATGGAGGTAGTCGCGGACGGCGCTGCCGTCGCCGTAGATGGGAAGGGGCTGGTCGTCGATGGCATTGGTGATGAACAGCGGAATGATCTTCTCGGGATACTGATGGGGGCCGTACGTGTTCGAACCACGGGTGGTGATCACCGGCATCCCGTACGAGGCGCGGTACGCCCACACCATCAGCTCGCCTCCGGCCTTGCTGGCGGAGTAGGGACTGCGCGGCCGGAGCGGGTCGCTCTCCGAGCTGGTGCCCTCCGCGACATCCCCGTAGACCTCGTCGGTCGACACCTGCAGGAAGCGGGTGTGGTGGGCACGCCGGGCCGCCTCGAGGAGGACGTAGGTGCCGTACACGTCGGTCTGGATGAACTGCCCGGGCGCCTCCAGGGAGCGGTCGACGTGGGACTCCGCAGCGAAGTTGACGATCACGTCCACGTCCGCGGCCAGGGTACCGACCAGGCCGGCATCGCAGATGTCGCCGTGCACGAAACGGAAGTTCGCAGCGCCGGCCACCGCCTCGAGATTGCTCGGGTTGCCGGCATAGGTGAGCTTGTCGAGCACGATCACGCTGTCCTCGGGATGCTCGGCGATCGTCTGCCTGACGAACTCGCTGCCGATGAACCCGGCGCCCCCGCACACCAGCAGCCTCATCGGTGCGCCGCGGTCCCGTCGCGCATCAGATGTTCTCGATCCGCCAATCGAACCCGATGCGCGGGTCGTCCCAGGGGAGGCGCCCCTCGTCGGGATGGTCGCGGTCGTAGGGCTCGGTCACGTAGTACACGAGGTGCACGTTCTCCATCCCCAGGCACTGGTACCCGTGGGCCACCAGTGGCGGGATGCCCACCATCCGCGGGCTGTTCTCGCCGAGGATGAGAGTCTGGATGACCCCGGCCGTGGGCGAGTCGGGGCGCAGGTCGACGAGCACCACGCGAGCGTTGCCCACCACGATGTCCCAGTAGTCCCACTGCCGCCGGTGCCAGTGGAACGCCTTGATCAGCTCCGGCGGGTTTCCGCCCCGGGCGTACACCAGGCTGCGCGACATCTGCGCGAACGGCGCGTCGTCAATGAAGGGGTGGCCCGCGTCATCGACGTCGCCGCGCTTGAGCTGCTCGATGAAGAAGCCGCGCTGGTCGGCATGCTTGACGAAGGTCTTCACCCTGACGTCGTGGATCCGCCCCAGGCGCTCCTGGGCGGGGATCCTCTCCATCTGCGCGAGCGCCGCCTCGATCTCCGCGGTGAGCTCCATCCAGGCCATCAGCGCAGCTCCACGCGGCTGTGATCACCGACCATCAACTTGAACGCCCGGGGCCGCAGCGGGGAGCGCCCGATCAGGCACTCCTTGCCGATCAGCGACGACTCGATCTTGCCCTCGACGTTCTCGATGACGCTGTTCTCCAGGACGATGCTGTGTTCCAGCTCAGCATTGCGCACCGTGCAGCCATAGTAGATCGAGGTGTACGGGCCGATGTAGGCGTCGTCGATGACGGTGTTCTCGCCGATGATGACCGGCCCGCGCACCGTGCAGTTGGTCAGCTGCGCCCCGCGCTCGACGATGACCTTGCCGTGCAGGCGCACCCCCTCGCCGATGCTTCCCTCCATGCGCGGTGCCAGGTCGTCGAGCACGATGCGGTTGGCCTCGAGCATGTCCTCGAGCCGACCGGTGTCCTTCCACGTGGCCACCATGGCCTGGTGCGGCTCGACGATCAGGTGCGGCTCCACGCGGCGGCCGCTGTCGATCATCCGCTGGATGGCGTCGGTGATCTCCAGCTCGCCGCGCGCCGAGTACGCGATCGAGTCGATGGCATCGAAGACGGTGTGGTTGAACAGGTACACACCGACCAGCGCCAGGTCACTGGTGGGCTGAGCGGGCTTCTCGACCAGGCGCACCACCTTTCCGCCATTCAACTCGGCAACTCCGAAATGCTGCGGTTCGGGGACACGGGCCAGCAGGATGAGCGCATCGGGCTCGACGCTGGTGAAGCCCTCCACGATGGGCACGATCCCATGACGGATGAGGTTGTCACCGAGATACATCACGAAGGGATCATCACCGAGGAAGGACCGCGCGCAGAGCACGGCATGGGCCAGGCCGAGCGGCGCATCCTGGGCGATGTAGGTGATCCGTGCGCCGAAGCGTGAGCCGTCGCCGACAGCTGCCTCCACCTCGGCGCCGGTCTCCCCGGTGATGATGCCGATGTCGGTGATCCCGGCGGCCACGACCGCTTCCACCGCGTAGAAGAGGATCGGCTTGTTGGCGATGGGCACGAGTTGCTTGGCGGAGGTGTGTGTGATCGGTCGCAGCCGCGTGCCCTTGCCCCCGCTGAGGATGAGGCCCTTCACGCGCGGAATGGTACGGTACTCTGTGGCTGTCATGGCAGTCGACCTCACCGCATATCGCATCGGTGTGCGCCGTGGCGCCGGCGTGGCGCCCCGACCCAGGACCTCGATCATCGCGCTGGTGACCAACGACACCACGATGCTCTCGCGCTGTCTGCGCACCGTGGAGGGGACGCTGCCAGCGGATGACGCGGCCGAGGTCATCGTGCTCGCCAACGGGACTCCTGCGCCGGCGCTGGCCGGGCTCGAGCACGGGGAGAACATCGTGCTCATCAGCTCGCCGGTCAACCACGGCTTCGCGGGTGGTTGCAACCTGGCGGTGCGATGCGCGCGCGGTGAACGGCTGGTGTTCCTCAACGACGACGTGACCGTCAGGGAGGGCTGGCTGGAGGGCCTGCATGGGGTGCTCGACCGGGACGCCGACACGGCGGTCGCGGGCAGCAGGGTGATCCTGTCCGGCGGGCGGCTCCAGGAGGCGGGCAGCGTGCTCTGGCGAGACGGGTCGACGTCGGGCATCGGTCGTGGCCATGACCCGCAGGCGAGGCGATACTCCGCTCCTCGCATCGTCGATTACGTCTCCTTCTGCAGCGCCATGGTGCGGCGCTCCGCGTGGGAGGAGGCGGGCGGCTTCGACGAGCGATATTTCCCGGCGTACTACGAGGACCTCGATCTCTGCCTGACGCTGAACAGCCTCGGCTGGAAGGTGATGTACGAGCCCGCCTCGGTGGTGGAGCACGATGAGGGCGGCAGCGCCGCGCGGCACCTTCGAGACTTCCTCAGCAGGCGCAACCAGGCCAGGTTCGTGGCCAAGTGGTCGTCGGTCCTCGATGGCTACGAGAATCCTCCCACCACCGAGACCGACCGTGCCGACGCGGAGGATCGCGCGCTCGGTCGGGCGGCGCGACGGCGCTGGCC
>JBOHUD010000007.1:0-17794 GCA_050734155.1 Candidatus Dormibacteria bacterium
GCGTCAGCGGGCGCCGCCGCCCCGGGCCGGACAGGGGGCCGCCGCGAGGAAGCGGCCCGCCGTAGCAGCGGGGGAGTTGCCGAGCCTCAGGCGATGCCCAGCGAGTGGAGCACGCTGAGCACGATCACCAGCAGGAGCAGCACCGCGCTGAGAGCCGCGTAGGGGAGGAGCGCGATGGCGACCGCGCTGAGCGCCGGCACGTCATAGACCGCGTGCACGGCGACGGCGTTGAGTGCCACGAACCAGGACACCACCGGGAGGGCGAGCAGGCCCACGGCGGTGGAGAGGGCGGCTCCGCCCCAGCCCGGGCTGGCCGCCTGGACCAGGGCGATGATCGCGTACAGGACCAGCACGGGGTAGGTCAGGCCGCTGACGGCCAGCAGCTCGCGGCGGCGCGGCGCACGTCCCAGGAGGCGGGCGCCGGCGCTCACCAGCACCCCGCTGGCCAGCCAGAACAACCCGAGCATCGGCGGCAACGCGATCGACAGGATCACCGCGGCGGCGTCGCGGCCCCCGATCGCCACCGCCACGAGCCCCAGGCCCAGGCAGAGGACGCCGGTGGCGGCAACGGCCAGCGCCCCTGAGGCCAGGCTGGAGCCGGCCGCGGCCGAGCCGAGCGCCCGGCGGGGGTGGACGAGCAGCGCGGCCAGCATGGCCAGCACTGTAGGGCGCAACGTCGTCAGCTCCGCCCTCGCCAAGCCTCGCAGCGGCACCCGACCGGCGCCCGCGCACGCTGCGCTATACTCCTAAGGTCAATCTGACCTAAACCTCCAGGAGACAGCGCGGTGCTCGCCCTTCGCCCCCCCGAGCAGGCCACCGCCGATCCCGGCCTTCCCGAGCGCATCGACCGCCTGCGCCGCGAGCGCAACGCGGTGATCCTGGCGCACAACTACCAGCTGCCCGAGGTCCAGGACGTCGCCGACTTCGTCGGTGACTCGCTGGGGCTGTCCCAGGAGGCGGCGCGGACCGACGCCGACGTCATCGTCTTCTGCGGTGTCCACTTCATGGCCGAGACCGCCGCGATCCTCTCCCCGGACCGCTCCGTGCTGCTTCCCGACCTGCGGGCGGGCTGCTCTCTCGCCGACACCATCACCGCCGCCCAGCTCCGCGCCTGGAAGGCGCAGCACCCCGGGGCCGTGGTGGTCTCGTACGTCAACACCACCGCCGAGGTCAAGGCGGAGTCGGACTACTGCTGCACCTCGTCGAACGCCGCGGCGGTGGTCAACAGCATCCCGCGGGATCGCGAGATCCTCTTCTGCCCCGACATGTTCCTGGGCGCCCACGTGGAGCGCGTGACCGGCCGCAGGATGCACATCTGGATGGGCGAGTGCCACGTCCACGCGGGCATCGACCCCGCCCACCTCGACGCCGCGCGGCGGCGCCACCCTGACGCCGAGCTGCTCATCCACCCCGAGTGCGGCTGCACCACCTCGACGCTGTACCGGGCCTCCTCGGGTGACCTGGGCGGCACCACCACCGTGGTCAGCTCGACTGAGGGGATGGTGCGCCGCGCCGCCGAGTCCCCGGCATCGACCTTCATCGTGGCAACTGAGGTCGGCATCCTCCACCGCATGGAGAAGCTGGCGCCGGGCAAGCGCTTTCTGCCCGCCGCGCCGGGGGCGATCTGCCGCTTCATGAAGATGATCACCCTGCCCAAGGTGGCCGCCTCGCTGGAGACGCTGTCGCCGCGCGTCACGGTGGCGCCGGACATCGCCGCGCGGGCGCGACGGGCGATCGACCGGATGCTCGCCGTCCCGGTCTGAGCCGGCGCGGCGGGGCACGCGATGAGTGCGCCACGCGTCCTGGCCATCGACCAGGGAACCTCGGCCACCACCTGCCTGGTGGTGGGCATCGACGGTGAGATCCACGGTCGTGGGCACGCCGATGTGGCCGTGCGCTACCCGCGCGACGGCTGGGTCGAGCAGGACCCCGAACTGCTCTGGGAATCAGTCCTTGGGGCGGCGCGGATGGCGATCGACGTCGCCGGGGGACGGGCACCTGTGGCGATCGGCATCACCAACCAGCGCGAGACCGCCGTGGTCTTCGAACGCCGCACGCTGCGGGCGGTCGCGCCGGCGATCGTCTGGCAATGCCGCCGCAGCGCCGCGCTCTGCGCCGAGCACCGCGGGCGGGGAGAGGAGGCCTCGCTGCGGGCCCGCACCGGCCTGCTGCTCGACCCCTACTTCACCGCCACCAAGCTGGAATGGCTGCTGGCCCAGGACCCGCACCTCCGTGCCCGCGCCGCCGCCGGCGAGCTCTGCGCGGGCACCGTGGACACCTGGCTGGTGGCCCGCCTCTGCGGGGGCGCCGAGCTGGTCACCGACGCCGGCAACGCCAGCCGCACGCTCCTCTACGACCTGCGCAGCGGGGATTTCGAGGACGACCTCTGTGCCCAGTTCTCCATCCCCAGGGCGCTGCTCGCCGACGTTCGCGGCAGCGCCACGAGGGTGGCGGTCAGCGACCCGGACGCCTTCCTCGGCCTGCGCGTGCCCATCAGCGGGATCGCCGGCGATCAGCAGGCTGCCCTCTTCGGCCAGGCCTGTCTGCGGGCGGGCATGTGCAAGAACACGTACGGCACCGGGTCGTTCGTGCTCGTCAACGCGGGCACATCGCCGCCACCCCCTGCGCCGGGCGTGCTCGGCACCGTCGCCTGGCGGATGGCCGGCAAGGACACCTTCGCGCTGGAGGGCAGCATCTTCGTCACCGGCGCCGCGCTGACCTGGCTGCGCGATGGGCTGGGATTGATCGACGACGCCGCCCAGGCGGGTCCGCTCTTCGACTCAGTTTCAGACAGCAATGGCTGCATCTTCGTACCCGCTCTGTCCGGGCTGGGTGCGCCGTACTGGGACCCCGGCGCGCGCGGCGCATTCGTGGGCCTCACCGCCGCGGTCACCCGTGCGCACCTGGTGCGCGCCGTCGTCGAGGCCATGGCCTACCGCACCCGCGACGTCGTCGAGGCCATCGAGCAGGGGAGCGGGATCGCCCTCGAGGAGCTGCGCGTCGACGGGGGGGCCAGCGTCATGGACGGCCTCTGCCAGTTCCAGGCCGACCTCCTCGGGCTCACCGTGACCCGCGCCGCCTCCCCCGAGACCACAGCCCTGGGAGCGGCCATGCTCGCCTTCGTGGGAGAGGGTCTGCTCGAAGCCCCCGACGGCGTCGCCGCCGCCCACAGACCGGGCCGCAGCTTCACCCCAGCCCGCCCTGGCCACCGACCCGAAGCCTCGTACACCGCCTGGCGCCAGGCGGTGGAGAGAGTGCGCACCCCGGGGTAGGAGGTCCAACGCCTGTTGCCTGGCGTTTCCGGAGACGGGGTGTGACGCGGCTATGCTCGGGCCAACGTCTCCGCCGAACCCGTGGAAGCATCCGAATGGAAACGTACCGACACGCTGGCCTGGTCGCGTGGGTGGTCGGTGCGTTCTGCTGGCCGCCTGCGGGACGGGTTCGCCCACGCTCTCCGGCCGCCCATCCTCCACGTCGCTGCCAGCTGCCTCGAGTACGCCTTCGCCGTCTGCTTCGGCTGCGCCGACACCAACTCTCGACCCCGCATTGGCGCAAACCGTCGCCCTGGCGCTCTATTCGGGGGGCGACCCGAAGACGGGGCGGCTCACTTGTCTGATCGATGCATCGTCTTGTCCGGTGACCGCGCAACTGCGCGCTCGCTTCCTAGCCTTCATGGGATCCAATCAGGCGCACAACACAGGCGCAGGATCTGAAGACCCGGTCTGTCGAGGATGCCAGTCCCCTTTCTCCGGGGTTTCAGTGGTGAGAATTCAGACCACAACCTCGACACAGGCCACGGTCCTCGTGAACATGTTTTTTGGCCCTTCACCAAGACCACTTGCGGTGTTGGTGCAAGCGGATTCGGAGGGCACTGCATTGGTCAACGACATCGAGTGCGTCACCGGTGGAGCGGCGGTGGCCAGCTCCTCGCTGTACCTTGTGCAGAACCCGGCGAGCTGCGCGTAGACGGCGACCGCCCTGCCGTGAACGGCGAGCACCGTCAGCCCGTGGCCACGGCGCCACGGCGTCGGCAACCTGTGTGGGCTCGCGAGGATCGACACCGACCTCCGCTGCCGCCCAAGCCAGGCCGCGTGCATGCGTCGACTGATGCCATCACGGCCCCGACCCAGACCGAGGTCCGCCATGGACCGCACCCGGTTCTGTCCGGCGCGCGAGGCGCGCCGAGGGTGGGGTGAGCGTGGTCGGATTGATTCCGACCATGCGAGGGGCGGGTCCGCCCGCCCCTATAAGAAAAGACCGGGGAGCGAGCCCCCCGGCCTTTCAGGAAGGGAATGAGTTTCCATCTCGAGGGCGGCCGCGCGCCCGCCCACCGTCCAATCTAGCGGGGCTCCCTCAGAAAGGCGGTAAAGGTTCGGTCAGTTTTTGTTAAGAGATGTGAAGGACAGCCTCGCCGGCGCCGGCCCCGCCACGCCGCCTCAGGCAGCGGCCCTTGCGTATGCTCGGAAGCCTTGCCGAAGGCTGCACGCCACCCCATCCTGTACGACGTCGAGCGCTGGCGCAAGTACCGCACCTGGCTGCTCCTCCCGGCGACCGTCTTCGCCCTCACCGGGGTGTTTCTCAGCGTCCTCAAGCCCGCCGCGGGGGGAGCGTTCGGCTACGCCCTGGTCGCGGCGGCCCTCTATGCGGTGGCCAGCTCGCTGTGGACCCGTCAGCGCTTCACCTACCTGGTCCGCGAGGACGACAAGCTGGTCATCAGGACCATGGCGGCCAGCCGGCGCCTGGGGGCTGCCGACATCGAGCGGGCCAAGCTGATCAGGCTCAGCGCGGTGTTCCACCGCCCCGACCGCCGCCGTCTGCTGCCCCGACCCGCCGACCAGTGGCTGGCCATCGAGGCGATCTCGCTGCGGCTGCACGACGGTGTCGACCTGCGCGCCCTGCGCCGGGTGGTGGGCCCGCGCTGTGTCGTCGACGACACCCTGGTGGTGCCGGTGGTCGACGCCGCCGGGCTGTTCACGGAGCTGCTCGCCCACGTCTGCCCCCCCAAGCCGGTCGCCACCGGCACCGGCCAGCGGCGCAGGGGCCGGCGGCGGTGAGATCGGCGCGGGTGCCCGGATGGCTGCGCCGTCCCCCGCGGGCACGGCGCTCGGTCCGCGACGACGGGTCCGAGCCACTGGTCCGAGCCGGGCTGCGCGGCTTCCTGGCCCTGGAGCACCGCGACCTCCTCGCCATCCTCGCCCTGGTGGTGCTCTCGCTCTTCCTGCGCTTCGCCAGCCCCATCTTCCCCAACTTTCTCAGCGGCAGCGGGGGCCTCAGCATCGCCGGCATCGGCGCGGCCACCTCCACGAACAGCCCTCCAGCCGAATGCACCCAGGTCCCGGTGGGGTCGCCGGGAAAGGATTCGACGGGCGCTGCCGTAAACCACGTCGACGTCAAGCGCTGCGGCTTCATCTTCGACGAGATCTACTTCCCGGTGGACGCCGCCAAGGATCTTCGCCAGCCCGCGGAGTCGTACTTCGACCCGGAGCCGCCCCTGGCCAAGCTGCTGATGGCCCCGCCGGTCGCCACCATGGGCTTCACGACCTGGTCGTGGAGGGTGAGCACCGCCATCTTCGGCAGCCTGCTCGTCGGCCTTCTCTACCTGATCGCCCTGCGGCTCCGCCGCGACCGCTGGTTCGCCGGCGCCGCGGCCCTGTTCATCTCGCTGGACGGGCTCGAGTTCGTGGAGGCGCGGACCGGCGTCATCGACATCATCGCCATCTTCTTCGTGGCCCTCTTCTACTACGTTTTCCTGCTCCACTGGCAGGCGAGGACGCGGCGGCAGTGGCGAGCCACGCTGTACGTGATGGCGATCGTCGCCGGGCTGGCGTTCGCTGCCAAGCTCACCGCCCTGGCGCCGCTGGCCGTCGCCGCGGCTCTCATCGCCATGCGCGCGGTGGCCCCGTGGCTGGCTGCTCTGATCCCCGCGCTGCGGCGCATCGCCGGCCCGCAGCGTCACCAGGTGGTGATGTGGCGCGCCGCCGCCGGCAGATTCGCGCTTGTGCAGTACACCCTGGCGGTGCTGATCGGCGGGGCGGTGTTCTGCGCATCGTTCTCGCGCTATCTCACCATCACGCACAACGACGTGTACCGCTTCACCGCCTGCAACCCGGGCACGACCGGTCTCACCGGGACGGTCGACACCCTCAAGGTGCCGACGGTGAAGATCGGCTCGGCCACCGTCCCCAATCCCGTCCAGGCGGTCGCCAACATCGCCGACATCATGAGCGCGGGGCTGCAGTACCACGAGCAGGAGTGCCACGGGCATCCCTACGCCTCCCGCTGGTACACGTGGCCGGTGATGTACCACCCCGTGCTCTTCTACTACGTGCAGAGCAACGCGGTGAGGCCCGACAACCCGACTGTGTCGTCGATCACCGACATGGGCAATCCTGCGGTCTGGTGGCTGGCCATCCCCGCCCTGTTCGCCTGCCTGTGGCGGCTGAGCCGCGGTCCGCCCTGGTGGCGCCTGCTCATCGCCCTGCTGGGGCTGGCGTCGCTGGCCATCATGATCGTCACCTTCCACGCCGCCCAGAAGCCCGACAGCGTCAGCGTCCGGGTGTCCCCCGGGGTGCTCTTCACCATCGGCTTCATCGGAGTCGTCCTCTTCGCCGCGCTCATCACCGTGAGCGCCGTGGTCTCGCGACGCTTCGTGCCGGCGTTCATCGTGCTCGGCTACCTGACCTCGTGGATGCTCTGGGTGATCGGCAATGAGCGTCGCGTCCTCTTCTTCTACCACGCGCTCGGCATGCTCATCTTCGCCGCCCTCGCGCTCGCCTACGTGCTGGCCGGGCTGCGCATCACCGTCGTGCAGCTCGGCGATCGCCGCATCGGGCTGGCCCCGGTGGCATGGGCGGCGGCGCTGGTCGTGGTGGCCGGCTTCATCTTCTTCTACCCGGTGTGGACGGCCCTGCCGATGCCCTACTCCGACCATCAGATGCGCCTCTGGGTCGACGCCTGGTGACGTCCGTCTGGCTGGTGGTGGCGGCGCTCCTGCTCGTCGCCGGCACCGGGGCGGTGGGGTCACTGCCGCAGCTGGTTCTGCGCCTCGAGGAACGCGTGCTCATCGGCCTGGTGATGACGGTGCTGGTGGGGGCGGCGGTCACCTACCTGCTCTCTCTGCTGGCCGGTTTGAGCGTGGCCACCGTGCTGGGAGGCTCCGCGCTGGTGGTGATCGCCTTCGGCGCCCTGTCGTGGCGCCGCCGCGCCGCCGCGGCAGCGGCGTGGCGAGAGGGATGGGAGGAATTGATGGCCGCGGACCGGCGCCGCCATCGCCTCGGGCTCGGCCTGACCGCGGTCCTCGCCGCCCTCTTCTTCGCGGTGCTCTTCGCGCACACCCTGGGCACGGATGCCGCGGGCAATCTCAACGCCGGCTTCGAGACGGTGTGGGCGGATTGGTCGCAGCATCTCACCACCGCCAGCAGCTTCGCGGTGGCGCACAACCTGCCACCCCACAACCCGCTCCTCTCCGGTCAGGACCTCCGCTACCCCTTCCTTCCCGATTTCCAGTCGGCGACCCTGATCACCCTGGGCGCCTCCCCGGCGGTGGCCCTGGCGGTCCCGGGCGCGGTGCTCTCCGTGTGCGTGGTCCTGCTCATCGCCGCTCTCTCGGTGCGACTTGGCGCCGGCCTCGGCGCCGGAGTGCTGGCCGCGGCCATCTGCCTGGTGGGTGGAGGCCTCGGCTTCACCGGGATCCTCGCCGACTCGTGCCTGCATCATGGCTTCAGCGCCGCCCAGTGCACCTGGTCCGGCCTGGTGACCCATCCGGGCGACATCCCGGGCATCGTCGCCGGCACATTGCACGACCTGCCCGGCCTGGTCGCGGCCCAGCCTCGCGCCTACGACGGCCTGCTCACCACCCCAGCCGTCCAGCCTCTGCCCAACCAGCAGTGGTACACGCCGCTGTTCGCCTGGTGGCTGCCGCAGCGCAGCATCCTCTACGGTTTCTCCGGTGCCATGGCCGCGCTGCTCCTGGTCGTCACCGCAGCGCGTTCGCCGCGGCGCGGATGGGAGAGCTTCGCGCTCGCCGGCCTGGTGCTCGGTCTGATGCCGCTCATCCACATCCACACGCTGTTCGCGATGGCCATCGTGAGCGCCGTGCTGGCATGGCGCTGGCGGCATCGAGGCTGGCTCATCACCCTGGTGATCACAGTCGTGGTGGCCGCGCCTCGGATGGCGACGCTGCTCGGAGGACCGCACGGCTCCGCGGCGGCCGCCAACCTCTTCCCCACCGTCGAACCGGGCTGGATGTACCTTCCCGGTGCCGCCCGCCCGGTGCTGTCGGCGGCGTCGTTGCTGGGCGGCATCGGTGGGTTCCTGCGCGCGCTCCTGGCCCCGCAGTACTGGGGCTTCTGGGTCGAGAACACCGGTGTGGCGCTGCCGCTGTGCGTGGTCACGGCCATCGCCATGGCGGGCACGCGGCTGGGCGGTCGCATCGGAGCTGCGGCACGCCGGGTGGTGTCGCCTTTCCCGAGCGACCTGCTGCACGTCGCCCTGGCCCTCCTGGCGGTGTTCGCCATCGCCAACGTGGTGGTGTTCCAGTCCTGGGACTGGGACAACACCAAGCTGTTCACGTACTGGTATTTGGGCGCGGCGCTGCTGCTGGCCACCCTGGTGGTGCGCTGGTGGCGTCGCTGGTGGCGCGGCGCCGCGGCGGCCCTGATCGCCTCGACGGTGCTGCTGACCGGTGTCCTGGTGCTCCTCAGGATGCTGCCCTGGACCCCCACCGCCGACGCGGTGGGCGGTCCCTACTCCACAGCCACCGCGGCCGATGCGCGCCTGGCGGCACGGATCGCGGCTGTGACCCCCTCCAGCGCGGTGTTCCTCACCGAGGGCAAGCCCAACGATCCGGTGCTGACGCTGGCCGGCCGCACCGCGGTGATGGGCTACTACGGGTGGTTGTGGAGCTACGGGACCGACTTCGGGTCTCGCATCCAGGATGTGCGCACCATGCTCGGGGGCTGCAGCAATCAACCGGGCAGATCCTGTCCGGTCACCGGGCTGCTGCGCACCTACGGCGTCGACTACGTGGAGATCGATGATCGCATCGGGGACGCGGGGATCTTCGACGCCCGGGTCGACCTCACCTGGTGGGCGTCCCAGGGGTTTGCGGTGGTGGCGCGGAGCGACCACATCACCGTGTATGACGTGCGTGCCCGGTGACCTCCCTGCTGGCGCCGGAGGGTTGGCGCGCTGCAGGGCGGGCGGTGCTGCCCGCCTTCGGGGTCGCCAAGGCGCTGACGCTGCTGGCCATGGTGGCGTCGATCGAGCAGCGCACCGGCTCACTGACCTGGGACCTGCTGCGCCAGGCGTTCACCCACTGGGATGCGATCTCCTACATCCAGATCGCGGGACACGGCTACCCCGCGCAGCTCGACTACCGCGACGCCTTTCTGCCCGGCTACCCGCTGCTGATCCGGGCGGCCTCGCTGCTGACCCGCGACCTGGCGCTGGCCGGCGTGGTGGTGAGCGCCGCGGCCGAGCTGGCCCTGCTCCTGTTGGTGCACCGGCTGGTGCGGCGCGAGCGCGACGCCGGCGCGGCCCGCTTCGCGGTGTGGGCCGTCGCCCTGGCCCCGCTGGGGTTCTTCCAGAGCGGCGTGTACAGCGAGAGCACGTTCCTCGCCGGGGTGGCGCTGTCGCTGCTGCTGCTGCGCACCGGGCGCATGCGCGGCGCCGCCCTGGCGGGGGCGTTCGCCGTGGCCATGCGGGTCACCGGCGTGGTGCTGCTCCCGGTCATGGCCATGGAGCTGTGGAGGCAGCGCCGCTCTCTCACCGGCGGACTCTGGCTGGGCATCATCCCGCTGCCCCTGCTGCTCTACGCCGTTTACATGCAGATCCACGCCGGTGATGGGCTCGCTCTCGTCCACGCCGAGGCACTGCCCTCCTTCGGCGAGTCGGCGGCCTGGCCGTGGGACGGGCTGCGCACCACCTGGGCCACCGCCGCGGGCAGCACCGACCCCACCAACCGGGCCATCTTCGTGCGCGAGATCATCGCCGGCCTGCTCGGCCTGGCCGCCGTGGCCGGGGGCTGGATCGACAGACGATTCCCCCGCTCGCTGGCCGTTTACTGCACTCTGGTATGGCTCATGGCCGTGTCCCTCACCTTCTGGCGATCGGTGCCGCGCTACGACCTCGCGCTCTTTCCCATCGCCATCGTGGCCGCGGACCTGAGCGCGCGGGCTCGCCTGGCCCGGCCGCTGCTGGTCGCCGCCGGCGCCGCCGTGCTGGTGTGGGGCGCTTTCGTCTTCGCCGATGGGGGATGGATCGGATGATCGTCGACAGTCACGTGCACATCCTGCCCGACCGCGTTCGCGCCAACCCCGCTCTGATCGCTGCGTCGGAACCATGGTTCGGCGCGTGCCATGCGCGCGGCCAGCCCATGGCCTCGGCGCAGTCCCTGCTTGCGGCCATGGATGCGCACGGCGTCGACCGCTCCGTGTGCTTCACCTGGCCGTTCGCCGACCCGGCACTTTGCGCCGAGGCCAACGACCACCTGGCCGCGGTGGTTGCAGGAGCGCCCCACCGCCTGACCGGGTTCGGCATCGTCCAGCCGCTGCACCCGGAGGCGGCCCGCGAGGTGACCCGCTGCGCGCGGCTGGGGCTGCGCGGCATCGGTGAGATGAACTCCGACGCGCAGGGATGGGGGTTGCTCGACGACGTTGTCGAGGCCCCGCTGCGCGAGTCGGTCGCGGCCGGGATGCCGTGGACGCTGCACTGCAGCGAGCCGGTCGGACGGCAGTACCCCGGCAGGGGAACGGCGACCCCCGATCGCGTCCTCGCCTTCGCCGATCGCCACCCCGAGCTGACCCTGATCTGCGCCCACCTCGGCGGCGGGCTCCCCCTGTACGCGCACATCCCGGAGGTGCGCCGCGCCTGCGACCGGCTCCATTTCGACACGGCGGCCCAGCCCCTCGTCTACGACGCCTCGGTGTACCGGGCCCTGGTCGATGGGGTGGGGGCGGAACGCATCCTGCTGGGCAGCGATCACCCGCTTGTCGGTGTGCCCCGCTACCTGAGCGCCCTTGCCGAGGCCGGCATCGACGCACCCGCCCTGGAGCTGATCCAGGGTGGCAACGCGGCCCGTCTCCTGGCTCTCTGAGCGGTCTGGGCGCGCAAAAAAGCAGAGCGTCCGGCTGGCGGGCGCCGGACACTCCGCCTGCGCTGATTCTGGGTGGCCCCGACAACGAACCCCGCGACCAACCGGCCACGGGACGGTGACAGTCGTCGCCATGAGCGTTGCCCGCTTCGCGCGCGGCCGCTGTCAGCAGGCAAACTTGGGCGAGTGTTCACCCCCGAGACGCTCGAGATCGCCATGGTCTCGTTCGAGGGCCCCGACCAGTACAGCCAGGCAGGTGGGCTCGGGGTGCGCGCCAAGGAGATCTGCCGCTCCTTCGCCGCGGCGGGCTTTCGCACCACCCTGTACTTCGTCGGCGACCCGGACAGGGCTGCCGTGGAGGTCGTCGACGCAGTCCGGCTGGTGCGGATCTGCCAGGCGGTGAGCCGGCTCCATTCCCAGGGTGTGTACGACGGCGAGCACGTCAAGATCGAGGCGATGTGGCACGAGCTGCCGCCGCGCCTCCTGGAGACGTCGGTGCGGCCGGCGGTGGCGGCGGGGAGGGTGCTGGCCATCCTCTGCGAGGAGTGGCAGACCGCCGACCTCGTCGAGCTCCTCGACCGCGACCTCCGCCACCTGGGCTTGCGCGACCGCTGCGTCATCCTCTGGAATGCCAACAACCACTTTGGCTTCGACAACATGGATTGGCGCTCGCTGGAACGAGCGGCGACGGTGACCACGGTGAGCCGCTACATGAAGCACCTGATGTGGCCGCACGGCGTCAACCCGATGGTCATCCCCAACGGCATCCCTCCGGAGTCGCTGCAGCCGGTCGACGCCGGCGACGCCCGGCTGATCAGCAGGGCGGCGCGCACCCCCTGCCTGGCCTTCAAGATCGGGCGCTTCAGCCCCGACAAGCGCTGGCACCAAAGCCTCGACGCCATCGCCGAGCTGCGTGCCCGCGGCCTGCCCGCGCGACTGCTGATGCGCGGCGGCATCGAGCACTTCGGTCACGGTGTGCTCGGCCACGCACGCCAGCTCGGGCTCGAGGTCGTCGACTGGACCGACGCCATCGCCGGACCTGCGGACGTGGCCCGCTCGCTGCAGGAGACCGGCGCCGCCGCCGTCGTGAACCTCCGCCGCTTCCTGCCCGAGTCGGTGCTGCCCGCCATCGCGGCGGCGTCGACGGCGGTGCTCGCCAACTCCGGCCACGAGCCCTTCGGGCTTGTCGGGCTGGAGGCGATGGCGGCGGGCGGCGTCGCCGTGGTGGGCGCCACCGGTGAGGAGTACGCGCGGCCGTACGGCAACGCCATCGTCGTGGAGACGGCGGAGGGCACCGAGCTGGCGAGCGCGCTCGCCGGCCTGGTGGAGCGTCCCCAGCTGTCGCGGCGGTTGCGCCGGGCGGCACGCCGCGACGCCGCCGACTTCGCCTGGCCGGAGATCATCGACGGCTTCCTGGAGAGGATGCGTTACGTGGCGGTGCGCCAGCACGTGGTGCGCTGAGCCGACCGGCTCGCAGCGGGCCGGCAGCGGATAAGCTGCGGGCCGTGGAGGACCAGCGTCTGATCGCGATCGCCGGTGAGCTCGGTCTCAGTGCCGATGAGTTGCTGGCGGCGCGGGCAGAGTTGAGCCCCGGGGTCGACGACGCGCTGATGGGCGGTCTCATCCGCTTCGAGGACGCGCTCTTCGAGCTGTCGCGGTGAGCGCCCCGCTGAGCGCCGCCGACCTGCGCTTCGTCAACTCCGTGGCCGCCAGGCGATTCGCCGCCACGGAGCCCGGGACGGTGGACGAGGACGCCCTCGAGGCAGCTCTCGCCGCGGCCGACGGGGGAGCTCCGTTCGAGCGCAGCGCCGCGCTCGCCACCGCACTGCTGCTGCGGCGCGCGTTCAGCAGCGCAGCGTTGCCGACAGCCCTGCTGGTGCTGCACTGCGCGCTCGCGCTGGAGGGCTTCGTCCTGATCGCACCCCAGGGCGTCACCGCGGGCATGATCCGCGGCGTCGCTCGCGATGGCGACGCCGCCACGCTGGCGCGCTGGCTGGAGGACCGCGCGGTTCCGTCGGCGTCGAGCTGATGGTGCAGGCGCCGCTGGCGGTGGCGGTGGTGTGGCACATGCACCAGCCCTGGTATCGCGACAACGTCGCCGGCCAATTCGTCCTGCCCTGGGTGCGCCGCCGCGCCACCAAGGACTACCTGCACATGCTGCGCATCCTGACCCGGCACCCCGGCGTCCGGGTCACCATGAACATGGTGCCATCCCTGCTGGCGCAGCTGGAGATGTACGCCGCCGGCGACCCCGCCGATGCCGATCGTGACCTCTGCCTGCGCGACGCCGACGAGCTCACCGCTGCGGAGCGCGACTTCCTGGTGGCGGGCGCCAAGCACGCCGACTACGGACGCCGGGTGGCTCTGCTCCGGCCCTACATCGAGCTGCTCAACCGCCTTCCCGACGGAGACAGCGCCGCGGTGGCCGTGGATGACATCCGCGACCTCCAGCTCTGGACTCTGCTGGCCTGGATCGACCCCGACGAGATCCGCGCCAACCCCGCGCTCTGCGCGCTCGCGGAGCGCGGGCGCGGCTTCTCGGAGGACGACAAGCGAGTCGTCGACGCCCACCAGCTCGACCTGCTCCGGGCGGTGATCCCCGCCTATCGCGCGGCGGTGTCCTCAGGGCAGGTCGAGCCCATGACCAGTCCGTACTACCACCCCATCCTGCCCCTTCTCATCGACACCTCGTGCGCTCGCGTGGCCAGCCCGGCGATCGAGCTCGGTGAGGGGGTGCTGCACGACGAGGCCGACGCCGAGGAGCAGATGCGGCGCGGCCTCGAGGCGTTCGCCCGGATCGTCGGTGCCGAGGCGGCGGGGGTGTGGCCCGCGGAGTGCGCGGTGTCCCCGGCGGCGGCCGCGCTGATGCACAGCTGCGGCGCCGGTTTCGCCGTCAGCGACGAGGGCGTGCTGGCGCGCACGCTGGGACGTGAGTCGGTCGGCGACGGTGCTGAGCTGCACCGCGGGTACCGTGACCCGGGCGGCCTGCGCATGGTGTTTCGTGACGCGCAGCTGAGCAACCTGATCGGTTTCACCTACCAGGCGAGTGAGGGGGAGGCCGCGGCCTCCGACCTGCTCGGACGCCTCGAGGCGCTGGCCGGCGCGCAGGCCGATGGCGAGCCTCCGCAGCTGGTCACGATCGCCCTCGACGGCGAGAACTTCAAGGACTACTACGAGGAGAACGCCACCCCGTTTCTCGATGCCCTGTACGCGGGGTTGGCGGCCAGCTCGCGGTTGCAGAGCACCCACATCGGTGCTTTCCTCGATGCCCACCCGGAGGCCGTGGGCATGCTCCCGCGGCTGTGGAGCGGCTCGTGGATCGACGCCGACCTGCGCACCTGGATCGGCGAGCCCGCACACACCAGGGCGTGGACGCTGCTGGCATCCACCCGCGATGCGCTGGACCGCGCCGGCGGTGCGACCAGGCATCCCAGCGCCCACCAGGAGCTGCTGATCGCGCAGGGATCGGACTGGTTCTGGTGGTTCGGGGAGCACCACGATTCGGGGAGCGATGCGGCCTGGGACGCGCTCTACCGGACCCACCTCAGCAACGCGCACACCCTGGCCGGACTGGCCGTGCCCCCCCGGCTTGCCGAGCCGATCATCGACGGGCTGGCGATCGGCAACGACTGCCCGCCGCTGCGCAGCATCGATCCAGCTGCGCAGGGAGCATCCGAGTGGCGCAGCGCCGGCATCGCCGAGGTGGGAGCCGCGCTGGGGGCGATGCGGCCGCCGGCCAGCAGCGTGTCGCGGATCTTCTACGGCGCCGGGGCCGGCCGCCTCCACCTCCGCTTCGGCGACCTCATGCCTCGCTACCGTCGCGCCGTGGTCGATGCCGGCAGCGCGGGCAGGCTGGTGGTGGACCGTGCGGTCAGGAACCTCTCGGTGGCCCTGCCCCCGGGAGCCATCGATTTCACGATCACCCTCGACGAGATCGGGCGCGGGGTCGAGCGCGTCCCCGCCGCCGGCAGCCTGCGCGTCGAGAGCCCCCCGGACGGACCGGCGCGCCCTCTGCGCGTGGTCCTGGTGGCTGCGGAGTGCGCTCCGCTGGCGGCGGCCGGGGAGCTGGCCACGGAGGTCGCCGGCACCGCCGCGGACGCCGCGGCCCTCGGCCACGACGTCGTGGTCGTCATCCCCCTGCACCGCGGGGCCCCGATCGGCGTCTCGCCCGGCGTCCGCCTGGCCGCGCTCCAGGCGGGCGTGTCGGGGCGTCAGGCCACGGCCAGGGTGGTGCAGGGCGCCCATCCCCAATCGGGCGTGCCGGTGCTGAGCGTCGACGCGCCCGCGTACTTCGACCGCGACGGCATCTACGGCGCCCTCGACGACGGCGAGCGCTACCTGGCCTTCTGCGCGCTCGTCTTCGCCCTGCTCGAGGCCACCGCGCTCGAGCCCGACATCGTCCACGGCTTCGAGTGGCAGACGGCGGCGCTCCTCGCCCGCCTGGGCGGCGGCGCCGACCCCGCCGCCACCGTGTTCAGCGCGGGTGCGGTGTCGCCGGGATACAGGGTCGACGCCACCGAGGTCGCGGGGGTGGGGGTGCGCGGCGCCGGGGTGGGGGAGATCGACCTCCTCGAGGTGGGCCGCCAGGCTGCGACGGTGGTCGAGCGGACCCCCCGCCGCGGCGGCCTCGCCGAGCTCTACGACGCGGCTCTCAGCAGCCGCCGGCCCGGCTGAGCCGGCCCCGGCCGCCCCTCTCGGCCGCGGGGCACGCCCCCTATGATGGTTCCACACCATGAAATCCCTGCCCAGGCCTCCGGCATGAAGGCGGTGGTCATGGCCGGCGGAGAGGGATCGCGCCTCCGTCCGATCACCAGCCAGTACCCCAAGCCTCTGGTGCCGGTGGCGGGGACCCCGGTCGTCGAGCACATCCTCCGGCTGCTCCGCGACCACGGGATCACCGAGGTGATCCTCACCCTCCAGTACCTGGGAGCCGAGATCCGCAACCGGCTCGGGGACGGCTCCGACCTCGACATGGAGATCGAGTACGTGGTCGAGGACCGTCCTCTCGGCACCGCCGGGAGCGTCCGCAACGCCGCCCACCTGCTCGACGACACCTTCCTGGTGATCAGCGGCGACGCGCTCACCGACATCGACCTCAGCGGCGTCATCGAGGAGCACCGCCGCCGCGCCAGCCTCGCCAGCATAGTGCTCAAGAGCGTGCCCAACCCCCTCGAGTACGGCGTGGTGGTGACCGAGCCGGACGGTCGCGTGCAGCGCTTCCTGGAGAAGCCGTCGTGGGGCGAGGTGTTCAGCGACCACGCCAACACCGGCATCTACGTCATCGAGCCGGCCGTGCTGGAGCACATCAAGCGGGACATCTCCGTGGACTGGTCCCAGGACGTGTTCCCGCGGATGTTGCGCCGCCGCGAGCCACTCTTCGGCGTCGTCGCCGAGGGCTACTGGTGCGACATCGGCTCCATCCAGTCGTACCTGCGGGCCAACTGGGACGCGCTCGAGGGGCGGGTGCGCTGCCACATCCCCGGGCGGCGTGACGGCAACGTCTGGATCGGCGAGGGAGTGGAGTTCGGCATCGGCGTGCAGCTGGAGGGGCCGGCCTTCATCGGCGACGAGGTCAAGCTCAAGGCGGGCGCCTTCATCAACGACCATGCGGTGATCGACAAGTACACCATCATCGACGACAACGCCAAGGTGTCCAACAGTGTGATCTGGCCGCACACGTACGTCGGTGAGAACTGCCGTCTGCGCCAGACGATCGTGTGCCGCAACGTCACCATCAAGAACGGCAGCCTGCTCGAGGACGACTCGGTGATCGGCGACGACTGCGTGATCGGTCGCGGCTCGCGGGTGCGCTCGGGGGTGAAGATCTGGCCCCACAAGGAGGTTGAGCCGGGCTCGACTGTCAACGAGTCGGTGATCTGGGCCGGGGAGTGGCGGCGTGGCCTCTTCTCCTCGTACGGCATGGGTGGCCTGATCAACGTCGAGCTGACCCCGGAGTTCTGCGCCCGCCTGGGGGCGGCGTTCGCGGCCACGCTGCCGCGCAGCGCGACGATCGCCGTGGCCCGCGATCATGCCCGCAGCTCGCGGATGATCAAGCGTGCGCTGGTCTCGGGCCTGGTCAGCGCCGGGGCCAAGGTGCGCGACCTCAACGAGGTCCCCGTGCCCATGACCCAGTTCGCCACCCGGGGAGGACACTGCGACGGCGGCGTGCACGTGCTGGTCTCCCCGCTGGACCAGCGCAGCGCCGACATCCGCTTCTTCGACTCCGACGGGCTGCAGATCGACAAGCGCGCGGAGCGCAGGTTCGAGAATCTCTTCTTTCGCGAGGACTTCCGCCGCGCCGCCTTCTACGAGATGGGCGACATCGAGCACCACGATCCTCACGACGAATACTGCCAGCACCTGATGAGCAGCGTCGACGCGGCCGCCATCCGCGCCGCCAACTTTCGGGTGCTCATCGACTACGACTACAGCCAGGCGTCGAGCGTGCTCCCGGCGATCCTCAACGACCTCGGCGTGACCGCGATCCCGCTCAACGCCGGGCTCAACGAGCAGCCGCACCACCGCAACGTGCCCGAGGAGACGGCGCTGATCAGCCGCACCGTCCACGCCGACGTCGGCTGCATGATCAGCCCCACCGGCGAGCGCATCACCTTCATCGACGACGAGGGCACGGTGCTGGCTCCGCACGAGACCTTCGGGATCCTGATCAGCTGGTGGATGCAGACCCACCCCGGCATCGTG
>JBOHUD010000008.1:0-5708 GCA_050734155.1 Candidatus Dormibacteria bacterium
TCCCAAATCTGACGACCATCACGGTCCTCATCGCTGTCGTAGATGACGATGACTGGCTCGCCCTCGCGGATCGAGGAGGTGGCGCGGGTGCTCATGCTGCAGGCTCCTGGAGAGCAGCGAGCAGGCGGGTTCCGATCCATTCGGTGTAGGCGGGTGGAATGGCCTGCGAAAGTTCGCGTTCTTTCATCCAGTCGATGCCGAGTGCGTCGTTGGGATCACTGCCCGCGTGGACCCCCACCACGTTCTTGCCGCCGGCGCGCTTGTAGCGGTCGGCCATCCGGCGCGGGCCGCTGCTGATGACATGCTCGTGCTTGCGGTGGTCCGGCGTGAGCATCAAGAACGAGGCGCCGAAGCGTCGATGCCGGTACAGGGGCAGGTCGAACATGGTCCCGCAGAGCACGACGCTGTACGGCATCCGTGCGTCCTCGACGTTCTCGATCACCCACGGCAGACCGATGGCCTCGAGTTCCCGTCGCACCGGCTCGATCAGAAGTTCGCGGGGGATGTCACGCAGCCAAGGCAGGTGACGCAGACGGCTGTAGCCCTGGCACGGCGGGGACGCATGGATGGCGTCGTACTCCCGAGCGATCAACTCCGGCGCCCAACTGATGAACTCGATCGCGTCGGCCTTGATGAAGCGGAACGGGTAATGCGGCTGAGCAACGATGTCAACGCCGACCACCTCGAAGCCCGCGCGGTGGTACCCCATCGCCGCTCCGCCAGCACCGCAGAACAAGTCAAGCAACCGAGGTCGGCTCATGCCCTCTCCTGCTTGCGGGCAGCGGAGAGCAGTTCGGGCTGGAGTTGGCTATCGATCCATTCGAGGGCCTTCTGCCAACGCTGCTCCGGGCTGAGGCTCGACCATGTTTCGTCGTTGAGGTAGCCGAGGTGGTACGCGAGGGTGCGCGTCAGACCCGCTGCCGCCCCCACGTCTTGGGTCTCCTCGGGAGCGCTGTCTTGGTCGCTGAGGACGGGCAGAGCGTCGAACGCGGCCTGCGGGTCCATCCCCGCCTTCACCTTGCGAAACCATGCGAACGCGCCGACAGCGCAGACGCCCTCGCGGCCCCCGTTCCCGCCGATGAGTTCGAGCGCCGCGTCGCGCTGCCACTGCTGCGTCATTCGGGCCGCCCTTGCGGACAATCCCACGGTGCAGAGCGCACGGGAGATCAGCACCGGCTCCGGCAATGCCAACAGAGCCTCGCGGAACTCCCGCAACGCTGCCTGCCCACGCTTGCCCGACAGTGCCAAGCGGAGGTTGTGCTGCCACATCTCCGGCGTGATGTACGGACCATCCGAATAGTCGTCGCCCCAATCCTCGAAGCGGCTCACTGAACACCTCCTTTGATCTTGCGGGCAGCGGAGAGTCGCCGAATTGCCGCCTTGAGCTCGTCGGTCAGGGTGGCGGCGGCCATCTGCTCACGCTCTTCTCGACCAGCGGCAGCCCAGCGGTCCAGCCATTGCCCGGCTAGTTCGTCGAGGGAGGGGGCGATCAGGTCGGCGACGGTGACCCCGGCCAGGGCGTGCTCAGCGCTGCAGCACTCCGGCCCATGGCTGCGCTCTGCCAGCCAGGCATCGGCGTCGTCGGCCAGGGCGGCGGCCCAACGGATGCGGCGCTGCTCGGCCGCCCTCGCCAGCTCGGCCAGCTCGGCTCCGTTGGCCAGTTCCCAGCCATTCGCCGAGGGGGCGTAGCGGCGCTGGGAATCTTCTCTCCCAGAATCGGCGTAGCAACCGGGTGTGGGATCAGTGCGTAGCACCGGGAGAGAGACCCTTAGGGTCTCCCGGTTGTTACGCCCCCACCACCCGTCCGCGTAACACCCTGTTACGGGGGTGCTACGGGTGTTACGCCCCCCGTTCACAGCGCGGCCACCCCGATCTGCTCGCCGACCCGCACGAAGCGGCCCTGATGTCGCCGCAACTCCACCCGGATCGATGCCGGGGACTTGGAGAGCTGGTCGGCGATCTCGGCGGTGGTCATCAGACCCTGGCGGGTGAGCAGGCGGTGCATCTGTTCGGCGGTGGTGCCGGCGTGGCCTTCGAGGTCGGGGGCGCTGATCTCGCAGCGGCGCACCCTGATCACCCCCTCGCCGTGCTCCACCAGCAGGCCGATGTCACGGAGCAGGCGGCCCTCGTTGACCTTGCGGTGCTTGAGCAGCAGTTGGGTGCCGTCCTCGCCGGGGCGCTCCTCCTTGCGCAGCTCCCAGCAGGAGCGGGCCAGATTGACCTTGAAGACCGACCCGTAGGGGCGGGTGCCGGCGCTGGCGTTGGTCACGTGGTCGCCGGTGACGTGGTCGATGAGCAGGCTGGTGGTGCCCAGATCGCGGAGGGCGGCGAAGAGGCGGATGGCGGTCTCGCTGGCGTCCCCGTCGGCGTTGCCGGCTCCGCTGGCCATGCCCACGCTGTCCACCACCACCAGGGCGGCCTCGTGCTCCTGCACCCAGCGGGCCAGGCCCTCGGCCATGGCCGCCAGCGAGCCCTCGCAGCGGCGGTAGTGGATGTCGGGGGGCAGAGCCACCCCCTGGGTGCGGCTGAGGGCGGCGAGGCGGCGGTGCCACTCGTCGCCGCCCGATTCCCAGTCGAGGATCAGCACCGGACCGGGATGGGGGGTCCAGTCGAGCAGGGGAATGCCGGTGGCCACGCTGACCGCGACGGCCGCAGCCAGGGTCGACTTCATGGCCCCGCCGGGGCCGTAGAGCAGGGTGGCGAAGCCGGCCGGGATGAGCGGGTCGAGGCGCCAGGCGGCGGCAGCCGGGGGAACCATGTCGAGCAGCCGCACCACCGGGGCGCCCTCCTCGTCGAGCTCGTCCACGCGGCAGCAGAACTGCTCCAGCACGCTGCCCCAGCCCGAGAAGCCACCGCTGGCCTCCTTGAGGTGGGCGACCAAGGTCCGCCGGGTGCTCAGCGAGCTGAGGTTGAACTTGCCGCGGAAGATGGACTGGCCCGAGGCGGCCACCACCAGCAGGCCGCTCAACTCCTGGCGGGAGCGGTGGGCGTGCGTCAGGGTCAGCACGATCGCCTGGCGGTGCCAGGAGCCGCGATAGCCGCGCCCTGAGCGGACGATGGCGCCGTCGTCGCCGAGGTCGCGGGCGGGCAGGACAAGGGTCTCAGCCGCCATCGCGTTGGATCGAGTTGAGGGCTGGGACGTGAGCTGGGACGGGGACACGCGCGTCGATCGATGGGGGAATGGCCCCCCGGTAGGTGGCCAGCCAGCGACCCCGAGCTTCGGGGCGGCAGCTCTGGACGCGGCCCACCCGGAGCAGGCCATCGTCACGGACTGCGGCCATGAACAGGGCACCCATGGCCGCTGGATGCAGCGGCGCGCCCACCGCGGCGCGCACATCCTCGCTGGAGAACTCCTCGCCGCTGCGGGCGAATCGGTCGATGCACCGCCGGGCTGCCGTCATCCAGACGGAGGATTCGGCGCCCTCGACGAGAGCGATGCCAGAGTCGCGTTGCCGCCGGGCTTGGCGCAAACTCGCGGCCTCCCAGAGGTCGGGTTGGGCGACGACGGTCATGCGGCGTTCCTGCGAGCCGCGCGCTCTTCTAGCCACTTCAACGCACGGTCGACGCGCGTCCATGTGTTCTTGGTGACCTTGGGCTGCCGAGTATGTCTTTGAACTTGGATGCCTTGCAGTCGGGCGCTGGGCCCTGTCAAGAGCGGGTGTGGCTTCTCGATGCGAGGGGTCATTCCAGCGCCTGCTTGCGACCGATGCCCCGCGGTTGGTAGCGGCGCTGGACCTGCTCGGCGAGGTTGCCCGACCAGTACACGGCGTTCCGCGCGCCACACCGCGGGTACTCATGCCCGTGCTCATCGAAGTGCACGACGTTGCTCACGACGCCTGCTCCGCGCCACCGGTGCAGACCAGGCCGCAGACCGGGCAGAGATGGTCGACGTCGCTGGGCACGAAGTGGCGGACCCGGTCCCCGGTGTCGCGGAGCAGGCCGAGCCGCACGGCGTCGGCGAGGTAGTGGTACGCCCCACCCTCGGTGACGTTGAGCGTCTGCCCGATCTCACCCAGCGTGGGCGGGAAGTCGTGGTTGACGATGTAGGCGCGAACCGCCTGCGCCGCGGCGCGTGCCCGGGCCAGCCGGTGCGGGGTCAGCTGTCGCTGTGACAGGACCCCGCAGGTTTGACGTTCCGGGTCCGCCACGCCCACACCTCCTGGTGTGGCCGCATCAGCCGAACGGAGCGGGAGACGGGGCTCGAACCCGCAACTTCAACCTTGGGAAGGTTGCCGTTCCATGCGGCTGGCTGCGACCACTGCTTCTGACGTCCGCCACGTCGGCGACGGGGGAAGCATCGGCCCGAACGGTGGGCTTTGTCAAGGTTGACGGCTGGCGCGATTGCGGCGTACTGTCGCGGCTCCGTTACGGAGGTGTGGGGGATGGCGTCCTCGCCGCGCCCTGCGAGCGCGACCGGCTGATCGTCGAGCTCTTCCTGGCCACGGGAATCCGCCTCGAGGAGCTGACCAACCTCACCGTCGACGACATGCAGGAGGCCGCCGATGGTGTGCTGCTCCACGTCCAGGGCAAGGGCCGCAAGGACCGCGTGGTGCCGGTCGACACCCCCAACAAACCGCTGTCCCGTCGGCTGAAGCGCTACATCTCCCACGGCCGGCCGCGTTCCTCGGATCGCTCGCTCTTCCTCACCCTGAGCCGGGTCGGCGGCGAGCATCATGGCCTGACCCGCCGCGGCACCCAGGAGATCCTGCGCCGCCTGGCCAGAACCACCGGTCTCGAGGTCCACGCCCACCGCTTCCGCCACACCTTCGCCACCCGGGCCATCCACGCAGGGGTGAATCCCCTGATCCTGCAACGAGTTCTCGGCCACACCTCGCAGCGGATGACGAGCCGCTACGTGCACCTGCTCGGTGAGGACGTGCTCCGCGAGTGGGCCGGGCGTCGCGACTGACCGAGCTTGACACCTCCTTGACAGCCGTAGACGGCACGGTGGTGCGGGGGTGATACTGCGGTTCGATGCGCCGCAGAGCGGTGAGGTAGAGCGTGGCTGTCCTCGTCCTCTCACCCGATCAGGTCGATCAGAACCAGGAGGCCTTCGACGCCTACGTCGACAGCCTCGGGCCGGATGGACGACTCCCCCGGGTGCATCTGCTGACCGAGGACCTGATCTCCCGCATCGTGGAGATCGAGGACCTGCTGGTGGCGGAGGGGCAGGCGTTCCGCTGCGTCGTCCACGAAGACGAGCCGCAGCCCCAGCTGTGCCCGGCATGTGCGCTGGAAAGTTGCCAGCGAGGAGCCGCATGACCGCGACGGCCGAGGCCCCGGTGGCGCTGTGGGCGCCCGGTCACTACGCCGTCCCGGTCGACGAGATCACGATCGGGCACCGGCATCGCGAGTACATCCCCGAGAAGGCCGAGGCGCTCCGCCCATCGATTCGGCTGGTCGGCCTGCTCCACCCGATCACGGTGCGTACCAACCGCCAGCTGGTCATCGGCCGCCACCGGCTCGAGGCGGTCCGGCTCGAGGGCCAGGCGACGATCATGGCCGAGGTCAGGGACATGACGGACCTCGAGGCCGAGCTCGCCCAGCTCGACGAGAACCTTGGCCGCGCCGACCTCGACTTCCTGCAGCAGTCCGAGCACCTGCTCCGGCGCCGCGAGATCCTCGAGGAGATGGGCGTCACCTTCGCGGTGCGCGGCGACAACAGGCACACCCTGGCCGTAGACCCGAATCGCGATTCGGGTCTACTC
>JBOHUD010000009.1:0-80752 GCA_050734155.1 Candidatus Dormibacteria bacterium
CCGCGCGGTCGCGACTCCGTCGCCGCGGCGGCTGCGCCGCGGCCCCGCCGCACGCGCCGCGCGCACGCCCCCGGGGCACCGCGCGCAGCGCCGCCGGTCAGCTCCGATGTCGACAGACATGTCACAAATGTGCAGACACGTTGACAATGGTGTGTATAACCAGCATGCTATGCAGGACCCGACGGGGGGTTTTCACCACCTCCTGTCACAAACAGCCGTCGTGATGATCCGAGGACAAGCGATCATCACCAAGGAGGCCCGCACGATATGGCCAGGACCAGACGCAGGAGAGGCGGTCTCGACAAAGCCGTGAGCCGCACTGTCAAACGCGTGAGCAGAACCGCGCGTCGCCGCGCCAACACCGGTGGCGGCGACCTCATGAAAGCGGTGCAGGGGCTCGTCAGGGCGCTGCCCGTCAACGAGCTGGAGAAGCGACTCGCCGGGCTCGAGAAGAGCGTCACCCGTCTCGAGGGCGAGATCCGCAAGGCAGCCCGTCGCGTGGTGGGCGGCACCGCCAAGCGCGCCGGCACCGCCAAGCGCAGGACCACCCGCAAGGCGGCCTCCGCCAAGCGCACGACCACGCGCCGCGCCGGCGCCGCCAAGCGGACCGCCAAGCGCCGCACCGGTGCCAAGCGCACCGTCACCCGCCGCGTGGGCGCCGCCAAGCGCACCATCCGCAAGGCAGCAGCCAAGCGGACGACCACACGTCGCGCCGCGGGCGCGCGCAAGTCGGCAGCCAAGCGCACGACCACGGCCAAGCGCACCGCGGCTCGCAAGGGAGCCTCGACACGGCGCAAGACCGCGGCCAAGCGCAGCACCGCGGCTCGCAAGGGAGCCACCACACGCCGCAAGACCGCGGCCAAGCGCAGCACCACCGCCCGCAAGGCGGCGACCACGCGTCGCAAGACGGCTGCCAAGCGTCCAGCCGCTCGCAAGACGACCGCCAAGCGCGCCACCGGGCGCGTCGGCGCGCGCCGGGGCGCTCGCAAGGCGGCATCCGCTCCCGCAGCGGCGGCACCACCGGCGGCTCCCGCGGCCGGCTGACCGGCTCGTCACAGACTTCAGGGCCCCGCCGAGGTGGCGGGGCCCTCTCTGTGCCCGCTCAGCGAGCGACCGCGGCCAGGTCCGCGAAGAGCGCCTGCAGAGCCGTTGCCGCCCGCCGCACCGCGGCGCTGTCGAGGTCGCGGTGGGTGACGCAGCGCACCGTGTGCAGCCCCATGGCCCCGACCAGGACCCCGCTGCGCGCCGCCGCGCTGACCACCTCGGACGCGGGCACGGAGGTGTCGACGATCACCATGTTGGTGGGCACGGCGGCCTCGAGCACGCTGACCCCGGGAGTGTCGCGCAGCGCGGCGGCGAGCAGGGCGGCGTGGGCATGGTCGTCCGCCAAGCGGGCCACATTGTTGTGGAGCGCGTGCAGGCCGGCCGCGGCGAGGATGCCCGATTGACGCATCCCCCCACCGAGGCGCTTGCGCCACAGGCGCACCTCGGTGATGCAGGCGGCGTCGCCGCTGACCACCGACCCCACCGGGGCACCGAGGCCCTTGCTGAGGCACACCGAAACGGTGTCGCACTCGCGCACCAGGCGGGCCGCGTCGACGTGCAGCGCCACCGCCGCGTTGAAGAGCCGGGCGCCGTCGCAGTGCACGCGCATCCCGGCGTGGTGGGCCGCGCCGGCGGCGGCGTCGATCGCCTCCGCGGTCACCGCGGTGGCGGCGCGTCCGCCGTGGGTGTTCTCCAGCCAGAGCAGCCGCTGCACGGGGTGGTGGATGTCGGGCTGGCGGATCGCGGCCGTGACCTGCGCCGCCGTCGGCGCGCCCGTGACCGCGTCGACCACCTGGAGCAGCACTCCGGCCACCGCCCCTGCGCCACCCGCCTCGTTGAGCACGACGTGCGACCTGGCGTCGACGACGATCTCGTCGCCCGGCCTGGTCTGCGCCGCCAGCGAGGTGAGGTTGCCCATGGTGCCGCTGGGAACGAACACCGCCGCCGCCTTGCCGAGCATGGCCGCCATCTCCTCCTCGAGACGGCGGACGGTGGGATCCTCGCCCCAGACGTCGTCCCCCACCTCGGCCTGGGACATCACCCGGCGCATCTCGGCGTCGGGGGTGGTGAAGGTGTCACTGCGCAGATCGACGGGGACTGACCACGCTGGTGACATTGCTCGCACCCTCCATCCGGCCATCGCGTTCACCGGCCATGCACACGCGGTTGCGGCCGCCGTGCTTGGCATCGTAGAGGGCGGCGTCGGCCGTCGCCAGCAGCGCGGCCGCGGTGACGGTGTCCTCAGGGTAGGCGGCGCCCCCCACGCTGACCGTGACCGAGGCGGTGGCACCGGTGCCGTCGATCGGCACCGCCATCGCCTCGGCCGCGGCGCGGATCTTCTCGGCGACACGCCGCGCATCGAGCGCTGAGGTGTTGGCCATGACCACGATGAACTCCTCGCCCCCGTAGCGGGCGGCGAGATCGGCGCGCCGGATGCTGCCGGTGAGCGTCTGCGCGAAGGCGCTGAGAACGGCGTCGCCACTGGGATGGCCGTGGGTGTCGTTCACACCCTTGAAGTGATCGAGGTCGAGCACCAGGATGGCGAGCGGGGTGTTGAGACGCTCGGCGAGGGCAACCTGCTGGCCCAGGTAGTCGATCAGGAATCGATGGTTGTAGAGGCCGGTGAGGTCGTCGATGCTGGCCTGGCGCTGCACCATGGCGATGAAGCGGTAGCGCTCCAGGGCGAGCGCGACCTGCTCCGCCGAGCTCGAGACCAGGGCGGCGTCGGCTCCTGCGAACGCTCCCGCGGCGCGAGCCAGGCCGAGAACGCCGAGCACGGTGCGTCCCATGCGCAGAGGCGCCACACAGAAGTCACGCAGCCCGGTGCGCGCCTCCGCGCTGGCCGCGGTGGCGCCGACCAGGAGGGCTTCGGGTGGGTCGTGGCGATGAGCGCATCCCATCGGACCGTCGCCGCTGAGGGCTGCGCTGACCTCGAGCTCGAGGCTGCGGCCGTCGGTGACAGCGAAGCTGTCGGTCATCTCCGAGCCGTTGACCAGGATGAACGCGCTGTCGGAGTGGGCGAATCCGCGCAGCTGGGCGCACACCCGGCCCAACGCCGTCTCGAGCGGCTGCTGGGAGTTGAGCTCGGTGGCGATGACAGCGCGAGCCCGGGTGACGGCGATGGTCGCGCGCAGCTGGCGGCGCATCTCCTCGAAGCTGGCGGCGACGCGGCCGATCTCGTGGTTGGCGATGCGCGGCATGGGGATGTCGTACTCGTCGTGGGCCAGCCCGGCGACGGCGCGGTCGAGGCGCCGCAGGGGCCGCTGCAGGTCGGTCTGGACCACCAGCACGATGAAGAAGATGGCGATGACGATGAGCCCGAGAAGGATGGCGATGGGCTGCCAGAGAGTGGTCACCTCGGACACCGGGGTGCTCACCACCACCGAGAATCCCGAGCCCAGCGGCTTGGCGTCTGCGCCCGCCTCGCGACCGCCGACGTCGACCACCTGCGCGGCGGCGCCGCTGCCCAGCACGGCGCCGATCCCGCTGCCCACCGATGTGCCCGGCGGCAGCGTCTGCTCGAGGACCATGCTGCCCGCGGAGACGACGCGGTCGCCGCGCACGATCGCGATCTCGGCAGGGTCGGCGGAGGTGGTGATGGTGCCCTGCAGCCCGCGCAGCAGGGCGGCGTCGAGCGGACGAGCGATGAACACCCTCTCAGTGGTCGCCGCGACCACTGACGACGCGGTCAGCCAGGGGGTTCCGTCGGGGCCCGCGATCAGGCGCGACCGCCCCAGCGAGCCGACCAGCGCATGCACCAGTGGATCGCCGGGAGGCAGGGTGGCGCCGCCGCGCACCGCGGAGTTGGCCAGCGGGCCGCTGGCGCCGACCACGTCGGAGGTGGTGTTCACCTGCGAGTAGCGCTGCAGTGCGCTGGCCAGCGCCGTGCTGTCGGCGCTGGTGAGCGCGAAAGCCAGCTCCTGGGACATGCCCGCCGCGAAGGATGCCATGGAGGTCTGCTGGCCGGCGATCAGGTTGGCCACGATGCCGGCCTTGTCGGTGGCCCGCTGGGTGGCCTGGGTGCGGTTCTCGCCGCTGGCGAGCGACAGCGGGGTGATCGCGATCAGGACGCCGGCCACGGCGATGATCGCCGCGAACTTGACCGAGAAGTTGAGGCGGGTCCAGGTCGGCGGAACCCGCACGCCCCTCCTCACACCTCGCGCCGTGCCTTGGAGGGGCAGGCGTCGCCAGCCATCACCGTCACGGCGACCGGTCCCGCCTCCACCAGGGGCTGGCGGCGTTGCGAGGGATGCTTCAGCGCGGGAACCGGGACGGCTGTGAGGGTGCGCATGGCCTGCTTGTGGTCATCGTACCGCCGCCCTCCGCGCCCGCTCTGTGACCATCCGGTGACGAAAGCAGCGCGGTGGCGCTCCGCCCTGCCGTACATTGCGAGAGTGCCTTTGGTCGTGATCAGCTTTATCGACGGCGAGGTGCTTCACGCCGAGATCCCCGAGCTCACCTTCGAGATGCCGGTGATCGAGGCCGAGGTCCGCGGCGTCGATCCCAACAACCAGCGCGCCATCCTCCCCCTCACCGCGATCACCCAGATCGTGGTGGGCGGCCCCGCCCCGGCTCCGCCGGACGAGGTCGTCGAGGGGTGGGACAGAGCGGCGTTCCACTTCCTCGATGGGCAGGTGCTGCGGGCGTCGATCGCTCCGGACGCGCTGCTCGGCCGCCACGGGGGGATCTGGAAGGTCTTCGCTCCCGGCGGGAGCGAGCTCACCACCCTGGCCATCCCCTACTGCGCGCTCAAGGCCGTGTACCAGGTGCGCCAGTGGGACAGCCGCCCCCTCTCCGAGCGCGGCGACGGCGACCGCCTCGACACCGTCACCCGCGTGCTCGCCGAGCGCGAACGGCACCTGGAGGAGCTCTCCACCCCAGAGCAGCGCCGCCCGTTGATGAGCCGGATCGGCCGGCGGCGGGCGCCCTGACCGTCGGCCGAAGGGCGCTGCGCGGATGCCGATGGTACCGTTGATCACTGTGTCGCCCAGCCCCGCAGCGATGCAGCCGGCGGTGGATTCCAGCGTGGCGACTCCACCGGCGCGCCTGCTCAACCGTCGCACCATCCTCTCCATCGCCGCGGCCGCCGTCATCGTCGCAGTTGCGCTGTGGCGTGCCCCCATCAACTGGGGGGACGCGTGGACGCGCATCCGCAACGCCAAGCTGGACCTGTACCTGGCTGCCATCGCCGTGTACTACGCATCGTTCCTGGTCCGCAGCTGGCGCTGGAAGCTGCTCCTGCGCAACGCCGGCGAGGACCGTCCCACCCTTCCGCTGCTGCCCATCCTGATGGTGTCGTTCTTCGTCAACTGCGTCGTTCCGGCCAAGATGGGCGACATCTATCGCGCCTACCTGGCGCGCCTGCGCCAGCGCGTCATCACAGCGCGCGCCCTGGGCACCATCATCGCCGAGCGCCTGCTCGACCTGGTGGTGCTGATGGCGCTGCTGCTCATCGCCGGGGCCATCGTCTTCCACCATCGCGCCCCCGCCGTCCTGATCCCATACGTGGTCGCCGGGGTGCTGGTCTGCGCGGCCGGGATCGGCGCCATCGCAGTGATGCGCGCCGGTCGTGGTCAGCGCATCCTGCGACTGCTTCCCGAGGCGGTCTTCCACCGCTACGAGAGCTTCCGGATGGGCACCGTCGACTCCTTCAAGCAGCTCCCCGTCCTGGTGCCGCTGACCGCGATGGTGTGGGGGATGGAGAGCGCCCGCCTGGCGCTGGTCGTCTACGCGCTCGGGGATGGCTCCTCCCTGGGCGCCGCGCAGCTGCTGCTGATCGCGCTGGTGGCGGCGCTGCTCACCACCGTGCCATTCCTCCCCGGTGGGCTGGGCCTGGTCGAGGCGGGCATGGTCGGCGTTCTGATCAGTGTCGGCGGCATCGGACGCAGCGCCGCCCTGTCCATCGCGCTGCTGGACCGCAGCATCAGCTACGGGAGCGTCGTCCTCATCGGCGCGGTGGTCTTCGCGGTGCTGCATGTTCGTGTGCCGCGCCGAGCTGACGAGGCGTTGACCGGCGCTGCCCCGTGAGGGCGGTGGTCACCGGCGGAGCCGGGTTCATCGGCTCGAACCTGGTGGACGGTCTGCTCGCTGCGGGCGCACAGGTCAGCGTGGTCGACGATCTCTCCCGCGGACGTCGAGACCAGGTGCCCGCGGGAGCGGATTTTCACCTCATGGACGTGGTCGACGACGCACTCGGCGCCCTCATCGCATCGATTGGTCCGGAGATCGTCTTCCATCAGGCTGCGCAGATCGATGTGCGCCGCTCGGTGACCCAACCGATGCTCGACACGCGCATCAACGTCCTCGGCACCGTCAACATCCTCGAGTCGTGTGCCCGGGCCGGGGTGCGACGTGTCGTCTTCGCCTCCAGCGGCGGCGCGCTGTACGGCGACACCGAAGTCCTCCCAACACCGGAGACACACATCTGCCAGCCTGCCTCAGGCTACGGCGCCGCCAAGCTCGCAGGAGAGACGTACGGGAGCGTCTTCCGCCAGCTGCACGGCCTCGAATTCATCGCACTCCGCTATGGCAATGTGTACGGACCGCGGCAAGATCCCCACGGCGAGGCGGGGGTCGTCGCCATCTTCACCGAGCGACTGCTGGCTGGAGGCGATGCCGTGATCAACGGCGACGGCGCCCAGACCCGCGACTACGTGTACGTCGACGACGTGGTCGACGCCAACCTGCGCGCCGCGCAGACCTCCTCGCTCGGAGCCTTCAACATCGGCACCGGCGTGCAATGCGACGTCAACGCGCTCTACCTGCACATCGCGCAGGCCGCAGGTGTGGCGCGCCCTGCCCAGCACGCCGCAGCGAAGCCGGGCGAGCAGCGCACGTCCTGCCTCGACATCGCTCGTGCGGCGGAGCTGCTCGACTGGCGCCCCTCTGTCTCGCTCGACGAGGGCCTCTCACGGACGGTCGCCTGGTTCTCCGGGCGCCGGGATCGCCAGTAGTCTCAGGGCCTCGTCGCAGCAATCGGCGGCGTGATCGGCAAGAACTGCGACCGCCGCCGCCACTCCCGGGCTCGGTGCGTCCGCGGCCTGCAGCATCCGCCACGCCCAGCTGGCCTCCTCGGCGGCGGCTGCGAGAAGGAGGCGAGCTGCGGTGTCGCTCTCGCCGAGGGTGGCCACCGGACCGAGGCGATCCAGGGTTTGCTGCGCGGATGCACAGACGCGCCTACCGTCATGGCGACCGCCGCGATCCGTGGATACCGCCGCGCGCAGCGCCGGCGGCGAGGCGGAGAGCTCGGCGAGCGATGATCGCAGGGCGGCGTGCACCGACCTCAGCAGGGCTGCCGAGTCGCGGGCTTGAGGGGGCGCACCGCCCAACGAGCGATAGGCCCCGATCAGGATTAGGACGATGACGACAATCGCGATGACGTAGACCGCGATGACAGCCTCACTTGTAGCGGAAGGTGATCCGCCCGCGCGTCAGGTCATACGGACTCAGTTCGACACGCACTTTGTCGCCTATGAGGATGCGAATGTAAAATTTTCTCATCTTCCCAGCGGTGTAGGCGAGCACCTCTTGGCCGGTGAGCAGCTTGACCTTGAACATCGCGTTGGGAAGCGGCTCGACGACAGTGGCATCCATCTCGATCGTCTCCTCCTTGGCCTCGGCGGCCTCGGCGGCCGCCGCCGGGTCGCGACGGCGTGCAGGGCCGCGGCGGCGTGCGCCGCCGGGACGAGGTGGCCGTCGTGCCAAGAGGTTCTCCTGAGGTGATGAGGTCTGAGCCGCCCTGTGAAACCAGCCTAGCACGCCCAGGCTGGAAACCGGGGCCGTGGGAATCGCATGCGCCGGTAGAATCAGGCGAACTCACTAGGAGAGGGAATGTCCCAGCAGCCAGCGGCAGCGAAGCGATCATTTCTCGAGACGCTCAGTCGACGCGTGCTCGTCTTCGACGGCGCCATGGGGACTGGCCTGCAGGCGTTGGAGCCCACCGCGGCGGACTTTGGCGGCCCAGCTATGGAAGGCTGGATGGACGGGCTCGTCCTCCAGGCACCACACCTGGTGGAGCGTGTGCATCGCTCGTTTCTGGAGGTGGGCTGCGACGTGGTGGAGACTGCCACGTTCCAGGCGACGCGCCTGCGGCTTCTCGAATGGGGGCAGGCCGAGCGTACCGCCGAGCTGAACCGTGCCGCGGCCGCGCTGGCGCGGCGGCTCTGCGACGAGTACAGCACCAGCGACAAGCCGCGCTTCGTGGCCGGCAGCATGGGACCGTCCGGTTTTCTCCCCTCGTCGAGCGATCCCACGCTGTCGAAGATCACGTTCGCCGAGCTGGTGGACGCCTTTGCCGAACAGGCGCAGGGGCTGCTCGAAGGCGGCAGCGACCTGCTCACGATCGAGACCGCCCAGGACATCCTCGAGGTGAAGGCGGCGATCTTCGGTTGCCGCGAGGCCTTCTCGCGCACCGGGTTGACGGTCCCACTGCATGTGTCGGTGAGCCTCCTCGACACCAGTGGGACCATGCTCCTGGGCACGCAACCCGGAGCAGTGGTGGCCATACTCGACTCCCTCGGCGTGGACGTCATCGGGCTCAACTGTTCGACGGGGCCGGAGCTGATGCGCGATGCGATCCGCGTCCTCAGCGAGCGCAGCTCGGTGCCGGTTGCCTGCATCCCCAACGCGGGGATCCCCACCAATGTGAGAGGACGCGCTCACTTCCCTCTGGGCGCCGTCGACATGGCTGTGCAGCTCGAGGACTTCGTCCGGCGGCTGGGAGTCGGGGCGGTGGGCGGGTGCTGTGGAACCACCGGCGAGCACATCGCCGAGTTGGTGCGGCGGGTCGGGGCTCTGCCCGCGCCGCAACGCAGCGGCGACGGCGTCCCGCGCCTGGCCAGTGCCATGAGTGATGTCGAGCTGCGCCAGCAGCCGGCTCCACTACTCATCGGTGAGCGCGTCAACGCCCAGGGATCGCGGGCGGTCAAGCGGCTGCTGCTCGCCGAGGACTATGACGGCATCGTCGCGATTGGGCGCGGCCAGGCCGAAGGGGGTGCCCACGCGCTCGACGTGTGCGTCGCCGTGACCGAGCGCAGCGACGAAGCCGAGCAGATGCGCGTGGTGGTGCGAGGCCTGGAGATGTCGGTCGACGCGCCCCTGATCATCGACAGCACCGACGCCGCGGTGATCCGTGCCGCCCTCGAGACGTATCCCGGCCGGGCTGTCGTCAACAGCGTCAACCTCGAGAACGGCCGCACCCGCTGCGACAGCGTGCTGCCGCTGGTGCGCGACCACGGCGCCTGTGTGGTTGCTCTGACCATCGATGAGCAGGGCATGGCCAACACCGCGGAGCGCAAGCTGGCAGTGGCCACGCGGATCCGCGACCTCGCCTGCACCGAGTTCGGCCTGCAGCCCGAGCAGTTGCTCTTCGACGCTCTGACCTTCACACTGGCCACCGGAGAGGCGGAGTACATCGACTCCGCGCATCAGACAATCGAGGGGATCCGCCGCATCAAGGAGGCGCTTCCCGGCGTCCTGACTGTTCTCGGGCTCTCCAACGTGTCGTTCGGCCTCTCGGTGGCCAGCCGTCCCGCTCTGAACAGCGTCTTCCTCTACCACTGCGTCCAGGCCGGGCTCGATGCGGCAATCGTCAACCCTGCCCACATCACCCCGTACGCGGAGATCGGCGCCACCGAGCGGGCGCTCGCCGAGGAACTCATCTTCAACCGCCGCGAGGATGCTCTGGCCAGGTTCATCGGACACTTCGACGGGGCTGTCGCCGTGGCCGAGGAGGGCGGCGACCGCTTCGCCGGGATGGAGCCGGCGGATCGCATCCACGCCCAGATCCTGCAGCGCCGCCGCGATGGCATCGAAGACCAGATCGACCTTGCCGTCGCCGCGCGCGACCCTGTGGAGGTCCTGAACGAGGTCCTGCTTCCCGCCATGAAGGAGGTGGGCGATCGCTTCGGGGCGGGGGAGCTGATCCTTCCATTCGTGCTGCAGAGCGCGGAGGTGATGAAACGCGCCGTCGCCCAGCTCGAAAGGTACCTCGATCGTGTCGAGGGCACTTCGAAGGGCACCGTGGTCCTGGCCACCGTCTATGGCGACGTGCACGACATCGGCAAGAACCTCGTCAACACCATCCTCAGCAACAACGGCTACACGGTGCACGACCTCGGCAAGCAGGTTCCCCTGACCACGATCATTGACAGGGCGGTCGACGTCGGCGCCGACGTCATCGGGTTGAGCGCGCTGCTGGTGAGCACCAGCAAGCAGATGCCGCTCTGCCTGCACGAGCTCGATGCCCGCGAGCTGACCTTCCCGGTGATCATCGGCGGGGCTGCCATCAACCGGGGGTTTGGCCGGCGCATCCTCACGCTTGACGACGGGCGCATCTACCAACCCGGCGTCTTCTACTGCAAGGACGCCTTCGAGGGGTTGGACACTGTGGAGCAACTCATCGACCAGCCCCGCCGCACCGCCCTGGTGGAGCGCGCTCGCGCCGAGGCCGCGCAGCAGGTGGAACGCGACCGGGATCGCGACGCCCGCCGCCACGCTGCCGCCACCGCCCAGACCGACGCTGTCCCGCTGCGCGCCCGCAGCGATGCTCGCACCGACATCGCGATTCCTGCTCCCCCCTTCTGGGGGGCGCGATGCCTCGCCGACATCGACCTGGACGGGGTGGTCCCCTGCATCGACCGCAACTCGCTGTTCAAGATGAGCTGGCAGTTCCGTGGCGTCCATGACCCCAAGGAGTGGGCACGGCTGCTCGACGAAGAGCTCGAGCCCCGCCTGGCTCGATCCATCGAGGAGGCGCGAAGCGGGGAATGGCTGCGACTGCAGGCCGTCTACGGGTACTGGCCGGCGCTGGCCGACTCGGATTCAGTGATCATCTATGACCCCGGGCACCATGACACAGAGATTGCACGCTTCGACTTCCCGCGCCAGCGCGCCCAGAACCGGCTCTGTCTCGCCGATTACGTCCGCCCGCTCAGCGAGGCCCGGGACGGCGAGCGCGACGTGGTCGCACTGCAGCTGGTCACCACCGGTCCGGGTGCCTCGGAGCTCAGCGCCGAGCTGCAGCGCAACGGCGAGTACGACGACATGCTCCGCGTGCACGGCTTCGCCACCCAGATGGCGGAGGCGACAGCCGAATGGGTGCACGCGCGCATCCGCGAGGAGCTCGGCCTCGAGGCCGACCGCGGTCGTCGCTACAGCTGGGGCTACCCGTCGTGCCCCGACCTCGAGGATCACCGCACCTTCTTCGGCATCGTCCCCGCCGAGCTGATCGCTGTTGAGCTGACCGAAGGCTTCCAGCTGGTTCCCGAGCAGTCGACGGCAGCCATCGTGCTGCACCACCCCGAGGCACACTACTTCGCGGTCTACGGTGGGGCTGAGCCTGAGGGACCGGGATCGCCCGAGGTGGTGCGCCAGGCGGCGGCGGCTCAGTCCCGGTAGCGGTCGATGAGGTGGCTCTCCTCCGCCCACTGCTCGCGGTAGAGGTGGCAGGTCGTCGGGTCGCTGATGCAGGGGGGCACGGGGTGACGGCCGGTGAAGTGGTGGGTGCGGTGGTCGACGTGACAGTCCGCCTTGTAGCGGGTCAGCGTTCCCAGCACGACGCGCTCACGGAGGATCTGCTCCAGGTACGGGCATCGCTGCATGGGCACGGTGCGACGGGGTCGCCGGACGGGGGGATCCTCGTCGTCACGCCCTGGCGGCGGCGGTTGAGCGCGCATGCGGTGTGGATCGCGGTCAGGCCGCAAGCATCGACTGGATGCGCGAGGCGAGTTCCTTGATCTTGAACGGCTTCGCCAGCGTCTGGACGTTGCCGTAGGCCTCGAGCTTGGGAGTGGTGGTGGCGTTGACCAGAGCGCTGACCACGAGAACCTTGGCATCCTCGCCGTGCTCGGCGCGGATGCGCTCGAGGACCTGGGTGCCGCTCAGCTCACCCGGAAGCATGAGGTCGAGGAGCACCAGGTCCGGCTTGAAGTCGGAGAAGACCGTCAGCCCCTCGTCTCCGCTCTTGGCGACGCGGACCTCGTAGCCCTCCATGGTGCACAGCAGGGATTCGATGTCAGCGAGAGCGTAGTAGTCCTCGATGATGAGCACGCGCTTCATCGCCGGAGCCCCTCACGGACGCGGACGGGTGGCTGCAAAACCGCCTGAGCATAGCAAGGGGTCCCGAACATGAGCCCATGGTGCGACAGAAGTGTGACCATGCCGCTCACCGATTCAGGCGTCGCGGGTGATGATGGTCGCCGTTCCCAAACCGCCTCCACAGCACATCGTCTCGAGCCCCGTGCGAGCGTCACGACGTTCCATCTCATGGAGCAGGGTGGTCATCAGCCGCGCGCCCGATGCTCCCAGGGGATGGCCGAGCGCGATGGCTCCGCCGTTGACGTTCACCCGAGCCATGTCGGGATGATGCTCGTGCTCCCAGGCGAGGACGACAGGCGCAAACGCTTCGTTGACTTCGAACAGGTCGATGTCATCCATGCGCAGGCCGCTGCGCTCCAGGACACGTGCGGTGGCCGGGATCGGACCCGTGAGCATGGTCACCGGGTCGACGCCGACCACCGCCTGGGCGCGGACGGTGGCACGCGCCGCCAGGCCGAGCTGGCGCGCCCTCTCCGCCGACATGAGCAGGAGGGCGGAGGCGCCGTCGGTGATCTGCGAGGAGTTGCCGGCGTGGAGGATGCCATCAGCGCGGAACGCGGGCTGCAGCGCGGCGAGCGTCTCCACCGTGGTGCCGGGGCGGATCCCCTGGTCCTGGGAGACGACCCGGGCGTCGCCGTTCTCGCCCACCACGATGGGCGCGATCTCGCGGTCGAATCGTCCCGCCGACTGCGCCGCTGCAGCACGGCTGTGGGACTCGCTGGCGAACGCGTCCGCCTGCTCGCGGGTGATCCCCCACCGCTCCGCGATCATCTCCGCGGCGAGACCCTGGCTGACCAGGTCGTAGTGCTCCAGCAGCTCGGGAGGGTAGGGCGTGCCGGGTCCCTGCAGGACGGTGCTGCCCATGGGAACGCGGCTCATGCTCTCCACGCCGGCGGCGATGGTCACCTCGCAGGTGCCCGCCTGGATGAGATTGGCCGCGAAGTGCACCGCCTGCTGCGATGAGCCGCACTGCCGGTCCACGGTGGTGGCGGGAACCTCGACGGGGAATCCCGCCAGCAGCACCGCCTGGCGGGCGATGTTGATGGACTGCTCGCCCGTCTGACTGACGCACCCCATGACCACGTCGTCGACCAGCGCCGGGTCAACCCCGGCCCGGCCCACCACCTCGCGCAGCACGTGGGCTGCCAGCTTGAGCGCGTGCACGTCACGCAGGTCGCCGTTCTTCAGCGAGCCCCGCCCCAGCGGCGTGCGCACCGCCTCGACGATGACCACCTCACCCATGGGCAGACTGTACAGGAGAGCGCCCCAAGCCCCGGGTCGCCGGACCTGGCCCGACCTCCCGGCGCACGCCGATCAGCGCAGCCGGCAGACCACGATGGTGAGCTGGCTGGGCGGCGCTCGCCCGAACGCGAACCCGGCCCGGGGGGTGCGCTCATCGAAGAGTCGCTGCGCACCCGGCGGCACCGGGTCGGTGGCGCTGAGGACCGCGATCGCACCCGGCCGGAGGGGTGGGGCGGCCGGTGTGAACAGCACCATGTTCATCTCGGCGAGCAGCGCCGACGACGAGTCGGCGGTGAAGCTGCTCGGCGGCGGCGGACGGAACGTGAAGGCGGCCTGGATGTAGGGCTGGTCGAGGGTGTCGGAGAGCAGCAGAGGCGCCCCGCGCGACAGCGCCGCGGCCCTGGTGATGGCCGCGATCTCGCCGGAGTCGAAGTCGAGCGCGGACCGAGCCGGCCAGGTGGCGTAGAGGTCGACGGTGAACAGCGCGCCCTGGACGACCAGGGCCGCGGCGGCGATGGTCGCGGCGGCCGGCCACCAGCCGGGCAGGTGCTCGCGGATGACGATCATCCCCTCGATGGCGAGCACCAGCAGGAAGGGGAGCATCACCGAGGAGCGCAGCGCGTGGGGAACACCCTCCTCGGTCAGCGCGGCGCTCACCGGCGCGGCCAGGGTTGCCAGGAGCACGAAGCGCAGGAAGGGCTGGTCGCGCTTGCGCCACACGGCGACGACGCCGGCGATGATCAGCGGCAGCGTCACCCAGAGCAGCATGCCCCCGAACTGGGTGGCGTGGCGGCTGCGATGGTCGCCGGAGACAAACAGGTAGTCGGGTCCGAAGTAGGTGAGGTAGTTGCCGATGAAACGGCCGATCACCGTCCCCAGCGGCGCGCCATCGGCCCCGATGCTGATGAGGTTGAAGCGCGCCGTCAGCGCTCCCGGGTGCAGCAGGTTCCAGGCTTCGAGGACCGCGTACGCTCCGGCCACGGGGACCAGCGCGATCAGCCACGCCCCCACCAGCCGGCGCCGGCGCCAGCACTCCGCCACGGCGAGCGCGATCGCCAGCAGCGCCACCGTCACGCGTCCCGTGCTGTAGGCATACACGGCGACAGCGAGCAGACAGCCCGCCGCGGCGTACCAGCCGAGCCGGCCGTTCTCCTGGGCGATGGCCAGGCACAGGAGCGCAGCGGCCACGGCGGCGAGCATGGAGACGACCTCGAAGCCCACCCGGCTCTCCACGGTCAGCCACGGGGTCAGGCCGGCCAGCGCCAGGGCGAGCACGGTGATCGGCAGGCTGCGACTGCGACGCCATGCGATCAGCGCCACCATGAGGCAGGTGAGCAGGCCGAAGAGGGCGGCGGGAAGGCGCTCGGTGGTGACGGTCAGGGGCAGCACCCGGAGCAGCGCGCTGAGCGTGTAGATGTAGACGGGGTTCTTGAACTCACCGAACGCGGTGAAGTAGAGGGGCAGGTGGGCTCCGTGCTCGTCGACCCCGAGGGTGCTGATCGCCCAGGCGTTGTAGCCCACCGAGGTCTCGTCGACGTAGGCACCGAGTGGCACTGTGGCCAGAGCGCTCAGGTTGCGCACCACGATGAGCGCCGCGGTGACGGCCAGCACAGCGCACCAGGCACGGCGCCGGCCGGTCATGAGCTGAAGGTGAACCGCCCGAGGTGCAGCCACGGCGCCAGGGTGGCACCGAAATATCCGCGGCAGGCGAGCCGTTCCGAGCCGATCGAGCGGACCTCGGCCAGGGCGCCGACGATGCTCTGGGTGAAGCGCAGGTCGCGCACCGGCCGCACGATGCGACCGTTCTCGACGAGGAAGGTGCCGTCGCGGGTCATGCCGGTGATGATGGTGCGCAGCGGATGGACCGGGCGCACGTACCAGAAGCGTGTGACCAGCAGGCCGCGCCGGCAGGCGGCGATCATCGACCCGACGTCGCCCTCCCCGCTCTCCAGGCACAGGTAGCGGGGAAACGGTCCCTCGCTGTTGGGCTGGGGCAGCGAGTGCCCCGTGGTCGGCACCGAGGCGCGGGCTGCGGTCACCGAGTCGTGCACCACCGCCGCGCACACCCCGTGGTCGATGATGGTGACGGGCAGCGTGGTGGCGCCCTCGCCGTCGAAGGGCAGCGGGGCCAGCGGCGCCTGACGCACGTCGTCGCGGAGGGTCACCGTGGGGCTCAGCAGGCGTTCGCCGAAGCGCATGAAGCTGCGCTGCTCGGCCACGGCCAGCCCACCGAGCCCGACCAGGCCGAGATACTGCAGCATCTCGGAGACGGCGTAGGGCGAGAGCACCACCTCGAACTCGCCCGGCTCGGTGGCAGCAGCGCCCTGGTTGCGCGCACAGCGCTCGGTGACCTCATCAGCCAGGGCTGCGGTGTCGATGCCCGAGGCGTCGGCGGCATGGCGCGCGCCGTACGCGCTGCCGTCGCTGCCGCGGCACACCGCGATCAGCTCGGCGACGGTGTGGCGAGCGGCGCGGCGAAGCCCGGTGGTGCTCGCCATGGCCACCCCGGTGACCGCGGACTCGTAGGTGCCAAACGCCTTCTGCCCCAACGCTTCCGCCGCGGCGCACAGTTCGGCGACGGTGCCGGCGCGCTGCTCGGGCGTGACCGCCACGGTGGCCTCGCTGTAGCCGTTCTCCGTGTCGGCGCCGCCGTCGGGAGGGATGGGCTGAACCGGATCTCCCGCCGGAGAAAGAGCGCGGATCGCCTCAGCGCTCTGCACCAGGGCGGCGGCGCCGTCCTGGCCTGCCACCTGCATCTCCGCCACCCCGGAGCGGCCGTCGCGGACCAGGCGGAGGCGCAAACGCAGGGTGCGATCGGCGACGTTCTGATGGATGCCGCCGTTGGCGAACCTGGTCAGCGCCGCCGCCGACTCGGTGACTGTGACCTCGGCCGCGGTCCCCGTCGGAACGGCGTCGAGGATCCTCGCGGCGACCGCAAGCAGCTGCTCGGGCGAGCGCAGGTCGGAGGTCACGCCGGGCGCACCGCGACCTTGCGAAAGCGGCACGGAGCGGCGCCATGGCCGACGTGCATCAGCTGTCCCGGCTGGCCCTTGCCGCAGTTGACGACGCCGTACATGTGCCACTCAGAGGGCCCGGCAACGGCGTCGCAGGAGTTCCAGAACTGGGGTGTGCTGCCGCTGTACAGGGGATTGCGCACCAGCCGCACGCGCTGGCCATCGCGGATCTCCCATCCCGCCTGGGTGCCGAACTGGAAGTTGAGCCGGCGGTCGTCGATGCTCCAGGAGCGGTTGGTCTCGAGGAACACACCGTGCTCGGTGGTGGCGATCATCTCCTCGAGGCTGGACGTGCCCGGCTCCAGGTTGATGTTGGTCATGCGGATGAGCGGGAGGCGGTTCCAGCTCTCCGCGCGCACCGTGCCGCCGCTGGGCTCGTCGAGCGTGGCGGCCGTCTCCCTCGAGGTGAGGTACCCGGTGAACAGGCCCTGGTCGATGAGCAGGGTGCGCTGCGCCGCCACACCCTCGTCGTCGTACCCGAATGTCCCCAGGCCACGCGCGCTGGTGGCGTCGGCGCTGATGGTGACGGCCTCACTGCCGTAGCGGAAGCTCCCCAGCATGTCCGGCATCAGAAAGGAGGTGCCGGCGAAGGCGGCCTCGAAGCCCAGCACCCGATCGAGCTCGGTCGGGTGGCCGCAGGACTCGTGCACCTGCAGGGCAGCCTGGGTGGCGTCGAGGATCACCGTCATGGTTCCGGCGGGACAGAGGTCGGCGCTGAGCAGCGCCACCGCCTCCTCCGCGATCCTGCGGCCGTTGCCGGCCAGGTCCATCTCCTCGATCGCCTCCCAGCCGGCGGTGAGCTGCTGGCGTCCGAAGCTGTTGGGGAAGCTGCGCGACTGCACCTCGCCGTCGCCGGTGGCGGTGGCGTCGAGGCCTCCGCCGGTCTCGATGATGGTCTGGGTGATGCGCGAGCCCTCGCTGCTGGCGAAGAACTGGTGATGCCGGACCGCTCCCAGCGAGCCCTGGCGGGTGGTCACCCCGGGCACGTCCATGGCCAGGTCGGCGGCCAGGAGGAGGTCGATCTTGCGACCCAGCGAGACTGTGAAGGGGTCGATGAGCACCGGCGTGGTGTACGTGGCCGTGACCGCCGGCGCCGGGGCGAGCCGCACCCTGGCCACCGCCGTCTGGGCGGACGCCCGGGCGATGCGCACCGCCAGGCGGGCGGCGCCTTCCAGGCCCGCCGGGTCGGTTCGCTGGGTGCCGCAGAACCCCCAGGCCGAGTCCACGAGCACGCGAACCCCCACGCCCGCGTCCTCGAATTGGCTGACGTGGTTGACGCGTCCGTTCTTGACCAGCACCGACTGCGTGCTCCGCTCCACCACGCGGCAGTCGGCGTAGCCAGCTCCCGCCGCCAGCGCGGCGTCGAGGACGCGCTCGGCGATGTCACGCACCCCGCGCCCTCACGCCCCCGGTCCGCGCCGGCTACGCGTTGACGGGCTCAGCGCCGTTCTGATCCTCGCCGCCCAGCTCCCCGACGATGGCGGTGCGCAGCTCGGCTGTGGACTGCTCGGCGACCTTGGCTGCCAGCGAGCCCTGCAGCTTGCCGGCGAAGTGGCAGGCGGCGAGGTGGCCGTTGCCGTAGTCGATGAGGTCGGGACGCACCTCCGAGCAGATCGGTTCGGCGATGGGGCAGCGGGTGTGGAAGCGGCAGGCGCTCGGCGGGTTGATCGGCGAGGGGATCTCGCCAGTCAGGATGATCGGCTTGCGCTCGCGCTCCACCACCGGGTCGGGGACCGGGATCGACTGCAGCAGGGCGGTGGTGTAGGGGTGCAGCGGGTTGTCGTACAGCTCGACGCTGTCGGCCACCTCCACGATGACCCCGAGATACATCACCGCCACCCTGTCGCTGAGATGGCGCACCACCGAGAGATCGTGGGCGATGAACATGTAGGTCAGGTTGAAGTCGTCCTGGAGCTGCTCCAGGAGGTTGATGATCTGCGCCTGGATGGAGACGTCGAGGGCGGAGATGGGCTCGTCGGCGACGATGAAGCTGGGCCGCAGGATCAGCGAGCGGGCGATGCCGATGCGCTGGCGCTGGCCGCCGCTGAACTCGTGGGGGTAGCGGTTGTTGAAGTTGGGGTTGAGGCCGCAGATGCGCATCACCTCCTGCACCTGGGCGTCGCGCGCCCTGCCCTTGGCCAGCCCGAAGTTGCCCAGCGGCTCACCGATGATGTTGCCCACTGTCATGCGCGGGTTGAGCGACCCGTAGGGATCCTGGAAGATCATCTGCACCCGGCGGCGCATCTGGCGGAGCTTCTCGCCGTGCAGGGCGGCGAGGTCGTTGCCCTCGAAGAGGACGCTTCCGGCGGTGGCGGGCTGGAGCTGGGTGACCACCCGTCCCAGCGTGGACTTGCCGCAGCCCGACTCCCCGACCAGCCCCAGCGTCTCTCCCTGGAGGATGTCGAGGGTGACGCCATCGACGGCCCGCACCGTCTGCCGTCCGCTCGGGAAGGTCTTGTAGACGTCGCGCAGCGAGACCAGCGCGTCTGCCTCGGCGGTCCACGCCGCCGACGGCGCCACGGTCTCAGAGGGCTGCTGCATCCGCCTTCTCGGCCTCGAGGACCAGCGGCGCCGCGCGGACGTCGGAGTCGGGGTCTTCGACGTTGTCCATCTGCACCCAGCAGCGCGACTCGTGCGACGGTCCCACGTTCAGCAGATCGGGCTCCTCGGTGAAGCAGCGCTCGATGGTGAAGCGGCAGCGGGGATGGAACTTGCAGCCCGGGGGCAGGTTGGTGAGGTCGGGAGGCATTCCCGAGATGGTCAGCAGCTTGGCCCCCAGCTTCTCGTCGATGCGCGGGATGGAGCGCAGCAGCGACCAGGTGTAGGGATGCTGCGGGGAGCTGAAGATGGCGTCGGTGGGACCCTGCTCGACGATGCGGCCGGCGTACATGACCACCACCCAGGTGCAGATGCTGGCCACCACCGCCATGTTGTGGGTGATCAGCACGATGGCGGTGCCCAGCTCGGAGTTGAGATCGCGGAGCTGCTGGAGGATCTGCGCCTGCACGGTGACGTCCAGCGCGGTGGTGGGCTCGTCGGCGATGAGCAGCGCCGGTTCGTTGGACAGGCCCATGGCGATCATGACGCGCTGGCGCATGCCCCCGGAGAACTGGTGGGGGAACTCCCTGGAGCGCCGCGCCGCGTCGGGGATGCGCACCCGGCGGAGCAGCTGCGGCACCCGCTCCTTGGCCTCCTCGTTGGTGAAGCGATCGTGCGCCCTCATCGCCTCCTCGACCTGGTAGCCCACCTTGAGCACCGGGTTCAGCGAGGACATGGGGTCCTGGAAGATCATGGCCACGTCGTTGCCCCGGAACTTGCGCAGCTCGTCGTCGTCCATGGCCAGGACGTCGCGCGAGTCGAAGCTGATGCTGCCCTCGACGATCCTGCCCGGCTCGGGCACGAGGCGCAGGATCGACAGCGCGGTCATCGATTTGCCTGACCCGGACTCGCCGACGATGCCGACTGTCTCACCGCGGTTGACGCGCAGGTCGATGCCGTCGACGGCGCGGACTCGACCGCCGCGCACGAAGAACTGGGTCTTGAGGCCCCTCACCTCCAGCAGAGCCGCCACTACTTCCTCTGCCTCGGGTCCAGCGCGTCGCGCAGGCCGTCACCGATGAAGTTGATGGCCATCAGGGTGATCAGCAGGGCGAGGGCGGGCACCAGGATGGTGTGGTAGGCGAGGAAGCGGTCGTCCAGGCCGGCGGAGACCATGGCGCCCCAGGAGGGGTCGGGCGAGGGCAGGCCGAAGCCCAGGTAGCTGAGGAAGGCCTCGAAGAGGATCGCCTGGGGGATCAGGAAGGTGGCCTGCACGATGATCGGCCCCAGCGCGTTGGGGAGCACGTGCCGGGTCATGATCTTGAAGTTCTTGGTGCCGGTGGCGCGGGCGGCCTCGACGAACTCGCGCTCGCGCAGCGCCAGGGTCTGGCCGCGCACCAGCCGGGCCATGTCCATCCAGCTGGTCACGCTCAGCGCCACGATGACGTTGACGATGCTCGGCCGGTTGGTGATGAACAGGATCAGGAAGGCGATCAGCAGGTTGGGGATGCCGTAGCCGATGTAGGTGATGCCGCTGATCACCGTGTCCACCCCGCCCCGGAAGAACCCGGCCAGCAGCCCGGCGGCGACGCCCACCAACGAGGTGACCACGGCGGTGAGCACCCCCACCTCGATCGCCACCTGGGCGCCTCGCATCAGGAAGCTCAGCTCATCGCGTCCGCTGGCGTCGAGCCCGAACGGGTGGGCCCGGCTGAAGGGCTCGGTGATGTCGCCGAGGCCCTGCTGGAAGAGCGTGTAGGGCGTCCAGAAGATGCTCACGATGGCGGTGAGCGCGATCACCCCGAACACCACCATGCCGGCCATGGACAGCTTGTTGCGTCGGAAGCGGCGCCAGGCGTCCTGCCAGAGGCTGACCTGCTCGGGCGCGATCGAGTAGTCGATCGCCTCGGGTGCTCCCGGTGGCGCGACCGGCCCTCCCATGTTCAGGCCGGTTGTGATCGTGGTCATGAGTATCGAATCCTCGGATCGAGCACCGGATAGATGAGATCGACCCCGAGGTTGGCGAGGCCGACCAGGACGGCGTAGAAGGTGTAAAGCCCGACCACGATGCCGTAGTCGCGCACGATGATGCTCTGCACGAACTCCTTGCCCAGCCCGGGCACCCCGAAGATGGTCTCGATCACCACCGAGCCGGTGATGATCGCCGTCACCAGTGGGCCGCCGACCGTCACCACCGGGATCAGCGCATTGCGCAGCGCGTGGCGGATGATCACCACCCGCGAGCTGAGGCCCTTGGCCCAGGCGGTGCGCACGTAGTCCTGGCGGATGACGTCGAGCATGCTGGCGCGCACCAGCCGGGCCACGATGGCCGCGTAGGGCAGCCCCAGGGCGATGGCGGGGATGGGGATCTGCTCCGGCGATCCCCAGCCGATGCTGTTGGCCCAGCCGGGCAGCACGATGGCGGTGAGGATGATCAGGAAGGTGGCGAGCACGAAGTTGGGGATGCTGTACCCGAAGACGACGAAGCTGGACAGCCCGTAGTCGATCCAGGTGTTCTGCTTGATGGCGGCGGTGACGCCGATGACCAGGCCGACCAGGATGGTCACCAGGATGGCGAAGAGGCCGAGGATGAGGCTGTTCTTGGCCTCACCGAGCAGCAGCGGCATGACCTGCACTCCCTGGTTGACGTAGGAGTAGCCCAGGTTGCCGTGGAGCAGGTTCCACATGAAGGAGCGGTACTGGATGATCAGGGGATCGTTGAGGCCGTAGCGGATCGCCTCGGCGTGGCAGCCGGCGGGGTTCTTCTCGCAGGTGAAGGGGTTCCCGGCCAGGGAGTGCACCAGCAGGAAGGTCACCGAGGAGACCACGAACGCCGTCCCGATGACGAGCAGCAGCCGCTTGCCCGCGTAGATGGCTGTGCCTCGGCTCATGTGACCTCTCGCCGCTGAAGAGGGACAGGGGGACGGTTCGGGGAGCCCGCCGCTGTGGCGGGCTCCCCAGATGATACTCGGCCCGATTCCCCCTCCATGGGGAGATCGGTGAATTCGGTCCTAGTGCTGCAGGATGCTGATGCTGGACCAGAGATTGTCGTAGAGCGCGTTGCCCCCGGCACCCTGGACGTACGGCTTGATGAAGTACTGGTTGGCCCCGTACTCCAGGTCCGCGTAGGCGATGTCCTTGATCAGCTGCTTGCCGGCGGTCTCGAAGTCGGTGATGGCCTGGCTGCCCGTCTCAGCCTCCGCCTTCTTGACGGCGCTGTCGACCTGGGGGTCGCAGATGCCGTCGTTGTTGCCCAGCCCGGTGGCTGCCTGCGAGCAGATCCAGATGTTGTCGAACCAGTCCTGGGGGTTGTCGTAGTCGGCGCCCCAGCTGTCACGGAAGAGGATGTACTTCTTGTCCTGGCGGTTGGTCAGGAACGTCGGGAAGTCCGTGCTCTGGGTGTCCACGTGGACGCCCAGGTTGGTCTGCCACTGCGACTGCAGGTTGCCGGCGATGGCGGTGTTGGAGGCGCTGGTGTTGAACCAGTACACAAGCCCCACCCGCTTGGTGTTGGTCGGGTCCCAGGTCTGCAGGTCCGCCTTGGCCTTGGTCGGGTTGAAGACCACGTTGGGATCGGTGTTGTCGCCGAGGTAGCTCTTCAGGCCCTTGCTGATCACCCCGCCGGTGGCCGGCTTGCAGACGATGCCGCCCGGGCCGCAGGCCACGTTGACCAGCTGGTTGCGGTCGATCGACTCACTGAAGGCGCGCCGTCCCGCCAGGGCGATGGGATCGTTGATGTTGCCCCCCGCCGGTGCGAAGGGACCGACCTTGAAGTTGAAGCCGACCCAGGTGGTGCGCCCGCCCGGGATGTTGATGAACTGCTTGCTCAGCGTGGGGTTGGCCTGGAAGTTGCGCACCGCGTCGAGCGGCGGGTAGTTGTCGGACGGTCCGACGGCGTCGAAGCCGCCGTTCTCGTACTTGGTCACCTGGCTGCCCTGGTCGGCGAGGACTGTCATCTCGATGTCGGTCAGGTGCCCGGTGCTGCCTCCCCACCAGTTCTGCACTGGGGCGAAGGAGAGGTGGTCCTTGGGAACGTACGCGGTCAGCTTGTAGGGACCGGTGCCGATCGCGGTGGTCGGGTTGGTCCACCAGGTCTTGTCGGTGTCACTGGGGATGACCTTCTGGTCGACCACGTCCATGGTCCAGAGCGCCACCTCGGTCAGCCAGTAGCCGGCCGGCGAGGAGAGCGTGGCCTTGACCGTGTACTGGTCGGGCGCGGAGAGCCCGGAGAGGGTGGTCGCGGTGGGGCTGCCCGAGCTCGGAGCCACGGCGCTGTAGCCGACCACCGGCGCGAAGACGATGCCGTACGAGTCGTTGAGGCGGGCGGCGCGGTTCCAGCTGTAGAGCACGTCTGCGGAGGTCACCGGGTCGCCGTTGGAGAACTTGACGTCATGGCGCATGTGGAACGTGTAGGTCAGCCCGTCCGAGGAGATGTCCGGCATGCCGGTGGCGATGTCGGGGACCTCTTTGAGCTGGTCGTCGAACTTGTACAGGCCGCTGAACATGTTGCGGACCGGCTCGATGGAGACGGCGTCGGAGACGTGACCGGGGTCGAGCGTCTTGACGTCGTCCACGATTGGGAAGCGGAACTGCTGGTTGGCGGCCAGGGTCTGGCCGCCCCCGCTGCTGCTGGTGCCGCCGCCGCTCCCGCAGGCGGTGGCGACGAGCGCTGGCACGACCAGCGCCAGTCCTATCCGACGGTATCTCATCCACATCTCCCCGGCGGGTTCCTTCCCGCACCAAATCCGTACCGGCCGAAATGGCGGCTAGGGGCGGCATTGTGGCACTGGCCCGGCCCACCCGCCATCACCCGTTGGCATGATTTTCTCAGGGGGTGGTGCGGAGCGCCCGTATACTGAGCCCTCGCTCCATGTCCCGCTTCCCGAGGCGCAGGTCGAGATCGCGCCGGCTCAATCGGCGGATCCTCATCGCCATGCTCGCGGTCGCGCTGGTGCCCCTCGCCGCCCTGACCGCCCTGGTGGGCGCCGACCTCACCGCCATCAACCAGAGCACAGTCGACGCCGCCCGCCAGACCATCCTCGCCGACGCCGAGCAGCGCGAGAGCGGCGTGGCCAGCGCCGGGGCCGGCACCGTGTCGGGCCGCCTCGACGGCCTGGGAGCGGACCTGGGGCAGCTCGCCGGCACCGTCGACGCGCTGCTCCGCAGCAGCCAGCCGGTCACCGAGCCCGTCGCGCGCATGGCCGGCGGCAGCAGCCTGCTCGAGACCCCCTCGGTGGCGGCGGCGACGCTGGTGGGGGCCCAGAGCCGCCTGCTCACCGCCGGTGGGCGGGGCGTGTCCGAGCCGCTGGGCACCAATCGGTCCCAGCTCTCCCTCGCCCTGGGCGCGCTGCTCAAACGGCATCCCGAGCTGAGCGCCGTCTGGCTGTACGACAGCGCGGGGGCGACGGTCACCGAGGTCCCGGTCACCGACGCGCAGACCCTCGCCGGCCTGGTGGCCAACCAGCGCATCGACCCCGTCCACCTCCTCGACAGGCAGCTTCGGGCGGCCCTCGGCGGAACCCTGCCGCCCGGGTCGAGCGCGGGGGTCGGCGGCCTCGCCCAGAATCCGCGAGGCCCGGCGGTGCCCTCTTGGAGCGACATCGACACCGCCGCCTTTGGGCCGGGGACGTCGGTGTCGGTGTGGACCGGGCTCGCCACCCAGGGCTACTACGTCGGCGCCGAGCTGCCCAGCGCCGCCATCGCCGCGCTCCTCCCCCAGCCGCTCTCCGCGCTCCCCGACGCCTACCAGGTGCTGCTCAGCCCCAGCGGTCGCTGGCTCAGCGCCGGGGCCACCGCCGGCAGTGACATCGGCCTGCCCAACGGGTTCGAGGGCACCCCGGCGCGGATCCCCGGGATCGCTGCCAAGACGCTGCTGCGAGCGCAGCCGCAGGTCCTCAGGACCACGCTCCACGGGGCTGCCAAGGACTTCTTCACCGCGCCCGTCGACGGGCCCCGCTGGACGCTGGCCAGCGTGGTGCCCGATCGGGAGCTCGCCCCCGCGTCCGCGGCGCTCGGCGACGGCATCCGCAGCGGCGTCCGCCGCATCCTCGTCCTCCAGGTGCTTCCCCTGGCGGTGGTGCTCGGAGCCATCGCGGTGATCCTCGCCGCTCTCTTCTCGCGCCGGCTGGTGGGGCCGGTGCGCGCGCTCACCGTCTCGGCCGAACGGCTCGCCCGGGGGCACACCGATGAGCCGGTGCCCCACCAGGGCGAGGACGAGGTGGGCCTGCTCAGCGAGGCGCTGGAGCGAATGCGCCGGGAGATCAACACCTCACGCGAAGCCCTGCTGGCGGCGGCGCACGAGCTCGAGGGCCGCGTCTCCGAGCGCACCGAGGAGCTGCGCGATCGCAACGAGGAGCTGATCGCCCTCAATGCGCTGGCCGGCACGCTGACCCGCTCACTGGTTCCCGCCGAGCTTCTCGGCGGGGCCGTCGAGGCGCTCCGCGTGATCGTGCCGGTGACCGCCGCCGCCGGCTACACCACCATCGATGGGGTGACCCGCCTGGTGACCCACCATCCCAGCCGTCTCGGCCGGGCCGAGGCGCAGCTCTCGGCGGGGGTCGCCGCGGCCCTGCTCAGCGGCGGCCTCTCGCTGCGCTCCTCCGCCGCCGGCCGGGTGGTGGCTCTGCCCGTGGCCGCCGGGTGGCGGCGGCTGGGCGCGCTGGCCGCGCTGGTGCCGCTGTCGGTCCCCCTGCCCAAGCGCATCCGCATCCTCCTCGGCGCCGTCGCCGACCAGGTCGGCCTGGCCCTGCGCACCGCCGAGTTCGCCGCCGAGGGGCGCGAGCTTGCCGTCCTCGAGGAGCGCACCCGGCTGGCCCGGGAGATCCACGACACCCTCGCCCAGCAGCTCACCGGCATCGTCCTCCAGCTCGAGGCGGCCGAGGCGATGCAGACCCGAGACCAGCGCGAGCGCTCCCGCGACCTCATCGTGGCCGCCCGTGAACAGGCCCGCCTGGCCCTCCAGGAGGCGCGGCGCAGTGTCTGGAACCTGCGGCCGATGCCGCTCGAGGCGGCCGGGCTGACCGCCGCGGTGGCCCTTGAGGCGGAGCGGTTCGGCAGCCGCACCGGCATCGCCGTGACCGTGCGCAACGACGCCGTTCCCCGCCACCTCGCCCTCACCCCGCAGGCGGAGGTGGCCGTGTTCCGCATCCTCCAGGAGGCGCTGGCCAACGCCGGGCAGCACAGCCACGCCCACCAGGTGGTGGTCGACCTCCGCGCCGTCGACTCGGTGCTGGTGCTGACCGTCAGCGACGATGGTCTCGGCTTCGACGCCGCCGGCGCCGGCCTGCCCGTGACCCGGCCGGGGAGCTTCGGCCTGGTGGGCATGCGCGAGCGGGCGCGCCTGATCGGCGCCGCCCTCGAGGTCGAGAGCAGCGGCAGCGCCGGCACCCGGGTCTCGCTGCGGGTGCCGCTCGAGCAGCAGGAGGCGGAGGCGAGCGCGTGATCCGCGTGCTCGTCGCCGACGATCACCCGGTGGTGCGCCAGGGGCTGTGCACCATGCTCGAGCTCGAGGACGACATCGAGGTGGTGGCCCGCGCCGCCGACGGCGAGGAGGCGGTGCTGATGGCCCGCCGCGAGCGTCCCGACATCACCCTGCTCGACGTGCAGATGCCGGTCCTGGACGGCATCGAGGCCCTGCGCCGGATCCGCGCCGACGATCCCGAGGCCCGGGTCATCGTCCTCACCACCTACCACAACGAGGACTACATCTTCCCCTCCCTGCGGGCGGGGGCCCGCGGCTACCTTCTCAAGGACGCCTCGCGCGAGCAGCTGGCCGGCGCGATCCGGGCGGTGGCCGCGGGCGAGTCGCTGCTCGACCCCGAGATGGTGGACGCCGCCCGTGACGACGCCGGCCTGACCGCGCGCGAGCTCGAGGTGCTCACCCTGATGGCGGACGGGCACAACAACGCGCAGATCGCCGCCATCCTCTTCGTCAGCGAGAACACCGTGAAGACGCACGTCAGCAGGATCTTCGACAAGCTGGGCTGCCGCGACCGCGCCGCGGCCGTGCTCCACGCCTGGAAGCGCCACCTCATCTGAGCGCAAGACGCGGGCGGCGGCGCCTCCCACCCCCTCTAGACTCGGCGCGCGATGAGCGAGGTTGGTGTCGGTCTGATCGGCCTGGGCACGGTGGGCGCGGTGGTGGCGCGCCGCCTGGTCGGCGAGTGGGAGCTGCTCTCCCACCGCGCCGGCGCCATCCCGGTGCTGCGCCGGGCCGCGGTCCGCGATCCCAGCCGGCCTCGCGACCTCGCCCTGCCCACGGTGCAGCTCGACTCCGACCCCGAGTCCCTGGTCGACGACGCCACAGTGGAGATCGTGGTCGAGCTGATGGGCGGCGTCGACCGTGCCAGCGCGCTCATGGAGCGGGCGCTGCGGGCCCGCAAGCCGGTGGTCACCGCCAACAAGGCGGCGCTCGCCGCGCACGGGCTGGAGCTGGCCGCCCTGGCCGTCGAGCGCGGCGTCTCGCTGCGCTACGAGGCCGCGGTGGGAGCCGGGCTGCCGGTGGTGGGGGTGCTCCGCGACAGCCTCCGCGGCGATCGCATCGCCGGCCTGGAGATGATCATCAACAGCACCACCAACCTGATCCTCACGCGCATGGAGCGAGACCACATCGCGCTCCACACCGCGGTGCTCGAGGCGCAGGCGCGCGGCCTCGCCGAGACCGACCCCGCCGCCGACGTCGACGGCCACGACGCCGCCGCCAAGCTGGTGCTGCTCGGCAGGCTCGCCTTCGACGCCCCGCTGACGACCGCCGACGTCCACAGGGTGGGCATCGGCGGCCTGACGGTGGAGGACATCGCCGGCGCCGCCCGGCTGGGAGGGAGCCTCAAGCTGGTGGCCGGCGCGGTCCGCGACGGCGACGTGGTCACGCTCTGGGTGCGTCCCACGGTGGTGGGCGCCAAGCACCCGCTGCATGGCGTGGACGGCGCCGACAACGCGGTGCTGATCAGCTCCGACCTCGCCGGCCAGCTGCGCCTGCGCGGGCTCGGGGGCGGCGGCGACAGCACCGCCAGCGCGGTGCTGTCGGACATCGTGGCCACCGTCTCCAGCCCGTCGACGCCACCGCCGCTGCCCAGCGCTGCGGCGGCGATCGGCGACGTTGCCGACGCCGAGCGCGGTGGCTACCTGCGGGTCCGGCTGCGCCCCCGGGCGGAGGCGGCGGAGCTGGTCCTCCAGGCGCTCGAGGACCGCGGCATCCCGGTGCTCGGCTCAGCGCTGCTCAGCGGGGCGGACGGGGGCACCGAGCTGGTGCTGCTCACCGGGGCGGTGCAGCGCGCCATGCTGGAGCGCGCCACCGAGACGCTCGACTCCCTGCCGGCGGTGGCCGAGGTGGCCGCGGTGATGGACTGGGCGGGACCCGCCTGATGGTCGGCCGGCTGGGGGTGATCGCCCGCTACGGCGACCGCCTGCCGATCACCGCGGGCACGCCGCGGATCACCCTGTTCGAGGGCGAGACGCCCTGCCTTCCGGCCCCGCGGCTGTGCGCCGAGCTGGGCCTGGCGTCGCTCCACCTCAAGGTGGAGGGACAGAACCCGACCGGCTCCTTCAAGGATCGCGGCATGGTGGTGGCGGTGGCCCGGGCGCTGGAGGCGGGCAGCCGCGCCCTGGTCTGCGCCAGCACCGGCAACACCTCGGCGTCGGCGGCGGCGTACGGGGCCCGCTTCGGGCTGCGCACGGTGGTGGTGATCCCGGCCGGGCGGATCGCCGCCGGCAAGCTGGTCCAGGCCCAGGTCCACGGTGCCCAGGTTCTGGCCATACCTGGCAACTTCGATCAAGCGCTGGCGGCGGTGCGCCGCCTCGCCGACGATCACCCGGTGACGCTGGTCAACTCGGTCAACCCGCATCGCATCGAGGGCCAGAAGACCGCCGCCTTCGAGATCGTCGACGACCTCGGTGACGCCCCCGACGTGGTCGCCATCCCGGTGGGCAATGCCGGCAACATCACCGCCTACTGGCGCGGTTTTCGCGAGTACCGCGCGGATGGCTCGTGCACCCGGCTGCCGCGCCTGCTGGGGGGCCAGGCGGCCGGGTCCGCGCCGCTGGTGCTCGGCCATCCCGTCCTGGCCCCGGAGACCGTGGCCACGGCGATCCGCATCGGCAACCCGGCGTCCTGGCAGGGCGCGATCGAGGCGCGCGACCAGTCGGAGGGCGCCATCCTCGCCGTCGCGGACGCCGACATCCTCGCCGCCCAGCACGACCTGGCCACTCTCGAGGGGGTGTTCTGCGAGCCGGCGTCGGCCACCTCGCTCGCCGTGCTCCGCGCGGCGGTGCGCGACGGCATCGTGGCGGCCGGCGCGACCGTGGTGTGCGTGCTCACCGGCAACGGGCTCAAGGACGCCGGGGCTGCCGGGGAGAGACTGCCCGCGCCCACCAGCGTCGACGGCGACCCCGCCTCGCTGGCCGCGGCGCTGGATCTCTGATGCGCGCCACCGTCCGCGTCCCCGCCAGCGTCGCCAACCTCGGCCCCGGGTTCGACATGCTGGCGCTGGCGCTCGGCCCCCAGAACGAGGTGATCGCAACCAGCACCGGCGATGCCCGGGTGGCCCTCGACATCCCCGCCGGCGACGACGACCAGCTGCGTGATCCCGCCCACAACCTGGTGGCGCGTGCCTACCTGGAGAGCTGCGCGCGCCTGGGCGTTCGCCACCGCGATCGCGGTGTGCAGCTGCGCTGCGTCAACGCCATCCCGATCGCGGCCGGCCTTGGTTCGAGCGCAGCGGCCACGCTCAGCGGCGTGCTCGCGGCGGTGGCGCTGCACCGCGCGCCCTGGGACGAGCGCGAGATCCTCGACTGCGCGGTCGGTCTCGAGGGACACCTCGACAACCTGGCCGCCGCGCTCCTGGGCGGGCTGGTGATCTGCGCCCCCGGCGCCGCCGTGCGGCGCATCGACGCGCCCGACGAGCTGCACGCGGTGGTCTTCGCCCCCACGGCGCGGCTCACCACCCGTGAGGCTCGCCAGGTCGTCGCCCAGCAGTTCTCGCGCGATGACGCGATCTTCAACGCGTCGCGCTGCGCCCTGCTGGTCCGGGCGGTGCTGCTTCGCGACCACGCGGCCCTGCGCGAGGCCATGGATGACCGCTGGCACCAGGCGCAGCGGGCGGCGCTGCTGCCGGCCACGGCGGGGCTGATCGAGGCCGCCTACGACGCCGGCGCGGATGGGGCGTGCCTGGCCGGCGCCGGGCCTTCGGTGCTGGCCCTCTGCGCGCGGCACCCCGAGGCGGTCGGCGCCGCGCTGGAGTCGGCGGCGCAGCGGCTGGCGGTGCCGGGCACCGTGCTGGTCATGCGGCCCCGCAACTACGGCGCGCGCGTCGAGGTGGGCATGTGACGGTCGTGCAGAAGTACGGGGGCAGCAGCCTCGCCGGGGTGCAGCGGCTGCGTGCCGTGGCCGAGCGCGTCGCTGCGTGCCGCGCCGCCAGCGATCGCGTCGTGGTCGTGGTCAGCGCCATGGGCGACACCACCGACGAGCTCACCGCCCTGGCCCATCAGCTCGACGACGACCCCGCGTCGCGGGAGATGGACATGCTGCTCAGCACCGGCGAGACGGTCACCGCGCCCCTGCTCGCCATGGCGCTGCATGCCCGCGGCGTCGAGGCGGTCTCGCTGAGCGGCCTGCAGGCGGGGATCAGGACCAGCGCCACGCATCGCAGCGCGCGCATCGTCGACATCGTCCCCGAGCGGGTCATCGAGCACCTGGACGCGGGACTCGTGGTGGTCGTCGCCGGCTTCCAGGGCGTGTCCGAACAGCTCGACGTCACCACCCTGGGGCGGGGGGGCTCCGACACCACCGCCGTGGCCCTGGCGGTGGCGCTGCACGCCCGCCAGTGCGAGATCTACACCGACGTCGACGGCATCCACAGCGCCGACCCCCGGGTGGTCGCCGAAGCGCGGCCCATCGCGGTGATCGCCTACGACGAGATGCTCGAGCTGGCCGCGGCAGGGGCCGCGGTCATGCACCCGCGGGCTGTCGAGATCGGCGAGGCATACTCCATGCCGATCCGGGTGCGCTCGGCCTTCGTCGATGGCCCCGGCACCCTCATCCGAAGGCACCACCACATGGAAGACCGCCCCAAGGTGCGCGGCATCGCCCACGAGACCGACGTCGCCAAGGTGACCCTGCTGGGGGTGGCCGATCGCCCCGGCATCGCCGCCGCGGTGTTCGGACCGCTGGGCGCGTCGCACATCAATGTCGACATCATCGTCCAGAACGTCAGCCATTCCGGTCACACGGATCTCTCCTTCACCCTCGCCGAGTCCGACCTGGGGCGCGCCCGCCCGGTGCTCGAGGATGTGGTCCCCGCGGTGGGCGCTGCGGGCTACGACGCCGACCGCGACATCGCCAAGGTGACCGTGGTCGGCTCGGGACTGCTGGGTTCCCCCGGCGTGGTCGCGCGGATCTTCGAGACGCTGGCAGGGGAGTCGATCAACATCCGCATGATCAGCACCGGCGAGATCCGGGTCACCTGCATCATCGACCGCGATCGCGTCGAGGACGCGGTCCGCGCGCTCCATCGCGCCTTCGAGCTCGACCTCCTGTGACCGGGTCGCCGTGAGCCTGTCGGTGGCCATCGTCGGCCTGCCCAACGCGGGCAAGTCGACGCTCTTCAACGCGCTGACCAGGGCGGGGGCGGCGGTCGGCAACTACCCCTTCACCACCATCGAGCCCAACACCGGCATGGTGGCGGTGCCCGACAGCCGGCTCGACAGGCTGGCGGCCCTGTTCCAGCCACCCCGGGTGATCGCGGCGACGGTCACGTTCACCGACATCGCCGGCCTGGTCCGCGGCGCCAGCCGGGGCGAGGGCCTGGGCAACAGGTTCCTGGGCCACATCCGCGAGTGCGACGCCATCGCCCTGGTGGTGCGCGACTTCGAGGACTCCGACGTCAGCCACGTCGAGGGAACCGTCGACTGTGTGCGCGACATCGACACAGTCGAGCTGGAGCTGCAGCTCGCCGACCTCGAGACCGTGACCAAGCGGCTCGAGAAGGTGGAGAAGACCGTGCGCCTGCAGAAGGAGAAGGCGGCAGACACGATCGCCCTCCTGCAGCGGGTGCGCGACCATCTCGACCAGGGAGCGCCGCTGCGCACCATGCGGCTCGGTGCCGCCGACCGGGAGACGCTCCACGACCTCTGGCTGCTCACCGCCAACCCCATGGTGGTGGTGGTCAACATCGCCGAGGGTGCCGCCGTCGCCGAGCCGCCGGGGCCGCTGCGGACGCGCGCCGCCCAGAGCGGCGCCGACATCGTGGTCATCTCGGCGCGGATCGAGGCCGAGCTGGCCGAGCTCGAGCCCGCCGACCGCGGCGCCTTCCTCGCCGACCTCGGCATCACCGAGCCGGGGCTGGACCTGCTGGCTCGCCACGCCTACGGCCTGCTCGACCTGGTGACCTTCTTCACCGCCGGGGAGAAGGAGGTGCGTGCCTGGCAGCTGCGTCGGGGGCTGACCGCGCTCGATGCGGCCGGCTCCATCCACACCGACTTCGCCAGGGGATTCATCCGCGCCGAGGTCAGCGACGCCGAGGACCTGCTCGCGGCCGGGTCGTACGGTGCGCTGCGCGAGCAGGGCAGGCAGCGCCTCGAGGGCAGGGACTACGTCATCCGCGACGGCGACGTCGTGCACTTCAGGTTCAACGTCTGATCGCGTTGCGCGCCTGCCGTGGTCGACGGCACCGGTCGGGATCGGGCTGCAGACGCCGGATGGGATCGGCCTCGACGAGGACGTGAAGCCGGAGCTGGTTGGGGGGCCCGGCGCCTGCTGCCCAGGGTTCCCGATGGAGGGCGAACCCCACATCTTGTGGTTCCAGCCGGACAGTACCACACCATGCGGGGGTCTGTGGGGCAACCACCCGGGGCGGCGCCGGGGGACAGCTTCGCAGCGCAAGTTCTGCAGGCGCCCGAGGTCGAGGCGGACGCGCCGGTGGCGCGTTCGGCTCGGCCGCCACTGGCGCCGAAGCCTGTCTGCAGCGCAAGCAGATGTCCCCCCGGCGCCGCCCCCGTTGGTTCCGGTTCCGGGCGATCCGATACCCTTGGCGCGGCCATGGCCAAGAAGACCCGCAAGCAGAAGCAGCGCGCCGTCCAGCGACGCCCCGGCCCGTCGGTGGCGCCTCCCACGGCATCGGCGCCCTCCGGGGTCGCCGTCGAGGCCGAGGATCTCCAGCCGGCCGCTCCCGCCTCGGCCTCGGTTGCAGTCGACCTCGGCACCCCGGAGCCGGCCCGCCGCAGGGTCGAACGGGTGTCGCCGGCGGCCGCCCCGGTGGGCCGGGTAAAGCCCGGCCGCGGCCCCGCCGCGGGGTACATCCAACCGCTGGAGAGCGAGGACGCCGCCATCCCCTTCGACCGGGTTCCCTACGTGCCCGCCGACCTCCGCCGCGTCGCCATCATCGCCGGGCTGATGATCGCGCTCATCATCGTTGCAGACATCATCGTCAGCAACGTGGTGAAGTAGCGGCGCCCGTGCGGGTCATCCTCTACACCGGCAAGGGCGGGGTGGGCAAGACCACTGTGGCCGCGGCCACCGCGGTGGCCTGCGCCAAGCTCGGTCATCGCACGCTGATCATCTCCACCGACGCCGCCCACTCCCTGGGCGACTCCTTCGACACCGAGCTCGGCGACCATCCCACCCGGGTCGCCCACAACCTCGACGCCCAGGAGATCAACGCTCTCCACGAGATGGAGGAGCACTGGGAGCGCGTCCACAGCTACCTGATCTCGCTCTTCGCCTCCTGGGGAGTCGACGACTTCGTGGCCGAGGAGATGGCCACGCCGCCGGGCATGGAGGAGGTGGCCAGCCTGATGTGGATCAAGCGGCACAAGGAGCAGGGCAACTACGACGTGGTCATCGTCGACTGCGCGCCCACCGGCGAGACCCTGCAGCTGCTCGCCTTCCCCGATGTCGCCCGCTGGTACCTGACCAAGATCTTCCCCTTGGAGCGCAAGGTGTGGAAGGTGGCCCGGCCGGTCGTCCAGCCCTTCACCAACATCCCCCTGCCCACCGATGACATCTTCGGCCACGTCAAGGACCTGCTCTTCGACCTCGACGGCATGAAGAACATCCTCGGCGATCCCAAGGTCTGCACCGTTCGCCTGGTGCTCAACCTCGAGAAGATGGTGGTCAAGGAGGCCCAGCGTGCCTTCACCTACCTCTGTCTCTACGATTACCTGACCGACCTCGTGGTGGTGAACCGGGTGCTGCCCGACACGGTCACCGACGAGTACTTCGATGCCTGGCACCGCTCTCAGAAGAGGTACGACGCCATGGTCGACACCGCCTTCTCCCCGGTGCCGATCCGGCGCACGCCGCTGTTCGACCACGAGATCGTGGGCCTGGAATCGCTCGCCGAGATGGCCATGTCCATCTTCGCCGACACCGACCCCAGCCGGCACTTCCACACCACCGTCTCGCAGCAGCTCAGGAAGGTGGGCAAGGGCTACGAGCTCCGCCTCCAACTGCCGTTCGTCGGCAAGGACGAGGTGGACATCACCCACCGGCCCGGCGAGCTGTTCGTCAGCGTGGGTCCCTACAAGCGCGAGATCAGCCTGCCCCGCGTGCTCAACGGCACCAGGGTGACCCGTGGCAAGCTCGACTCGGGTGTGCTCCGGGTCACCTTCTCGGGAGCGTCCCCATGACCGACACCAGCCCCTTCCCGACCAAGGTGCTGAGCGACGCGGCGCGGCTGCTGGCCACCTCCCTGGGCGAGCTGGTGCCGCCGGAGGCTCAGCTCCACCTGCTCAACGCCCAGCGCGAGCTGCTTCTGGCCATCGCTGTCATCATCGAGCACAACAGCGGCCGCAGCCCGCGGCAGCCACGGGCGCGCCGCGCCGCCGGCAGGCGCGCCCCTCGCCGTCCCAAGCGCGTCGAGCTCGATTGACCCGCCGCGACCGGCGGCCCCAGCGTCCGTCGCAGGTCGTCGTGGACGGTGTGGTGTGGCCGGTGCAGGGTGCCCAGGCGGCCATCGTGGACGGCTCGCGCGTCCTCCTCCAGCTCCGCCCCTTCCCTCCCGGCTGGGAGCTGCCCGGTGGCCACGTCGAGCGCGACGAGGACCCGGCGCAGACGGCGGTGCGCGAGGCTGAGGAGGAGACCGGCTACCGGGTCAACATCCGCGGCCTGGTCGGCGTGTACTCGTGGAGCGGACTGCGCAACGCCGCCGACGCGGTGTTCCTCGCCGAGATCGCGGGCGGCCATCCCCGCTGGAGCATCGAGGCGCTGCGCACCATCTTCGTCAGCGCCGACCGCCTCCCCCGCACCGCGTTCCCCTGGTGCCGGCAGCGCGTCTACGATGCGCTGGCGCGGTCGGAGGGCGCGCCTCCGGTGCACCGCGTGCAGCCGGTCACCGCGCGGACGGTGGCGGGCTTCGGGACCAGCTGGTTGAGCGCTCCGCTGGACCGGCTGCGGCACCGTGACTGAGGCTCTGCTCTTCGGCGGCGGGCTGATCCTCATCGTGGCCGGGTCGGAGCTGTTCACCAACGCGGTGGAGTGGGCCGGCTTTCGCATGAAGCTGTCCAGCGGGGCCACCGGCAGCCTGCTCGCCGCCCTGGGGACGTCCCTGCCCGAGACGGTGGTGCCGGTGGTGGCCCTGATCAGCGGCCAGCCGTCGGCCGCGTCGGTGGCCACCGGGGCCGTGCTCGGCTCCGCCTTCCTGCTCCTGGCGCTGGGCACCGCAGTCACCGGCGGCGCGGTGCTCCTGCGCAGCCGCCGGCGCCGGCTCCTGCCCGACCCGCGCCAGGTGCGCCGCGACCTCGGGCTCTTCATCGGCGGGTTCTCGGTGGTGCTCATCGCCATCGTGCTGCCCACCCCGGTGCGGATCGCGCTGGGCATCTGCCTGCTGTTCGCCTACGCCTACTACGTGCGGGCCACGCTGCGCGGCGGCGAACCCACCGAGGCCGGCCCCGAACCGCTCCACCTGGTGCGCTGGCGCGGCGGCGAGCCCGCCTCGGTGTGGGTGGTGGTCCAGCTGGTCGGTGCCGTGGCCATGCTCATCGTCGGCTCCGACCTGTTCGTGCGCGCCCTCAACGACGTGGCCTCCACGCTGCACACCAATCCGCTGACCCTGGCGCTGATCGTCATCCCGGTGGCCACCGAGCTGCCCGAGACGCTGAACAGCGTGCTCTGGGTGCGCAGCGGCAGCGATGGGCTGGCCTTCGGCAACATCGCCGGTTCGGCGGCCTTCCAGGCGTGCGTCCTGGGTTTCATCGGGCTCAGCTTCACGCCGTGGCGGCCCGACCTCAACGGTGTGGTCGGCGGCCTGCTCACCCTGGCCACCGCCCTGTACCTGGTCATCCTGCTGCGCCATGGCTCCGCCCACGGCCGCTGGCTGCTGCTCGCCGGGGCGCCGTGGGTGGGCTACGTCATCGCCGAGATCGCCGCCGGGGGCAGGCTCTAGGTGTGTCGGCGTGTAGGTTTAACCTGTCCAGACACCTCCCAGCGTGAGTGCGTGACCAGGAGGAGACCATGACCACACTCGAGAACCGGCCGAACACAGCGCTGCTCGTCGTCGACGTCCAGAACGGCGTCGTCGCGGAGGCTCACCAGCGCGACCAGGTGGTGGCCAACATCGGCAGCCTGGTCGAGAGGGCGAGGCGCGAACGGGTGCCCGTGGTCTGGGTCCAGGACCATGCCGAGCAGCGGGCCAGGGGGAGCGTCGAATGGCGGATCGTCCCCGAGCTGAGCCCTGACGAGGCCGAGCCGCACATCGAGAAGATCTACGGCGACTCCTTCGAGGACACCTCGCTGGAGGCCGTGCTCTCCGGCCTCGGGGTCGGTCGGCTCGTGGTCGTCGGCGCGCAGACCGACGCATGTGTGCGCTCCACGCTCCACGGCGCCCTGGTCAGGGGGTACGACGCGACCCTGGTCAGCGATGCCCACACCACCGAGGACCAGACTGAATGGGGGGCGCCGCCGCCGCACCAGGTCATCGCCCACACCAACCTGTACTGGACCTATCAGACGGCGCCGGGGCGGACGGCGGGGACGGTGGCAACCAGGGACGTCGACTTCGGCGGCACGTCCTGAGCGGGGTCGCCTTCAACTCGATCCGACCTGGGGGCGGCACCGCCCCGTGAAGAGCAGACACACCGGGAGAGGGGTATGAATCTCGACGGAAAGGTTGCCGTTGTCACCGGCAGCGGGCGGGGAATCGGTCGGGCCTACGCGCGGGCGCTCGCCGACGCGGGCTGCGCTGTGGTCATCAACGACGTGGACTCCGAGGTCGCCGAGCAGACGGTCCAGGAGCTGGCCGGCAGCGGCGCCAGGGCGGTCGCCGAGGTGGTCGCGGTGGGCAGCACCGACGCCGCCGAACGCCTTGTCAAGCGCGCCGTCGACAGCTTCGGCGGCCTCGACGTGATGTGCACCAACGCCGGGATCCTCCGCGACCGCGTGCTCTGGAAGATGAGCGACGAGGACTTCGACTCGGTCATCGAGACCCACCTGCGGGGCACCTTCAGCTGCGCCCGCGCCGCCGCGGTGCGCATGCGCGAGCAGGGACGGGGCGGGCGCATCGTGGTGGTCTCGTCGTGGGCCGGGCAGCGGGGCAACTTCGGCCAGACCAACTACGCCGCGGCCAAGGCGGGCATCGCGGCGTTCGCGCGCACCTGGGCTCTCGAGCTGGCCCGCGCCGAGATCACCGTCAACGCCATCGTCCCCAACGCCATCACCCGGATGATCGCCAGCATCCCCGGGATGGGGGAGATGGTCGAGGCGGCGGAGAGAGGCGAGCCCCTCCCCGACATGATCCGCAAGCAGATGGGCATGGGCATGCCCGAGGACGTGGCCCCGCTGCTCGTCTTCCTCTGCTCCGACGCTGCCAAGGACGTCACCGGGCAGTGCATCGGGCTCGGGGGCGACAAGCTCTCGCTGTGGTCGCATCCTCAGGAGATCAGCGCCGCGTACCACGACGGCGGTTGGACGGCCGACGCCATCGCCGAGGTGTGGTCGTCGTCGGTGGGGTCGCGGCAGGAGACGTACGGGATCCCCTTCCTCGGCGGCGGCCAGTAGCGCGCGGTCGCGGCCGTGAGCCTCCGCGATGCCCTGCTGGTGGCGGCGGGTGGCCTCGTCGCCGGCTTCGCCAACACCATCGCCGGCGGGGGATCGCTGCTCACCTTTCCGCTGCTGGTGGCACTCGGTCTGGCCCCGCTGGACGCCAACGTCACCAACACCATCGGCATCGTCCCCGCCGCGCTCGGCGGCATCGCCGGCTTCCGTCGCGAGCTGGGTGCGCAGCGCGGCCGCCTGCTGGCGCTGCTCCCCTTCTCGCTGGTGGGCGCCGCCGCCGGGGGCGTCCTCCTGCTCACCACCCCGGCGCGGACCTTCAGCCGGGTGGTGCCGCTGCTGATCGTGGTGGCCTGCGTGATGCTGCTCCTGCAGCGCCGTCTGGCCCGCTCCCTGGCGGGCGGGCACGGCAAGCGTTTCTGGCTGCTCCGAGCGGGCATGCTGGTCACCGCCGTGTACGGCGGCTACTTCGGAGCGGCGGTGAGCGTCCTGGTGCTGGCGCTGCTGGCGGTGACGGTCATCGACGCCCTGCCGCGTCTCAACGCCCTCAAGGTGCCCCTGGCGGGAGCGATGAACCTGGTCTCGGGGATCGTCTTCGCCTTCTTCGCGCCGGTGCACTGGGTGTACGTGCTGGTGCTGGCGCCGTCGACACTGGTGGGGGGCCGCATCGGTGCGGCGGCGGCGCGGCGGATTCCCGATCAGCCGCTGCGCCTGGCCGTGGTGGTGCTTGGGCTGGTCGCCGCCGCCTGGCTGGAGTTCGGGAAATGAGCACGCGCCCGCTTCCGGCGGGCGCAGCGCAGCTCTGGTTGGATGGAGTTGCTCAGGCCCCAGCGGTGTAGGCAAGGCCGCTGACGGCGCCCGCCCCGACACCGGCTGGACAGTAGAGAAGCACCTGGCGAGGACGCCCTTGGGGGTAGTGCCCGTCCCGCCGGGTGACCGCTGCCTGGGCTCAGGTGATGAGCGGCGCCGGAGGTGGCGGGTGGGCGGGACCCGGCGGTTGCTGTCGTCCCTCAGAGGCAACCAGGCCGGGGCCGGGCCGGGTGCCCAGCACCAGGGCGGCGACGTTCACCCCCAGGGCGAGGAGGAGGGCGATCAGCACCAGCAGGAAGCCGATGGCGGCGTGGATGTTGAAGAAGCTCTCCAGGCCGAGGCCGCCCGTGATGCCGAGGCTGGAGAGATTGGAGAGCGAGCTGCCGCTGCTCGCGGTCAGCTGGCTGATGATCGGGGTGTGCACCGCGAGGTTGTCGATGATGATGAGCGCTGCGGCGACCAGCGCAGCGCTGGCGGCGACGGCAGCACGGATGGGCACGCGCAGCACCGCGGCTGCCATCCCCGCGACGATGAGCAGCAGCGCCGCCACCATGAGGGGCTGGACTCCGATGCCGGCATGTGACGGCGTCGGCGCCGACTGTGAGCTGCTGCAGCCGGGGATGCGGGTGTCGATTGTGGGATTGCCACCCCCGACGAGGTCGGCGCCGCTGTAGGTGGCCAGGTCGCGGCCGCTCAGCGCCCGCAGGCAGGACGACGCCGCCGCCGCGTTGCCGGAATTGCCCGCGCCACCCGCCTGCGCCAGCGCGCTCCCCAGCGCCGCCTCCCCCGCCGTGGTGTTGCACGACACACCCACGAAGGGCAGCAGGAAACAGAGGGCAGCGAGCACCAGGAGGATCGGCGACAGGCCGCGCGCAGACCTCTGAACGGTGGCGGGCATGTCCTGTCTCCCCATTCCCCGGTGGTGCGCGCACTGTACGTGGCCGCCGGCGTCCTGTGTGACCAGCTCGATCAGCCGGGCCCGAGCGGTCGCCCGCCCCGCGTCAGCCGATGCGGTCGCCGGGCCGGCAGTCACCATCGGGGCGCAGCAGGGTGACCGCATCGGTGCCGTGCTGGTAGGCGCCGAGAACCAGCACCTCGCTGCGCAGAGGCCCGATCTGACGCGCCGGCAGGTTGACCACCGCCACCACCAGCGTGCCGACCAGCTCCTCGGGGGTGTAGTTGTCGGTGAGGCGCGCGGAGGAGCGGCGCTCACCCAGCTCACCGAGGTCGATGACCATGCGGTAGGCGGGGCGGCGCGCCTCTGCGAATCTCTCGCATTCGAGGACCTGGCCGACACGGATGTCGATGTCGAAGAAGTGCTGTGCGGACACCGTGTCCGCTTCGGGCTGGACCATCGCCCGAGTATCGAGCGGTGGGCGCGACGCTGTCTATACTGCCAGGCAGTTCACCGAGGGAGGAGTCGCGTGCGTGGCGCCCGCCGCCTGCTGGTCACCGGCACAGCTCTGGCGCTGAGCGCGGGGTGTGGATCGGCTCCCGCGGTCGACCCCGCGCAGCTGCTGCGCGACGCCAAGCACAGCATCGATTCCACGCCCGCTGTGCACTTCACGCTCACCAGCGCGAACGTGACGGCGACCGGGGCGGCGCCGCTCATCACCGGCGGCGAGGGGGACGCTCGCCGCCCCAACAGCTTCGCCGGCAGCCTCAGCGTCGTGGCGGCCGGCTTTCCGCTCAATGTCAAGGTGGTGTCGAGCGGCGGCGCGTTCTACGCCCAGACGCCGCTCAGCAGTGGCTACACCAGGACCGATCCCGCCGCGTACGGGTTCGGCGACCCGGCCCAGCTGCTCGACCCCACCCATGGGCTCTCCAGCCTGCTCACGGTCTGCAGTGGAGCCGCCACCCGCGACTCCGATCGTCTCAACGGAGAGCCGCTCGACGAGGTGGCCTGCTCCATGCCCGGGGCTCGGGTCGCCGCCCTGCTGACCAGCGCCGACCCGTCACAGGCGGTGCAGGCCACCATCGGGGTCGACGCCGCCACTCACCAGCTTCGCCGGGTGGCGCTGGTGGGACCCTTCTTCGCCAGGACCCACGACAGCACGTTCACAGTGGTTCTTGACAGGTACGGCGAGAACGTGACGATCACACCGCCGGCAGGCTGACGTGGCCGCGGCCATCTCCCGGGCCCCTGCCGGGGGCCGGCTGCGGCTGGGCTTCGCCAGCGCGGGGGTCCTGCTCGGGGCCGCGGACACCTACGTGGTGGTGGTGGTGCTGCCCGCCATCATGAGCGCCGTCGGTCTCGACCTCGCGCATCTGCAGGAGGCGACACCGATCGTCAGCGGGTTCCTCCTCGGCTACGTGGCGGCGCTGCCCCTGCTGGGACGGCTCTCCGACCTCCACGGCCGCACCCCGGTGCTCCGTGCCTGCCTGGTGGTCTTCGCGGCCGGCTCGCTGATCACCGCCTCGGCGAACACGCTCGCCGCGGTGGTGGTGGGGCGCACCCTGCAGGGGGCGGGTGGCGGCGGCCTGGTTCCGGTCACCCTGGCGCTGGTCGCCGACCTCTGGCCGGCGCGCCGCCGCGGCATCCCGCTGGGGATCGTCGCCGGTGTGCAGGAGTTCGGCAGCGTGGTCGGGCCGCTGTACGGCGCGGCGCTGAGCGCGGCGAGCACCTGGCGGGCCATCTTCTACGTCAACATGCCCGTCGCCGCCGCCCTCTGCATCGGGGTGCACGACCGGCGAATCCCGGACTCGGGAGGGGCGCACCGGCGAAGCCCGGATCGTCCCGGCCAGGCGCTCGCGGCGGTCTGTGCGGTGGCCACCGTACTGGCGGTGGCGGCTCCCCCGGCGCTCGCCGACAGCGTGACCGCGGGCACCGCCTTCGCCCCGCTGCTCGGCGACAGCGCGCTCTCCGCGCCCATCACGTTGCTGGCGGTGCTCAGCGCCCTGGCCCTGCTGGCGCGGGAGTGGTTCGCACCGGCCGCGGTCCGGCCGTTGATCCCCCTCCGAGGGCTCGCCCGCGGGCTGGGCCGCGTCGACTGGGCGGGCGCGGTGCTGGTGGCTCTGCTCCTCGGCTGCGTCGTGGCCAGCTTCGCGACGGCCGACCCGCAGCGGGGCGTGGTGGGCGCGGCGGCGCCGGTGCTGCTGCCTGCCGCGGTGGTCCTCACTGCGCTGTTCGTGCTCCGCGAGCTGCGTGCCGCCGACCCGCTGGTCGACCTCCGCGCTCTTGCCGACCGGGCCGCGTTCGGGTCGCTGGCGGCCAACCTCGCCGTGGGAGCGGCTCTGATGGCCGCGCTGGTCGACATCCCCGTCTTCGCCCGCGCCACCGTCGACGCCGATTCCCAGGTGGCGGCGGCGCTGGTGCTGGCGAGGCTGCTCGTCGCCGTCCCCGTGGGCGCGGTGCTGGGCGGCATGCTGGTGGGCCGGCTCGGCTATCGCTGGGTCGCCGGGGCGGGCATGTCCCTGGCCGCGCTGATGTTCGTCGTCATGGCCGGCTGGACGGCCACCGCTCTGAGCGAGCCGCTCTGGGGGTTGGGCTGGCTGCACCAGAGCGACCTGGTGCTGGTGGCCTGCGGGCTCGGCTTCGGACTGTCGATCGTGCCGGTGACCGCGGCCATGCTCGGGGCCGTGCCGCAGCGCCTGCACGGCATCGCGGCGTCGCTCACGGTGGCGGCGCGGATGGTGGGCATGCTCACCGGCCTCTCGCTGCTCACCGCCATCGGCCTGCGCCGCTTCTACAGTGTGCAGGCGATGCTTCCCGATCCCGCGTCGCTGTGCCCGCGCAGTCCGCTCAACTGCCCCGCCTACGACACCCTGGCGACGGGCGCGGTCATCGAGGAGCTCCACGTCATCTTTCTCGGCGCCGCGGTGTGCGCGGTGCTGGCGGCCGCGGTGGCGCTGGCCGCGCTGCGCCGGCACACCGAGAACGACGGGCGTCGCCTGCTGGAAGCGGGCGTCGCATGAGTGTCCACGTCGGCGACCAGCAGCTGCCCCTGGGAGAGCCGCAGCTCGTCGAGGCCATCGCCGAGGCGGTGTCGGCCGCCGGCGTGGAGGTGTACCTGGTCGGGGGCTTCGTGCGTGATCGCCTGCTGGGGCGCGAGGGCAAGGACATCGACCTGCTCGCCGTCGGCGACGACGGCACCGTCATCCTCGCTGAGCTGGCGCGCCGCTTCCACTGGTCGCCGCCGCAGCGCTTCGAGCGCTTCGGCACCGGCCAGGTGCGTGGCTCCGGCTTCGTCGTGGAGGTGGTTCGCGCCCGCGCCGAGAGCTACGATCCCGGCTCGCGCAGGCCCGAGGTTCGCCCGGGCACGCTCGAGGACGACGTCTGGCGGCGTGACTTCACCGTCAACGCGCTCTGCCAGACGCTGGCCGGTCACGTCGTCGACGTCACCGGCAGAGGGCTGGACGACCTCAGGCACGGGGTGCTGCGCACGCCGCTCGACCCCGAGCGGACCTTCAGCGAGGATCCGCTGCGAATGTTCCGCGCCGCGCGCTTCGCAGCGCAGCTCGGCTTCCACCCCGCCCCCGGGCTGACCGAGGCGATGAGCCGGATGGCGCAGAGGTCGGAGATCCTCAGCGCGGAGCGGGTGGCCGAGGAGCTGCGCCGCCTGCTGGTCGCCGAGCACCCCCGCGCCGGGCTGGAGCTGCTCCGCGATGGTGGCCTGCTGGCGGCGTGGCTGCCCGAGCTCGAGGCCATGGTGGGAGTTGAGCAGGGAGGCTTCCACATCTACGACGTCTTCGACCACACCGCGCACTGCGTGGCCGCCGCCCCGGCCGATCTGATCACCCGCCTCGCCGCGCTCCTCCACGACGTCGGCAAGCCGCCGACCCACGCCGTCGACGATGGCAAGCACACCTTCCACGACCATCCCCAGGTGGGCGCCGCCATGGCCACAGCGCTGCTCTCACGATTGCGTTTCAGCAACGACGAGGTCGCCGCGGTGGCGCTGCTCGTGCGTCATCACCTCCGCCCCATCCAGTACCGGCCTCACGAGTGGTCCGACGCCGCGGTGCGCCGCCTGGTGCGCGACGTCGGCGAGCAACGCGTCCGCCTCCTCGACCTGGCGCGAGCGGACACGCGCGCCTCGTCCTTCCCCGACACCGACGCCATCGACGAGCTCGAGGAGCGCATGCTCCGCCTCGACGCCGGCGGCGCCGTGTCGCAGCTGCGTCCGCCGCTCGACGGCAACGCGATCGTCCGCCTCGGCGGCAGGGCACCGGGACCGTGGGTGGGCCGGGTGGGACGCGCTCTCGAGGAGGCGGTGCTCGAGGGCGACATCCCCTCGGACGACGCAGACGCGGCACGGCGCTGGCTCGACGAGCGCCGCCACCTGCTCGACGAGTGATCCCAGTCAACTGGCCGCCTCGCGGGGGGCGATAGAATGCGCCCTCCATGTTGAACCGGGTGCGCTTCCTCAAGCGCTTTGCTGTCGATCTCCCCAGGAAGGCACGCCTCGCCTACTGCCTGATGCGCGATCCGCGAGTCCCCCGCCACACCAAGGTCGCGTTCGGGGCGGGGATGGGGGTCATCGTGACTCCCTTCGTGGACCTCCCCGCAGCGATCCCGCTGGTCGGCGAGCTCGACATGCTGGCCCTCTCGCTGCTCGCCATGCGGCTCTTCATCGCCGCCTGCCCGGATGATGTCGTCATCGATGTGCAGCAGCAGATCCTCGAAGGGCGCAGCGTTTTCGACGACGACGTGCACAACGGCGAGCGCCTCGCCGGCGCCATCGCACGGCGCTTCCAGCACGATGAGGTGGCGCCGCCCCAGCCCGCGGGCTTCAGTGAGCCGGCACCGTCGCGGACCGCCGAGCCGGTCATCGGAGGGCTGGCGTGAAGGTGCTCTTCGTCCGCGAGGTCCAGGGCACCGCCAAGCCCGGTGACGTCAGGGAGGTCTCGTCCGGCTACGCGCGCAACTACCTGCTCCCCAAGCGCATCGCGGTCGTCGCCGACGACCGCGTGGTGGAGCAGATCAAGCACCGTGAGGAGGCCATCCGCCGCCGCGCCGAGAAGGCGCTGACCGATGCGCGCGACGCGGCGGTGCGGATGAAGAAGCTCACCGTCACCGTCTATGCCAAGACCGGCGACGGCGGCAGGCTGTTCGGTTCGGTGACCAACGCCGACATCGCCACCCAGCTTAAGCGCGAGGCCGGCCTCGACATCGACAAGCGCAGGATCGAGGTGGAACCTCCGATCAGGTCGCTCGGTCCCCATGAGGTCACCGTGCAGCTGCACACGGAGGTCAGAGAGACACTGCGCGTCGTCGTCGCCGCGCAGTGAGCACCCACCCCGCCTCAGAGATCGCCGTCAACCTTCCCGGCACGATGACGTCGGGGCGGGTGCCGCCCAGCGATCTCGGCGCCGAGCGGGCCGTGCTGGGCTCGCTGATGATCGACCAGTCCGCGATCGCCGAGATCCGCGACGTGCTCGAGCCCGACGACTTCTACGCCGAGCGCCACGCCCACATCTACCGCGCCGCCACCGCCCTGGCCGACCGCGGTGACCCCATCGACGAGGTCACCCTCCAGGCCCAGCTGGAACGCGGCAGCAGCCTGGGCCGTGCCGGCGGCCTCGGCTACATCACCGAGCTGACCCTCGAGGTGCCCACCGCCGCCTCGGTCCGCCACTGGGCGGAGATCGTCATCAACCACGCGCTGCGACGACGCCTCATCGCCGCCGGAGGCGAGGTGGCCCGGCTCGGGTTCGACAACGCGGTGTCGGCGGTGGACGCCATCGAGGATGCCGAGCAGCGAATCTTTGCGATCAGCCAGGCGCGCCGCGGCAGCGAGGCCACCCACATCGCCCGGCTCGTCCACGACACCTGGGAGATGCTCGAGGAGCGGCTCCAGAAGAAGGAGCTGATCAACGGGGTGCGCACCAACTACGCGCGCCTCGACGGGCTCACCCAGGGCCTGCAGCCCCAGGAGCTGGTCATCCTGGCGGCCCGCCCCTCGGTGGGCAAGACGTCGTTCGCGCTCAACATCGCGCGCAACGCCGCGGTGCTGGCCCGCGTCCCCGTGGCCATCTTCTCGCTGGAGATGAGCCGCCAGGCGCTCGCCCAGAGGCTCATCTGCAGCGAGGCCATGGTCAACTCCCACGTCTTGCGCAGTGGCCAGGCCAGCCAGCTCGACTTCCAGCGCATCGCCGCCGCCATGGACAAGCTGACCCAGGCGGAGCTGTGGATCGACGACACCCCGCGGCTGTCGATCGCCACCCTGCGCGCCCGTGCCCGGCGCATGAAGTCACAGCACGGCATCGGGCTTCTGATCATCGACTACCTGCAGCTGATGCAGGGCGGCCGCCAGGAATCGCGCGTGCAGGAGGTGTCCGACATCTCCTCGGGACTGAAGGCGGTGGCCAAGGAGCTGGAGGTGCCGGTGCTGGCGCTGTCCCAGCTGTCGCGCGCCAGCGAGCAGCGCAATGACAAGCGGCCCCAGCTGTCCGACCTGCGCGACTCCGGTGCCATCGAGCAGGACGCCGACGTGGTGCTGTTCCTCTATCGCGAGGGCATGCACAAGCCCGACATCGACAAGGCCCGCACCGAGCTGATCGTGGCCAAGAACCGCAACGGCCCGGTGGGCGAGATCGAGCTGATCTTCAACGCCGAGCAGACCACGTTCCGCGAGCCGTACCCGCACGACCAGTGAGGGCCGAGCCGGGCGCAGGGCTGCTGTGCTCGCCAGCACGGATCGATGGTCCACGCCTGGAGAGGCACCACGCGGGTGGCCGCCCGATGGCAGGTGCGCAACGCAGAAGCTCACCCTGGTGGCCGCCCAGTCGGCGCCCGCCGGGCGCCGAAACTATGGTTCGTCAGTGATGGCAGCGCTGCTCTGCGACACCTGCGCCAACCAGCACTTCCCCATGGCGATCCCCTTGCTCGACGTCTGGCACCTGGAGAAACGACTTGCCGCAGCCCTCGGTGACTGCGCGGCACAGCAGTCGCTGGCACCACTGATGGTGCTGGCACTGGCCGAGCACTGGGCAGCCGCAACCGAGGACGACGAGCGCCGCCAGCACCTCGCTCTGCTCCTCGAGTACATCGACGCCATCGCGACGGCATCGCCAGCTACGCGCGCCGGGGCGCCCAGGCCTCCAGCCCGATCGAGAAGGTCATGGACGTGGTCATCGGCCGCCGCCTCAAGGCCAAGGGCACCTCTTGGCACCGCCCCGGCGCCGATCGCCTCCTCCACCTTCGTGTCCTCAAGGAGAACAAGAGCGGGGAACGCTACTGGGCTGCCCGCCGCTCTCGCAACCTCGATCATCGCCGCCCTCGCAGCTTGATGCCGAAACATTGGATGCTTCCTAAGGGAATGCGCCCTCTTGAACACCGGGCTGCGGAGGGGTAGGATCGACGATACAATGGACTCCGGAGGCACTACAATGGGGCGTCGTTGCCTGAGCATGGCGGTGCTTGCTGTTGTCGGTCTTTGGACAATTGGGAACACAGCCGCCCCGCAGCCGGTGCGAGCGGCCGCTCCCGCCGATTGCTACCCTGGGCCTGTGCGCTGGTACGAGACCGCTCAGTCGGGACTTGGCAGTCTGGGTACCTTAACGGACACTACGTCTTGGAATCACTGGTCCGTGCCGGATGGAAGCCCGGGCTTTACGGCTGAATCCGTCTTTCTCTCCTATTACTACAACTCCAGCAATGCCATGGAGGTGGGTTTCTTTTCGGGCCAGGGTGCGCCGGGTTTCTACACAAATGGCATCGTCCCCTACTACACGTACGACAACGGTGTTCACGAGGTCGATGACGCCGGAGAATACCTGCCGGCCAATACTGGTATCGCCCTGTCTATTAGCAACCCTGACGGCCATACCAACCACATCCTGGTGGACAATCCACTCCAGGTGTTCTGGTCGACCTACTTCCAGTACACGCTCACGCGACCCGTACTAGGCCATATGCAGGGCGAAACCAACTGTCATGACAACTGGATGGCGGGGGGGCAAGGCTACGACTTTTCAATGTATTGGATGGGTGCTGATCGCGCTTGGCATCCGTGGTCTTTCATGAACAATTACCCACAGTGCCCCTACTACAGCCAGTATCCCTGCCCCTACACATATTCGCAAATCAATAACTTCGTCTGGTTCATGGCCGGGTACGGGAGCCGACAAGATGACAACGGCCCAAACGGATGACCGTTCAGAGAGGAGGCCTGTGCCCGTGCCGCACAGGGGAGTTCGGCGACGTCGCTATGTGGGTCGCGGATGCCTTGGGGCTTGCGCCATCGTATTGTCGGGCTGTTCATCTTCGTCGCTGCACGGCACGCGTCTCCCAGGCGACCTGGGGTCATGTGCCGTGAGCCCCGAAGCTTCCATCCACCTACAAGACCTTACGCCGCCCTTTACGGCATTCTTGGAGGGTACAACCAACGCCTACCCTGGCCATTGGATCAGAGGGTCCTCGCCCCCACCCTTTGCGTCCCATTTCATCGTCGGCTCGACTCGTGGTTTCCTCAACAAAATTGCCCTTGACCCGCCTTTCCGAGCTGACGAAGATTCGTTGGCGCGCAGACTAGGCTACGTTCCCGGTAAGTGGCCTTTGGTCCCACTGCAAGGACCTGTCGTCGCCGCGACCGCGGGCGTCCTTGAGATCTACGAGTACATCGACGTGTTCACTGACGTTAGATCGGCGTCGCAGTGGCTAGCCTCGACGATCGCGACGTACAGGGGCAATCCTACCGAACTGATCACCGTCACGAGCGCGGGGTGGAACGCGTTCTCGACGACATTTGGAACGCCCGAACCAGAGCATGAGCGTGCAGTGATCCTCGTCGGGCGAACGGGGGCTGTTACTCTCACTCTGGCGTTTCAGGGCGGGAGTTCAGTCAACGCGGCCACGGTCAAACCGCTGGCTGAGATCGCCGTGCGGAACATGGCTCGTCAATGCCCAAAGCTTGGCGACGTGGTGTCGTCCAATTGACTTGGCATAGAAATGAAAGTACGCCGGAGGCTCTGTGTAATGGTTCGCGCTAGGATCGGCGGGCTCACAGTGGCTGTTGCCTTGCTTTCGTTGCTTGCCGGCTGTGCGACCAACAGGGTCTCACCGTCCCGGACCTCGGGGGCCGGCGCCGTAACGAGCGACACGAAGGGATCAGCTCCCCATCCGTGTACGGGTGCGGTCATCGGCGCGGTGAGTCTGTTGTCGACCGGACACACGCTTGCGCAGGTCGCCGCAACCGGTTTCCACGTCCGCGCGGATCTGCGGGACGGAGCCGGCCACGACTACCTCATCCTTGGAACCGGCGCCTCCGCCTCGTCCACCAGCCGGCTGGTGCACGCTACCGCATTGGCGCCCCTGGTCGCTGATCGCGTGCTCTCAGCGAGTGATGACGTTCTCTCGCAGAGCAGCGATCCACGGTTGCGCTCGTGCGATTACACTCTCTCGGACCGGCCCATCGCCGCAAGCATTGCGTCATCCGTCGAGAGCGCTGCTGAACAGATGGGCCTGGCTTCTCGAACGATCGTCGAAGCCCACCTGGGTGCACGACTCATCAGCGACAATCCACTCAACTCTCAGCAGCTCCTCGTCACCATCCAGGTTGGCGTCGATCCTTCGCCGCTTGCCGGTCCTGGATCCCCGATTCTGCTCTCAGACAGGTTTCTGATCGGGCTGGTGGACAAGTCCACGCTCCGCGTGCTTAGCGTGAGCTGGGGTAGCTGGTCGTAGCTCAGCTCAGCTCGGAGGGTTCGTAGGGGTAGGGACCTCACGCCAGCTATAGTCAGCGGGTGACTAGTCAGTACGCGACCAGGGGCACCTAGCCGCGGTGGGCCTGCAGGGTGTGCTGGCCGCGCTGCTGCTGGAGGGTGCTGCGCACGGGTACCAGTTGAAGGGCACTCTCGAGGACGAGCTTGGTCCCCTGTGGGTCACCAGTGCAAGCCAGGTCTACCTGACCCTCGGCCGCATGCAGCGCGATGATCTCGTCAGCAGCCGTCGCGTACGTCAGCAGGCACTGCCGGATCGGCAACTGCTCTCTCTGACCAGGGCCGGGCGGGCGCTGGCCGAACGGTGGCTGTACGAATCGGATGATCCAGACGAGAGCGTGCTGCGGCTCGCCGTCGCGCGGATCGTTGCTCCCAGGCACTTCTCCGATGTCGTCGACATCATCGTCGAGCAGCGAAGCGCTGGCCTGGCCGAGTTGCGTCAGCTTCGAGCGCAGGACGCCACAGGATTCCAGAGGGAGGCGATCGATGCCGAGATTCAACGTGCTCAGGCGGACGTCCGCTGGGCGGCGTCGATTCGCGACCGAGCCGCTGCGATCGTTGCCATTCCCAGAGCCCCGCGCCAGGCTGGTCGTGTTGCCCACCATGGGTGAGCAGCCGGACGAGGTCATAGCCCTCCACGAGGTCAGCCGGACGTTCCAGACCCCTGGCGGCCCCGTCCCGGCGCTGCGGCCGGTGAACCTGTCGGTCCGCCGCGGGGAGGTGGTCGCCCTCACCGGGCCGTCCGGCTCTGGGAAGACCACACTGCTCCATCTCGTTGCCGGGCTCGATCGCCCCACGACCGGCTCGATCACGGTGCTGGGCACCGCGCTCGATGAGTGCAGCGACCGCGAGCTGACCGCGTACCGCGGCCAGCTGCTCGGCATCGTCCTCCAGGATTCGCATCTCCTGCCCGGTCTCACCGCTCTCGAGAACGTGGTCATCGCCCGTCTGCCGTGGGGTCATCGTCGCCATCTGGAGACGAGCGCGCGTGAGCTGCTGGCAGCTGTCGGGCTGGAGGCGCGAATGGACTTTCCACCGGCGCGCCTGTCGGGAGGAGAGCGACAGAGGGTCGGTCTCGCCCGAGCTCTGCTCGGCAGCCCCCAGGTTCTGCTGGCGGACGAGCCGACCGGCAACCTGGATGGTCGGGCCACCGACGACCTCCTGACGCTCCTCGCCGACCTCTGTCGCGAACGCCGATTGACGGTCATGATCGTCACCCACGACGCGGCGGTCGCAGCAGCGGCACACCGCCGCCTGCGCCTGGTGGATGGCAGCCTCGAGGCCCACCCCAAGCACGAACTCGGCGGTTCGGTGCGCGCCCGGGTTCTCGAATAGGGTGTTGCGGTTCGCGCTGCGCCAGCTCGTCTCACAGCGACTCGCCACGGCCTTCGCGGCCGCTGGACTGCTCACCTCCACGGTTGGCTTCATCCTTCTCGCCAGCACCTCGCAGACGGCGGCGGCCGCCCTCCGCGGGGACGCTGAGAAGCAGTGGCCGAGCCCGTTCGACCTGCTGGTCAGACCCGCATCAGCCGTCACCGGTCTGGAGAAGAGCCAGGGGTTGGTGCGGCCCAACTACCTGTCGGGTCTGGTGGGAGGCATCACCATCGATCAGCTGCTCCGGATCCGCCGCATTCCCGGCGTGCAGGTGGCGGCGCCGATTGCCGTCGTCGGGTTTGTCAACTGGCCGGCTGGGAGGGCACTGGACCTGAGCCGACAGGTCGCTGGCCATGCGATCTCGGTGTTCCGCATCAGTCAGAACGCAATTGGGGACGCCGGACTGTCGCACTTCCCGACCAGCACCAGGTATCTCGTCGTGGCTTCAGATGGGCGGCTGCAGACAGCGCTGGGCGGCGTCACCCAACTCCACATCGGTGCCGTCACCGTGGAGTGCACGGGGGCGGTGGATTGTGTGGGCGGCGGCACCGCCGGTGGTTCGCCGGCGAACGCGACCACCTTCGTGTCGTTCAACGAGCCGGTCCTGCTTGCCGGGGTCGACCCCGTGGCCGAGGCCGCTCTCAGCGGCGCCGCCGGTTGCGTCCGCACCGGCCGCTACCTGCGTGCGGGGGACAGCCCTCAGCTCGCGGCCACGGCAGTCCCGGTGGTTCCCGTCCTGGCCAGCGCCACCAGCTTCATCGACGAGACGGTGTCGGTTCATGTCGACGCGGCGAGCCAACCTCAGACGGTTCTCACCGGCGCGGCCCCCTCATCACTCAGAACATGGTCACCTGTGTCCACGCAGTCCAACACCGCCGACCAGCTGTTCGCGGGTTTTCTGAGCCAGGGCCTGGGCAGCTACTACAACACCGGCCCGATCACAGTGCCCGGGCCCGTCAGCTACGGCACCGTGGCTGGCGCTCACCTGGCGGCGCATTCGGTGCCGCCCGATCTCTCCGTGTTCACCGGCGCCTTCGGGCGGGACCCATCGGTGCCGCCGGAGGCGCGGGACACCTGGCTGCGTCACATCAGCCTGCACCAATTCATCAACAGCGGCGGCGCCAACGCTCAGGGCCAGAGCACGCTGCAGCCGCCCAACCGCTGGCAGGTGGTCGGACGGTTCGATCCGCAGTGCTTCACGGGATCGTCGACATCCGGAGCGCTCGCCGGCTTCGCCCCGGCCACAGTGACGATGGGCGATGGGGTCCGGCTCGGCGCGACGAGGTCGGTCGCCGGCTACGTAAACCCGCCGCCGGCGCTGCTGACAACGCTCGCCGGTGCCGCGTACTTCGCCGATCCGGCACGCTTCGCCGGCGGTCCGGGGGCGGCGCTCATCAGCGCGATCCGCATCCGGGTGGCCGGCGTGCAGCAGCCCGGACCGCTGTCAGAGGCGCGCCTGGCGAGAGTGGCCGCCGCTGTGCACGCGGCAACCGGTCTCGCCGTCGACATCGTCAAGGGCTCCGCCCAGCGTTCGATCAGCATCGACCTGCCCGCCGGCAGGTTTGGCCGGCCCCCCTCCACCGTCACCGAGGGTTGGAGCGTCAAGGGTGTGGTGGTCGATTTCGTGAACACCGTCGGTCGGGCCAACCTGGCCCTGTTCGCCGTCGTGCTCGTCGGCGCAGCGATCCTGGTTGGCCAGACCACGTACGGCTCGACCCGACGGCGGCGCCGGGAATTCGGCGTCCTGCGTGCCCTCGGGTGGTCGCCCGCCCGCATCGCTGTGCTCGTCGAGCTGGAGACTGTCACCCTGGCTGGAACCGTCGGCGTGGCGGCTCTGCTGGTCGACCTGGTCGTATCCATAGTCCTCCACACGGGCTCGTTGGGCTGGCAGCTGGCGCTGAGCCCGGTCGTGGCTATCGGGCTCGCCGGGCTGGCCACGGCGATGCCCGCACTGATGATCAGCCGGTCGAGCGTGGCGGCAACCCTGCGACCGCCGCGGCGTTCGCGGCGTCGATCGAGGCCGCCGTCCCTGGCCGGCTTCGCGTGTCGGGAGATGACGGGCGCGTGGCGGGCGGAGGCGCTGCTTGGGGCGGGGGCCGTCGGCCTCGGCGGAGCTCTCCTCGGCGGTGCCGTCCTCATCGCGACGAGCTTTGGAGGCGCCGTCGACGCCAGCCTCCTCGGCAATGTGGTCAGCGGCCAGCTCCGTGGCTTTCACGTGGTGCTGGGCGGGCTGGTGCTGGTCATCGGGACCGTCGCCGCCGGGCAGATCGTGACGCTCAGCTATCTCGAGCGTCAGCCGGACCTGGCCGTTCTGCGAGCGCTCGGCTGGCATCGCCGAAGCGTCGCTGCGGTGGCGGCGATCCAGGCTGTGGTCCTGGGATTGGCCGGCGGGCTCGCCGCGGCGGCATGTGTGGCACTGGCCGCATGGCTGCTCGGAGCCGGCGCGCCGGCTGCGGTGGTGGCATGCGGCGCGGCCGTTGCCGTGTCGCTTGTCGCCGGCGCCTGTGCATCAGCAGGGCCCCTGCTCCTGGCCTGGAGGGCGTCGCCATCCGCTTTTCTCAGGAACTGAGCAACCAGCCAAGCAGTACAGCCGAGAGCACCACGAGCACCGGGGGGGTCCTTTCCAGGGGACGGCCGTCGCTACAGTGGTCGGGTGATCGGAGACCGCGTCGAAATTGTCGTCGACACCGGGACGGGCAGCGCCCAGACCTTCCAGATCTCCGCCACGCGCACGGGCAGGCGCGTCGAGGTCACCACGTCGCGCGGCGTCGTCGAGGTGGCCGAGCTGACCCGCACCCGACAGCCGGTGCGTGTTGCTCGCTTCATGGCAACCAGGGTGATCGCTGTCGTCGAGCACCCTGCCGCCGACCGCGATGCCCCGGCTCGTCGCCGCACCCGGGTCGAGCAGGAGGAGACCCTGCTCTGAGCCCGGCACAGGGGTGGTCGAGGCTCGGGAAGTGAGGGGGCAGGGACCCGAGGAGGAGGGAGGGTCACACCCGCCAAGAGAGCATTCCGCAGCAGCAAGGAGACCCACTCGGCCTGGCCGAGTTGGCTCCGCAGCGCCCGCGAGGACGCGAACGCAGCGGGTGTGACCCTCCCTCCGTCTGCCCCTGGTGCCCTTGGCCGCTCCCGGCCATCCGCTCAGCGGTGGCGCCTCGCCTGGCGCCGGGCGATGCGGAGCGCGATGTCGGGGCCTCCCACCCGGCCCGGCAGCATCACCGCGACGATCACGGCGGTCAGCGCGCCGATCGCCGCGGTGAGCACACCCAGCACCAGGCCGATGACCGGGACCACCAGGTACCAGCTGTCGTGCGTGCTCTGCAGGGCGTTGACCTGGTTGCCCAGGGGCATCAGCGCAACCCGCATGCCGGTGGTGAAGCTCACCTGCTGCATCCAGTTGACCACCGCGCCGGCTGCCCACGCGACCACCCCACCGAGCAGGCAGCCGACGATGAACCCGGGCACGAAGCCGGCGAGCGCTCCGATCCCCAGGACCCGGCGCAGCGGCACCGCGATCACCGTGGCGCCGGCCACGGGAGCCGGCTGATCGCTCATGGCGTCGATCCCTCTGTGCGCCGGCGCATCAGGGCGACGGCGACAGCGCTCATCAGGACCAGCGCCAGACCCGCCGCGTACGCCATGAACAGCCCCAGGGAGCCAAAGTCCGGACCCACCGGGACCCGGCCGCGGCCACCCGAGGCCACCACCGGGTTGTCCGGCGCCGGCACCGGGCCGGTGAAGCTGCTCTCCGCCACGGATGCGACCTCCCGCGGCGTGCCGTTGGAGCGGAACATGCCGAAGTGCTCGACGGGGTTGGCCGGCTGGTCCGACCAGTAGTCCTGCAGTGACCACCACACCGCCGCCGCGACATACCCATGGGCGCGCGACGTGAGCACGGGCGAGATCGCCTTCCACGTGTCGGAGAACACCCTGGCCTGTGCCGCCTGATCGGCAGGGCTGTCCGACCAGCGGCCGAACTCCAACACCATGATCGGTTTGTCGGGGTAGGTGGCGTGGGCGATGCGCAGCGCCGAGGCGGTGCCATGCACCGCGTCGGTGCCGTAGAAGACGCCCTCGTACATCGTGTATCCGGCGACGTCCAGGTTGCGGCTGGTCGGGTCGTTCGGGGTGGACCCGTACATGGCCTGTCCGGTCAACCTGGTGCCATCCAGCTGATGCTCGGCCTGCGACAGCAGGTCGAGCAGGCTCTCTCGCTCAGCGATGCCGAGGCCCTCATTGGCGAATCCGTGGAAGAGCACGGAGGGGTGGTTCATGTCACGCAGGTCCATCTCACGCAGCATCTGCACGGCGATTCCTCGATCAGCAGCGATGGAGAAGGTCTGGGGCGTCTCGTGGTACAGGGGGATCTCCTCCCACACCGCAAAGCCGGTGCGGTCACTGAGGCGGAGCAGGTCAGGCTCGGCGGGCGAATGGTCGGCACGGATCAGGTTGAGGCCGGCGCGTGCGGCCAGGCGGAGCACCTCCTGCACTCCCGAGGGAGTCTGCCAGCGGCCGCCGCGGGGAGAGCCGTCGGCTCGTGCCGGGGTGACGCTCTCGTTGTGGATGGCGGCGCCGTCGAACACCACGGGCTGGTCGTTGAGCTCCAGCCCCGGCTGGCTCGCGGCGACATGGATGGTGCGCAACCCGAATGTGTCGGCGAACTGGTCGACGATCCTGTCGCCGACGTCGACTGTGACCACCAGGACGTACAGGGCCGGGTACGTCAACGACCACAGGTCCGGCTGGCGGAACTCGAACTGTGTGCTCAGCTCCTGGACGCTGCGCGCCGGAACGTCGACGGGGGGCAGGATGGTGCTCGCCACCGGGGCAGCCCCCAGCGGCACCAGGTGGAGCGCGTCTGGATCCAGGCGGTTGCTGTCGGTCACCAGGGCGGGCAGGACATCGACGTGCACGGTGGCGTTGTGGACGTCGGTCCCGCCGCGGTTCTCGAGGACGACATCGACGTCGGCGGCGTCGAGGTGCGGGGTGACGTCGGCACGCACCACCGAGGGCGACCCGGTGGTCTCGATCCACACCGGACCGATGATGCCGGCGTAGTTCCAGAAGTCCGTGAGCCCCCAGGGCACCACGTCGAGGCGCGACCCGAAGGGCGGATCGAGCACGCGCACGGCGAGCACGTTGGCGGATCCGCGGTGCAGGGACCTGCTCGCATCGAGGGCAAAAGGTGTCGATCCTCCCTCGTGGTAGCCGAGCCAGCGACCGTTGAGCCACACGTCGGCGAGATAGTTGACCGCGGCGAACTTGAGCGTCGCCGCGCCGCTGGGCCAGTCCGCGGGGACGCTGAAGTGGAGGCGGTACCAAGCGCCGACGGATGCCGGCTGGGGAGGGGGGTTGGCTCCCCCGGGGACGCTGACCCCCCGCCAGGCATGGTCGTCGAACCCGGCGGTGTTGCGCCCGGCCGCGGCCCGCTCGATGGCGGAGAGCGATTGATCGCGAGGACTGAAGCTGCTGGCCTGGTCGAGGGGGGCCTCCTGCATCCGCCACCCGCTGTCGAGGTCGAGGCGGCTGCGCTCCTGGTAGGCGAAGGACGGCACCGGGATGCCCGCCTGGAACGCCACCGTGCCGCCGCTGACCTGGCGCATGGTCAGGGTGGGGGGGAGCTGGGCAACAGCCTCGGCACTCCCCTGGCAGGAGGTGATCAGCAGCCCGCCAGCGCCGAGGCCTGCGACCGCGCCGAGCACTCGCCGCCATCGCAGGGAGGCCATCAGGCCTCCGCGTCGCTCAGGGAGTCGTGGGCAGCGACGATCGTGCGAACGCCCCGCATGCAGCCCATTGTGGCGATCGCACCGGGCAGGTGAACGCGTCATTGTCCCGCAACGTGCGCAACGACCAGTCTTCGCCGCCATGTAATGGTTTGTTGACGGGGTTCGTTAACCGGGGTGACGGACCGCCGACTGGGCGGGGGTGAAGGGGTACTGAGGTGGTTGAATGGGCCGGGTGAGGAGAGCCGTGTCGAGCCTGCGCGCCGTGCTTGGATCGAAGTGGCTGCGCATCGGCGGCACCCTCGCCGGGGTCACCCTCCTGGTCCACAGCGTCGACATGGGCAAGGCCGGGCGCAGCCTCATGGGAGCGGACTGGCGCTGGGCGACGCTGGCCCTGGTGCTCACCGCGATCGCCTGCCTGGCCTCGGTCTTCGAGTGGGGGATCCTGCTGCGCAGCAGCGCCGGCCTGGGGGTGCGCAACCCCGTCGCCCACGCCGAGCATCGCCAGCACCACCACCTCTTCAGCTGGCCACGCCTCTCCTCCTCGTACCTGCAGAGCCTCTTCTTCGCTCAGCTGCTGCCCGCCGGGGTCGGCGGGGACGCCATGAGGACTGTCGAGATGGGCAAGGTGGTGGGGCACGGCAAGATCCTCGCCTCGCTGGCGGGAAGCCGCATGGCGGGGACCATGGGCATGGCGCTGTGGGGCCTGGCGGCCGCGGTCCTGCTGCGCGGCTGGATCGGCGTCGGCTCGCTGATCGGAGCCTGCGTGTTCGCCGCCGTCATGGTGCTGGCCTGGATGGCCGCCCTGGCCGCCGACCGCATCGTGGGCCGGCATTTCCTGGAGCGCAGCTCGCGGGCCTTCCTGCGGACCATCCACGCCTTCGCCGAGACCTTCTCCGGCTACCGCCGCCATCCCCACGCCATCGCGCAGTGCATCGTGGTCGGGGCGGCCGGCTGGGGGGTGAACATCCTGGCCCTCGACATCTTCGCCAGGGCGATCGGCGTCGACGTCAGCTGGACCGTCTTCGCGGTGGCGATCCCGGTCACCCTGGTGGCCACGCTGACCCCCTTCTCGGTCAACGGGCTGGGCGTCCGCGAGGGCGTGCTGGTGGGCATGCTGGCCCACGCGGGCGTGTCCACCGGGCACGCCGCGGCGATCGCCGTACTTGTCGACGTGCAGATGCTGCCCTTCGGCATCCTCGGGGCAGGCCTGTGGATGCGCCACCGCCGCTCCCGCACAGCCCCTGCCATCGCCGAGGTCGCCCGGGCCGAGGCCGAGGCCGCCCATGAGGTGGCCAGAGCCGCCTGAGCGGCGCTCGGGCAGGCGCTGACCGGAGGCTGCAACGGCGCGCAACGCCTCGTTGACGGCCGGGCCCAGCTCAACTTGCAGCCAATACACTCGGATCGCCCATGACCGGTCAGTTCAGCGACTTCCTGGCTGCCCACGCCGAGCGGGTTGCCGACGTCATGCGGCGCGCCGGCGCGGAGCAGGAGACCCGCACGTCCTCCGGCGGCGACCGCGGTCCCCGCCAGTTCATCAACGCGGTGCTGGTCGCGCTCACCGCCGACGACCTCCGCCCCCTGACCACGTTCTTCGATCTCGGCTGCGAGAGGTCGGCGGGCATCGAGCACCGCCTGGAGAGCGCCCTGGCGCGCCTCGCCGCCCTGCGACGGGCCACAGTCGAGGTGTCCGCCGAGGAGACCGGGGTGGCGGAGCAGGTGGCTCTCGCCAGGACCGCCGCCGACGAGATCTCCCTGATCGCCTGCCGGCTGGCGGCCGCGGTCACCTCATCGCTGGCGGGGCGGCTCAGCGCCATGACCACCTCGAGCAGCGCCCGCGGCACCTCGATGAGCATCACCATGCACGAGCTGCGCCGGCCGCTGACCATCCTCAACAGCTACGGCCAGCTCCTCTCCACGGGCATGCTCGGCCAGCTGCCCGAGACGGCCATGGTGGCGATCGAGGGGATCACCGCCAGCACCGAGATGATGGTGCGCATGGTCAACGCCATCGCCGAGGTGTCGCGGCTCGAGGACCCCGACGACCGGCTCAACTTCGAGGTCATCTCCATCGACGAGGTGGTCACCGGCGCCGTCGACCACGTGAGCATGGAGGCCAAGCTCCGCGACACCGTCATCGAGACCGACGTCGAATCGGAGGTGACCATCCGCGGGGACAGGCGCCGCCTCACCCTGGCGCTGACCAACATGGTCGGCAACGCCGTCAAGCACGGGCCGCCGGGCTCCACCATCACGGTGCGCGCCTTCGGCGACGACTCCGGTGCGCACTTCCTGGTCCGCGACCAGGGCCAGGGCTTCCCCAACGAGGATGCCGGCCATCTCTTCGACAAGTACTTCCGCTCCGTGGCCGAGCGGCAACGCAAGGTGCCGGGCAGCGGGCTCGGGCTGTTCATCGTGAAGACGGTGGCCGAACGGCACAATGGCGAGGTCCACGCCCGCTCCGCTTCCGGCGAGGGCGCGGAGTTCGAGATGATCATCCCAACCCAGCAGTAGCCAGAGGGGCGGCGGCCGTGGCGCGCAGCCCGCGGAGCGCCAGCCATATGACCAGCACCGCCAGCCGCACCGAGCACGATTCCATGGGCGACTTCGAGGTCCCCACGGACGCCTACTACGGGGCCACCTCGATGCGCGCGGTGGGCAACTTCCCGATCAGCGACCTGCGCTTCGATCGCGGCTTCATCCGCGCCCTGGGCCTGATCAAGCGGGCGGCGGCACAGGTCAACTCCGAGCTCGGCCTGCTCGACCCCGCCCTGGCGAGCGCCATCGAGAGCGCCGCCCAGGAGGTGGCCGAGGGCCGCTTCGACGATCAGTTCGTGGTCGACATCTTCCAGACCGGCAGCGGCACCTCCACCAACATGAACGCCAACGAGGTGATCAGCAACCGGGCGATCGAGCTGCTCGGCGGGGAGCGCGGCTCGCGAACGCCGGTGCATCCCAACGACCACGTCAACATGGGTCAGTCGAGCAACGACGTGATCCCGACTGCGATCCATGTCGCCGCCGCGGTCGCCATCGAGGAGCGGCTGCTCCCCGCCCTGGACGTGCTCCACGCCTCGCTGACCAGCAAGTCCGCCGAGTTCTGGGCGGTGATCAAGACGGGCCGCACCCACCTCCAGGACGCCACCCCGATCCGCCTCGGCCAGGAGTTCCTGGGCCACGCCGGCCAGGTCGAGCGCGCCCGGCGGCGCACCGCCGGGGCCGCTGCCGAGCTGCGCGAGCTGGCGCTGGGCGGCACCGCCGTGGGCACCGGGGTGGGGACGCACCCCGAGTTCGCGGCCAGGGTGAGCGCCCGCCTCGCCGCCAGCAGCGGGATCGATTTCGTCGAGACCGACAACCACTTCCAGGCTCAGGCGACCCTCGACTCTGTGGTGGCCGCGAGCGGCGCCCTCCGTGCGCTCGCCGTCTCGCTCTACAAGATCGGCAGCGACATCCGCCTGATGGGATGCGGTCCGCGCGCCGGGATCGCCGAGCTGGAGATTCCCGCGGTGCAGCCCGGCTCCTCGATCATGCCCGGCAAGGTCAACCCGGTCATCGTGGAGTCGCTGACCATGGTCACCGCCCAGGTGATCGGCAACGACGCCACGGTGGCCTTCGCGGGGGCTGCCGGCTCGCTGCTCGAGCTCAACGTGATGATGCCGGTGGCCGCTTACAGCCTCCTCCAGTCGATCTCGCTGCTGGCCGCCAGCGCCGCCAACCTGGCCACCCGCTGTGTCGACGGCCTGCGGGCCACCGACAACGGACCGGCCGCCGTCGAACGCGGCCTCATGACCTGCACCGGCCTGGCACCCCGGATCGGCTACGACGCCGCCGCGGCCATCGCCAAGGAGGCCCACGCGAGCGGGCGCACGGTCCGGGAGGTGGCCCGGGAGCGCACCGAGCTCAGCGACGACGAGCTCCGCGTGCTCCTCGACCCGGAGGCGATGACCAGGCCCCGCCGTGATGCCGGCGGGGGCGGTTGAGCCGTACACGGTCAGTGGGCGCCCAGCCGCTGGGCGTGGGCGCCATCCCCGACATGCGCACTACGGCGTCGCCGGCGTGGGCGTGAACAGCTCGACTTCGAGGCCGTCCGGGTCGCGGGTGACGAAACCCGAGCCGTAAGGAGCGTCGGTGATCGAGCCTGGGTCCGCCGCACGCTTGGCGAGCACGTCGCGCCACTCGACCAGTTCGTGGCGATCCCTGCAGGCGATCGCCACGTGTCCCACGCCCGCCGCCCCGGCGCTGTTGAGCGACAGGAGCCATCCACCTGTTGGGCTGAGCAGAGCGACGTGACCGGTGCCGTCCTCGGCCACCTCGCCGTCGATGCGGACCAACCCCAAGGCCTGCGCGTACCAACGCTCGCTCCGGCGCAGGTCGGTGACGTCCAGGGCTACGTGGTTGATCGGGCCGAGCGTCACCTCGCCGGTGCCGTCGCCCACCAAGGCTCGGACCTCGTCCTCCTCCAGCGACGGTCCGACTATGCGCGAATCGTGCTCCGCGTTGAGCCTCACCAGGGATTCCATGTCGAGATCGAACGCACCATCCGGTGGCAGCCGGAGCTCGCGCGTCGGAGTGCCGACGGCTTCGATCAGGCCGAGGAAGCTGTCATCGTTGTGCACCTGGAGCATGCGGGCCGGAGTAGGGCTGGTCACCCGGAAGGTGTGTTCGATACCGGTCGGGACGGATACGTAGGTTCCCGGTCGCCCCACGATCGTCTGCTCGCCGCAACGAACGACCACCTCGCCGTCAAGGACGAGGAACGAGTCATCGAGCGCTTCGTGGACATGGCGCGGCGGCGAGCCCCCCGGCGGGACGGTCAGCTCGATCACCGTTGGTGTGCGCGGCGTCCCCTCGGGGTTGCGCAGCACGGCCAGCGTCCCGAGGAACCACCAGGCACGGCTCGTGCCCGGTTCGCTGAAGATGCGGCGCTCCGCCGCGAGCGGGCCGCCAGGATCGGGGCTGAAGGTGGCGCTCATCGAAATCTCCTCTGGGTTGGTGGCTGCGTAGGTGTCGGCAGATGCGGCTGCTCATGGGCGGTTCGAACGCCGCGGCGAGGTCGGCTCGCGTCCGGCAGTGTCGAGATCAAGGCGTCGATGGCCCAGGCCACCGCTCGTTGGGCGTCAGCCTCGTCCAGCCCGCTCTCGTCGGTGATGTTCACCCAGGATGCCGCGCTGCAGAGGTGGGCTATCACTGCAGTGGCCCACTGCGCCGTGTCGGCATCGAGGTCGTCAGTCACCGACTTCAGCGCAGCTCTGATGGCCTCGATCCGCTGCCCGCGGACCGCCGAACGGGTGGCGCGACCCGCCGTCGTTCGCACCAGGGCACGAGTCAGTTCGGGGCGGATGGACAACCGGCGGGCGGCGTCCAGGAAACTCGCGGAGATGTCCTCGGGTCCCGCGATGTCGAAGGGAACCCCCAGCGACCCGTAGAGATGTTCTCCCGCCGCGTGGAGCAGCGAGGATCGGTCCGGAAAGTAACGGTAGAGGGTCCGCAGTGCGACCCCCGCCGACCGGGCGATGTCTGCCATCGACACCTCGTCGGCGGCCTTTTCCTCAAGCTCGGAGATCACCCCTTCGAGCACCGCCACGCGGACCTGGTCCGCCTGGCGCTCGCGGAGCGACGTGCCCATCGCTTTCACGACACAAGTATGCCACTACGGCATGGTCGTGTCAACATCGGCCCTGAGCTGTGGGGGCCAAGGTGCGATGCGCGCTTCCCGACCGCAAGGTGCTCGGGCCCGGTGCAGCATCGGGGTGATCGAGGCGGAGTCTTGGTGGGCCGCAATCTTGCTGTCGTCCAAACCAAACACGCCGCGCCTTTCGCTCAGATGCAGACATGCCCAAAGGGGTGCTGCTATCCGCCCCGCAGGGGGGTGCTATCCGCCCCGCAGGGGGGTGCCGATACCATTTGATCCAGCCGATCTACGCGAGAGAATTCCAACTCAGTGCTTACCAGGAAGATCACCCACGTCCGGCTGCGCCAGCTCGCGATGGGCCTCTTCGTGCTCGCCATCGCGCTGAACCTGGGCACCCTGATCGTCTCGCTGCAGACGCCTGGGTCAGTGCCTGCACAGTACAACTCGGGACAGGGTGGGCTCTTCTTCGTTCTGGCCAGCATCACCTTCGGCGCAATCGGCTTTCTCGTCGCGCGCAAACAACCCAGCAACGCCATCGGCTGGATGCTGCTTGGGATTGGCACCTGTATCCCGCTGGGCATCAGCAACCAGTACGTCATCGACGCTGATTACGCTCCGCAATCCTTTCCGGCGCCTGAGGTCGCGGCACTGCTGGGGAATGCCGCCTGGTACCTCGCCGTGGCGCTGATGCTGAGCGTCTTCCTGATATTTCCCGATGGGAAGCTGCTGTCGCGGCGCTGGCGTTGGTTCGCGCGACTCGCGGTCGTGGCCACCGTCGCGGGTGAGATCGGGTCAGCCCTCGATCCCCAGGGTCTCGACAATGGCCCAACGCGGCTGCACAACCCCATCGGGATCACCGCCGCGGCCGGCGTGGTCGAAGGGGTGTTCCTGCTCGGAACCCTGGCGCTGGTGGCGGTGCTGGTCGCGGGGCTCGTCTCGCAGGTCCACCGCTACCGGCATGGCGGCGCCGAGCTGCGCCACCAGCTGAAATGGGTGATCACCGCTGTCGTCGTGCTGATCGCGACGATCGTCTTCACCTTCCTCGTCCTTCCACTGCTCAGCGCCCCCGGCTGGATAGGCCAGTTGATCGATGGCTTCGGCTACTTCGTGATCCCGTGCGGAATCGGAGTGTCCGTCCTCAAGTACCGGCTGTACGACATCGACGTTGTCATCAGCCGCACCCTGGTGTACGGCTCGCTCGCTGCCTTCATCACCACAGTCTATGTGGGCATCGCGGTCGGCCTCGGATCCCTTGTCGGCAGCGGTGGAAAACCCAATCTCGGTCTGTCGATCCTCGCCACCGGCGTTGTGGCGGCGGGATTCCAGCCAGCGCGGGAGCGTTTGCAGAAGGTGGCCAACCGGCTCGTGTACGGGAAGCGAGCCACCCCGTACGAAGTGCTTTCACAGTTCTCCGAGCGTGTCGCCGAGTCGTACGCCAGCGACGACGTGCTGCCGCGCATGGCGCGAGTGCTCGCCGACGGCACCAACGCCCACCTCGCGCGGGTCTGGCTCCGCAGCGGCAGCGTCCTGCAACCGGTAACCTCCTTCCCACCACAACCGTCGGTACCCGCGGTCGTGCACCTCAACGGCGCGGCGGAGCTGTCGATTCCCGCCACCGATCGGGCGGTACTGGTGCGCCACCAGGGCGAGGTGCTCGGTGCGCTGACGGTCACCAAGCGGAGCGGCGAGGCGATCACCCCCATCGAGGTCAAACTCATGGACGACCTTGCCCACCAGGCCGGGCTGGTGCTCAAAAACGTCGGCCTCACCGCCGACCTCCAGGCCCGGCTCGTCGACCTCCGGGCGTCGCGGCAGCGGCTGGTCGCCGCCCAGGACGACGAGCGCCGCCGCCTCGAGCGAAACCTCCACGATGGCGCCCAGCAGCATCTCGTCGCCATCAAGGTCAAGCTCGGCCTCGCCCAGATGCTGGCCACCCGCGACCCAGAGCGTGCCATGGCTGCCATCGGCGATCTCAAGGACGACGCCGACGAGGCGCTCGAGACCCTCCGCGACCTGGCCCGCGGCATCTACCCCCCGCTGCTCGCCGACAGGGGCCTGCCCACCGCCCTGCAGGCCCAGGCGCGCAAGGCCACGCTCCCCGTCACCATCGACGCCGACGGCATCGGCCGCTATCCCGAGGACATCGAGGCCGCAGTGTACTTCTGCGTGCTGGAAGCGCTGCAGAATGTCCAGAAGTACGCGCACGCATCCGCTGCGACCGTGCGCCTTCGCACGCGTGGCGAACAGCTCATCGTGGAGGTCACCGACGACGGTCGCGGGTTTGATGTCAGCGCCACCGCCCGCGGCAATGGGCTGACCAACATGGAGGACCGCCTCGATGCGGTGGGCGGGACCCTGCAGATCGCCTCGAGACCGGGCGACGGGACGACGCTACGCGCGACCATCCTCGTTGCTCAGGTCTTGAGGCCAAGCGTTGAGGGCAATCAGCGCTGAATTACAAGGTCGTGCACCAGCGTGGGATCCCAGATCGGTGATGGGTCGCCAACCCGAGCGGCATCAAAGCAGCCGCCAGTACGTCGAGTGGGTCACCGCAACTGCCCTGCTACGTCGATGTTGCCTGTCCTGGCAATCTCTTGGCTCAGCGGCCGGATGCGGTCGGCGAGCAGATTCGCGCTGAGATCCTGGGTGCCGATGGCCTGATTCTGCCCGCCGCACTGGACATCGCGCCGGTTCTGGTGCCGCTGGCGGCCGTCGGACTGGCGACGCACTACCCTGGTCATGCCCATGGCGACCCTCATCCGCCGGATCGATCTCGACCTTCCCCCGGAGAGTGCCTTCCGCGCCTGCGTGCGCCTGCTCACCGACGCCGACCCGTCACGTGGCGTCGTCGATCGGCGGTGCAGCCCACATCCGCCTCGCGAGGGCTCTGAGATTCTCACGCGTGTGCGCGACCGCCGCGGCGAGCGCACACTGCACGCGCGGATCGTTGAGCTGGATCCGCCCCGGTCCTTAGCAACGGCGACCGACGATGAGGGGCCGGCGGTGCGCACCGGCCTCGCGGTCGAACCCGCCGGGCATGGCAGCATCGTCACGCTCAGGAGCGATGCGACCACCGCTCTCGGCGTCATGGTCCGGGCAGAAGGACTGGTCGACCGCGCCCTCCTCGCTCGTGCCCAGCGGCGTGCGGTGAGGGCGACCCTGCGACGGCTGCGCGAGCTGGCCGCCGAGTTCTGACCGGGAACGCGCGCCTGTGGACGCTTCGCCGTCGTTCCCGAGCGCTCGAGGAGAACGGGAGGAAAGACTCTGCTGTAGCCGTCTGTCTGCCCCACTGGCTACCGGCCCCTCAGAGCATCCAACTTCTTGCCGTTCGGGCAAGCTCCAAAACAGCCAACCCCTGGACAGGTTTACTGTGCCGATATAGGAAGCCGACCGGAGTTGATGAGCGCGATGAGCGCATCACCCGCGGGGGTCATACACGCTGACCGTAGCCGTCTTTGACGCCAAGCGCTGACACGCTCGTCAACTAGACTCCCGCGCATGGAGAGCGCGGGGGCGATCGAAGCGACGCTCTGCGTGGTGGGCGCGGGCGCGATGGGGGCTCAGATCGCCCACCAGGCGGCGCTGCACGGCGTCCCGGTGCACCTCTACAGCCGCAGCCAGGAGCGCCTCGACGGCGCCCGCGAGCAGTGCGCCGCCCTGCTTGCGAAGCGGGTCCTGGGGGGCAAGCTCAGCGCGCGCGACTGCGACGAGGCGCTGGCCCTGGTCACCGCCACCACCGATCTGGCTGCGGCCGTCTCGGGGGCGACGATCATCATCGAGTCGGTCGCCGAGGATCGCGAAGCCAAGCGCGCGGTCCTGGAGGCGATCGGCCGATCCGCTGCCGGGGACGCCATCGTGGCCACCAACAGCTCCACCCTGCCCAGCTCGCTGTTCCTTGACGTGGTGCCCAGGCCGGAACGGCTGCTCAACCTCCACTTCATGAACCCGGCCCTGGTGATGCCCCTGGTCGAGGTGGTGCGCGGCACCCACACCGGCGATGCCGCGGTCACGGCGGCGCTGGACTTCGCCCGGGCCATTGGCAAATCGCCGGTGCTGGTGGAGCGCGAGAGCTTCGGGTTCGTGGCCAACCGGGTGCTGTTCATCGCCATGCAGGAGGCGTTCAAGCTGGTCGGGGAGGGATTTGTCTCCGTCGAGGACTGCGACCTGGCCCTCCGCAACGGGCTGGGCTGGCCCATGGGACCGTTCGCGATCGCCGACCTGGTGGGCCTCGACGTGGTGGCGGCCATCCTCGAGGAGGGCCATCGCCAGACCGGTGAGCAGCGCTGGGCCCCGGCCGCGCTCCTCCGCGAGCGCGTCGCCCGGGGCGAGCTCGGTCGCAAGAACGGCCGCGGGTTCACCCTGTAGGGCTCCGCCGTCTCAGCCACAGAGCCCGAAGTGCTCGAGCACCTCGGCGACGCCTGCGCCCTCCGGCTCGGCGCAGGTGGCGTCGGCCGCCGCCAGGACCTCGGGGCGGGCGCTGCGCACCACCACCCCACACCCGGCGGCGCCGAGCAGCTCCGCGTCGTTGGGCGCGTCACCCACGGCGACCGCTTCGTGCAGCGACAGGCCGAGCCGGGCACAGAGCCGCTCCACCGCCGCCGCCTTGTTGACACCTGGGCTGACCACCTCGACGAACCAGTCCAGCGAGCGGGTGACCCGCCCCCGCGCCCCCAGCGCCTCGGTCATGGCCAGCACGCACGCCTCGATGACGGCGCGGTCGTCGCTGACGCACACCACCTTGGTGCTCCCCTTGCTGACAAGGGTGGCCAGATCTTCCACGAAGTTGATGGGCACCTGGGCGATGCGAGCGTAGAGGTGCGCCTCGGGGCGGTCCTGCTCGCAGTAGAGCCGGTCGTCGACGTAGGCCTGGCGATGCCAGCCCCGCCGGCGGGCGATGTCGATGGCGGCCAGGGCCACGTCCGGCGCCAGACCCTCCTCGTAGAGCACGGATCCCGGGGTGGCGCCGTGGGGCAGCTCGCGGATCAGCGCCCCCTGGTAGCAGACCAGCGCTTCGCGCACGCGCAGCTCTCGTGCCCAGGGCACAGCGGAGGTGTACATCCTCCCCGTGGCCAGGATGACGGGCAGCCTGGCGGCGGCGGCGCGGACGGCGTCGCGGGTGTGCGGATGCAGCCGCAGGGCGTCGTCGATCAGGGTGCCGTCGATGTCCAGGACCGCCAGCCGGGGCGCGAAGGTGATGGGCAGCTCGGCGATCGGCGGGGGCGGCGCTCCCGTCGCGGTCGGCGGCGGAGCGCCCGAGTTCCCGCTCAATCCGCGGGCGGGGGCGCGCCCGCGGCCCACACCGTGGGGTTCACGCAGTTGGTGGGGATGCGGCCCTCGAGCGCGTCGAGCGTGTTCTGCGCGGTGAGCCGCGCCATGGCGGCGCGGGTGGCCACGGTGGCGCTGCCCAGGTGCGGCGAGAGAACCGCGTTGCGGCACTCGCGCAACCCGGGGGCGAGCTCGGGCTCGTTCTCGTAGACGTCGAGACCGGCGCCCGAGATCCAGCCCTGCTGCAGAGCGCGCACCAGGGCCGCCTCGTCGACGACCGGGCCGCGCGAGGTGTTGACCAGCACCGTGGTGGACCGCATGGAGCGCAGCGCTGTCTCGTCGACGAGGTGGTGGGTGTGCTCGGTGAGCGGAACGTGCAGCGAGACCACGTCGGCGGTGGCGAGCAGGACACTGAGCGGCAATTCGGTGACCCGATCGCGGATGTCGTCGTCGACAGTCACCTCGACGTCGGTGGTGTAGGCGACGCGCATCCCCAGGCCCAGGGCGCGCCGGGCCACCGCCTGGCCGATGCGGCCGAATCCGACCAGGCCGAGCAGCGCGCCGGTCAGCTCCATGCCCAGCATGTAATCGGGCTCCCAGCCCGCGAACGCACCGGCGCGCATGGCGGAGTCCCCCTCGCAGATGCGCCGCGCCGCAGCCAGGATCAGCGCCACGGCGCAATCGGCGGTGGCGTCGGTGAGCACTCCCGGGGTGTTGCTGACCGCGATGCCGCGCTGGCTGGCCGCGTCCACGTCGACGTTGTTGAAGCCGACGGCATAGAGCGCCACGCAGCGCAGCCGGGGCAGGCCGGCGTCGAGGACGGCCGGGGTCACCGCGTCACGCAGCTGGGGGCAGAGGACATCGATCGGTGCGGAGCGCAGCCGATCGATGAGCTCGGCGGTGGGCAGGATGCTCCCGAGAGCGGCCAGGGACGCGCGCGGGCGCACCATCGCCTCGAAAGGAGCGGGCAGGGGCAGCGTGCAGAGGATCTCGGCCAAGCTGCGGTGATCTTATGGCGGCGCGGCACTGGGCCGTCGCTGAGCCATCGTCGAGTACAATTGCACTGTCTTGCGTTCATCACTCCGTGCGCGGTCACACAGACCGCCGGTCGCAAGGCCCCGTCCCGCGGGTTTCGGCGTGGACGACGAGGCCGCGACAGAACCGCTCCAACAGTCCGCTCCCTTCGACCGGCTGGGCCTCAGCGCTGCCATGCTGGCCACCGTGGCCGAGATGGGGTTCAGCGTGGCCACGCCCATCCAGGCCGGGGCCATCCCGCCGGCGCTGCGGGGGCGGGACGTCATCGGCCAGGCGCACACCGGCAGCGGCAAGACGGCGGCGTTCGGCATTCCCATCATCGAGCAGCTCGATCCCCGCAAGGGCTCGGTGCAGGCGCTCGTCCTCTGTCCCACACGCGAGCTCGCCGTGCAGGTCCATGAGGAGATCACGGTGCTCGCGCAACGACATCAGATCTCGTCGGTGGCGATCTACGGCGGCGACTCCATGGCCCGCCAACTCGATGCCCTGCGCGCCGGTGCGCACATCGTGGTGGCCACGCCGGGACGGCTCGCCGATCACATCCAGCGGCGCTCCCTGTCGCTCTCACGAGTGCGCTTTGCGGTGCTCGACGAGGCCGACCGCATGCTCGACATGGGATTCGCCCCCGACGTGGAGAGGATCCTCCGCCAGTGTCCCAGCGATCGCCAGACGATGCTCTTCAGCGCCACCATGCCCGACTGGGTCAGGCGCCTCGCCATGCGCCACATGCGCGACCCCCTCACCGTGGCGATCAGCATCCGCCCCGAGATCACAGCAGGTGTCCGCCAGCTCTACGTGCAGACCAGCTGGGCCGACAAGGTCGATGTGATGATGCGCATCCTCGACCAGCCCGACGTGGTCATGTCGCTCATCTTCGTGGAGACCAAGCGCACCGCGGACGTCCTCCAGGCCCAGCTGGAACGGCGCGGCCAGAGCGTGGGCGTGCTGCACGGCGATCTCACCCAGAAGGAGCGCAACGCTGCCATGGCGGCGTTCGTCGCGACCCATGTCAAGCACCTGATCGCCACCAATGTCGCGGCGCGCGGGCTCGACATCGACGACATCTCCCACGTGATCAACTACGACGTGCCCACCACCCCCGACGAGTACCTCCATCGCGTGGGGCGCACTGCGCGAGCGGGCCGCAGCGGCGTGGCCATCACCCTGATCACCCCCAGCGAGATCCTCAAGCTGCGCGACGTCGAGAAGCACGCGCGCACCACCATCGAGGCGGCCGGCCTCGAGGACTTCCCGGTGCAGCCCGCCGCCACCCTGAGCTGAGCCGGTCGGCTACTGTCGGCGCGGTGAGCGGCCTGGCGATCCACGACAGCGGCGAGGGTCCCGCCGTCCTCCTGCTCCATGCGTTTCCGCTCGACGCCTCCCAGTGGGATGCGCAGGTGGCAGCCCTCAGTGGTCGGTATCGCTGCCTGCGTCCCGACTTCTGGGGATGCGGCGCCTCCTCGCCCGCCCCCGGGCCGGTCAGCCTGGACAGCTACGCGAGCGACGTCCTGGGCGAGCTGGACAGGCTCGGCATCGATGAGTTCTCCGTGTGCGGCCTCTCCATGGGCGGCTACACGTGCTTCGCGCTGCTGCGCGCGGCCCGGGGACGGGTGGGCTCGCTGGTGCTCGCCAGCACCCGCGCCGTCGCCGACGATGACGGCGCCGGCGCGGCGCGCGCGGCGATGGCCGAAGAGGTGCGCGCCGGGGGCGTCGAGAGCATCGTGGAACCGATGACAGGACGCCTGCTCTGCGCGGCATGCCGTGCCGAGGTGCACATCGCCGACCCGGTGCGCGGCCGCATCCGCCGGTGCACCGACGCGGGTGTGCTCGCCGCCCTCGACGCCATGGCCGCCCGAGCCGACAGCACAGCCCTGCTGGCCGGCATCGACGTGCCGACCCTGGTGATCCTGGGCACCGCCGACGTGATCGCCCCGGCGGCGGAGTCGCGGGCCATGGCGGGCGCCATCCCGGGCGCCGTGGTGGAGGAGTTCGACGGCAGCGCCCACCTCCCCAACCTCGAGCAGCCGGCGCGTTTCTCAGCGCTGCTCGGGGAATTCCTCGACGCCCGCGCGACCCGCCCCTAGCGCACTCAGAACATGTGGTTCAGCCAGGGTCGCGGCGACCAGCTGAACATCGCGCTGGCGCGGCGCGCGGCGCCGCCACGCAGCTCCTCGACGATCCCGGCGCGGTGCAGCGCCGACGCGCTGACATCGCCGAGCAGCAGCGATCCGAGGGCGGCGGCGTCGAGCACGATGTCCGCCGCGGCGTCGGTCGGCGCGGCGCTGGCTCCTTCCAACCCACCCTCGAGCGCGTAGCGGCCGCAGACGTCGGGACAGCGCTCGTCGCGCACCTCGATGACGATCGCGTCCTCGCGCGAGTAGCGGCGCGCCTGCAGCACCGCCACCACGTCGACCACCCGCAGATGGAGATCATCGCGCGTGCGGATGCGCAGACGGCGGGGATCGGCGAGGAGATGCTGGATGGGGTCGTCGAGCCAGAAGCGCTCCATGTGCAGGTGTCGGACCAGGTCCATGCCGAGCACGTGCGTCCAGAGCGCCAGGTGAGCGTCGCGGTTGAGGGCGGTGAGCTCCTTGACATGGACGATCCCGTCGGCGACCTCGTCCGGCCAGCGCATCTCCAGGCGGTACAGGACGAAACCGTCGACTGTGCCGGAGCCGTCCTCGTGCACCACCACCTGCATCCGGCCCGCCTCGCCCTTCGGCTTGGCGCCGATGGCGACGATGCGACGCCAGTGGCTCTCGGAGCGCCTGATGCCGCCGACGCGGTCGAGCTGCCGGCTCTCGACGTCGCGCACCATCGGGATGGCGCTGTCGAGCGCCTGGAAGCGCAGCCGTCCAGGGTCGTGGAGGGGGATGCGCAGGACCGCGTTGGCGGTGTCGAGCTCGACACCGCCGATGTGGCTGGCCACGCCGTAGCCGAAGCGGCGGTAGATGGAGCTCTCCGACGCACCCAGCCCGAGGACGGAGACGCCGCGCTGACGGGCGCTGCCGAGGCAGCGCTCCATCATGGCGCGCAGCGCGCCCCGCCGGCGAGCGGTGGCCGCAACCGCCACCCAGGTGACCCCGTCCATGGCCACGCTGGCGCCGCCGGGCAGTGTCAGCGGGAAGTCGATGACCGCGGCGGCGCCGACGTCGGCGCCGTCGAGGCGCGCCAGCAGGGCGCGGTCGAGCACCCGTGGCACCAGGTCGAGGCCCTCCTCGGGCACGTCGGCCCAGAAGCCATGCGCGGTCAGCACGAACCGTTCCATGTCGGCAGGCGCGACCTCGACGATCTCCAATGGGCTCACGGCCGCCAGATCATAGGCCGCCCTGCCGAGGGGATCGGGCGGCTCAGGCGCCGACGGCGATCGCCTCGGTGGCCACCCCGGAGGGCATCATGCAGAAGCCCTCGTAGTCGATGGGCGCGGTGATGGTGGCGTTCTCGCCGCAGACGGGGCAGCCGGGATCGCGGGGGATGCGGAACTCGCGGAAGCGCATGTCCAGGGTGTCCACGTGGAGCAGGCGGCCGGCGAGCGGCTGGCCGATGCCGACGATCAGCTTGACCACCTCGGTGGCCTGGAGGATGCCGACGATCCCGGGGAGCACGCCGAGCACCCCGGCCTCGGCGCAGGAGGGAGCCTCCTCCGGCGGTGGCGGGGAGGGGTAGCGGCAGCGGTAGCAGGGCGAGGCGAACGGGAGCACGGTGGTGACCTGCCCCTCGAACCTGAAGATGCCGCCGTCCACCAGGGGCTTGCGTGCGAACAGCGCGACGTCGTTGGCCAGGTAGCGGGTGGGGAAGTTGTCGCAGCCGTTGACGATGATGTCGTACTGATCGAACAGGCGGCGGGCGTTCTCCGAGTTGAGCATCTCGTCGTGGGTGACCACGCGCACGTCGCCGTTGATCGCCTCGATGGCGATGCGCGCCGACTCCGTCTTGCGCATGCCGATGCGGTCGCGGGTGTGGATGACCTGGCGCTGCAGGTTGGAATCGTCGACGACATCGAAATCGACCAGCCCGATGGTGCCCACCCCGGCGGCGGCGAGGTAGAGCGCGGCGGGGCTTCCCAGCCCTCCGGCGCCGATCAGCAGCACCTTGGCGGCGAGCAGCTTGGCCTGGCCCTCCTCACCGACCTCGGGGATGAGCAGGTGGCGGCTGTAGCGGCGCCTCTGCTCGGCGCTGAGCACCCGGGGGACGGCGAAATCGAAGCCAGCCTGCTTCCAGGCGTTGAAACCGCCGCTCATGGAGCGCACGTCGCTGTAGCCGAGCTCGTGCAGAGCACGGGCGGCGAGCAGCGAGCGCGTGCCGCCGGCGCAGTACAGCGTGATCGGGGTGTCCTTGGCAGGGACGCGATCCTCCACCTGGACCTCGATGAACCCCTTGCTGAGGTGCAGCGCCCCCCCGATGTGGCCCTCGTCGAACTCGCTGCGCTCCCGGACATCGATCAGGGTGCGCGCGCCACCCTCGCGCGCGACCTGCTGCGGGGTGACCTCGGGGATGACGCGGCGGGCGGCGTCGAGCAGATCGCGAGAGCTGGGCATGCGTGAATGGTACCCAATACCCGACCAATTCAGTCGCCTTTCCGCGGTGCCCCGGATCGCGCGCCGGTAGACTGCGGCCCGGTGATTGGCCTGCGCGAACTGCTCCCTGCAGCCGGGATCGTGCCCCGCGCCGTGTCCGGGGACGACACGGGAGTCGAGATCGCCAGCGTCGCCCACGACTCCCGCGAGGTGGCGCCCGCGGCGCTCTTCGTCGCCGTGGCCGGCCGGCGCCAGGACGGACACCGCCACGCCGCCGCCGCGGTGGCCGCAGGGGCGGTCGCCGTCGTCGCCGAGAGCCGCCTCGACCCGGCCCCGCCCCCGGGTGTGCCCGTGGTGATGGTCGCCGACTCCCGGCTGGCGCTGAGCGCGCTGGCGGCGGCCATCCACGGGCATCCATCGCGCTCGCTGACGGTGGCCGGGGTCACCGGCACCGACGGCAAGACGACCACCTCCACCATGCTCTGGGCGGCATGGCAGGCAGCCGGGCTGCACAGCGGCCTGATCTCCACAGTCGACTTCCGCGACGGCGACCGCGTCGTCGCCAACACCACCCGCCAGACCACGATGGAGGCGGTCGAGACCCACCGCAGGCTGGCGGCGCTGCATGCCTCCGGCTGCACCCATGTGGTGGTGGAGACGTCGTCACACGGCCTGGAGATGCACCGCGTCGACCACGTCGACTACCGGCTCGCGGTGTACACGCGGATCACCTCCGAGCACCTCGATGTGCACGGGGACCGGCAGGGGTACCTGGCCGCCAAGGCACGGCTGCTCGAGCTGGTGGGCTCGCGCGCCGACGGGATCGCGGTCCTCGACTGTGACGACGACTTCGGCTTTCCCCGCCTGGCCGCCCTGCCCGTGGCGGTGCGCCTCACCTACAGCGCCGGCGGAGCCGCCGCCGACCTCGTGGCCGAGAACGTCAGCGCAGGCCCCGAGGGTGTCCGCCTGCGGGCGCGCACGCCGTGGGGGGACGCCGACCTGGCGCTTCGATTGGCGGGGCGGTTCAACGCCGCCAACGCGCTGGCGGCGCTGGGCGCCGCCTGCGCCGCCGGGGCCCCCTTCGACGCCGCGGTCGCGGGCATCGCCGGGCTCAGCCGCGTCCACGGCCGCATGGAGCGGGTCGACGCCGGTCAGCCGTTCAGCGTGGTCATCGACTACGCCCACACCTCCGAATCGCTGGAGAAGGTGCTGATCGAGCTGCGCGCGGCCACCACCGGGCGGGTCCTGGTGGTGTTCGGCTCAGCGGGGGAGCGCGACCTCGGCAAGCGCCCGGTCATGGGCGAGGTCGCCGGGCGGCTCGCCGACATCGTGGTGGTGACCGACGAGGATCCTCGCCACGAGGACCGCCTCGCCATCTGCGAGCAGATCGCCGCCGGCGCCGAGCTCGCCGGCAAGCGTCGCGGCGACACCCTGCACGTCATCCCCGACCGCACCGACGCCATCGACTTCGCCATCGGGCGCGCGCAGCCGGGCGACACCGTCCTCTGCGCGGGCAAGGGCCACGAGAGCTCGATCGTCCAGGGCGACACCAGCGTCCCGTGGAACGAGCGCACGGCGGTGACGAGCGCGATCCAGAGGCGGTTCGGCTGATCCGCCCAGGGACGTCTCCCTGCGCTGCGGACCTCCCTGGGCTCAGGGAAACCCGCTGCTCTCGGGCTCCTGCCTGATGACGGCCAGCAGCCCGGGGGCTGCGCGCCGGGCATGGGCGCCGGGCTCGGCGCGCAGGGCGGTGACCGCGGCCACGGCGTCGCTGTCCGACACCAGCGCCCAGAGCGTGCCGCCCGCCCGCAGCAGCGGTCGGGAGAGCCGCCAGAGCAGCGCCGGTGGGGCGGCGGCGCGTGACACCACGGCGTCGTAGGCCGCGCGTTGCAGGGGGTCTCGATTCAGCTCCTCGGCTCGGCGGGCGGCGACTGTCACGTTGCCCAGGTCGAGCAGGCCGCAGACGTGGACCAGGAAACCGGCCTTGCGGCGGTCCGACTCGATCAGGGTAATCGCCAGGTCGGGGCGGAGGATGGCGATGGGAACGCCGGGGATGCCCCCTCCTGAGCCCAGGTCGGCACAGCGACCGGCGGCGGGCAGCGCGGCCGAGTCGAGGAGCAGCAGCGTCTCGTCGACATGGCGCTCCCATGCCCGAGCGCGGGGCACGGTGGTCAGGTTGAGGCGCACGTTCCAGTGTTCGAGCTCGTCGAGGTGGCGCTCGAGCAGGTGGCGCTGCCCGGCTGTGGGGGTGGTGGGCGACACGGCGCCGACGGTAGTACAGGCAGCGGCGGCGCAATCCGGCGCCGGCGCGGCCCGGCGTCGCCGAGTCGCGCGGCAGCGGCCGCCATGCGATGATGGGGTCAGCTGCTCGTCGTCGCCCACGCGGAGATACGCATGACGACCCTGGACACGTGCCCCCGCTGCCGCGCGGAGCGGCTCGCGGTCGTGTACTTCGGGGCCAACGGTGAGCCCATCGGCGGTCACATCCAGTGCCCCGACTGCGGCCCTCGCCACTCCGAGGAGCTGAGCTTCGAGGCGGAGTCGGTGGGCGAGACCCTCCTCGAGCGCAAGGCTTCCTAGCCTTCCCCGGGGCCTCCTGACCGCGGCCCTCCCACCGCTGCGCAACGGTCCCGTGACGGCGCGGTGACACCGGCTGGCCGGATGTGGCGCTGCTGGCAGTCTTGGTCGAGTGCACCTCTCCGTTCGTCGCCGCGCGCTCGCCATCAGCCTGGTGGCGGCCGCGCTGACCGCGATCGCGCTCCCGGCGCGCGCCGACAGCACTCCCAGCGTCAGCGTCGCCCAGCAGAATCTCGCCCAGGCGCAGCAGCACGCCCGGCAGGCGAGCACCCAGCTGGGAGCGGCCCAGCAGCAGCTCGCCGGGGCGCAGCAGCAGCTGGCCGCTGTGCAGGCTCGCCTCGCCGGCCTCGACCTGGCGGTGACCGCCGACAGCGCCCGGGTGGTGACCCTCGATCGCCAGGTGAGCGACGACAAGGCGCAGCTGGCCGCCTACGTGCGCAGCGTCTACAAGACGGGTGGAGCCGAGGGAGCGCTCGCCTACATCATCGCCGCCTCCGACATCGGTGACGTCTTCCAGCGCGCCGCCGAGATGGACCGGGTGGACCGCGCCGGCAAGATCCTGCTCCAGCGCATCGCCGACGCCCAGTCGGCGGCCCGCCAGGCGCTCACCGACGCCACCCTGGCGCGCCAGCAGGCGCAGGTGGCGAGCCAGCAGGCCGCCACCGCCGAGGCGGTGGTGTCCGTCGAGACCGACCAGCTCCAGGCGGTGGCCATCGCCGCCAACAGCACCCTCACCACCGCCGTGCATCAGCTCTCCGCCGCCCAGGCTGCCGCCGCCGCCCAGGCCGCCGCCGCCGCCGCGGCTGCTCGTGCCGCCGCCGCCCAGGCCGCCGCCGCCGCGGCGCGCAACAACAACACCGTCTTCACCCCGGTGTCCGGCCCGGTCTTCAGCGTCGACACCGACCTCACCAAGCCGTCGGGGGAGACGGCGGCCAGGCTGGACTCGTTCCTGGGCGGCAGCGCGCTCGCCGGATTGGGCTCGAGCTTCATGAACGCCGAGCACACCTACCACGTGAGCGCGCGCTACTTCGTGGCCCACGCCATCCTCGAGTCCGCCTGGGGCACGAGCGCGATCGCCCAGGACAAGCACAACCTCTTCGGCTACGGCGCCGACGACGCCCATCCCTACGGGGACGCGCTCAGCTTCCCCAGCTTCGACGCCTGCATCCAGTTCGTCGCCCAGAAGGTCGCGCAGAACTACCTCTCGAGCAGCGGCGTCTTCTACCACGGACCCACGCTGCGCGGCATGAACGTCGACTATGCCAGCGACCCGATGTGGGCCGCCAAGATCGCCCGCATCGCCAACACCATCCCGGACTGACCGCCGTCAGCTGATCGGCGGCACGGCTCCGGGCGGGTGACGCTGGAGCAGGACGAACTGCATCAGCTCGCGCAGTGGTCTGCGGCGCTCTCCCTGGCACAGCAGCTCGCCAGGGTGGCGCGGTGCAGCCGTTGCGCCTCCTCCCAGCCGGCGCGCCGTCGCGGCTGACCGCTGACAACTACACTGCGCCGCCGTGCAGCATGCCATCGGCGACCACGCGCTGCTCGCCGACGGGCGCACCGCGGCGCTGATCGACCCGGATGGAAACGTCGCCTGGCTGTGCTGGCCGCGCATTGACTCGACCCCGTGCCTGCTCTCCATTCTCGACCCGGCCGTGGGGGGCAGCTTCGTGGTGGCCCCGGCGGATCCCGGCGCGTCAGTGGTGGAGCGCGGATACGTGCCCGGCACGCTGATCCTGCGCACGGTCTGGCGCGTCGGCCGCAGCCAGCTGATCGTGCACGACGCGCTGGCCTGTGACGGTGCGCCACGCCTGCTGCGCAGCCTGCGCGCCAACGGCCAGGTCGAGGTCGCGGTCACGCTGTCAATGGCACCCGACGCGGCGCGGGCCACGCCACGGCCGTCGGCCGCCGGCGCCGTTCTGCAGGTCGACGCCGGCGCTGCTGGCCTCGACCTCGCCGTCCACGCGCCGGCGTCGTGGTCGCTGGACGAGCGGGGTGTGGCGGCGTGCCGGTTCACGCTCGATTCGTCGGAGGGCGCGGTGATCCTGTGCGGCGCCGCCAGCGCGGCACCATCAGGTTCGCTGGAGGGCACACGGCATTGGTTCGCCACCAGGCTGCCGGCCGCGGCGGCGCTGGCACCGAGCCCGCTGGCGGCGAGCACCCTCGGCGAGAGCACCGCCCGTGCGCTGGTGGTGCAGAGCGCTGCCGTGCTGGCCGCGCTGCAGCAGCGTGACGGTGGCATCGTCGCCGCGCCCACCACCTCGCTGCCGCAGTGGCCGGCCAGCTCCCGCACCTGGGACTACCGCTACAGCTGGCTGCGCGACACCGCCCTGGCAGCCCTGGCCATGCTGCGCACCAACCTGGTGGAGGAGGCTGCGGGGCTCGGCGACTTCATCGGTGAGGCGGCACGGGCTGTGCCGCCCGCGGTGCTCCTGCGCGTCGACGGCACGGCTCCGCCGCCGGAGCAGAGGCTCGATCACCTGGGCGGCTATCGCGGAGCTCGGCCGGTGCGCATCGGCAACGCCGCGGCCGAGCAACCGCAGCTCGACGTCGCCGGCGAGATCCTCGAGCTGGCGGCGGCGCTGGCGGCGCGTGATGTCCTGCCGCGCTCACTGCGCGCCGGCGCGGTGCGGGTCGCCGACTGGACCGCCGACAACTGGACCCAGGCGGACCACGGCATCTGGGAGATCCGCGGCAGCCCGCGCCACTACACCCATTCCCGGGTCGCCGCCTGGGCTGGCCTGGTCCAGGCGGCCGCCCTGGGCGCGCGCGGTGCGGTCGAGGGCGATGCGGAGCGCTGGCGGCGCACCGCCGCGGCCATCCGCAGTGGCCTGCTCAGCGGCGAGGGTCCGCTGACACTGCACGACCAGGGGGGCGGCCCCGACGCGGCGCTGGCCCAGGCGGTGCTCTTCGGGCTGTTCGCCGAAGGGGATCGCCGCCGTGAGGACACCCTGGACGCGATCCTGTCGCAGCTGTCACGCCACGGCCTCGTCGACCGGCACCTGGCCGCGGAGGACCCTCTCGACGAACCCTGCGCACCCTTCCTGTTCCCCACCTTCTGGGTGGCCGAGGCGCTGCACCGCTGCGGGCGCGACGGCTCGCCGCCCTTCGCGGCCGCGGCGGCATCGCGCGGCCCGCTCGACCTCTTCGGCGAGGTCGCCGATCCCGCGGACCACACGCCACTGGGGAACTACCCGCAGGTGCAGAGCCACGCCGCCTTCGTGCTCGCAGCCACGGAGCCCGATCCGCCCGGTTGAAGGCAGCGTCGGTCGCCTCAGGGCGCGACCACCCCGCCGGTGCGCACCACCTCGATCCCGCGCTCCTCGAGCCCGGCGATGACGGCGTTGATGCCGATGCTGTCGCTGGCCATGTGACCGGTGATCACCAGCGTGTTGGAGAGCTCGGTGGCGGCGCGGAGCTGCTGGAGATCAGCCTGGTCGATGTGCATCGCCAGGATGGTGTCGACCCCTGCCCGGAAGTACTCGTTGAACACCGGGAAACCGCCGTTGGTGCCGCCGGCGATGGCCACCGTCCAGTGACCCAGCCGGTTGCCGGCCGAGCCCGCCCACACCTCCGGCTTGGAGTGGCCGTGTCGATACTCTGCAAAGCAGTCGCTGAGCCAGTCGATGGCGTCGCCGACTTTGCTGTCCTCGACCGCCCGGCTGCGCAGCAGCTCGATCAGCGCGTTGCGCGTGATGATGTCGCAGGCCAGGTGCACGTTGCACAGCGGCATGCCCATCAGTCGGGCCCCGTCCACCAGCGCGTTGAGGTTGCTGACGTGGACTCGATGCGCCACCGCCTCCAGGCGGGTGGCGACGGCGTGCTCGGCCACGTCGCGAGCCACCCCCTCGGCCCCCATCTGGTCGACCTGGCGACGCACCACCTCGATCAGGCCACTCCGGGCGGCGTCCCCCAGCGGATGGTGAGCGATGACGGCGTCGAAGCCGTTCTGCTGCGCCCAGAGGATCTCCGCGAGCGAGATGTCGACACCGAAGAGCACGCGGCGGACGTCTGACCGCGCCTCCACGTACACCTGCGAGTCGGCCGGTGCGGAGTCGCAGCCGGCCAGCTGCGCGGACCAGTCGAGGATGTCCTGGAGCTTCACCAGGCGATTCTAGGCCGGGGTGCTCGGCACCTCCGGTCAGCCGCAGCGCGAGGCATCGGCGCTGACGCCGGGGCGGTGGAAGCCGACCCGGACGCCGTCATCGTGCACGGCGACGCAGTCCAGCGTCTGCAGGAGGGCCTCGAGCGCGGGGTTGGAGGCGAACAGCGCGGACAGGTTGATGGTGGCGGACCCTCGGGGATCCACGCGATCCCCGATGAACCCGGGAACGCCCAGCTGCCCGACGGCGTAGTCGACCACGTGGGTGGTGACCTGGGCGCTCCCCGACGTGTTGCTGAACAGCAGCGCAAAGCGGGCCACCTCGGTCACCCCGAACGGACCCAGGCTGGAGTCCGCGGAGACCACCACGTAGCCGTTGCGCACGCGCGCCTGGGGATTGCGATAGCGGTCGGGTGAGGGATTGCGTGCGTTGGCGATCACGGTGAGATCGCGTTCGCTGAGCTTCACCAGCGCGTGGTCACCGGCGATGAGCTGCGTCGCCGCGTCGCCGGCGAGCGCCGCCGCGATCACCGCCTCGGTGGTGCCGTGGGCCGTGCCCCCCGGAGGAGCGCCGAGGTCGGGCGCGGCCAGCGCTCGCTGGCCGACCAGCACCGTGGCCGCGACCAGGACCACCAGCAGGATCAGCGGAAAGCAGCATCCCCGAATCAGCCCGGCCTGTCCGGACCGGGACGGCCTCGCCGCCGTCATCTGCGGCCGATCATAGGCGCGACTGGGTGGCGATGAGCCCACGTTCGCGAGGCATCAGCCGCAAACGTCGTCGTCCTGCGAATGCCGCGTCTCCCCAGGTGAGCGGGAACTGGCGATTGCTCAACCATCGCCTGGAGAGGTCGTGGTGATGGCGCGACGCCCGATGCCCGGATTGGCCGGGATAGAGAACCCCGCTGCACCCGTCCTCCCAGTTGCCGACGTCGAGCACCTGCCGCCAGGAGGGGGCGAAGAGCTTGGTGGCAAAGCCCCTGCCGGGGTGGTGGCCGGTGGCCATCACGGTGTCGACGCCGCCGCCGACGCGCAGTCCCGGAGCGTTGAGCAGCGGGCGCAGCATCCGCCGCGTCGCCAGCGGGTGGCGCAGGGCGAGGCGGTGGACGCGGCCCCAGTGCCAGCGGCGCACCCCGCCGTGGGC
>JBOHUD010000010.1:0-5171 GCA_050734155.1 Candidatus Dormibacteria bacterium
TGGCCGGAACCATCCATGGGCGTCCCCACGGCGATGAAGACGAACTCGGCGTCGGGGATGGCCTCGTCGTAGCTGGCGGTGAACCGCAACCGGCCACTCTGCACGTTGCGCGCCACCAGCTCGCCCAGGCCGGGCTCGTAGAAGGGCATCTCCGCGCCGGCCAGGATTTCGATGCGGTTCTCGTCGATGTCGACGCCGAGCACATCATTGCCCAGGTCGGCGAGGCAGGCTGCGGTGGTCAATCCGACGTAGCCCGTTCCGACCACGGCGATCCGGCTCACTGTAAAAGCTCCCCTCGCAATGCTCGATGGTAGGCCGCGACATGACGACATCGGCGGCCAGCCGAATGCTGCTGGGGTGCGCCCTGGCACGTAGACGACATCAAGGCAGTCTTGCAGGTCTGTCTTCGTGTGAAGGCGGCCGTTTCCCTTTCGTCATGGTGATGTGGTGCGGTTACGCGGCTACACCAGCGGGCGGCGGACCAGCGTATGGTCCCGATCCGGCCCCACCGACACCACGTCCACATCCGCGCCACACAGCTCGGCGAGTCGTTCGATGTAGGCGCGGCACGGCCCCGGCAGGTCCTCGAAGGTGCGACAGTCGCGCGTCCTGGCCATCCATCCCGGCATCTCCTCGTACACCGGCTCGCAGTGCTTGAGATGCGAGATGTTGGCCATGGGGTGGTCCCAGAAGTCCCCGCGCCATTCGTATCCGGTGCAGATGCGCAGCTGGGGCAGCTCATCGAGGACGTCCACCTTGGTGAGCACCATGGCGTCGATGCCGTTGGTGTCCACCGCGTAGCGCGCCACCGCGGCGTCGAACCAGCCCACCCGCCGGGCGCGGCCGGTGGTGGTGCCGAACTCCGCGCCCACCTCACGGATGCGCTCCCCGAGCGCATCGCTCAGCTCCGTCGGGAAGGGTCCGTAGCCCACGCGGGTGGTGTACGCCTTGAACACCCCGATAGTCTTGTCGATCCGCGACGGCGGGATGCCGCTGCCGGCGCACGCGCCCGCTGCCGTCGGCGCCGAGGAGGTGACGTAGGGGTACGTGCCCACGTCGATGTCGAGCATCACGCCCTGGGCACCCTCGAGCAGGATGCGGTCGCCGCCGGCCACGGCGTCGCGGATCAGGGGATGGATGTCGCGGATCATGTGGTTGAGGCGCTCCGCGTAGCCCAGGTACTCGTCCAGGATGGCGGCCTCGTCGAAGGCGGTGGCGTCGTACAGCTTGGTGAGCACGTCGTTCTTCAAGCGCAGCACGAAGCGCAGCTTCTTCTCCAGGAAGGCGGGCTTCTGCAGGTCGCCGATGCGAAAGCCGATGCGGCGCACCTTGTCCTCGTACGCCGGACCCACGCCGCGCGCGGTGGTGCCCAGCCGGTCGTCGCCACGCTGCTGCTCGCCGAGGCGGTCCAGCTCGGGGTGGTACGGCATCACCATGTGGGCGCGCTCGCTGATCACCAGGTTGCCCGTGCTCACCCCCTCGGCGTGGAGGTTGTCCACCTCCTCCAGGAACACCCGGGGATCCACCACCACGCCGTGCCCGATGACGCAGGTGGTCCTGGGGTTGAGGATGCCGCTGGGGATGAGGTGGAACTTGTGCTCCCTGCCCCCGGCGACCACGGTGTGTCCGGCGTTGTTGCCACCCTGCGAGCGCACCACCATGTCGACGCGATCCGCAAGCAGGTCGATGACCTTTCCCTTGCCCTCGTCGCCCCACTGCCCGCCCACCAGGATGGTGACGCTCATCGCGGCGGCAAGCCTAGCAGAGGCCGAATTCCGTGCCGTTCTCGCTTCAGGAGCTGGTCTTGCGCTTCCGGGGAGCGCGCTTCGCCGGCGCGCCGGTCCTGGTCGCGGCCCGCGTCCCCGTGGTGGGCTTCCTGGTGGCGGGCGCACGCTTCGCCGGGGGCGCCGTCCCCGCGGCTGCCGCCGGCGCCGCTGGGCTCGGGGTGGGCACCGCCGCGCCATGTGACGCCAGGTGGTCGCCGAGCAGGCGCTGCAGCTCGGCAGCGTTGCGGTCGACGATCCAGTGCCCGGCGTCGATCTCCTCGAACCGGTAGGGGCCGGTGACGTGCCTGGCGGTCAGCTCCGCGGCCCGGCGGCCGAGGGCGGGATCGCGCCGCCCCCAGATGTACAGGGTGGGCACGGTGACGCGATGCAGCGGGGTGGACCGCGTGATGGCGCCGCGGTACCAGTTGAGGGGGCCGCGCAGGCCGCCGGCCCGGCGCAGCTGCGCGCGATCGCGCTGCCAGGAGGCGCGCGGCAGCCCGACCAGGCGCACCCCCAGCCCCGCCGACCGCAGCCCGGCGAAGTTGAGCACCGCCTCGGGCACCCGGCGCACCCGGAAGAAGGCCATGTAGCTGCTGCGCAGGGATTGACCGGGGGTGCGCATGGCGGCCAGCAGTGCGGCGGGGTGCGGGGTTGACAGCACGGTGAGGCTGAGCAGCCGGTCCGGGTGTGAGCCGGCCGCCGCCCAGGCCAGCGCTCCGCCCCAGTCGTGCCCGACCAGGTGGAATCGCCCAGCCCCGCGCGCCTCGGCGATGGCCATGACGTCGGCCACCAGGTGGCTCATGCGGTAGGCGCTCGCCTCCGCCGGGTTGGCCCCGGGTGAGTAGCCGCGCAGGTTGGGAGCGATGGCCTGGTAGCCGCGATCCGCCAGCCACTCCATCGTCTCCCGCCACGAGGCTGCGCTCTGCGGGTACCCGTGCAGCAGGATCACCGTCTCCCCATCCTGCGGCCCGGCGATGAGAGTCTCGAACCGCAGTCCGTTGGCCGGGACGTCCAGCAGGGTTGGCGCAACCATGACGACCCAGCCTAGCGACCCGGTGGGCAACGCCGCAGCCCCGCATTCACACAGCCCCCGGCGCCCCGGGGTCGGCTATACACAGCGCGATGGACCAGCAACCAGCCCGCCTCCTCCTTCCCCGTCGGGCCTGGTTCCCGCCCGCGGCCGCGCTGGTCATCGCCGCCGCCGCGCTGGGCTTCACCCTGCTGGTCCCGCGCCTGTTCAGCGACCCCGTCGGCGTCGATCCCTTCATCCTCCGCCTCAGCGCGGTCGCCGCCGCGCTGGCGGCCGCCTCGCTGCTCAGCCGGCGCTTCGCCACCACCCGACCCGTGCTCCTGGCGGTGGCCGCCATGACGGTGGCGTTCAGCGTCTTCGCGGGCGGGCCGCAGTGGATCTACGACATCTCGGGCAACCGCTTCGACTTCAACACCCAGGTGCTGATCGCCTCCGCCGCGGAGGTCGTGCTGACCGCGGCGGCCGGGCTGCTCGCGGTGCGCGCCTCGCCGCCGGGCCTCCGCCCGCTGCTGCGCCTGCGCAGCTTTCGCAGGGTGGCCGGTGTCGCCACCGTGGCGGGCATCACCATCTTCCTGCTGGTGGTGATGCTCCTCCCCGCCACCCTGCTCGGCCGGGAAGGTGTGGCGCCGGTGGCCCTGGCCCGCGACCTCCCGCTCCAGGGACCGGCGTCGCTGCTCCAGTCGCTGGCCCAGGAGCTGCAGTTCCGAGGCGTCCTCCTCGGCGCTCTCGATCGCGTGGCTCCGGCATGGGCCGCCAACGCCGGCCAGGCGGTGTTCTTCGGGCTGGCCCACATCGCCGTGCAGTACCAGGGCCCGGCGGCCGCGTTCGTGCCGGTGACGATCGTGCTCGGCCTGGTCCTCGGCTGGATCACCCAGCGCACCGGCTCGCTGTGGCCCGCCATCGTCATCCACGGTGTCGCCGACGCCGCCGTCACGGTGGGGGTCATCCCCGGTCTGTATGGCTACTGAGCGCCGCCGGGTCGCCCGCCTGCTGGCCGCCGCTCCGGCCCTGCTGCTGCTCGGCCTGCCCGCCACCGTCCACGCGGCCCAGCCCTGGTGGCAGCCCCTGGGCTTCGCCGGGCAGCGCGTCACCGATGTCCGCGCCGGCCCCGGCCAGATCCTGGTCAGCACGGCGGCGGCGACGTTCCTGTCGGTGGACGGCGGTGATTCCTTCCAGCGCCTCTCGCCGCAACACCGCGTGTCGGTGCCGGCCCCGGTCGGTGTCACCCAGTGGCAGATCCATGAGGGCACCGTGGTCACCGGCCCCTCCGGCCAGCCCCTGGCCACCGACCCCGGCGCCCCCTTCCTGGGCGCCTCGGCTCAGCTGATCGCCGCGCCGGCCGCGCTGCCCGGAGTGGTGGTGGCGGTGGGCACCGACAACCACGTCTGGCGCCGCTCCCCCGGGGGGCGATGGGCGACCTCGTTCATCCTGCTGCCGGCGGGGGGCCTGGCGGGGACGCCGCGGGTGACCTCGCTGGCGGCGTTCACGGCGCCGCTAACCGGCGCTGTGTACATGGGCACCGACGGCTACGGGGTCCTGCTCAGCCAGGACGGCGGCGACGACTGGATCCGCGCCGCCCCCGGGCTTCCCGCCCACGTGCTCGGGCTCGCCGCCGACCCGCAGACCAGGGCCGTCTACGCCGCCACGGACGGCGGGCTGTTCGTGCACCACCTCCAATCCCTCCCAGCGCCGCCCGCCTACCACGACGCCAGCCTCTACCTGCGCTGGCTGGGAATGGGGGCTGTGGGGCTGCTGGCGACGGCCCTGGCGGTCCTCGCGCTTGGGGCTATACTGCGTCAAACGTTACGCGACAGGGGGAGTGGCTGAAGGCCGAAGAGCTGCCGCGCGAGGGGGACAGTTGCCATGACATCGGCACCACCAGACACCGTCCGGCCGGCGGGGCTCGAGGCCGAGGTTCCGCCCATGACCAGCATGGACAGCGCCACCCCACAACAGTGGCGCCAGCTGGGCATCGCCCAGGAGGCCACGTCCACGGCCGACCGCGTCCTGCTCGCGCTCAGGCTGCTCGACCAGGTCCACCTCGGCTTCCCGGTCACCCAGCTGACCCACTGCCTCCAGGTCGCCAGCCGTGCGGAGCGGGGCGGGGCCGACAGCCAGATGGTCGTCGCCGCTCTCTGTCACGACATCGGCAAGGTCATCCCGGGGGGCGATCACGCACTCTTCTCAGCCCAGTTGCTCCGCCCCTACGTGCGCGACGAGGTCTACCAGGTGATCCGCACCCATTGGTTCTACGGCCTGCGCTACACGTACCAGTACGTCCCGGGACGCCGCCCCGACACTCGCCGCCGCTTCCGCCGCAAGCCGTGGAATCGCCTGGCCGAGCGCTTCTCCGATGAGTGGGACCAGGCGTCGTT
>JBOHUD010000011.1:0-33932 GCA_050734155.1 Candidatus Dormibacteria bacterium
GCCGTGGCGGGCGCGGCCGTCCCCGTCGAGGAGGCGATCAGCGCCCCTGAGATCGAGCGCCCCGAGCCGCAGGGGGAGCCGGCGAAGCGGCGCCCGGCGAGGAGCAGGACGCCGGTGGCGACTGATCCAGTCCCCGACCCGGCCGCGATCGACGCCGGCGCCGCACCCGACGAGGAGCAGCCATGAGCACGCAGCCGCAGCCAGGCACCCGCCCGCGCCGCAAGGTCCGCGAGGGAGTGGTGGTCAGCGACAAGATGGAGAAGACGCGCATCGTGCTCGTCCAGGAGCAGAAGCCGCACGCCCTCTACAAGAAGGTTGTACGCATCAACCGGCGCTTCAAGGTGCACGACGAGACCAACCAGAGCGGGGTCGGCGATCGCGTGCGCATCGCCGAGACCCGTCCGCTCTCCAAGCAGAAGCGCTGGCGCGTCGCCAAGGTGCTCGAGAAGGCCAAGTAGGTGATCCAGCAGGAATCGGTACTCAAGGTGGCGGACAACAGCGGGGCCCGCGAACTCCTCTGCATCCGTGTGCTCGGAGGCAGCTACCGGAAGTACGCGTCGGTCGGTGACGTGATCATCGGCACCGTCAAGGTCGCCCAGCCGAACGCCCAGGTGAAGAAGGGCGACGTGGTGCGTGCCGTGGTGGTGCGCACCGTCAAGGAGTATCACCGCCCCGACGGCAGCAACATCCGCTTCGACGAGAACGCCGCGGTGTTGATCCAGCAGAACAACAGCCCGCGAGGGACTCGCATCTTCGGCCCGGTGGCCCGGGAGTTGCGCGAACGCAACTTCATGAAGATCGTCAGCCTCGCCCCGGAGGTGCTCTGAGATGAGTGCGAGGACGGAGCGCCGCACGCGCATCGGGCTGCGCCATCGTGGCTGGGCACGCGGCCGGGCCCGCCTCCTCGACATCCGCGCCGGCGACACCGTCGAGGTGATCGCCGGCAAGGATCGGGGCAAGCGGGGCACGGTGGTGCGCACCATCCCGGTCACCCAGCGCATCGTCGTGGAGGGGATCAACAGGCTCAAGCGGCACACCAGGTCCGGCGTCGCCGGCAACATCCAGGGCGGCATCATCGACTTCAACGCGCCGGTCGCGTACGGCAACGTGATGCTGGTCTGCAACCGCTGCAGCAAGCCCACCCGGATCTCGCGCGTCGCCCAGCCCGACGGGACACTGCCGATCGTGTGCAAGCGGTGCGGCGAGATCTACGTGAGGAGCGAGAGCTGATGCCGGCCGCCGTCGCCGAGCTGCCCCGCCTCCGCCGCCGCTACCAGGACGAGATCGTCCCCAACCTGGTGCGCGACTTCCGCTACCGCAACGCCATGGAGGTCCCCCGCATCGAGAAGCTGGTGGTGAACATCGGACTCGGCGAGGCGATCCAGAACGGCCGCGCCATCGATGCCGCGGTAAACGACCTCAAGACCATCACCGGCCAGGCGCCGATCGTGATCCGCGCCAAGAGATCGGTGGCGGCGTTCAAGCTGCGCGAGGGCATGCCCATCGGCGTCAAGGTGACCCTGCGCGGCCGGCGCATGTGGGAGTTCCTGGACAAGCTGCTCAGCGTGACCCTGCCGCGTATCCGCGATTTCCGCGGCATCGATCCCCGGGCCTTCGACGGGCATGGCAACTACACCCTGGGCCTGCGTGAGCAGCTCGTCTTCCCGGAGATCGACTTCGACAAGATCGACAAGCTGCGCGGGCTCGAGGTCTGCATCGTGACCACCGCGCGCACCGACGATGAGGGCCGTGCCCTGCTGGCGGCCTGCGGAATGCCCTTCCGCGCACCTGGACAGCAGCAGTGATGAGAAGGCCGCGTGCGTCCGGACCAACCTCCGGATACGGCGTGGAGAGGTAAACAGTGGCCAAGAAATCGTTGATCGCCAAGGCGCTGCGCCCCGCCCGGTATGGCAGCCAGCAGCACAGCCGCTGCGCGGTCTGCGGGCGTCCGCGTGCCTACATGCGCAGGTTTGGGATGTGCCGCGTCTGCTTCCGAGGCATGGCCTCGCAGGGCCAGATCCCCGGCGTCAAGAAGAGCTCCTGGTAGACGGCCATGATGAGTGACACGATCGCCGACATGCTCACGCGGATTCGCAACGCCAACGCCGCCAACCACCACACCGTGGCCGTGCCGGCCTCGAAGATGAAGGTGGAGATCGCGCGCGTGCTCGCGGCCGAAGGTTTCGTTGCCGGCTTCGAGGTGGATGGCGAGGTGCCCCAGCAGGTGCTTACCATCACCCTGAAGCCCCGGACTCCGCGCGGACGCGCGCTCTCCGGCCTGCGCCGCATCAGCCGTCCGGGGTTGCGCGTCTACGCTCGCAAGACCGAGCTTCCTCGCGTCCTCGGGGGACTCGGCATCTCCATCATCTCCACCTCGCACGGTCTCATGACCGGCCAGGCCGCGCAGCGCGCCGGCCTCGGTGGCGAGGTGGTGGCGTACGTCTGGTAGCCGCCATGTCGAGAATTGGAAAGCTGCCCATCACCGTTCCCGGCGGGGTCGAGGTCACCCTGGCGGGCAGCCACATCACCGTCACCGGGGCTCGGGGCACCCTGGAGCGCAGCCTGCCGCCCTCGATGATCATCGAGCTCGAGAACGGCGTGATCAGCGTGCGGCGTCCCTCCGAGACGACCACGCACCGCTCCCTCCACGGGCTCACCCGCACCCTTGTCGCCAACATGGTCGAGGGCGTCAGCCAGGGCTTCACCCGGCAGCTGGACCTCGTCGGGGTGGGCTTCCGCGCCGCCAAGCAGGGCAACGACCTGGTGCTGAGCATCGGCTACTCGCACCCCATCCGCTACACGCCGCCGGACGGCGTCAGCATCGCTGTCCCCGTCCCCACCCAGATCAGTGTGAGCGGCACCAACAAGGAGATGGTCGGTCAGGTGGCGGCCAAGATCCGCTCCTTCCGCAAGCCGGAGCCCTACAAGGGCAAGGGCGTGATGTACCGGGGCGAGGTGGTGCGGCGCAAGGCCGGCAAGTCCGGCAAGGCCGGGAAGGGCAAGTAGCCATGCACACCCAGTTCAATCGACGCGCCGCCCGTGACCGCCGCCACCGACGCGTTCGCAAGAGCGTCCAGGGGGCCGCGGCCCGTCCCCGCCTGGCGGTGTTCCGCAGCCTCAACCACATCGGCGCCCAGCTGATCGACGACGCCGCGGGGCACACGCTTGCGGCCGCGTCGACCCACGACCCTGACATCCGCAGGGAGCTCGGCGGCAAAGCCGGCGCGGCCGCCGGCGGCGCTGCGGTGGTTGGCAGGGTGATCGCCGAGCGCGCCCGTGGCGCCGGGATCAGCAGCGTTGTCTTCGACCGCGGCGGCTACCTCTACCACGGCAGGGTGAAGGCCCTCGCCGACGCTGCCCGCCAAGCGGGACTGGAGTTCTAGACATGGCCATGCGCATGGACCGTCGTGACGATCGCGCCAGCGATCTTCAGGAGAAGATCGTCTCACTAAACCGCGTCGCCAAGGTGGTCAAGGGCGGCCGCCGTTTCTCCTTCAGCGCGCTGGTCGTCGTCGGCGACGGCGCCGGTCGCGTCGGCGCCGGCCTCGGCAAGGCGGGCGAGGTCCCGGACGCCATCCGCAAGGGTGTCGACGACGCCAAGAAGCACATGATCACCGTCCCCATGGTGGGCAGCACCATCCCGCACGAGGTTCACCACAAGCTCGGCGCCGCCAAGGTCCTGCTCAAGCCGGCGGTGCCGGGAACGGGCGTCATCAGCGGCAGCTCGATGCGCGCCGTGGTCGAGGCGGCGGGCATCCACGACATCCTCACCAAGTCGTTGGGCACCGACAACCCCATCAACGTGGTGCGGGCCACCATCGCGGCGCTGGCGAGCATGCGCACGCTCCGCGATGTCGCTGCCCTCCGCGGCCTGGCTCCGGAGCAGATGGTGGGGCGCAGGCGCGCCGCCGAGATGCTCGGCGAGGGCGCGACCGAGGTGGTGAGCGCATGAGCACGCTGCGGGTCACCTATCGCAAGAGCATGATCGGCTACGCCAAGGACCAGAAGGCCACCCTGGCGGCGCTGGGGCTGCGCAAGCTCAACCACACAGTGGAGCACCAGAACACCTCGTCGATCCGGGGCATGGTTCACAAGGTTCGGCACCTGGTCAGCGTCGACGGTGTCGCCGCCGACAGCCCCGAGGGCATGGCCGTGCTGACCCGGGCGACCTCGGAGCGGGGCTCATGAAGCTCCATGACCTGAAGCCGGCACCGGGCAGCCGGCGCAAGCGCACCCGCGTCGGCCGCGGCATCTCGGCAGGCCAGGGCAAGACGTCGGGTCGTGGCCAGAAGGGCCAGGGCTCGCGCGAGAGCAGCAGCGTGCCCAAGGGATTCGAGGGTGGCCAGATGAAGCAGTCGATGCGGCTGCCCAAGCTGCGCGGCTTCCACAACCGCTTTCGCCACGAGTACCAGGTGGTCAACCTCAGCAAGCTCAACCGCTTCGACCGCGACGCCGTGGTCGACGGCGCCGCGCTGGCCGCCGCCGGCCTGGTGACCGGTCCCGACGTGCCCGTCAAGCTGCTGGCCGCGGGCCGCGTCAAGGTCGCGGTGCAGGTGCGCGTCCACCGCGCGTCGACGGCGGCGCGGGCGGCGGTCGAGGCGGCCGGTGGCCACGTCGATCTGCTCGAGGAGACAGCTCCGAGGCCGCCGCAGGGCGCCACCGCGCCCAGCGCAGCCGCCGGGGACGCAGGAGGGGCCGGCACCGCCACGCCGGCGGCTGACCTCGGCGACGCCGCCGCTGACAGCGCCGCGACCGACACAGGGGAGGAGCCGCAGGCGTGAACCTGCTGCAGGCGCTTGGCCAGGCCATGCGCATCCCTGAGCTTCGCCGCAAGCTGGTGATCACGATCGGCCTGGTGCTCGCCTTCCGGGTGCTCGCCAACGTCTCCATCCCCGGCGCCGATCCCAAGGCGCTGCAGGCGCTCTTCAGCAGCAACTCGCTGCTCGGCCTCTTCAACCTGGTCGGGGGTGGTGGCCTGCAGCGCTTCACCATCGTTGCCGAGGGGCTGAACCCCTACATCAACGCCACCATCATCATGCAGCTGATGACCGTGGTCTCGGTCCGGCTCAAGGAGTTGAGCAAGGAGGGCGAGCAGGGCCGCAAGAAGATCACCCGCTACACACGCTGGCTGACCATCCCCCTGGCCGCGCTGCAGGGCTGGGGGTTCCTGGCGCTGTTCACCAATCCCAACGCGGTGACCATCAACGGCGTGCCCCAGGCGATCATCCCCAACGCCACCACCACCCAGGAGATCGGCATCGTGCTGACCCTGACCGCGGGCACCATCATCGCGATGTGGCTGGGAGAGCTGATCACCGAGTACGGTGTGGGCAACGGCGTCTCGTTGATCATCTTCACCGGCATCATCGCCCGGGTCATCCCCTCGATCGGTGACTACAGCACGACCGGTGGCACGCACATCATCCAGATCATCGGAGTGGCCGTCATCGCCCTGGTGGTGACCGCCGGCATCATCGCTGTGCAGCAGGCGCAGCGCAAGGTGCCCGTGCAGTCGGCGCAACGCGTGCTCAACCCCAGGACCGGCACAGCCTCGCAGGGGCGGCGCAACTTTCTCCCCCTGCGCATCAACACGGCCGGGGTGATTCCCATCATCTTCGCTCTCTCGATCATGTTCTTCCCGACCATCTTCGCCAACCTCTTCGCCAGCTCAGGCGGGTTCATGGGCAACGCCTCGGCCTGGATCACCGCCAACTGGCAGCCCAACGGGCCCAAGTGGTACATCAACATCGGCTACAACTCGATGTATTTCCTGCTCATCCTCGGATTCACCTACTTCTACACCGCCGTCGTGTTCGATCCCAACGACGTTGCCGACAACCTCAAGAAACAGTCGACGTTCATCCCCGGCATCAGACCGGGACGGAGCACCGCCGAATACCTGGGCAGGGTGATGGGCCGGATAACGCTGGCGGGCGCGCTCTTCCTGGCGGTGATCACCGTCGTACTGCCCCTGTTCACCGCCTTCGCCACGCGAGCTGATCCCACCAGCCTCTACCTGGGAGGCACCGCCATCCTGATCGTCGTGGGAGTCGCGCTCGACACAATGAAGCAGATCGAGACGCAGCTGCTGATGCGCCAGTACAAGGGCTTCATCCGGTGATCACCATCCTCTTCGGCCCTCCCGGCAGCGGCAAGGGCACGCAGGCGTCGATCATCTCGAAGCGCTTCCTGCTGCCCCACGTCAGCACCGGCGACATGCTCCGCGACGAGGTCGCCGCCGGCACCGAGCTGGGCCACCAGGTGGAGCCGATCATGAGGAGCGGGGGGCTCATCCCCGACGACATGATCGTCCGCATCATCGAGCGCCGCCTGACCCAGCCCGATGCGGCCGCCGGAGTCCTGCTCGACGGCTTCCCACGCACCGTGCCGCAGGCCGAAGAGCTCGATGCGATGCTGGAACGCACCGCCCGCGAGATCGGGGTGGTGCTCTTCTTCGATGTCCCGGAGAGCGAGCTGCGCAAGCGGATCGCCCACCGCGCCGAGATCGACCATCGTGCCGACGACACCCCCGAGGCATTCATCCAGCGGATGCGTGAGTACGAGGCGAAGACGGCGCCGGTGGTGGAGTACTACAAGGACCGCGGCACGCGCATCGAGTTCGTCGACGGCAACCTCCCCATCGAGGCGGTGACGGACTCGATCCTCACCATCTTCGGTGGCCAGATCTCCGACGGCGAGGTGGCCTGAGATGGCGGCCAGAGTGGAGGCCTTCCGCCTCAAACGACCTGAGGAGATCGAGAGGATGCGCGCCTCGGGCAGGATCCTGGGCGCCTGCCTGGCCCATCTCGCCGCCGCGGTCCGCCCCGGCATCACCACCCTCGACCTCGACTCACTCGCCGACACCTTCATCCGCGATCACGGCTGCTTCCCCGGTTTTCTCGGCTACCAGGGCTACCCCAACTCGCTGTGCGTCTCGGTCAACGACGAGGTGGTGCACGGCATCCCCGGGGCCAGGGTCATCGACGAGGGCGACCTGGTCTCGCTCGACTGCGGGCTCATCCTCGACGGCTGGTGGGCGGACAGTGGTCTCTCCGTCGCCTGCGCGGAGGCCACTCCCGAGGTGAGCCGCCTCATCGAGGTCACCCGCGAGTCCCTGGAGCGCGGCATCGGCGCCGCCCGTCCGGGCAATCGCATCGGCGACATCGGCCACGCCATCCAGACGTACGCCGAGAGCGAGGGCTATTCGCTGGTCCGCGAATACGTCGGCCACGGCATCGGTCGCAACATGCACGAGCCTCCCCAGGTGCCCAATCACGGCCAGCCGGCGACCGGGAACCTGCTCAAACCCGGCTACGTCCTGGCCATCGAGCCCATGGTCAACGCGGGCGGTCCCCAGGTCCGCGTCCTCGACGACGGCTGGACGGTGGTGACCATGGATGGCCGGCTCTCCTGCTATTTCGAGCACACCGTGGCGATCACCGAGGATGGCCCGGAGGTGCTGACCATGCGCCCGACCCACGCCGCGGTGGGCTGATTTGCCGTGTCAACCGCCGGTTCCGTATACTCATTGGTTGCGGCTGCCGTTCAGCCCGATTCCGCACGCCTCTCCCAGCGGCGTGGCTGAGCCCCTGATCGGGAGGGTCATCGAGCCCCTTCCCGACTCGCTCTACCGGGTCGAGCTGGACGACGGCCACAGGGTTCTCTGCCATCCGGCCGGAAAGGCGCGCCTCCAAGCGGTCCGCATCCTGCCGGGCGACAGGGTCACAGTCGAACTCAGCGCCGCCGATCCCGGTCGGGGGCGCATCCTCCAACGGCTCGCATAGCGCGGTCACCACGTTCCAAGGACAGCAGAACAGATATGAAGGTCAGGGCCTCGGTCAAGAAGATGTGTGACCGGTGCAAGGTCATCAAGCGGCACGGGGCTGTGCGGGTGATCTGTGAGAACGCCAAACACAAGCAGAGACAGGGGTAGCGCGACAAGTGGCACGCATCGCCGGCATCGACATCCCGCGTGACAAGCGGATCGAGGTCGCCCTGACGTACATCTTCGGCATCGGACCGACCACGGCGCGACGACTGCTCAGCCTCGCGCAGATCTCCCCCGACCTGCGCACCCGCGAGCTCAGCGATGCCCAGGTGGGCAAGCTGCGCGACCTCATCGCCAAGCAGCTCCAGGGCCGCGTCGAGGGTGATCTGCGCCGCCAGATCGCGCTCAACATCAAGCGGCTCATGGAGATCGGCACCTACCGGGGGCTGCGCCACCGGCGCGGCCTGCCCGTTCGTGGCCAGCGCACCCGCACCAACGCCAGGACGCGGCGCGGTCCCAAGAAGACTGTCGGCGTGCGCCGCAAGAAGAAGTAGGCAATGGCCAAGAAGAAGAAGGTCGTCCGGACGCGGCGCCGCGAGCGCAAGAACGTGGCTGTCGGCCACGCCCATGTGCTGGCCACGTTCAACAACACCATCGTCAGCCTCACCGATCCGTCGGGAAACGTGATCGCCTGGGGATCGGCGGGAGGGCAGGGGTTCAAGGGCTCACGCAAGAGCACCCCGTTCGCCGCCCAGATCACCGCCGAGGGAGCGGCCCGTCGTGCCATGGAGCACGGCCTGAAGAGCATCGAGATCTACGTCAAGGGTCCGGGAGCCGGTCGCGAAGCCGCCATCAGGAGCCTCCAGGCCTCCGGGCTGGAGGTCACCGCGATCACCGACGTCACCCCGATCCCACACAACGGATGCCGCCCGCCCAAGCGGCGCCGGGTCTAGGGGCAGCGCATGGCCAACCAGGCTGGACCCGTCTGCCGCCTCTGCCGTCGTGAGGGCACCAAGCTCTTCCTCAAGGGGAGCAAGTGCATGACCAACTGCACCTTCGACAAGCGCAACGCGCTGCTCCCCGGGCAGCACGGCCTGGCCCGGCGGCGCAAGACCAGCGACTACGGCATCCAGCTGCGTGCCAAGCAGCGCGCCCGCCGCCAGTACGGCGTCCTGGAAGCGCAGTTCCGCACCTATTTCGCCCACGCCGAGCGCAGCACCGGGGTGACCGGCACCGTCCTCCTCCAGCAGCTCGAGCGCCGCATCGACAATGTCGTCTACCGGCTCGGTCTGGCCGCATCGCGGCGCGAGGCGCGCCAGCTCGTCTCCCACCGCCACTTCCAGCTCAACGGCCGCACCATCAACGTGGCCTCGGCACAGGTGCGCCCGGGCGACATCGTGGAGGTGCGCGAGCGCAGCCGCAAGCTGCCCCCCATCGTCAACGCCCGCGAGCTCGTGGCCGGGCGGACCATCCCCGACTGGCTGACGCTCGACGCCTCCGCCTGGCGCGGCACCGTGGTGCGTCTCCCCGAGCGCCACGAGATGGAGCAGACCATCGATGAGCAGCTGGTCGTCGAGTTCTACTCCCGATGACGGGTGCCCGCAGCCCCGCCCAGCTCGGGGTCGGCTCGTCCGCGTCCAAGGAGAATCCCTGTCCCGACAACCCACGGCTGGCGCGCGGACGTGCGACGCCGGCCCCCTGTGAGGCCACCACCGCCCATGACTGACACCATCGCCGCACCCGCTGTCCGCGAAGTCGAGAGCAGCACCCACTACGGCAAGTTCGAGATCGAGCCACTCGAGCCCGGCTTCGGCACCACCCTGGGCAACTCGCTGCGCCGCGTGCTGCTCTCCTCACTCAACGGCGCCGCCATCACGTCGGTCTCCATCGACGGCGTCGCCCACGAGTTCTCCGCGATCCCCCACATCAAGGAGGACGTCACCGAGGTCCTGCTCAACATCAAGGAGATCAACGTCGTCTCGCACAGCGATGAGCCGGTGCGCATCACCCTCGACGTGCGTGGACCCAAGGAGGTCACCGCCGGCGACATCCAGACCAGCAGCGACGTCGAGATCCGCAATCCCGAGGTGCACATCTGCACGCTCGACGGCCCCAAGTCGCACCTGCGCATGGACCTAACAGTCGAGCGCGGCAAGGGATATGTGACCGCCGAGCGCAACAAGCGCGAGGGTCAGCCGATCGGTGTGATCCCGGTCGACGCCATCTTCACCCCCGTCCGGCGTGCCAACTTCACCATCGAGAAGACCAGAGTCGGGCAGGAGACCGAGTGGGACAAGCTGGTCGTCGAGGTGTGGACCGACAGCACCCTGAGCCCGGTGGACGCGGTCAGCCAGGCGGCGGCACTGTTCACCCAGCACCTCGACCTCTTCGTGCGCTTCGGCGACAACCTGGCGGTGCCCCCGCAGAGCCAGAAGCGCGGCAACGATCTGCCCAGCCGCCTCGCCGACACCCCCATCGAGGACCTCGAGCTGAGCGTCCGCGCCCTCAACTGCCTGAAGGCCAACGACGTGACCAAGGTGGGCCAGCTGGTGGCGATGCGCCTCGAGGACCTGCTCACCCTGCGCAACTTCGGCCAGAAGTCGCTCGACGAGATTCGCGAGAAGCTGGTCGAGCGCCAGATGGTCACCGCCGAAGAGCTGGACACGCTGTTCCAGCCCGGCGGGCGGTAGGGACCGCAGTGCGGCACCGTCGCGCCGGCCGCAAGTTCGGCCGCACCGCCTCCCATCGCCAGGCGATGACCCGCAACCAGGTCACCTCGCTGCTCCGTCATGGCCGCATCCAGACGACCGAGGCGCGCGCCAAGGAGCTGCGGCGGTGGGTGGAGCGGGTGATCACCACCGCCCGGCCCGATGACCTCCATGCCCGGCGCCAGGTGGCTCTCTACGTCACCGACCGCGAGGTCAGCGCCCGGCTCTTCACCACCCTGGTGCCGCGATTCAAGGAGCGTCCGGGCGGCTACACGCGCATCATCCACGTGGGTCCGCGCCCCGGCGACGCCGCTCCGATGGCGATCATCGAGCTGGTCGACTGAGGCGATGACCATGCTGCGCCTCGTCCTCGAGTACGACGGCACCGATTTCCACGGCTGGCAATCCCAGCCCTCGGTGCGGACTGTCGAGGGAGTGCTCCGCGACGCCCTGGAGGAGGTGACCGGCGAGGCTCCGCGGCTCAGCGCCGCCGGGCGAACCGATGCCGGAGCGCACTCTCATGGCCAGGTCGTCGGCGTGCCCCTGTCCAAGGAGTGGCAGCCCCTGCGATTGTCCGCCGCGCTCAACGCCGTGCTCCCCGGGGATGTCGCCGTCCGCGAGGCGCAGCGCGCTGCCGGCGACTTCCACGCCCGCTTCGACGCGCTGCGGCGCACCTATCGCTACATGGTGGTGTCCCGCCCGGCGCGGGCTCCGCTGCTGCGCCGTTATTCCTGGCAGGTGACCGGAGACCTCGACGTCGCCGCCATGCGCAGCGCGGCCGAGCTGCTCCGCGGCACCCATGACTTCGGCGCGTTCGGGCGCTCCCCGCGAGCCGGCGGGAGCACGGTGCGGACAGTCGAGCACATCGACATCCGGCGCGTCGCTCTCCCCGAGTCGGACGGCACGCCGGCGCACGTGATCGAGGTCAGCGCCAACGCCTTCCTGCACGGCATGATGCGGGGCGTCGCCGGGGCGTTGGTGGCGGTCGGCCTGGGACGGAGCAGCGTCGCCGACGTTGCCGCCATGCTCGCCGCGCCGAGCGCCCCTCGCACCGTGACCGTCGCCCCCGCGCGCGGCCTCCACCAGTGGACGGTCACCTACCCGGCGGCGGCGCCGGCCGCAGCCACGGAGACCAGCGCGTGACCCAGACCACCTACACCGCCAAGCCGGGAACGCTCTCCGACACCTGGTATCTCGTCGACGCCCGCGGCCAGACGCTCGGCCGGCTCGCCGTCAACATCGCCCGCGTGCTTCGTGGCAAGCACCGCCCCCAGTTCACACCCCACCTCAACACGGGTGAGCACGTGGTGGTGATCAACGCCCGCGACATCGTGGTCACCGGTCGCAAGCGCACCCTCAAGGTCTACGACCGCTACTCGGGATACCCGAGCGGGCGCCGCCAGCGCACCTACCAGGAGCAGATGGAGCGCGACCCCACGTACCCGATCATGCACGCGGTGCGCGGCATGCTCCAGCACAACACTCTCGGCGCGGACATGCTCAAACGGCTGCGCGTGTACCCCGGGCCGGAGCACCAGCACGCCGCCCAACGACCGCAGCCGATCAGCTTCGGAGAACTCGGAGAGATCAAACGTGCCAGCAAGTAGCGAGCACTATTACTACGGCACGGGGCGGCGCAAGAGCGCCGTCGCGCGCGTGCGCCTGGTTCCCGGTGAGGGAATCCTGGTCATCAACGGCCGCTCGCCAAGCGAGTACTTCGGGCGGCGCGACCTCGAGACCGTGGTCACCCAGCCGCTGCGCGTCACCGACAATCTCGGCCGATTCGTGGCCAGCATCAGGGTGGAGGGCGGCGGGGTGGCCGGCCAGGCCGGAGCCATCTGCCACGGCATCGCCCGCGCGCTGGTCGCCGCCGACCTGGAGCTGCGACCCGCCCTCAAGAGGGCCGGCCTGCTCACCCGAGATCCCCGCGAGAAGGAGCGCAAGAAGTACGGGCTCAAGCGCGCCCGCAAGGCTCCCCAGTACACCAAGCGCTGAGCCCGCCGCGGGTGGGGGCTCCGGCGGCGGCGCTCATGCGCTGACGCGCTCGACGAAGGCGGCGACCTGGTCGAGGGCGTCGTCGAGAACCGATCCGAGGCCGTGGCCGACGCGCCGGTACACAACCAGTTGCGCGTCATCGAGAGCGGACATGGCGATGCGCAGGAGTTCGAGCTTGGCGAAGGGATCGGCGTCGCCGCTGAGCAGGATGGCCGGGCACCGGATGTCCGGCCAGTGCTCGGTGCGCTGCTCCTCGGCGTGGCCGGGACGGTGCAGCGGGTAGCTGAGCAGCACCAGCCCGCGCACCGCGGGGTCGCCCGTCGCTGCCAGCATGCTGGCAACGCGGCCGCCGTAGGAGTGGCCCCCGATCACGGCGGGGCCGTTCAGCTCGTGGAGCCGCTGCGCGTAGACAGGCAGGGCGCGCTCGGCGCGGCCCTTGGGGATGTCGATGGCGGTCGCGATGATCCCGCGCTCGCGCAGGCCGTCGACGTGGGGGCGCATCGAGACCGCGGTTCCCGACGCACCATGGGCGAGCAACACAGGCAGCTTCATCGCGCGATTGTGGCGCAGGCGCGATGAAAGGACCGGGGGGCGCCGTCCTGCTGATAGTCTTCCGCCGCGATGGCTCAAACGACGCGCGCGCGCGTCCTCGGCTGCCCCGTCGACGTCGTCGACATGGACACCGCGGTGCGACGACTGGTCGAGCTTCTCGAGGACCGCGCGCCAGCCACCCCGGCGCTGGTGGTCACCCTCAATCCCGAGATCGTGATGCTGGCTCGACGCGAGCCCGACTTCCGGGCGCTCCTCGAGTCGGCGAGCCTGATCGTTCCCGACGGTGTCGGGGTCGTCCGCGCCCTGCGCCGGCGGGGCCACCGCGACGCTGAGCGCGTGGGCGGAGCCGACCTCCTCGAGGCCTACCTTCCCCACGCCCAGGCACTCGGCCAGCGGCTGGCCCTGGTGGGGGCGCGAGCCGGGGTGGCGGAACGCGCCGCGCGCAGGCTCCGTGAGGCTCATCCCCACCTCGAGGTGGTGGCCGACGGGGGCGACCCCACCGCGGCCACGGCGCTGCGCGTGGGCCGATCCGCTCCTCTTCTGGTGGCGGCGGCCTACGGGGCTGGCCGCCAGGAGCGTTTCCTGCGCGCCCACCTGGAGAACATGCAGGCGCGGCTGGGCATCGGGGTGGGGGGGACGCTCGACTACTGGGCGGGCACCGTCCGCCGCGCCCCGGTCCTGGTGAGGCGGGCCGGGCTCGAATGGCTGTGGAGGCTGGCGCTCGAGCCCAGTCGCTGGCGCCGGCAGCTGGCGCTTCCGCGCTTCTGGTTGCTGGAGCGGCTCGAGGTGGGCAGGTGATCAGCGTCGTCATCCCGGCCTTCAACGAGTGCGATCGCCTCCCTGCCACCCTGGAGCGGGTTCGCGAGTATCTGGAGAGCGCCGGTGAGGAGTACGAGGTCATCGTCGTCGACGACGGCAGCAGCGACGGCACCGTCGCGTTCGTGGATTCGCTGACCGGAGGCTGGCCGCAGCTGGCGCTCATCGCCCTGCCGCGCAACCAGGGCAAGGGCGCGGCTGTCCGGGCGGGCATGCTGCGCGCGCGCGGCCAGCATCGCCTGTTCAGCGACGCCGACCTGAGCACCCCCATCGAGGAGCTGCCGCGGCTCCGCGAGCGCCTCGGCGGCGCCTGCCAGGTGGCCGTGGCGTCGAGAGCGGTTGCGGGCGCGACCATCGATGTCCATCAGCCCGGTCGCCGCGAGATGATGGGCCGCACCTACAACCGCTTCGTGCAGCTGCTGGTGCTGCCCGGTCTGCATGACACCCAGTGCGGTTTCAAGGTGTTCACCGCGGAGGCGGCGGTGGTGTGCTTCGAGCCCCTGCGCACCCACGGGTTCGGCTTCGACGCCGAGGCACTGCTGCGAGCGCGCCGGCGGGGCTGGGAGATCGCCGAGGTCCCGGTGCGCTGGAGCCATCACGAGGACTCACGGGTCAGCGCCCTGCGCGACTCCGGGATGGTGCTCCTCGACCTGGTGCGGCTGCGCCTCTGGCGGCGGTGACCCGGCCGGCCGGCGTAGACTTGGGGGGCGAGCAGTCGCGCCAATCGGTTCAGGACGGACGATGGTGACCACGGACATCTCGGCACCACCCTTCACGCTCGACGTGCGCGTGGCTCGCTCGCCGCTGGTGGGGTTGCGCTACAGCATCGACGGCAGAGCCACCGACATCGATGACCTCGTCGAACGGCTCGTGGCCGCCCATGCGGCCGCCGAGGTGGAGCGCGATGGGATTCGCCGCCAGCTGAAGCCCTACGACGCCAACCACCGCGCCATCCTCCAGCGCATGACGCGAGGCTCGGCACGGCAGTACCGCGAGCACCTCGATGAGGACATGGCGCTGCGTGCCGAGCTGGCCCGCCTCGACGAGCAGATGGCCTGCCTCGGTGGGCGCATCGACGAGCTCCGCGACCAGCGGGCGACATTGCGCAAGATCAGCACGTCGCTGGCCGGGATCGACAGCCTTGGTGGCGCCTCCATCGACGGGCCCGGCGCGGCCGACAACCAGGCGGTCCGCCAGCTCTTCCATCTGATCAACGTCGATCACGACACCACCGCCCGGCACATCTTCGAGGGGCCGATGCAACTCCTCGCCGACGCCGCCCTGCACACCGAGCTGATCGGTCGCGCCGTAGCCGAGGACCTCCCCGCCGCCAGCGCGGGAGCCGCCAGCTGCCGGCGCTCCACGGACGCCGCGCTCCGTGAGCTCGAGGAGGTTGTCTTCCGCCTTCATCCCGACCAGCTGCGCGACCTCGGGCTAGTGCCCTCGCTGCGCCGGCTGGTGGCCGACCTGGCGGGCAGCGGCGCCGGCGCCCACGTGGTCGTCCTCGGCACCGCCCGCCGGCTCCGCCCCGGCGTGGAGATCACGCTCTTCCGGATCGTCCAGGAGGCGGTGGCCAACGCGGTCGCGCACGGCCGTGCCCGGACGATCGAGGTGACCCTCCTCTTCCAGCCCGAGCGGGTGGCGCTGGTGGTTCTCGACGACGGCGAGGGGTTCGATGTCGCCGCCACCGAGGCGCGCCTGGGCCGCAGCACGGGCCTGGGGATCATCACCATGCGCCAGCGTGCCGAGATCGAGGAGGGCCACCTCGAGATCCGCAGCATCGTGGGGGAGGGCACCGAGGTGCGGGCCGGCTTCGCCGACTCGGGCTGACGCTCAGAGCGGTTCGCGCGCTCCCAGGTGGACGAGCTCGTGGTGACCGGCGATGTTGCAGTACAGGGGAGCCTCCGTGGAGCACGCGGGGCACTCCGGCTGGACGGTGGCGTGATCGATGCCGAACTCCTCGCAGAGAAGCAGCTCGACCGATCGGATCATGGCGGTCACCTCGGCGAGGGGGCGGTCGGCCACGATCACGTGCGCTGACAGCGCGCGGTGCTCGCGGTCGAGTGACCAGATGTGCAGGTCGTGCACCCCCTCGATGCCGGGAAGGGCGGCGATGCGCCTGCCCACCCCCTCCGCATCGAGGTCCCGCGGCGTGCCCTCGTTGAGGATGTGCAGGGCCTCGCCCAGCAGTCGCACGGCGGCGATCACGATGAGGACGGCGATGAGCAGCGAGACCACCGCATCGGCGCGCATCCAGCCGAAGACCAGCAGAGTGATCGCGCCGACCACCACGGCGGCGTCGGTGAGCGCATCGGCGATCACGTGCAGCGCCGCGCTCTGCACCCCGAGCCCGCCTCCGGCTCCGCGCAGCAGGATCGCCACCAGGCCGTTGCCGAGCAGCGCCAGGAGCCCGACCAGGAGCACCGGCACCGGGGCCACGACCGTGGGGTGCTGCAGGCGCGAGATGGCGCTCGCTGCGATGGCGGCCGCGATGACCACCAGCACCGCGCCGTTGAGCGCGGCGACGACGATCCCGCCGCGGTGGTGCCCGAAGGTGTGCTCCGCGCCCGCCGGACGGCGGCTTCGCGACACCGCGAGCCAGGTGAGGCCGAGGGTCGCGGAGTCGGTGACCAGGTGACCGGCGTCGCTGAGCAGGGCCAGTGACCCCGAGGCCAACCCCCCGACGATCTCCAGGATCGCGATGATGCTGACCGCCCCGATGGCGAGCCTGACCCGCAACAGCGTGGTCGATGGGGCCGGCGCGGTCATGAGCCGATTATCTCCCCGGCAGGTGACCCCAACCGCGCCGCCGCGGGAGCCGGGTCAGCGGGCAGCCGCCCCGGCCGCCTGGCGCATCCTGGTGCGGCCGGTGTCGGGGTCCGCGGTGCGCTCCCGCTTGAGCTCGAAGACGTGGGGGTGGAGCATCACCGGGAGCACGACGTCCCAGAGACGTCCCGCCTCCTCGCCGGTGAGGCGCCGATCGATGATCGGACCGAAGCAGGCTGGGCTGCCGTCGACGCTCAGCGTGGGCACGCCGAACGCGCCGCGCTCCACGGCGGCGGTGTGCTCGGCGAGCACAGCCGCCCTGACGCTGTCGTCGGTCAGCGCTCTCTCGACGATGGAGCCATCCAGGCCGGCAGCTGTGACCGCGGCTCGCAGCGTGGCCTCGTCAGCGAGGGGCTCGTCGCGCTCGTGATGGGCCTCACCGAGCTCGGTGTACACCGCTCGGACGGCCGCCTCGCCGCCGGCGTCACGCGCCGCCATGAGCACCTGCACCCCCCGCTCCATGCCCGGGAGATGCTCGAGGTACCTGGGATTCTCCCTGTTGATCTCCGCCAGTGAGAAGACCTTGGTGACCACTCGAAAGGGCCGGGTCCGCTCGGCTTCGAGGAGCCAGCGTGATGTCAGCCATGCCCATGGGCAGAGAGGATCGGTGTACATCTCGACGATCTGAGCCTTCATGGCTTCAACGATACCCGGGTGGTGTGACTCGGCGACCTGGTGGGCCGGTGGCTACCATGCCGGCGATGAAGCCCCCGTACCGTCTCGAGACAGATGCGGGCGTGCTGATCGCCGAGCACGTCGAGGAGGCCGACACGGTGCTCGCGCGCTTCCGCGGGCTGATGTTTCGCGACCACCTTCCCGAGGGCCACGGCCTGGCGCTGCGTCCCTGCAACTCCATCCACATGTTCTTCATGCGCTTCCCGCTCGACGTGCTGTTCGTTGATGGCGAGGGCCGGGTGGTCCGCGTCCTCACGGCCATCCGGCCGTGGCGGGCCAGCACCCTGGTTCGCGGCGCCAAGGCGGCGGTGGAGCTGCCGGCGGGCACCGCGGCACGGGCGGGGGTGGTGGCCGGCACCATGGTCCGCATGGTGGAGGCGCAGGCGGGCTAACCTACACAGAGATGTATGGTGCGGGAGCGGCGCGGCGGCTGCTGGCGGCGGGGCTCGAGGGCGTCGCCCCCACCAGGTGCGCGGGCTGCGGCCAGGGCGGTTCACCGCTGTGTGAGGACTGCGCCGCCGCCGTCGAGGCCACGCCTCAGCCGCTGCTCGGCGGCCTCCGGGCCGCCTTCGTCTACTCGGATGAGGTGCGCAACGTGCTCCACGGGGGCAAGTTCCGCGACTGCCGGCGGGCGCTGCGGGCTCTGTCGTGGCTGGGGGCGGCCCGGCTGCGGCCGCCGACCGGGGCGGTGGTCACCCCGATCCCGCTGGGCCGCCGCCGCAGCGCCGAACGCGGCTACAACCAGGCCGCCCTGATCGCCACCGCCCTTGCGGACTTCCACCGGCTGCCGCTGGTGCCCCTGCTGGAGCGCACCCGGGACACCAGTGCCCAGAGCATCCTCCACCGCGGCGCCCGCCTGGCCAACGTCGCCGGCGCCTTCCGCGCCTCGCCCGCCGCGGCGAACGTCGATGTGTGGCTCGTGGACGACGTGCTCACCACGGGCGCCACCTGCCGGGCGGCCCAGCAGGCCCTGCTCGAGGCGGGGGCGGCCCGGGTTGAGATCGCGGTGCTGGCGGCCGTGCTCTAGAAGGCGTGCCCCGCCGACCGCGCCCTGCGAGAATTGAACGTCGATGCCAGTCCTCCACAAGATCCTCGGCGACCCCATCAACCGCGAGCTCAAGCGCCACCGCGGCGCCGTCGATCGCATCAACGCGCTCGAGGCGGAGATGCAGAAGCTCAGCGACGCCGAGCTGCGTGCCCAGACCGACGAGTTCCGCGCCCGGCTGGGGGTGACCGGTACCGATCTCACCTTCGGCCAGAGCTACACCCAGGGCCTCAGCGGAGACCAGGAGGAGGACGTCGAGGCCGAGTACGCCCGCAAGGAGGTGGCGGAGCGCGCCGGCGAACGGCGCCGCGGCCTCGACCAGCTCCTCCCCGAGGCCTTCGCGGCGGTTCGCGAGGCCGCGGTGCGCACCCTCGGGCTGCGTCATTACGACGTGCAGCTGATCGGCGGCATCGTGCTCCACCAGGGCAGGATCGCCGAGATGAGGACCGGCGAGGGCAAGACGCTGGTGGCGACGCTGGCGCTGTACCTCAACGCGCTCGAGGGGCGGGGCACCCACCTGGTCACCGTCAACGACTACCTCGCCCGCCGTGACGCCGGGTGGAACGCGCCCCTCTACTCCGCGTTGGGGATGAGCGTGGCGGTCATCGTCCCGGGCCCGGTCGACAATCCCGACTTCGGATACATCTACGACCCCGAGTACCTCGACGAGACCCATCCCGACCCGCGCCTGCAGCACCTGCGCCCCTGCACTCGCCGCCAGGCGTACGCCGCCGACATCACCTACGCGACCAACAACGAGCTCGGCTTCGACTACCTGCGCGACAACATGGCGCAGTCGCTCGATCGCTGCGTGCAGCGCCATCTGCACTACGCCATCGTCGACGAGGTCGACTCCATCCTCATCGACGAGGCGCGCACACCACTGATCATCAGTGGCCAGGGCAATGAGCCCACTGAGAAGTACTACACGTACGCGCGGCTCATCCCCCGGCTGGTCGCTGAGGACGACTACACCATCGACGAGAAGACCAAGTCGGCGGCGCTCACCGACGAGGGCATCGCCAAGATCGAGCAGTGGACGGGCATCAAGAACGTCTACGAGCTCGAACATGTCACCGAGGCGCACCAGATCAACCAGGCGCTCAAGGCGCACGCGCTCTACCTGCGCGACCGCGACTACCTCGTCAATGCCGACAAGGAGGTGGTCATCGTCGACGAGTTCACCGGGCGCACCATGCCGGGAAGGCGCTGGTCAGACGGGTTGCACCAGGCGATCGAGGCCAAGGAGGGAGTGCGCGTCCAGCAGGAGAACATCACGCTGGCCACGATCACCTTTCAGAACTTCTTCCGCCTCTACGACAAGCTTGCCGGCATGACCGGCACCGCGCTGACCGAGTCCGAGGAGTTCGACAAGATCTACAAGCTGGAGGTGGTGCCGATCCCCACCAACCAGCCGATGATTCGCAACGACGAGACCGACCTCATCTACAAGAATGAGGAGGCCAAGTTCACGGCGGTGGTCGAGGAGATCACCGAGCGCAACCAGGTTGGACAGCCCGTCCTGGTGGGCACCACCAGCATCGAGAAGAGTGAGCGGGTGTCGCGGCTGCTGGAGAAGAAGGGCATCCAGCACAGTGTGCTGAACGCCAAGTTCCATGAGAGCGAGGCGCAGATCGTGGCCGACGCCGGCCAGCGCGGCTCGGTGACCATCGCCACCAACATGGCCGGCCGCGGCACCGACATCGTCCTCGGCGAGGGGGTGACCAAGGTCGGTGGCCTCTACATCATCGGGACCGAGCGGCACGACTCGCGGCGCATCGACAACCAGCTGCGCGGCCGCGCCGGCCGTCAGGGGGACCCCGGCGAGACGCGCTTCTTCCTCTCCTTCGAGGACGACCTGATGCGCGTCTTCGGTGGCGAACGGATGCAGGGCATCATGGACCGGCTGCGCATCGAGGAGGATGTGCCCATCGAGAACCGCATGGTGTCGCGGCAGATCGAGGGTGCCCAGTCGCGCGTCGAGGGCCACAACTTCGACGCCCGCCGCTACGTCGTCGAGTACGACGACGTCATGAACAAGCAGCGCGAGATCATCTACGGCGAGCGCCGCAAGATCCTCGAGGGAACCGACACCCGCCAGAACCTGATGTCGATGCTGGAGCAGACCGTCCGCCAGGAGGTGCCCGGGTACTGCGAGGGCCGTCATCGGGAGAGCTGGGACCTCGAGGGGTTGTGGGACCGGATGCGCCAGATGGCTCCACTGCCCGAGCTGGAGACGATCAACCTGGACAGCCTCGGCGACACCCTCGACGACATCTCCGACACGCTGATCAGCGAGATGACGGCGCTCTACGAGGAGCGCGAGCAGCAGTACGGCGCCGAGCTGATGCGCTCGGTGGAGCAGTCGCTGATGCTCAACGTCATCGACACCAAGTGGCGGGCATACCTCACCGACATGGAGCACCTCCGCGAGGGCATCAACCTGCAGGCATATGGCCAGAAGGACCCGCTGGTGGAGTACAAGCAGGCGGCGTTCGAGTCCTTCCAGGGGCTCACCGCGGACATCCAGGCGGACATCGTCCGCCTCCTCCTCCATGTGCAGATTCAGCGAGTCGAGACGCCGCCTGAGCAGCCCACGGACGCGGCCACCGAGGCGGCGGCGCCACGGGCGGGACGAGCCGATTCGCCGGGCGCAGAGATGTCGCCGGACGCCACCCCCCCGGCGCGACCGGCGGCGGCGGCGGCGAGCCAGGCGCTGGCCCGGGCCAGCGGTGCCAGGCCGGTGCCGCTGAGCCCGCTGCGGCAGCCGGCGATCACCAACATCGTGGAGAGCTCCCCCTCCGGGACGCGCCCCGTCAACGGCAGCGGCAAGGGCAGCCCTGCGGCCGCGGTGGGCGCGCCGACCGGAGGGGTGACCCTCGGCGCGGGGGGCAGGCGCAAGGTGGGTCGCAACGAGCCCTGCCCGTGCGGGAGCGGCAGGAAATACAAGATCTGCCACGGGCGCTGAGCGGATCGCAGTGGTCCGTCGGTGATCTGACCTGGCGGTCCGCGGTTCTCAACGCATATCGTGCCCGTGGGTGGGTGACGCGCACGAGATGAACAGACCGGTCGTATAGGCCAGGACCGCGACGGCGAACCCCACTGCCATCAGATACGAGCTGTAGTCTTCTCCAAAGACGAGGAAGCTCCCGCCGTTGAACCCCGCGGCAATGACACCCATGACTCCGAGGGCGCCGACGACGATGTGGCGGCGAGCTCGCTGCCGCACGGCCGTGACTAGGACGGCGATGGACCCGACGAGGAGAATCAAGCCGAGGATGGCGTGCAGGGACAGCAACACCCATCCGTGGAGCACGGCCCAGGTGACGCTCTGGAGCAGTCCCGAGAAGTACGCGCTGGAATGGGCTCCGGGATGGTCGGCAGGGATCTTGACGAAGAGATTGACAGCGGTGCCGAGCAGGAACTGGGCGACGAGGACCAGCATCGTTGCCAGGATCCTCCGCCGTACAGTCCGGACTGAAGATGTGGACTGTGCAAGCGCCGACACGCGCCAAATTGTGACCGACACGACGACAGCTCCACCACCCTGCTCGAGGCCGGGGCCGCACCGCGCAGCCTCGGCGCCATCCAGGTCTGCCCGCGGCGATGCCGCCCCGGTGAACGAGCGCTGACGGGCGTGCGCCCGGTGCGTAACACGTCCGGCGCCGGGGGGCCTCTGGGTTGGTGTGACACCACCCACGGCCATGCGTGCCATGGCGGCTGAGCAGGGCCAGCGCCGCGCGGCCCTCGAGCGCCTGGTCGTCGCCCAGCAACGGCGCCTCTTCCTGCTGGCCATGGCCATCGTGCGCGACCCGGGCGGGGCCGAGGACGCCGTCCAGGAGACCTTCCTGGCCGCGTGGCGCAAGTGGGACGCGGTCCGGGACGAGGAGAAGCGCGAACAGTGGCTCACCACCATCTGCGTGCGCCAGTGCTTTCGCGCACGCAGGGGCCTTCTCCGTTTTGCCGTGCGCGAGCCCGACCCGTCGCTGGCCGGCGCCGAACACGTTCGATTCCAGGGCCGCCTGCTCGACCTCGATCGCGCCCAGGCCAAGCTGTCCCGCCAGCAGCGCGCCGCGCTGGTGCTGAGCTATCACCACGGCTATTCCGCGGATCAATGCGCCGTGCTGATGGGGCTGTCGCCGGGAACGGTGCGCAGCCACCTCGCCCGCGCGCTGGCGACGCTGCGCAGGGAGATGAGCGATGCGTGATCGCGACGACGAGCTGACCCGGGCGCTGCAGGACTACTACCAGCGCATCGCCCAGCAACCCGCTTCCGATGTGACCGGGAGGGTGATGAGGTCCACCGACCGGCGCGCGGCCCGAGCTCGCCGGCTGGGCGCTCTCGGAGGGGGCCTCCTCGCCGCCGCCGTGGTCGGAGTGGTCGTGGCCGTGGCGCTCGCCAATCACAACCAGCCGACCACAGTTGCCCCCGGACAGACGCCGTCGCCAGCGCCGAGCCCGACGGCCACCCTCCCGTTGTCGCAGCAGGTTCCGCCCGGGCCACCCGTGCAGGGCTTTGTCCCCGCCGACGTCACCGCGATCAGCGCCGATGAGTGGTGGGTCATCGGTCATGACGGGCCCGCCTGCTCGTCTTCGGCGTGCACGCGCATCGTGCACACCACCGACGGCGGGGGCGCGTTCTCGTCCATTCCCGTGCCACCGGTGTCACCCGGGGTGTCCGGCAAACCCGTCAGGCTGCGCTTTGCCGATCCGGCCAACGGCTGGGTGGTCAGTGCGCAAGGGGTTGTCTGGGCAACGCATGATGGCGGTGCGCAGTGGATTCAGGACACCAGCCTTGGCTTCGTCAGCGACCTGGCGGCGTCGGGCGGCGCCGTGTACGCGGTCGTCTGTACGGGAGCGCCCAGCTGCACTGTGGAACGCTCGCCCACCGATCTGGACAGCTGGTCGGCGCTTCCCGCCTCCGGCGGGCACGGGAGCCTGAGCAACCTCCAGGTCAACGGAGGCCACGTCTGGGTGGCCGTCGCGTCTGCAGCCGGTGGCCCGGGGTGGCTGCTCACGTCAACCGACAATGGCCAGCACTTCGTCATGCGGACCGCGTGCCCGAGCGTCCTGGGGTACGCCTCGGTGTATGCCACCGACAGCAGCACACTGTGGGCCACCTGCGCCACCGGCACCGAGGCCTCCGCCTACCGGTCTGTCGACGGCGGACAGCACTTCACGCAGCTCCCCGGACGGATCAGCCTGCCCAGCTTCGCCACCATCGCCGGCGTGTCGCCGACCACTGCGGTGATCGCCGGCATCGGCCTGCAGCGGACGACCGACGGTGGCCAGACATTCACATCCGTCAAGAACGACCAGCTGTCGTCGACGATCGTCGGGTTCACGTCGCCGGTGAACGGGTTCGCCTTCAGCACCCACGGTCCCGCGGGTGGCGAGTACCTCTTGCGCACCAATGACGCCGGCGCGCACTGGTCGCAGGTGGCTTTCCCCTGATCGCCTAGCACGTGGCGGTGCGCTCACCCCCCGGCGCGACCGTCGATCGCGAGGATCGTGGTCGTTGCCGCGGGTTGCCCGGGTACACTCGGCCCCACCATGGGTGAGCTGGCCACACGCGCGCAGGAGGTCAAGGCCCGGGCAGAAGACCTGCTCGGCCATCTTTGACCTCGACGCCAAGCGGGCACGGCTGCGCGAGCTCGATGCGCAGATCAACGACCCGTCCCTGTGGGACGACCAGCGACGCGCCGCCTCGCTGACCCAGGAGGCGTCCCGGCTGCGCGAGGAGATCTCTGCGGTCGCCGACATCGAGAAGCGGACCGCCGACGCCGTCGACCTCGGCGAGATGGTGGAGGCCGAGCCCGATGACGCCGTCACCGCGGGGGTGTCGGCCGAGCTCGACTCCCTGGAGGAGGAGCTCGATCGGCGCGAGCTCGAGCTGCTCCACAGCGATCCCTACAGCGACAACCCGGCGATCCTGGGCATCCATGCCGGCGCCGGAGGCACCGATTCCCAGGACTGGGCGGAGATGCTGATGCGCATGTACCTGCGCTGGGCTGAGGAGAAGAGGTACACAGTCGAGTTCATCGACGAGTCCCCCGGCGACGAGGCTGGCATCAAGTCGGCGACACTGCGGATCACCGGGACGCGTGCGTTCGGGCTGCTCAAGTCGGAGCGAGGGGTGCATCGCCTGGTCCGCATCAGCCCGTTCGACGCCGCCGCTCGCCGCCACACCTCATTTGCGCTGGTCGAGGTCACCCCGGAGATCGAGGACGCGATCGACATCGACATCGATCCCAAGGACGTCCGCGAGGACGTGTACCGCAGCAGCGGCGCGGGCGGTCAGCACGTCAACAAGACCTCGTCCGCCATCCGGCTCACCCACGTCCCCACGGGGGTGGTGGTGACCTGCCAGAACGAGCGCTCCCAGCACCAGAACCGCGAGGTGGCCTGGCGGGTGCTGCGCTCCCGGCTGCTGGCCCTCAAGCAGGCCGCCCACGCCGAGCACGTGGCCGAGCTGCGCGGCGAGTCCATGCCCGCGGAATGGGGCAGTCAGATCCGCTCGTACGTGCTCCACCCCTACACCATGGTCAAGGATCACCGCACCGGCGCCGAGGTCGGCAACGCCCAGGCGGTCCTCGACGGCAATCTCGACTCCTTCATGGAGGCCTACCTGCGCTGGTCGGCACGCGAAGCGGCATAGACGCTCGTCGCACACTGCGCAAACGCGCCGAAAATGTGCGTTCTGGCGCCGTGTCCTGTCGCGAATGTGTCGCGATTGTGCGAGCAAAATCAGGCCCGGTCGTATACTCGGCCACGTCCCTTCACCGGTCACAATTCGCTCCACGACGCACGCGAACCGGTGGGACCTCCCCCCGTGCCACCCGGCTGGGCGGCGGTGGAGACGGGCCTGCCGGGCGCTGGGATTCCCCGCCGTGAACCACTCCGACGCCGATCCGCGTCCTGCGCCACAGCGGCCGATGCCCTGCGTGCCGGCGCGTCGCGGGCGAGGCCGATGACCGTAGCCATCGCTCGCCGGCCCGCCCTGGCCAGCGATCCGGCGCTGCGTCCTGTGATCAGCTTTCACGGCGTCGGCAAGACCTATGGGAGCGGGACGGTGGCGCTGCGCGACATCGACCTGGCCATCTACCAGCGCGACTTCGTCTTCCTGGTCGGGGCCAGTGGTGCCGGCAAGTCCACCCTGGTTCGGCTGCTCATCCGCGACGAGCCGGCCAGCAGCGGGCGCATCTTCGTGGACGGCCAGGAGGTGACCCGCATGCCCCACCGCCGCCTGCCCAAGCTGCGCCGCAAGTTCGGCATCGTCTTCCAGGACTACAAGCTGCTGCCCACCCAGACGGTGGGGCAGAATGTCGCCTTCGCCCTCCAGGTCACCCGGCCCGGCCAGCGCCACATGCGCGAGAAGGTGGAGGAGACGCTGTGGATCGTCGGCCTGGAGGACAAGATCGACAAATTTCCCGATGAGCTGAGCGGTGGTGAGCAGCAGCGGGTGGCGATCGCCCGCGCCCTGGTCACCAGGCCGCGCATCTTCCTGGCGGACGAGCCCACCGGCAACCTCGACCCGGACACCTCATGGGGGATCGTCCAGCTGCTTCTGCAGATCAACCATCGCGGCACCACGGTTCTCATGGCCACCCACAACCGCGAGGTCGTCGACCTGGTTCGTCGCCGCGTCATCGCCATCGAGAGCGGCCGGGTCATCCGAGACGAGCAGGAAGGCCAGTACCTGCGCGCCGGGGAGGCCACCATTTGAGGCGCTTCTTCTCGGCCTTCTGGTTCGCTCTGCGGTCCTCACTGCAGAACTTCAGGCGCAACCTTGGCGTCTCCCTGGCGGGGGTGTGCACCATGGGTCTCATCCTGGTGCTGATCGGTGCGCTCGCCCTGGGCACGCACCTGCTCACCAACGTGCTCCGCGACCAGGAGTCGCGGGCGAGCAAGTTGAAGATCTACATCCAGGACGGGATCTCGCTGGCTGACATCATCAACTTCCAGCATCAGCTCCAGGGCGACTCCAGGGTGCTCGCGGTCAGCTTTGAGAACAAGGACCAGGCGTTTCAGGAGGCGGCCAGCAAGGGCACCGACATCGCCACGGCGGTGACCGCGTTGGGCAGCAACCCGCTGCCGGCCTCGCTCAACGTCGACGTCAGGCAGCTGCGCTACCTGGTCCAGCTCGACCAGGTGGCACGGTCCAGCCCGATCGTCGATTCCACCCAGCCCACCGACTACAACCCCGACGTCACCCCCAAGATCCAGGCGGCCATCAACATCATCGAGGGGGTGGTGGGATTCGTCTCGCTGATGCTCCTGGTCGTCAGCCTGGTGATCATCATGAACACCATCCGCACCGCCGTGTACGCGCGACGCACGGAGATCGAGATCATGAAGCTGGTCGGAGCCACCGACTGGTTCGTGCGCTGGCCCTTCCTCCTCGAGGGCATCTTCGGCGGAATCCTGGGGGCGGTCCTCGCCGGGCTGGTGGTGCTCGGCGTGTACCGGTTGGTGGTGGGGCTCACCGCCGGCGCACTCTTCGCGATCCCCTTCGACGGCCTCTTCACGATCGTGGTGGTGGCTGGCCTCTTCGTGGGCGGCGCCATCATCGGCGCCATCGGCAGCTACCTGGGAGTGCGTCGCTTCCTCACCGCCTGATGGCGGGTGGACCCGACAGCGCGCAGCGGATGATCATCCTCAGGCAGCCTGGGCCCCCGCGTCGCACCCGGGCGGCGCTGGTCCGCGGCGCGCTGGCGATGGTGCTGAGCGCCGCGGTGATCGCCATCGCGGCGCTGGGATCCGGCTCGCGGCAGGTTGCGGCGGATGCGATCACCGACAGGATCGGGGCCGCCAAGCACCAGCTCTCGGCCGACGGCGCCACCATGGCCCGCCTGCGCGCCGAGCTGGCCGCAGCGGCCACCCAGGAGGCGGCGCTGCAGAGGGCCATCGCCGACCTCGACACCCAGATCGCCCACACCAGGGCTCAGATCTCCGACGCGGCGAACCAGCTCGCCGTCATCGAGACCCAGCTCGCCATCGCCGAGGACAACCTCGCCACCACCCGCCGCAAGCTCGCCGACGACCGCCACCAGCTCCTGGTCGAGGTGGTGGTCATGTACAAGGCGCAGAACGCGTCCAACTCCTTCAGCAACTTCCTCAGCTCCGGCGACTTCAACAGCTACTGGCAGCACGTGCTCGACGTCCACCGGCTCGGTTCCAGCGAGCAACAGCTGGTCGCCGCCGTCACCGCGGAGGAGCAGGCGGTGCAGGACGACGTGACCCGGATCAGCACTGAGAAGACCCAGCAGACGCAGTTGCTGGCCACCCTCGACGGCATCGTCGCCCAGCTCGACTCTGCGCTGGCCACCCGCCAGCAGGCACAGCAGCAGTTGATCGCGCTGCAGGCGCGCGATGAGCAGCAGATGATCCAATGGGAGCAGGCGACCAAGGAGCTCAACGCGCAGATCGCCCAGCTCCAGGCCCAGGAGGCAGCGGCGCTCGCCGCCGGGGGTGGCAACGGCCACTTCGCGTGGCCGGAGACCGGTCCCATCACCCAGGGTTTCGGCTGCACCACGTTCCCCTTCGAGCTCTACGATCCCCAGTGTCCCACCAAGCATTTCCACAGCGGCATCGACATCGCCGCCCCCTGCGGCAACACCATCACCGCGGCTGACAGCGGCATCGCCCACACCTACTTCAGCGACCAGGGATACGGCGATCACATCATCATCGTGCACGGCAACGGCTGGGTCTCGGTGTACGGACACATGGCTGCATTCACAGTCGGCGACGGCCAGACGGTCCGTCGCGGCCAGCGAATCGGCTACGAGGGCAGCACCGGCAACAGCACCGGCTGCCACCTCCACTTCGAGATCGACCGCAACGGCAACCCGCAGAACCCACTCGCCTATCTCTGATGGACGAGCGCCCCGGCGCCGGAGAGCAGCCGGACGCGTCGGATGGTGGGCCGTCGGAGAGGCCGCGACCACGCCGCCTGCCCAGGCCTCCCCCGGAAGTGACCCGAACGCTGGCGGTGCTGGCTCTCTGTTACCTGTCGGCGCTGCTGGTGCTCAATCTCTCCACCGGGTCGGCCGCCGGCTTCATCGCCAGGGTCTTCCCGCGCATCGTCGCCGGGGGTTCGATCGACCAGACGAGCATCGCCGCGGAGTGGCAGGCGATCGGGCAGAACTATGTGATCCGCGACCTTCCCGCCGCCCAGGGCACCGCGGGTGCGGAGGGTGGCATCGTGCAGGTCCTCCATGACACCTACAACGATCGTTTCTCCGCCTACCTCAGCGCGGCGCAGTACCAGGAGTTGAACTCCACCCTGGGGGGCCAGCGCCAGGGCAGCATCGGGATCGCGCTCGAGCCACACTGCCCGGGGATGGCGGTCTGCCCATCGGGACAGTCCCCCAGCCTCTCGGTCATCGAGGACGTCCTCATCGATCAACCGGCGGCTCGCGCCGGGATCCACCGCGACGACGTCCTGGTGGGGGTGAACGGGGTTCGCCTGAGCTCGCTCGGCAGCGATGAGAGCACCCGGATCGACAGGGCGGCCAGGCTGGTTCGTGGGCCCGTGGGCAGCAGGGTGCGGCTCACCGTCATGCGCGGCAGCATGCAGCTGACGCTGACTGTGACCCGTGCCAACCTGTCGATCCCCTCGGTGTACACGCAACTGTTCGGGCACGTCCTGTACATGCAGGTGACCGGTTTCGACACCGACACAGGGACGCTGGCCCGCAGCCAGCTGCAACGCGGCCTCGCCGCCGGGGCGACCTCGATCATCCTCGACCTGCGCCAGAATGGCGGGGGCTACGTGAGCGCCGCGCAGACACTGGTCAGCGAGTTCGTGCAGCCGACCGCGACGCACAAGAACGTGGTGGTGCGCAAGGGCCGGCTGGCGCCCGGCGGTGACCCCAGCAGCGCCCAGCAGGTCGAGCAGGATGCGATCCTGCCCCACGGTGTGGCTCTCGGACAGCGCCTGGTGGTGCTGGTTGACGACGGCTCGGCGAGCGCGGCGGAGATCACCACCGCGGCCCTTCACGATTACCACCGCGCCACCATCGTGGGCACCAAGACCTTCGGCAAGGGCTCGGTGCAGGTCGACTTCCCGCTGCCCGACGGCACTGACCTCCACCTCACCGTGGAGCGCTGGTACGGCCCCAACGGCGAGAGCATCGAGGGCAGCGGCATCACGCCCGACCGGTCGCTGGCCCTGGCCAGCCCCGACGCGCGCTTCCGGCTGGACGCGCAGTCTGCACCGGCGAGCGCCGACGCACAGCTCCAGGCGGCCCTGGCGCTGCTCCGCTCCTGATCGACACCCCGCGCCGCGACGTCGCGGCTCGGCTGGTTGGGCGGACCCTATACTCGGCCGCGTGCCAGAGCGCTTCGACGTCGTCATCCTGGGCGGCGGATCGGGCGGTTACGTCGCCGCCATCCGGGCCGGGCAGCTCGGGCTTCGCACCGCCGTGGTCGAGGCCGACAAGGTGGGTGGCACCTGCCTGCACCGCGGTTGCATCCCCACCAAGGCGTTGCTCCAGAGCGCCGCTCTGCTCGACCAGGTTCGTGAGGGGCACCGCCTGGGGGTGAACACCGGCGAGGTGGCCTTCGACTACGGGGTGGCGGCCAGGCGCCGTGACGCTGTCGTCGACCAGCTCCACAAGGGGGTGGAGGGCCTGCTCAAGAAGAACCAGGCCACCGTGGTCCGCGGTCGCGGCCGCGTGGCTGCGCCGGGGCGGGTGATGGTCGCGGCGGAGACGGGGGTGGACCAGGTGGAGCTCGAGACGGGCCACGTCATCGTGGCCACCGGCTCGCGGCCTCGCCAGGTCCCCGATCTGCACACCGACGGGCGCCAGCTTCTCACCAGCGACGATGCGCTGTTCCTCGACGACGTCCCCCCCAGTGCCATCGTGCTCGGGGCCGGGGCGGTGGGGGTGGAGTTCGCGTCGTTCTGGCGCAGCGCGGGCAGCGAGGTGACCCTCGTGGAGATGGCTCCACGCCTGGTGCCGCTGGAGGACGAGGCGATCGGGCGCGAGCTGCAGAGGCAGTTCGAGGCCCGCGGCATCCGCTGCCTGGTGGGCATGACCCTCGATGAGTCCTCGGTCGAACGCAACGAGGGGGGCGTGGCCGTGACGGTGCGAGGTGAGAGCGGCGAGCAGCGACTCCAGGCGACGGTGCTGCTGATCGCCGTGGGGCGCGCCGGGAACGTCGAGGACATCGGCCTCGAGGAGGCGGGGGTGGATGTCGATCGCGGGGCTGTGCTGATCGACTCGGAGCAGCGCACCAGCGCTGCCGGGATCAGCGCGATCGGCGACTGTGCCGGAGGGTTCCAGCTCGCCCACAAGGCGATGCACGAGGGCGTCATCGCCGTGGAGGCGATCGCCGCGCGCAGCCCGCACGCGCTCGACCCCGCGCTGGTGACGCGGACCACCTACTGCACGCCTCAAATCGCCTCGCTGGGGCTCAGCGAGGCCGAGGCTCGCGAGGCGGGTCACGACATCGGAGTTGGCGTCTTTCCATTTCGCGGCAACGCCCGCGCCGTGGTGTGGGGCGAGACCGGCGGGTTCACCAAGGTGGTGGCGGATCGATCCACGCACACCGTGCTGGGCGTGCACATCATCGGTCATGAGGTGACCGAGCTGATCTACGGTCCGGCGCTGGGCGCACTGCTCGAGTCCACCCCGTTCGAGATGTCCCGCGCGGTGGCGCCGCATCCCACCCTCAGCGAGGCCCTCGCCGAGGCTGCGCTGGCGGTGTCCGGCGAAGCCCTGCACATCTGAGAGGAGCACGTAACGTGGCTGTGGCGAGAACCGATGCGGTGAGCAGGGAGAATCTCGATGCCGAGATGCTGCGTGCCATGTACCGTCACATGCTTCGATCGCGTGTCCTCGACGAGCGCATGTGGGTGCTGAACCGCCAGGGCCGGGCCCCCTTCTGGATCAGCGGCATGGGCCACGAGGCAATTCAGGTCGCTGTCGGTATGAACATGCAACCCGGCAGGGACTGGCTCGCCCCCTACTACCGTGACCTGGCGCTCACCCTGGTGCTGGGCATGACCCCGCGCGACCACCTGCTCTCCATTCTCGCCAGGGCGGAGGATCCCAACAGCGGCGGCCGCCAGATGCCTGCGCACTACGGCTCGCGTGCGCACAACATCATCAGCACCGGCTCGCCGGTGACCACCCAGCTGCTCCACGCCGCGGGGATCGCGCTGGCCATGAAGATGCGCGGTGATGATGCCGTCTGCGTCACCGCCATCGGCGAGGGGAGCACCAGCGGAGGCGACTTCCATGAAGCCCTCAACTTCGCCGCCACCCACAGGCTGGCGGTGGTCTTCGTCGTCGAGAACAACGGCTACGCGATCAGCGTCCCGATACAGAAGCAGATGCCCACCCCCGACGTCTCCGATCGCGCGCTGGCGTATGGCATTCCCGGCGTCAACGTCGACGGCAACGACGCCATCGCCTGTTACCGGGCTGCCCAGGAGGCGATGGAGCGGGCGCGCAGCGGCGGGGGACCCACCCTGCTGGAGGCGAAGGTGCACCGGCTCACCTCGCACAGCTCCGACGACGATCAGCGCCGCTACCGCAGCGCCGAGGACCTGGCGGCGGAGCGGGGGCAGGACTGCGTGCCCCATTTCCGCGCCATGCTCGAGGATCTCGGCGTCCTCGGCCCGGGCGACTCCGACAGCCTTCGGGCGGAGCTTGTCGCGGAGCTCGACCTGGCCACCAGCTATGCGGAGCAGGCGGCCGATCCCCTTGCCGAGACCGCCCTCCTCCATGTGTACGCGGACGACATCTGATGCCCACCAAGAGCTATCTCGAGGCCATCCGCGAGGGCATGCGCGACGAGATGCGCCGTGACCAGCGGGTCATGATCTTCGGCGAGGACGTCGGCGCCAAGGGTGGTGTGTTCGGAACCACCGAGGGTCTGCAGAAGGAATTCGGAGAGTGGCGGGTCATGGATGCTCCGCTGGCCGAATCGTGCATCGTCGGCGTGTGCATCGGTGCCGCGCTTTACGGCATGCGTCCCATCGCCGAGATCCAGTTCCAGGACTTCATCATGCCCGCCGTCGACCAGATCGTCAGCGAGGCGGCCAAGATGCGCTACCGCAGCAACAACGCCTGGGGGGTGCCCATGGTGCTGCGCGCGCCCTTTGGCGGCGGCGTCCACGGCGCGCTGTACCACTCGCAATCGATCGAGGCGATGTTCTGCGGTGTGCCCGGGCTCAAGGTGGTGGTCCCGAGCACGGCGTATGACGCCAAGGGGCTGCTCATCAGCGCCCTGCGCGACCCCGACCCGGTGCTCTTCTTCGAGCACAAGCGCGCCTATCGCTCGGTCAAGGGCGAGGTGCCCGACGAGGAATACACCGTTCCACTGGGGACCGCCGCGGTGGTCCGCGAGGGCGACGACATCGCCGTGTTCACCTACGGGATCATGGTGCACACGGCCCTCGAAGCCGCCCAGCGACTCGCCAAGGACGGCGTGGAGTGCGAGGTGGTCGATCTGCGCAGCCTGCGTCCGCTGGATCGCCAGGCGATCGTCAGCAGTGCTCGCAGGTGCGGCAAGGTGATGGTCGCGCAGGAGCCCAACCTGGCGGTGAGCATCTCGTCGGAGGTGGCGGCGATCGTTGCCGAGGATTGCTTCGAGCACCTCGACTCTCCGGTGATGCGCATCGGCGGACCGGAGATCCCGGCCATGCCCTTCGCCCACGCCCTCGAGGATTTCTACCTGGTCACACCCGACAAGCTGGAGGCCGCGCTGCGCAGGCTGGCCTCGTACTGAGGACATCACACCATGGCCATGACCGTCACCATGCCGCAGCTCGGCGAGAGCGTCACCGAGGGCACCATCGCCCGCTGGTTGAAGCAACCCGGCGAGCAGGTCGCCAAATACGAGTCCATCGCCGAGGTGGTCACCGACAAGGTCAACGCCGAGATCCCCGCTCCCGCCGACGGCAGCATGGGCGAGCACATCGCCAAGGAGGGCGAGGTGGTGGCGGTCGGCCAGCCCATCTGCACCCTGGAGACGGTCGAGCAGGCCCAGGCCAACTCGGCGTGGCACCAGGGGGACGGCGGTGGTCAGGCGCAGGAGGGAGCGGTCAGCGTCGTCGAGCAGGCGGCTCAGGCCCCCGGCCAGCCTGCCCCCGAGCAGGCCGCCCAGCCCGAGAGCGTGGCTCGGGAGGGGCCTGCCGAGCAACCGCAGCAGCCTGCCGCCGAGCCGTTGCAGGCCGCTGCCCCGCAACCCCAGCAGGCCGCCGCCCCGCCACCGCAACCCGCGCCCGCGACCAGCTCAGCATCGCCGGCCACCCCGAGCGGCGGCGGCAACGGGAGCGGCCAGTACCACATCACCCCCGCGGTGCGCATGCTGGTGCGCGAGCACGAGGTGGATCTGTCGCAGGTGGAGGGCAGCGGTCTGGGTGGCCGCGTCTCCAAGAGGGACGTCCTCGACTACGTGCAGCGCCGCGACGCCGGCGGAGGTGCGGCGCGGCCATCCGCGCCGGTGCAGCAACAGCCCGCCGCGGCCTCGCCCGCGCAGCCGCTGGGCGCCGCCCCTGGCCCAGCCGCGCAGCCGCGCCCCACGGAGC
>JBOHUD010000012.1:0-12288 GCA_050734155.1 Candidatus Dormibacteria bacterium
GCCCAGACATTGCCAGTTGCGCTAAGACCCGGCATCGGGTACGCTAAGGCCCTGACCGGGTGGATCCCGGCGGCCACACTTGGAGGGGAACCATGGCCAACCATGCGAGCGCCGACGTCATCATCCAAGCTCCGATGAGTTACGCGGGCTCAGGCAAGCGCATCTGGCGTCTCACCCAGCGCGGAGCGCCGCTGATCATCCTCGCGGTGATCCTCATCGGCCTTGCTTGGACGGTAGTCACCGTCTGGTACCTGACCTTCGGGCTGTTGCTGGTGCCGTACCGGCTGGTCCGGCGTGGTGGACGCAAGGAGAAGCGCGACAAGCTCCGCCACCAGGAACTGCTCGCCGCCGGCCGGGAGGGAAAGGGCAAATGAGAACGCGAATCTTGGCCGGCGCGGGTGCCGGCGTGGCTGCGCTCAGCCTGATGGCGGCAAGTTGCGACACGACAACCGGCGCGGGTGTGCAGGGAACCCCCAGCGGAGGCTCGCCGACGTCCTCGCCGACCTCGTCGGTCCACATTCTGGCGATCGGTCAGACCGAGGCCACCACCACGGGAGACAGTTACACCCTGGTCGCCTACAAGGCCGCGGTGGCGAGCAACAACGAGTTCAACACGCCGCCTGCGGGTGGCCGCTTCGCCGCCGCCGACGTGAAGTTGTGCGCCGGGTCGGCGGGGCTGCTGGCCAATCCGACGGATTTCGCGGTGGGCTTCGCCGATGCCAGCCAGGTATCCGGCGGTGATGCCAGCCTGCTGGCCGTTCCCGGGGCGACGCTCAGCCTCGGGCAGGTGCAGCCGGGCCAGTGCGTCTCGGGATGGGTCAGCTTCACGATTCCGACCGCCGCGCCGGCCACCAAGGTGCTGCTTTCCAACTCCGACTTCTACTGGTCGGTGCCGGGCTGATGGTCAGCCGCCAAGATGCGGCTCAGGGCTGGCGGCGATGCGGGTTCTGCCGCCGGCCCTTCCAATTCTGGCGTTCCACGGCCAGATATTGCTCGGCGAGCTGCCGGGCAAGGGCGGCGAAGGCGCGCAATCGGCGGTAATGCCGGCCGGACGACCCAAGGGACGCTACAACTCCAACGAGCACGCCGCCCGGGCCACCATCCTACATCTGGAGCGGGGAGGAACCATCACCGAGGCTGACGCGCTGCTGGTGACCGACATCATCACCCTGGCGATCGCTGTGGACAGCCGTCCCACCTCGGCGATCCTGCGCAAGGAGTACCGCGAGGCGGCGGCGGAGCTGAGGAGGCTGCACAGTGGCGACGACGATGATGGCACCGGCGATCTCGTCGCCGAGCTGCGCGCCGAGGTGGGCAACGCGGCGGCGAATGGAACGGCCCAGCCTCGGCCCCGAGGTGGCGGCGGTGATGAGGCGGCTGGGAACGCCGGCCATGCCCTGGCAGGCCATGGTCCTGGACGTCGCGCTCGAGCTTTCACGCGACGGTTCCCCGGCCTACCGGAACCCGGTCGTCACCGTCCCCCGCCAGCAGGGTAAGACGACCCTGCTGCTGGCGGTGGAGATCCACCGAGCGCTGATGTGGTCCGCTCCCCGGCAGCGCATCTACTACTCCGCCCAGACCGGTCAGGATGGGCGCCAGAAGCTGATCGACGACCAAGCCCCCATCCTCGAACGCTCCCGTTTTCGGGCCGCAGTCCGGCAGATTCGCAAGGGGATCGGCAGCGAGGGGATCATCTTCCGCAACGGCAGCCGGATCGACGTCATGGCCAGCGGGGAGGCGTCGGGGCACGGCAAGGTGGTCGACCTGGGGATCATCGACGAGGCGTTCTCGGATGTGGACGATCGCCGCGAGCAGGCCATGACGCCCGCGCAGATGACCAAGCGGGACGCGCAGTTGTGGGTGACCTCCACGGCTGGCCACGAGGGCAGCGTCTACCTCAATCGCAAGGTGGACGCAGGCCGCGCCGCCGTGCTCGACGACCTGGGCACGGGAACGTGCTATTTTGAGTGGAGCGCCGATCCGGACGCCGATCTCGATGACCCGGCCACCTGGTGGAGCTGCATGCCGGCGCTGGGACTGACGGTCACCGAGCAGGTGGTCCGCGACGCCCGGGCCTCGGGGATGCCCGACGGCGAATTCCGCCGAGCCTTCACCAACGTGCGGACGGTGAGTGAAGAGCGAGTGATCCCGGCCGTCCTCTGGAATGCGGTCTGCTCCGAGAGCACCGCCCCCGATGGTGAGCTGGTCTTCGGCATCGACGCCGCCCCGGACCGGAGCTGGGCCTGCATCGTGGCCGTGGATGGCCAGATGCGCGCCGAGCTGATCGAGCGCCGGGCCGGCGTGTCCTGGCTGACAGCGCGGGTCGGGGAACTCTGCGCCAAGTTCGGCGCGGCGGTTGCGGTGGACATGCGCGGTCCGGCCGCGAGCGTGGTCGTCGACCTCGAAGCCCGGGGACTGCGGGTGGTGCACTACGGCCCCACCGAGATGGCCGGCGCCTGCGGCCGTCTCTACGACGCCGTTGCCGATGCCAAGCTGTCGATTCGCCGTCACGCCGATCTCGACCTGGCTGCCGCGGGGGCTCGCAAACGCGTCAGCGGCGACGCCTGGTACTGGGCGCGGGCGAGTGCTCATGTCGACATCTCGCCGCTGGTGGCGCTGACTCTGGCCCACGACCTGAGCCTGAGCAGCAGTCGGAGCGGCACTCCCTGGGTGCAGTGGGCCTGAGGGCAAGGCTGCCGCGCCCCTAGCGTCGTTGCGGTGAGCCGGACGCCGCAATCCACCCGGACCACGCACGCCTTGGGGACGCAACTGGCCGGGCTGCTGGTGCTGTCGGCGGGTTTGGCGCTGTTGCACCTTTGGATCGGTGTCAGTGTGCTCGGCGCCGGTCTGATCGTGCTGGGCGTGGCCATGGAGTTGGGCTGATGGCCCTCGGCAGTCTGATCCGGCGGCCTCAGCGCGACTTCGGGGGCCCCGGCGGCGGCCTGAGCTGGCCCGATTACCTGCGCCTGTGGGAGCAATTCGGCTTCAACGGCGTGCAGTACATGACCCCCATGGGCGGCATCGCCGAGCTCACCGCCGACCAGGCCTTCCGCAACCCCATCGTGCTCCGCTGCGTGATCATCCGCGCCTCGGTGTTCGCGGAGATCCGCTTCAAGTTCCGCGATCGCCACGGCGGCGCGGGCTCACGCAAGCTGTTCGGCAGCCCCGCCCTGGAGATCCTGGAGCAGCCCTGGCCGGGCGCGGCCACCGGCCACCTGCTGGCCCAGGCGGAGGTCGACGCCAGCCGCTATGGCAACTCCTACTGGAAGCTCGATCCCGCGGCCGGAATGGTCTGGATCGACCCCCTCAAGATGCACCTCATCACCGGCGATGTCGACGGCCCGACCGGCAATCCCTACGGCCGGCGTCTGCTCGCCTACCAGACCCAGAGCCGCAACGGCCAGCCCGAGGAGACCTTCCTGCCCTCAGAGATCCTCCACTACCGGCCCATCCCCGATCCCACCCACCCCTTCCGCGGCCTCTCCTGGTTCTCGGCGCTGCTGCCCGACATCACCAGCGACACCGACATGACCACCTTCAAGAGTTCCTTCGTGCGCAATGCGGCAGTGCCCGGGCTGGTCTTCGTGATGCCGCCGAACATCAACCAGGACGCCTTCAACGCCCTCCACGATCGGGTGGAGACCAGCCACACCGGTCCCCAGGCCGGTTTCAAGAACCTCTACGTCGGCGGCGGCGTCGACGTCAAGGTGGTCGGCAGCAGCTTCCGCGACATGGAGATGTACAGCACCCAGAGCTACGGCGAGACGCGCCTCAGCGTTGCGGCGGGCGTGCCGGCGGCGCTGCTGGGCATCGCCGAGGGCCTCCGCGGCCAGACCCTCAACACGGCGAACTACGCCGCCGCCCGCCGCAATCTGGCCGATGTGACGCTCAGGCCGCTGTGGACGAATTTCTGCGCCGCGGCCTCGTCGATCGTCAAGCCACCGCCGGGAGCGGAGCTCTGGTACGACGACCGCGACGTGGCCTTTCTCGAGGCGGACATGATCGACGCCGCCACCCAGCGTCAGGCCGACAGCGCCACCATCGCCAGCCTGGTCAACGCCGGCTACACGCCGGACAGTGTGGTGGAGGCGGTGAACACCGCCGACTGGACGGCGCTCAAGCACACCGGGCTCTACAGCGTGCAACTGCAACCCCCGGGCGAGCTCGGCGAACCCGGCGGTCCCACCACGGCCCCGACCGACACGCCGGCCGAGCCCGCTCCTGCGCCGGCCTAGGCAACGTCCGTCAACTGATAGCAAGAGGGACACCCCCATGCACACTCATCCCAAGCCCGACGGGAGCACGGTCACCCACGGCGGTCACAGTGCGGCGCCAGGCCACATCCATCATGCCGACGGCCCCGACGGACCTGCCGGGGCCATGCTCGACGTGCTCGACAGCAACGACGAGATCGACGACGACGATGTGGTGGTGGATCCGCTCCAGGACGTGCTCAGCGTTCCCGGGGTCAGCGGTCAAGCCTCCCAAGCACCGCGCAGCAACCTGATTCGCGCCCGGGTCGGCGCTGGCGTGGAGTGGCGGGCCACCGACAGCCCTGCCGGCGAGCTGTTCGGCCACTTCTCGCGGTTCAACACCTGGTACGAGATCGACAGCCTCTGGGAGGGCCGATTCCTGGAGCGGGTGCTGCCCGGGGCCTTCGCCGACACCATCGCCAACGATCGGGCCAGCATGCGCGTCCTCTACGAGCACGGCATGGATCCCAGCCTGGGCAGCAAGCCGCTGGGGACGATCACCACTCTCCGCGAGGACGAGGATGGCGCCTACTACGAGGCACAGCTCTACGACACGGACTACAACCGGGGTTTCCTGGTCCCGGTGCTCAGTGGTCAGACGCTGAATGGCCAGACCTCGGGAAGCTCGGGCCTCGGCGCCAGCTTCCGCTTCGAGGTGCAGGCCGATCAGTGGAACCGGTCACCAAAGCTGACCAAGCGCAACCCCGGGGGTTTGCCGGAGCGCAGCATCACCCGCGCCAAGGTCTTCGAGTTCGGCCCGGTGACCTTCCCGGCGAGCGCCGCAGCCTCCGCCAGCGTGCGCTCCCTGAGCGCCGAGTTTCTGGATCGGCTCACCCACGATCCAGGCTTCCTCGCCGACTTCAGGGCCCGAACCAATGGCCGGGTGGCAGCCCGGACCCTCGCCTCTCGCCAGGAGCAGCTCCGGCGGCGAGCGCGGGCGCTGCTCGGCACGGCCGTCTGACATCTGCCACGAGAGCGTCCTCGGTGTGGTCGCCTGGCTGACCGCGGCCATGGTCCGTGACAAACGCGTCCTGGAGGTGGGCAGCCGGGACGTCAACGGGTCACCCCGGCCGCAACTCGCCAGCCTGCAGCCGGCCGCATATGTGGGCGTGGATCTGAGCGAAGGGCCCGGCGTCGACCTGATCTGCTCGGCCAGCGAGCTGGTGGAGAGATTGGGGGCGGCCAGCTTCGACGTGGTGATCAGCACCGAGATGCTGGAGCACTGCGCAGATTGGCAACTGGCCGTTCAGCAGATGAGCGCCGTGCTCAGGCCGGGCGGCTGGCTGCTGGTGACCACCCGCTCGCCCGGATTCTTCCGCCACGAGCACCCCGACGATCACTGGCGCTTCCGCATCGAGGATTTCGAGCGCATCTTCGCTGGCTGGGAGGAGCCTCGCATCGAGAGCGACGCGCAGGCGCCGGGGGTGTTCTTTCTCGGCCGCCGGCCGCCGGAGCCCGCCGCACTCCCGGCGCTGCGCCAGATCGCCGTCGGGGCAAGTCCGCCGGCCTGAAAAGGTCGAGGCGGCTGGGTGCCAGACGCCGGCAACGTCGGTGTCGAGGGATTCCAGACCCGCGTCAAGCCACGGGCGTGCACCGCACCCCGGACGTGCCTCGAACCCAGCCAGGAGACACCCAGATGGATCGGCCCGAAGAGCTGCGCTCGCAGCTCAACACCCTGCGCGACGAGATCCGCGCACTTTCGGAGACGGAGGCCCTCAGCGACGAGCAGGCGACCCGGTTCGACGCCGCCCTGGTCGAATACACCGCGCTGGAGCAGCGCACCGTGGCCGCCGAGACCCGCGCCACCCAGGTTGCCGCCGCCCTGGCGGGTGGCGGAGCCGCCAGCGAGCCCGGTGCCGATGAGGCCCCCGGCCAGATCAACCGCCGCGACCCACTCCAGGGAGAGGTGCGCAACGTCCCCGCCGGCGAGCTGCGCGACCGCGGCCTGGCCGTGCTGGAGCAGCGCGGGGGTCAGCTCAGCGACCGCCAGAAGACACACCTCGAAGGCCTGCTGCGCGGCCGCGCCGGCGGCGGCGAGGGCGGCTCGGTGATCGCCCAACGGCTGCTGGTCACCGAGACCGACGCCTATCACAGCGCCTTCCAGAAGGGGCTGCGTGGGGAGCACTGGTTCACCCCCGAGGAGGGCCGGGCGCTCCAGGAGTTCAAGCGCGTGGACGCGCTCAACGACGTCGCCTACCGCGAGACCCGCGCCGCCAACGAGGGCACCGGTTCGGCCGGCGGCTACGGCATCCCGGTGTTGATCGACCCGACCATCGTGCTCACCTCGGGCGCGGCCGACGCTCCCCTGCTCGGCATCAGCCGGATCGACACCATCACCACCAACCAGTGGAAGGGAGTCAGCTCGCCGGGCTTCTCGTGGGCCTTCCAGGCCGAGGCCGCGGTGGTCGCCGACAACTCGCCGACCCTGGCCCAGCCCACCATCCCTGTCTACGCCGCCCGCGGCTTCATCCCCTACTCGCTCGAGGTCGAGCAGGACTACCCCGGCTTCGAGGCGGAGATGTCCCGGCTGCTCGCCGAGGGCTACCTCAACCTGGTGGCCGTCAAGACCATGCAGGGCTCCGGCACCAACGAGCCCACCGGCATCTTCACCGGCATGCAGACCGGCTCCGGCGCGCCCGCCCACATCATCGTCACCACCCTGGGCACGCTCGGGGCGGTCGACGTGCGCAAGGCATGGGGAGCACTCCCCGAGCGCTTCCGCGGCAAGGCCACCTACGTGATGTCGATCCAGGCCGAGAACAACATCCGCGCCTGGGGCAACGCGCTGGCGCTGTCCGACTACACCGTCAACATGATCGCCGACGGCACCTCGGTGCTCACCGGGCGCCCCGTGGTCCTCTCGGACTACGCCGCTCCGTGGACCGGCACCACCGGAGCCGCCTCGGCGCTGGTGGTCGGCGACTTCAGCCACTTCCGGATCATCCAGCGCGCCGGGATGAGTGTGGAGCTGGTGCAGCACCTCTTCGATCCGTCCACCGGACGACCCACCGGCCAGCGCGGCTGGTTCGGCTTCGCCCGCATGGGCCACGACGCCGACACCTACGCCGCCTTCCGGTTGATCAGCAACACCTAGCCCCCCCTTCCGGGAGGGCGTCCCCAAGCGGGGCGCCCTCCACCGGGGAGCGCACGCCAAACAGGAGGGTCGCCATGGCAGGGGGAACCGATCGGCTCGTCTTTGCAACCGAGGACGTCTTTCTCCGCGACGACGAGGGATTGGGCTACGCGGTGGTCGCCAACTCGGCCTGGGATCCCACTGATCCGTTGGTCAAGCGTCACCCGCAGTGGTTCGCGGCGGCTCCGCCGAAGGTGATGCGCACGCGCATGCCGGTGGAGCAGGCCACCCGCTCACCGGGCGAGTTCCGCGAGCTGCGCCCTCGCCGTGGCTAAGACTCGCAGCAACGGGCACCACCGGGTGGCCGCCTCGGCGCCGCACCACGACGTGCTGCTCGGCTACCTGTGCGGCAACGAGGTCACCCAGAGCTTCCACCGCAGCTTCTTCGACCTGGTCGGCCACGATCTCAGCGGTGCCGCCCGCCTGCAGACCTGGGCGCAGGTGCGCTCCGGGGTGATGGGGCTGCCCGAGAGCCGCAACAAGCTCTGCCAGCAGCTTCTCGACAGCGATGCTCAGTGGCTCCTCATGGTCGACAGTGACATGGGCTTCGCGCCCAACACCCTCGATCGCCTGCTGGAGGCGGCCGATCCGCAGACGCGCCCGGTGGTCGGCGGACTCTGCTTCGCGATGCGCGAGGCTACCCCCGACGGGATGGGCGGGATGAGCACCTTCCCCAGTCCCACCATCCTGCAGTGGCAGCGTCACTCTGACAACGTCTGGCGCTTCACCGGCCAGGACCACTATCCCGTCAACGCCCTGGTCAAGGTGGGCGCCACCGGCGCCGCCTGTCTGCTGATCCACCGCAGCGCGCTGGTGCAGATCGGCGGCGACTGGTTCACGCGGCTTCCCACCGAGGACGGCGAGATGCAGGGCGAGGACATCTCCTTCTGCTGGCGGCTGCAGGCCGAGGGAATCCCGCTGTGGATCCACACCGGCATCCGCACCACACACTTCAAGCACCTCTGGCTCGCCGAGGCGGACTTCTGGGCCAGCCGGGTGGCTCCCCCCGCCACCGAGCGGGTGGACGTGATCGTGCCCGCGCTGCACCGCCCCCAGAACGTGACCACGGTGATGCGCTCGCTGCGAGCCAGCACCGGCCTGGCCACCGCCTGGTGGGTGTGCGAGCCCGACGACCAGGAGGAGATCGCCGCGGTTCAGGCGGAGGGCGGTGAGGTGCTCAGCTCGGTCAAGGCGCACAGCTTTGCTGAGAAGGTCAATCATGCGTACCGCGAGACCTCCGCGCCATGGCTGCTGCTGGTCGGCGACGACGTGCGCTTCCGCCCCGGCTGGCTCGACGCCGCCCTCGACGTGGCGCGGCGCTATCAGGCCGATGTCGTCGCCACCAACGATCTGCTCAACAAGCGCGTCATCGACGGCGAGACGGCCACCCACCCGCTGATCCGGCGCAGCTACATCACCGAGGTCGGTGCATCCTGGGACGGCCCCGGGGTGGTGGCCCACGAGGGCTATCACCACTGGTTCGTCGACGACGAGATCAGCAGCGCGGCGCGGCTGCGGGGCGTCTTCCAGGCCGCCCTGGGCTCCCACGTCGAGCACCTCCATCCCATGGGCGGCAGTGTGGAGATGGACGAGGTCTACCGGCTCGGGGCGTCCCGCAAGGTTGAGGACGGCGCCCTCTTCCGCCGCCGTCTCGCCGTGGCCATGCGCGCCGCCGAACCCCGGGCCCGGCAGCGCCACCTGGCGGCCGTCTGAAGATGCCCTACGCCATCAGCAACGGGCTCTGCTCCCTGGGTGACGTGAAGGCGGCGCTGCGCCTGACCCCCAACGACACCACCGACGACAACCGGATCGGGCTCGCCATCGACGCCGCCACCCGGATGATCGAGCGGACCACCATGCGACGTTTCTGGCAGGACTCCGCGGTCAGTTCCCGCGACTACGTGGCCGAGAGCCCCTGGCTGTGCCCGGTCGACGACTTCGAGAGCGCCTTTGTGGTCCATGACGGGGTCACCACGGCGGGCAGTCCCAACGTCTCCTCGCTGATGGCCCCGTGGGACCAGACCCACATCGGCGACGTGGTCAGCGGGCTGCCCATCCCCGCCGGGGCCACCATCGTCACGGTCACCGACGCCAACCACGTGGTGCTCAGCGCCAACTGCACGACCACGGCCACCAATGTGGCGCTGTCGAGCGGTGTGACGGTGCAGACCGACCCTGCCGGCGATGGCAGCTTCGGGCTCACCTGGGGTCCCGGCGATTACCAGTTGGAGCCGCTCAACAAGCTGCTCAACGGCCACCCCTGGCCCTACACCAAGGTTCGGGCCACCAAGTCGTTGGCCTTTCCGATCTACGGCGGCATCGCCTACCCGATGCCGTACACCCAGGCCCTGATCCGGGTGACCACCCGCTGGGGCTGGCTGGCGGTGCCCAGCGACGTGCAGAAGGCGGCGATCGTGCAGGCGATCGCCCTCTTCAAGGCCGACGACACGCCCTTCGGCGCCACCGCCTTCGGCGAGGTGGGAGTGCTCCGTCAGAAGGTGTCGATGCACCCCACCGCCGAGCTGCTGATCGAGCCCTATCGGGCCAGCGTCGTGCTGGTGGCCTGAGGTGGCCTCGGTCACCGACATCACCGCGGCGCTGGGAGCCGTCTTTGACAGCGCCGGACTGCGCTACCTGCCCTACCTCAGCGACACCTTCACCCCGCCGATCGTGCTGATCGCCATCGAGACAGTCGATTACAACGCCACCTTTGGGGCGGGCGCGGCCTGGCACACCTTCAACGCCCTGGCCATCTTCGACCGGGTCAACGATCGCGCCGCGGCGGTCGCTCTGGAGGACTACATGAGCAACACCGGGCCCAAGTCCATCCGCGCTCTCCTGCAGGCCGATCCCACCCTGGGGGCCGCCGTGTCCGGCTGTCTGGTGGTCAAGGCAGGTCCACCCCGCGGCCTGCTGATCGGCGCCAGCGGCGCCAGCTACACCAGCCTGCCCTTTGAGGTGCGCGTCTATGCCAACTAGGAAATTCGCCGTCGTCCATGACCTGATCGGCTTCCCCGCCGGCGCCACGGTCAGCGAGACCCAGTTGGTGGGCTGCAACGTCGCCGCGCTCATCGAAGGCGGCTTCCTGCTCGAGCAGGGCAAGCCGGCCGATCCCACTCAATTGGTCCCACCGTCAGCCACCCCGCTCCAAGGAGGCTAATCGCCCGTGGCCCAGTTCCTGATGCTCAATCCGTCGATCGTCATCAACAGTGTCGATCTCTCCAACCACTGCGACATGTGCACGCTGGAGGAGGTCTTCGCCGACATCGACACCACCGCCTTCGGGGCGACGGCCAAGACGCGGCTTCCCGGCCTCGGCGACCACAAGTTCACCGCGGAATTCCAGCAGGACTTCGCAGCGGCGAGCGTGGAGGCCACCATCGGACCGCTGGTCGGGCAGACCGCCGCGGTGACGGTCAAGGCGCAGAACTCGGCCACCTCGACGACCAACCCCGCCTACAGCTTCACCGTCGCGATCATCCAGTGGAAGCCGTTGGACGGCAAGGTCGGAGACCTCGCCAAGGCCTCGATCGTCTGGCCTGTCTCCGGTGCGGTCACCAAGGCCACCAGCTAGCCATGGCGACCCGCCGGATCGCCGTCGTCGCACGCGCCGACGGCAGCGTCGACCGCTATCCGGTCACCCCCCGGGTCGACCTCAACTTCGAGCGCGGCCGCAAGACCGGGCTGGGCATCGCCTTCAGCGGCCCGGGGGGCGGCGAGAATGTGTACTGGCTGGGGTGGTACGCCGAGAAGGCGGCCGGTGGGGTGATCGCCGCCTTCGAGGAATGGATCGATCAGGTCTCCTCGGTCGAGGTGGAGACCGAGCCGATCGCCCCTTTCGTCGCGGCAGCACCGGACGCTGGATCGCCGAGCTCGCCATCGCCAGCTCCATAGCGCCGGCCGCGCTGCTCCTGGAGTCGGACGAGATGCTGCTCACCCTGACCGCGGTGCTGCAGGACAACGCGGAGCGTGCCAGGCATGGCTGACGGCAGCGGGAACATCCTCCACCTCGACATCCACGACTTCGCCGCCTTCGCGGTGGCCCTGCGTCGCGCTGAGCCGCTGATCGGCCACGAGCTGACCGCCCGGCTGCGCGCCGTTGGTCATCTGGTCGCCGACGAGGCCAAAGCCATCAGCGGTCAGTTCTCGGTGCAGATTCCCCCGACGATCAGCGTCCACGTCCAGAAGTCGGTGGTGTCGGTCGAGGCCGGTGGTGGCGGGCTGGCCATTGCGGGACTCCTCGAGGTCGGCAATCAGGGTTCTCGGGGCGCCGACAGCTTCCGACACCCCGTCTTCGGTGACAAGGCGGTGATCGTCGAGCAGCCCACCCATCCCTACCTGGCGCCAGCCCTGGCCGCCAAGTCCGACGCCGTCGAGGCGGCCGCGCAGGCTGCCCTCGATGTGGCCGTGGCCGCGGCGGTGGTCTGATGGCTGATCGCATCGTCCGGGCGATCATCACCGGCAACTCCGCCGGAGCGGTGCTGGCTTTCCAGGAGACCGAGGCGGCCGCCGGCAAGGCCGCGACGTCGGCCCAGACCAAGTTCGGCGCCCTCGGCACCCTGATGCAGAATCCCTGGGTCAAGGCGGGAGCGGCGGTGGCCACGGTGGCGATCGGCATCGGCGCGGTCACCACCGACATGGCCGCCAAGTTCCAGACCTCGATGACCCTGCTGGAGACCGGCGCAGGCGAGGCGGAGGCCAATCTCAAGGGGGTCAGCGACGGTATCCTCGCCATGGCCCCGCAGGTGGGCGTCATGCCCGCCGAGCTGGCTTCGGGCATGTATCTGATCGAGTCGGCCGGCTATCACGGCGCCGCCGGGCTCACCGTGCTGCGCACCGCCGCCGAGGGCGCCAAGGTGGGCGGCGCCGACATGGCAACGGTGGCCGACGTGCTCACCTCGG
>JBOHUD010000013.1:0-28882 GCA_050734155.1 Candidatus Dormibacteria bacterium
GGGCACCTCAGCGGAGCGGAGCCCATCCGGACCCTCGAGCGATTCGATCCGTTGCGCACGCATGGGCGGGCATGAACGCACGGGACCCTGCGGGCTCACCCCGGCGCGTACCTGACCACCGTGCCGCCGACGCTGGTCAGGATCAGCGCGATCCTCGCCGTGCAGAGGAAGGAGTCGTTGGCAGCCCCAGGGTGCTGGCTCTGCACCTGGACACCGTTCCGGTACAGAGTGACCGTCACCGTGCTGGGCGAGTCCAGCTCGATGGTGAGCTTCCCGGGCGCGCCGATGACGGTGCCGGTGGCGGTGCCGGTCTGGGTGATCCTGTAGGCGGTGCCGTCCGGCGCGGTGCCCGTGAGGGCGGCGGTGCTGCTGTCGTCGCTGCGGACCCGGCCGCTCGCCGAGATGGTCAGCACCTCACCGGCGCCACCGGTCAGGTCGACGTGGGCGCCGGCGACGGTCAGGCTGCCGCTGACGGCGACGCTCTTCCAGGTGCCCACCAGGCAGGGATCAGGTGGCGCTGGCGGAGAGGCGGTCGCGGTGGGAGGTGAGCCGGATGTCGAGCCGCACGAGCACACGGCGATCGCCGCCGCCGCAGCGATGCCCGTCCGACGCTCGCGACCCGCCATCCGATCCTCCAGCCCGCCACGGTTGTGGCTCCGATCATCGGCGATCGTCGCAGGTCGTCCAGCCGACCCCGGCGGCGATGGTTGCGCGACAATCGCCGGTGCGACACCACACGGCTGCGCAGGAGATTCACTGTGATGATGGAGATGACCCCGATCGCCGACGGCACCGAGGTGCCGCCCCGGAGCGCGTCGTTCGACGAGAAGATGGCCTACTACCGCTCCCAGCACACCACCACCGGCGTGCGCGCCACCCACCTGGTGGGCATCCCGGCGGTGGCCGCCGCCCTGCCGCTGCTCGCCGCCCGACCGCGGGTCGGCCTCCCCCTCTTCCTGGCCGGCTGGTCGCTGCAGGTGCTCGGCCACAGGGTCTTCGAGAAGAACAGCCCCGCCCTGACCAAGGGAATCTTCACCTACCAGTTCTGCGGGCTCGCCTTCTGGTGCGAGGAGATGGCCGATCTCATCGCCGGGCGCTCCCCCTTCAACGGCGCCGCGCTCTCGCGCCGCGACGACAGCGCCGAGGTCGCCGGGATCCCGATCGGGGACTACGCCCAGGTCGGCTGACCGCAGCGGCGCGGCTCAGCGGAGCGCGATCAGGGCGACCGCCAGGCCGGCCAGGACCAGTCCCGCCATCTGCGGGCGGGCAAGTCGCTCGTCGAGCACGCCCCGGGCCAGCAGCAGGGTGGTGGCCGGGTAGAGCGAGCTGATCACCGCGACCAGTGCGAGCAGGCCGCGGTGCGTGGCCAGGACGTAGGCCAGGTTGGCGGTGAAGTCGGTGACCCCCGCAACGACCGCCAGAGCCAACGCCCGGCGGCGCGGCAGGGCGGGTGCTCCGCGCAGCAGCGCCGCCGCCGACAGCCCGAGCAGGATGCCAACCGACACGGTGCGCTGGGCCACCAGCGGCCAGGCCCCGCCGGAGGGGCCGGTCTGGGCGAGGAGGACGTAGAAGCCGCCGAAGCCGACGCCGGCGCAGAGAGCGGAGACCAGCGCGCCCCGGCTCAGCGGCGTGGCGGAACCCGTGACGGCCCTGCCGGCGGCGCGGCGCCGGGGCTCGCGTCCGATCAGCACCATCGCCGGCAGGGCCACGGCGACCCCGATGAGAGCGATCGCCCCCGGCCGCTCCCCGCGCACCACCCCCACCACCACGGGCAGCAGCGCACTGAGCACTGCCGTCAGCGGCGCCACCACCGACATGGGGCCGATCGCCAGCCCGCGGTAGAGCAGGACCACGCCGAGGAGGCCCACCGCCCCCGACGCCCCACCCCAGCCCATGTCGGCGGCGCGGTAGGTCGAGCCGGGCAGGAACCCGACCGCGAGCACAGCGAGCACCAGGCTCAGGCCGTTGCTGACCAGCACCACCGCGGTGGCGGGAACGCGGCGCGCCGCCAGCCCGCCGCTGAAATCGCTGACGCCGAAGAAGATCGCTGAGGCGAGGGCGAGCAGGGCGGCCATGACCGGCGACTCTGCACGGCGGAGCGGGGCGCACCGTGCCCCGCGGGGGGATCAGCCGCGCAGCGCACCCACGAGAACGCCGCTGAGCCCGGCGAGGAGCGCGACCGTGGTCAGGTGCAGTGCCGCCCGGCCCACCCCGGCCAGGAACCGGGCACCGTGTCCGCGCGCCCAGAGCACGGCGGTGGGCAGCGCTGCCAGCGCGAGCGCGGCCAGCCCAGAACCCAGCGCCGGTCGCACCCACCAGTCGGGAGTGCTGGTTGCCCAGGTCAGTCCCAGGCCCCAGCCGCTGACCCCAGCGGCCACCAGCGCGGCGCAGAAGAGAGCGATCAGCGCCGGAGCATGACGCAGAGCGGTGCGCCGGGTGCGTTCAGCGGACGGGAGCGGCCAGATGGGATCGAGCACGTGCCACTGGTCGGCGTGCTCGGTGATGACCGGCTCGAGCGCGCCCAGCACGGTGCGGGTCACGCGGCGAACCTCGCGGTCGCGTGGCGCGGCGAGGTCGTAGGGGATCTCGGGGAGCGCGTGCAGGCACAGCCTGCCGCGATGGCGGACCGACCACACCGGGATGAGCGCGGCGTTGCAGCGCATGGCCACGTCCACCACCCCCAGCGGGATCGGCGTCTGCAGCCCGAAGAACTCCACGAGAACGCCGGTGCCCGCCAGGTCGCGGTCGATGGCGATGGCGACCGTGCCGTTGTGGCGCAGCTCGGAGAAGACCTGGCGCAGGGCGCCGGCTCCGATGCGGCGCGCGAGGTCGGTGCCGGCCTCGCGCATGGCGGCGACATCGATCGGGATGACGGTGACCCCGAGCGCGGCGCGGCCCTTGCGCAGGTGGTCGAAGAGCCGCCGCGGGCGCAGCGTCTCCGCCAGCACGGCGACCCGGCCGGCGTCGGCGTTGAAGGCCACCAGGCCGGCATCCCAGGGACCCAGGTGGCTGGCCACCATGACCACGCCGCGACCGCGTTCGAGCGCGCCGGTGAGGATCTCGATGCCATCGATGGCGAGCCGTCGCGCGCACCCGCTGGGACGCGACATGCGCAGCACGTCGATCCACGAGCGTCCAAGATTGCGTGCGTTGGCGCGAACCAAAGCGCGCAGTCTGCGCTCCGAGACGTCGCCGCCGATGATGTGGGCGAGGTTGGCGCGCAGGCCACTGAACCGTCCGGGGCTCAGCACCAGGAGGACATGCACGGCTGCGATGGAGACGGCATAGGCGACGGCGAGGGGAACCCGGTTGGCGAAGGTCTCAGCGACGCGATACGCCCAGTACTTCATGCGGTCGGTCGGCTCCTCGAGCTTGGACGTGGGTCACATCGTCGGAGTGGCGAGCATGTGCGGTGACACATGCACGACCACTCATTGTCCCACCAGCGTCGCACACCACTCTGTCCGTTGCGTGACCGACTGGACGCCCTCCTCATGCCTAGTGTAGCCGCCGCGATCCGGCCCGTGACGTGGTTGTTGCGGCCGCGATCGATGCCGACCTGCTAGGATCGTGGCCGACGCGGCGCCCGTTCATGCGCCGCTGCCCTTCTTGCGGTTCCTCTCCCCGTTGCACACGGGTTTCCCCAAGCCAGGCATTGTGACCAGAGCTTCGAGGGGAAGCGCAGAGCCATCACGGCTTCGGAGATTCATGACATCGTTCGCTGATCTCGGTGTGCGTCCGCGCACCCTGCTGGCCCTCGAGGAGGGCTCGATCACCATCCCATTGCCGGTGCAGGAGGAGGCGATACCGGTCCTGCTCCGCGGCCGTGACGCGGTCGCCGAGGCGCCCACCGGCTCCGGCAAGACGCTCGCCTTCCTCATCCCCATGGTGGAACGGCTGGCCGGACACCGCCGCGAGGGGGGTCCGCGTGCGCTGGTGGTGGCCCCCTCCCGCGAGCTCGCCAACCAGATCGGGGCGGTGCTGCGCACCGTCGATCGCGGTCTGCGCATCGCCATGCTGTACGGCGGGGTCGGCTATGGAGGCCAGCTCAGCGCCCTGCGCAGCAGCCCTGACGTGGTCATAGGCTGCCCCGGGCGCATCCTCGACCTCGCCGGCCAGGGCCGGGTCAACCTGGCGTCGATCCAATTCCTGGTGCTCGACGAGGCCGACGAGATGCTCGACTGCGGGTTCGCCCCCGACGTCGAGCGCATCATCGCGCTCACCCCCGGCTCGGGACCGCGGCGCCGGCAGACAGTGCTCACCTCGGCGACCATGCCGTCGTGGGTGCAGACCATGATCGGCCGTCACCTCATCGATCCGGCCGTGATCCGTGTGGTCGGCGTGGGTGAGCCCACCCTCGAGCACGCCATCCTGCACGTGGAACGTGCCACCAAGGTCGACACGCTCTCGCGCCTGCTGCGCCGCCACCAGGGGTCCGCGCTCGTCTTCCACCGCACCAAGCACGGGGCCAGGGGTTTGGCGCGCGACCTGACCGCCCGCGGTCATCGCAGCGTCGAGCTGCAGGGCAACCTCTCGCAGAACGCGCGCGACCGCGCCGTGGCCGCGTTCCGCAGCGGCCGCGCCGACGTGCTGGTGGCCACCAACGTCGCCGCGCGCGGGCTGGACATCAGCGGCGTCGCCGTGGTGGTCAACTACGAGCTCCCCGAGACCCCGCAGTGGCTCACCCACCGTGTCGGCCGCACCGCCCGCAACGGGGCGGCGGGGCGGGCGTTCACCTTCCTCACCCGCGAGGACGCGGAGAAGTGGCGCAGGCTGCGCCGCCTCGGCGCGCCGGAGCTGCGCGGCGCCGACACCGCCCACCTGCTCAGCACCGGCGACGTCCGCTTCATCGCCGCCCCGCCCCTGGGGATCCCCGTCTCGCGTCCGCCGCGGCATCCGCGACGGAGCGACGGCGCCCCCACCTTCCGCCGCCGCCGCCCGCGCCCGGCGTCGGTGCGCTAGCCCCGCCGCACTACTGCGCGGCGGCCTGGTCGCGCTTGCGAAGCTTGTTGCGCTGGTCGGCGCTGAGGATCCGCTTGCGCAACCGGATCCCCCGGGGGGTCACCTCGACCAGCTCGTCATCCTCGATGAAGTCGAGGCTCTCCTCGAGCGACATCGTCCGGGCCGGCACCAGGCGCACGGTGGCATCCTCGGTGGAGGAGCGGATGTTGGTCTTCTGCTTCTGCTTGGTGACGTTGAGGTGGAGGTCGCCCGGGCGCCGGTTCAGCCCCACGATCATGCCCTCGTAGACCGGCGTTCCGGGTCCGATGAAGGGCTGGCCGCGATCCTGGAGGCCGAGCAGGCCGTAGGCGACGGCGGTGCCGGGCTGGCTGGCGGTGAGCACGCCGTTGCGCGTGGTCGGCGGCAGGGGATGCCACCGCTCCCAGCCGAGCAGCCGCGTCGACATCACCCCGGTTCCGCGGGTGAGGGTGAGGATCTGGCTGCGCAGGCCGATCAGCGCGCGGGTGGGCGCATGGTGGATGAGCCGCGCCCGTCCGGCGGCGTCGGTGCGCATCGACTGCATCTGCGCGCCGCGCGATCCCAGCGTCTCGGCGATCGCCCCCACCGCATCCGCGTCGCAATCGATGATCGACTCCTCGACCGGTTCGTGGCGGTGGCCGTCGACCTGCCGGGTGATGACGGCGGGACGCGACACCTCGAACTCATAGCCCTCGCGGCGCATCGTCTCGATGAGGATGGCCAGGTGCAGCTCGCCGCGGCCGCTGACCTCGAAGATGTCGGCGGTGGGTCCATCGGCGACGCGCAGGGCGACGTTGGTGAGCAGCTCGCGCTGGAGTCGCGCGCGCAGCTGCCGCGAGGTGCTGCTCAGCGTAGCCTCCCGTCCGGCCAGGGGTGACTGGTTCACCGAGAACTGCATGCGCAGCGTGGGCTCACCGACCTCGGGGCGGGGCAGCGCCACCGGGTCGTCGGCGTCGGCGACGGTGTCACCGATGGCCACGTCGGCAAGACCGCTGATGTAGACGATCTCGCCGGCTGCGACCATGTCGACGGAGACGCGCTGCAGCGCTTCCACCGTCATCACCGTGCCGATGCGCTGGCGCGGTCCGATGCCATCGGAGGTGCAGCACACCACCGCCTGCCCGACGCGGAGGATGCCCCTGCTGATGCGCCCCAGCGCCAGGCGGCCGCTGTAGTTGTCGTGGTCGAGGTTGCTGACCAGCATTTGGAAGGGGGCGTCGGGTTCGGCGGGCGGGGGTGGGACGTGGCTGAGGATGGTGTCGAGCAGCGGTTCCAGGGTGCTGCCCTCGCGGCGCAGGTCGATGGTGGCGGTGCCGGCCCGTCCGTTGGTGTAGACCACGGGGGCGTCCAGCTGAGCGGAATCGGTGGCGAGGTCGAGGAGGAGATCGTGGGTGGCCTCCACTGTCTCGGCGGGACGCGCGTTGACCCTGTCGATCTTGTTGACGACGATGATCGGGCGCAGCCCCAGCGCCAGCGCCTGGCGCAGCACCACCCGGGTCTGGGGCATGGGTCCCTCGGCGGAGTCGACGAGCAGCAGGCAGCCGTCGGCCATGCCCAGAACGCGCTCCACCTCACCGCCGAAATCGGCGTGACCCGGGGTGTCGATGATGTTGAGCTTGATCCCGCGATAGCGGATGGAGGTGGTCTTGGCGAGGATGGTGATCCCCTTCTCGCGCTCGAGGTCGTTGGTGTCCATGATCAGCTCACCCACCTGCTCGTGCGCCGCGAAGACCCGCGACTGCTTGAGCAGGGCGTCGACCAGCGTGGTCTTGCCGTGGTCGACGTGGGCGACGATGGCGACGTTGCGCAGGTCGGCGCGGCGCGGCGCGACCGCGGACGGAGCGAGCATGCGCCTATCGTCGCCGACGCGAGGATTGCGGCGTCCTGCGTGGAGCGGGCCGTGGCGCCGGCCGCGCTGGCGTCCGGGGCAGCAGGCCGCCGGCGAGCCCCCGGTCTCCGGTCCGCTAGCATCGGGCACAGATGAGTGAGATCGCCGCCGAGGTCACCGACCTGCTGCAGCGGCTGATCCGCAACGGCTGCATCAACGACGGCACACCCGACTCCGGCCAGGAGGTGCGCAACGCCGAGATGCTGGCCGCCCACCTGCACGGATGCGGAGTCGAGATGGAGACCTTCGAGTCGCATCCGGGGCGGACCTCAATGCTGGCCCGCCTCCAGGGCAGCGACTCCAGCGCTCCCACGCTGATGCTGATGGGCCACACCGATGTGGTGCCGGTCGACCGCGACGGCTGGCAGCGCGACCCGCTCGGCGGGGAGCTCGTCGACGGAGTGGTCTGGGGGCGTGGAGCCATCGACATGCTCAACCTCACCGCCGCCATGGCGGTGGCCACGCGACGCCTCGCCGTCTCGGGACGGCGGCCCCGCGGCACCCTCCTCTTCCTGGCGGTGGCCGACGAGGAGGCGGGGGGAAGGCTGGGGGCGGGGTGGCTCGTCGAGCACGCCCGCGACGCGGTCCGCTGTGATTACGTCATCACCGAGAACGGCGGCGTTCTCCAGCCCACGCCGGCCGGTGAACGCATCGGCGTCACCGTCGGCGAGAAGGGGATCTGCTGGTGCCGGCTCACCGTTCACGGCACCCCCGGCCACGGATCGCGTCCGCTCCGCTCCGACAACGCGCTGGTCAAGGCGGCGGAGGTGGTGACCCGGCTGGCCGGATACCGCACCGCCGCGCACATCACCGACGCCTGGCGCCGCTGGGTGGCGGGCATGGGCTTCGAGCCGGCGCTGGCGGCGGCGCTCGTCGACCCGGCACGGGTGTGGGAGGGGCTGGACCGGCTGCCGCCCGCGCTGGCGGGGATGGCCCACGCCCTCACCCATCTCACCGTCAGCCCCAACGTCATCCGCGGCGGAGAGAAGACCAACGTCATCCCGGGACGGGTGGACCTCGAGGTCGACATCCGCAAGGTTCCCGGTCAGTCCGACGAGGACGTGCTGGAATTCTTCGACACAGCTCTCGGTCCGCTGCGGTCAGAGGTCGCAATCGAGGTGATCCAGCGCGACGAGCCGTCCGAGTCACCGGTGGACACGCCGCTGTGGGAGGCCATCACCCGCGCTGCCACGGCGGTGTACCCCGCGGCGACCTGCCTGCCCACGCTGACCCCCGGCGGCACCGACGCCCGCTTCTTCCGGGCGCTCGGGATCCCCGCCTACGGCATGGCGCTGTACAGCCGCGCCATGTCACTGGAGCAGTTCAGCGCCATGTTCCACGCCAACGATGAGCGCGTCGACCAGGAGTCTCTGCGGCTGACCGCGGAGCTGTACGGCGCGGTGGCCCGCGACCTGTTGATGTGACCGTGCGCCCTTGAGGGAGTCGGCCGCGCGGCCGCCCTTCAAGGAGTGGGTCAGTTCAACGGCCAGCAATGCCAGCCGTGGGTGGCTGGGTCGACAGCCGCAGCCCGCTCCGCGGCACTCGCGTCGCCCGGAAGCCCGACCGTGCCAAATTGGCGTGCTGCGCTGACCGGATCTACTCCGTCGCGGAGGGCACCCAGGACCGCCTGCTGCTTGTTGATCGTCGGCGTCGGAGCGGTCCTGCTTCCGTTGTTGGCGGTCGCCGCAGAGGTCCCGCCCGGGCCGACGACCGCGGCGGCATCAGGCGCCGTCCAGGTGCGGGTGACACCCGCGTTGTTCGTGCAGGTCACCGTTGGGGTGGCCGGCACATGGCGCACAACGAGGACCGTCAGCACGATGACCGCAACAGGGACAGCTACGGCGGGCCCAGCCCGCGCAGCTCCGCCACCCGGTCGAGGTGGAGGTCGACGCCACCGAGCAGCCGCGCCGACGCCGCCGCCCGGCGGAGGAGCAGGTGGCAGTCGTGCTCCCAGGTGAAGCCGACGCCTCCGTGCACCTGCAGCGACGACGTGGTCACGCGCCACGCCCCCTGCGCCGCTGCCACCTTGGCCACCGACGCCGCGAACGGCAGCGCCGCTGCATCGTGGCCCGCCGTCCAGGCGGCGCAGAGCACCGCGGAGCGCGCGCTCTCGACATCGAGCAGCATGTCCGCGCAGCGGTGCGACACCGCCTGGTACGCCCCGATGGGACGGCCGAACTGCTGGCGGGTGCGGGCATGCTCCACCGCCAGGTCCATGGCCCGCTGGGCCACGCCCACGAGCTCGGCGCTGAGCAGCACCTCGACGCGATCGGTGGCGGCACCGACGTCACCACCCAGCTCCTGAGGGTTGGCGGCGCGCACACGCGTCAGCCGGCGGGTCAGGTCGACGCCTTCCACCGCCTCGAAGCGGCAGGTTTCGGAGGAGGCGATGGCGGCGTGCCGCGGTCCCACGATCACCACCACCGCGGCCCCCTCGGCGTCGAAGGCCAGCGCGCTGCCGTCGGGCTGGGCCATGGCGATCGCCCCTGGCGCGGTGCCGGAGGCGAAGCCGGGCAGCCAGCGACTCTGCTGCTCCTCGTCGCCCGCCCCCTGCACGAGGAGGGCCGCGGCGGTGGCGGCGAAGAGCGTCCCGGGTGCCAGGCAACGGCCCAGGGCCTCGCAAACCAGGGCCAGCTCGACAGTCCCGAGGCCCTGGCCGCCGTGCTTCTCGTCGACGGCGGCGCCGGCCCAGCCCGCGCCCACCAGCTCATCCCACAACTGCGCCTCGCCGCCCTCCCCGGCGAGGCGGCGGCGCAGGGCGGAAGGGTCCCAGCGCGAACGGCAGAGCTCGTCGATGGCGTCGCGGACGGCGCGCTGATCGTCGCTGAGATCGAAGCGCATGGCAGTGGTCAGCGCATCCGGGGAAGGTTGAGGACGCGCTCCGCGATGATGTTGCGCTGGATCTCGGAGGTGCCCCCCTCGATGGAGTTGGCTCGGGCGCGCAGCATCCTGCGCGTCCACACATCGTCGACCGCGAGCGCGTCGGCGCCGAGGACGTCGAGGGCCAGCTCGCCGAGGCGCTGGTTGATGTCCGCCCATTGAATCTTGGCGAGCGAGCCCTCCGGACCGGGCACGCCGCGCTCGATCACCCGCGACAGCCCCCGGTACCCGTTGAGGCGCATGGTCTCGGTTTCGACCACCAGGGCGCTGTGGCGGCGGCGCAGCCACGGGTCATCCTGGCGCCCACGCTCGCGGATCAGCGTGGCCAGCTCGTCGAGCTGGAGCTGGATGGACAGCGCCGATGCGGCGCTCAACCCGGCACGCTCGAACATCAGGGTGGTGATGGCGACATTCCAGCCGTCGCCGACGGCGCCCACCACGTTGCCGTCGGCAACCGTGGCATCGTTGAAGAAGATCTCGTTGAACTCGCTGTCACCGGTCGCCTGGCGCAGCGGGCGGACCTCCACCCCGGCCTGCTTCATGTCGCAGACGAAGTAGGTGAGGTTGCGATGCCGCTCCTCGCCACCGGTCCTGGCCAGCAGCAGGCACCACTTGGCGCGATGCGCGTACGAGGTCCACACCTTCTGCCCGTTCACCGTCCAGCGTCCGTCCTCGCGCACCGCCCGCGTGGTCAGGGCGGCCAGGTCGCTTCCCGCATCCGGTTCGCTGAAGCCCTGGCACCACACCTCCTCGCCGTTGAGGATGGGTGCCAGGAAGCGCGCCTGCTGCTCATCGGTGCCGTGGGTGATGATCACCGGGCCACCCATGACCAGGCCGATGATGTTGGCCGGCGGCGGCGCCTTGGCACGCACCATCTCCTCGTTGAAGATGGCCTGCTCCATCAGGCTGGCACCGCGGCCGCCGTGCTCGCGCGGCCAGGCGATGCCGATGTAGCCGGCGTCGAAGAGCGTGTGCTGCCAGCGCAGCCGGAAATCGACGACCTGCTCAGTACCCTCGGGCTCGGGACCGGGATGGTGCTCGGCGAGCCAGGCACGAACCTCGTCGCGAAAGCTCAGCTCGGCGGCCGACAGGCTCAGGTCCACCGCGCGCCGGCCCGGCTCACCCGGCCGCGGCCGGCGATGCGGACGTGACCATGGCCCGAAGCGCCTTGCGGTCCAGCTTGCCAACGCTGGTCAGGGGAATGCCGTCGACGATGCGGATCTCCCGAGGCGCCTTGGTCGCCGACAGGTGCGAGCGCGCGTACCTGATCAGCTCGTCGGCGCCATCCGTCGCGCCCGCCCGCAGGCTCACGAAGGCGACGACCTCCTCGCCCAGGCGCGGGTCGGGGCGGCCGACCACGCCGGCCATGGCCACCTGGGGGTGGGAGAGCAGCACGTCCTCGACGTCGCGAGGGAAGACGTTGAAGCCACCGCGGAGGATGAGGTCCTTCTTGCGGTCGACCACGTACAGGTATCCGTCGGAGTCGAGATGGCCGATGTCACCGGTGTGCAGCCAGCCCTCGCGCAACGCCTCCGCCGACTCCTCTGGGGCCCTCCAGTACCCGCCCATGATCCCGGGCCCACGCACGCAGATCTCGCCGTCGTCTCCGTTGGGCAGCCACTCGTCGCCGTCGCCGGCGATGCGCACCATGCAGTCCCTGATGGGCACGCCGACGCTGCCCACCCGGCGCCGGCCCGGCGGGTTGGTCGAGATCACCGCCGCCGTCTCCGTGCACCCGTAGCCCTCGAGGACCTGGCACGAGGGGACTCTGCGTTCGAACTCGCGCAGCACGTCCACCGACAGGGGCGCCGCACCGCAGCCGACGTAGAGGAGCGAATCGAGCGCGGCCTGCTCGAGCGGCTCGGCGAGGAGCATCTGCAGCATGGCGGGAACCAGAACGGTCCGTTGGGTGCGGTGCTGCTCACACAGCGACACCCATTCCGGCGCATTGAACCAGCGCTGCACCACCGACACCGCGGGCTCGTCGGCGTGCATGCCGATGACGGTGACGATCATCCCGTACGCATGGGAGAGCGGCAGGGGGACGATGGTGCGGGCGACCCCGGGGACGTTCGATGCCTCCCAGGCACTGCGCGCGCAGGACCAGAGGTTGGCATGGCTGAGCGCCACACCCTTGGCCCGCCCGGTGGTGCCTCCCGTGTACATGAGCGCGGCGAGCTCGTCGTCGTTCCTGCTGACGGCGGGCCGAGCCTCGCCCGCCTCGACGTCCGCGAAGCCGACCAGCGGCACACCGCCGTCCCCCGCCGCATCCTCATGCGGACCGGCGACGACGACGTGGCGCACCGCGGGCGCGGCGGCGGCCGCGTCGAGAACGGTGGCCAGGAGCTCGGCGGTGGTGATCACCCCGACCGCGCCCGAGTCGACAAGGATGTGGCGCAGCTCGCTGGCGGTGACCAGGAAGACCACGGGGGTGACCACCGCGCCGGCCCGCCAGATGGCGTTGTAGGAGATGAGCACCTCCGGGCAGTTGGCCATGAGCACGACCACCCGCTCCCCAGGTTCGATGCCCAGGTCGGCCAGCCCGCCGGCCGCATGCCGGGCCCGCTCATGCAGGTCGGCGGAGCGGAACCTCTGCCCCTCGAAGATGAGCGCCTCGTGGTCGCCGAGGCGGGCCATGCCCTGATCCGCAAGCCGCGCCAGGTTGCGATCGTCAGCCACGGGCGTCCTGGGGTGGCGCGCCGCTGCCGTCCGCCGCCCCATGACGGCCGAACGGACCGGCGTTGGGGAGAATGATCTGGGTGCAGCGGCTCATGGCGAGCACCGCACCGTCCGGGTCACGCACCTCGGCGGCGCAGAACACCACCCTGCGGGTGCGGCGCACCACCGTCCCGGTGGCGCTGAGCGGGCCGGGCCGTGAGACGCGCAGGAACTCCACGCGCAGGTCGGCGGTGAGGAAGACCTGGTCGAGGTTGAGCACCGTCCAGCAGGCTCCCCCCATGGCGGTGTCGAGCAGCGCTGTCACCAGGCCGCCCTGGACCACAGCCCCGTCGGCGGTGGGAAAGCAGTACTCCGGCGAGGCCGTCCACTCGACGGTGCTCGACCCCGGCTGCCAGTCCGTGCGCCGGTACCCGAGGGTCCGCCAGATGTGCGGACCGTCGGCGCCGGCGGCCTCCCAGCTGTTCCGATCCGCAAAACGCTCGCCGGGTGTGATCCGCTCGGTCATGGGGGCGCATCGCCGCTCACTTCTTGGCGGCCTGGTAGTAGGGATTGGCTCCCTGGGCGTGGTCGGTGGTGTCGCGCACCTCGCGGATCTCGGGAAAGGCGTCGAGGATGGCGGCTCGCACCCCCTGACCGAGGGTGACCTCGGCCATGCCGCAGCCCTGGCAGCCACCGCCCATGTGGATGAAGGCGACGCCGTCGGCGACGTCGAGGAGATCGATGTGGCCGCCGTGCGACGCCACCGACGGGTTGATCTCCAGGTCGAGCAGGCGCTGCACCCGCTCGGCGACGGGGTCGAGCCAGAGCGGGTTGGGATTGTTGACCCGGACCGCGCCCATGGGCAGGTCCGCGTCGAGAGTGATGCCGTCGAGGTACGGCGCCGACGCCAGCGGGACGTGGATGGGGATGCCCTCGAGGGTGTCGACGACGAGGTCGCCCTGGCGTCCCTCCCCGGGTGCCACCAGCTGCATGTCGTAGACGAAGGCGCCGTTCTCGCGACCGGTGATGGCGATCCGCAGGCCCGCGCCCGGCTGCTTGCGATTGGCCCGCACCTGACCGATGCGGGTGAGGGCGGCGGCGGTGGCGCTGATCCGGGGCTGCTTCATGTCGACCTCCATCCCCAATCCGGCTGCGGACCCCGAGTCTGACGCTTCGGATCGATCCGCGCGCTGCGCGGTGGCCTAGGCTGCACCGATGTCACAGCGGGTCATGCTCGTCCTGCCCACCGCCAGCTATCGCGCGACCGCCTTTCTGCGTGCGGCGGACGCGCTCGGTGTGCAGTGCGTGGTCGCCTCCGATGAGGCGCCCACGCTGGCCGCGCTGATGAAGGGACGGGTGCTGGCCCTCGACCTCGGCCGTCCCGGCGATGCCGCGGTCCGCGCGGCGGTCTTCGCGGAGGGCTGTCCGGTCGACGCCGTGGTCGGGGTCGACGAGGCCTCGGTGCTCACCGCCGCGCACATCGCTGCGCGGCTGGGGCTGGCGCGCAATCCTATCGAGGCCGTGGCCGCCACCCGCGACAAGCGACGGCTGCGTGCCCTCCTGGACGCCGCGTCAGTGCGCCAGCCGCGCTGGGTGGAGATCCGCGGCGACGCCGCGGGGTCGGCGGCGGCCGAGGCGGCGGTGGCGGTGGGTCTTCCCTGCGTGGTCAAGCCCGTCGACCTGGCCGCCAGCCGCGGGGTGATCCGCGCCGACACCGTCGCCGAGCTGGCCGCCGCCATCGCCCGCGTCGACACGCTGCTCCGCCGCCCCGAGCTCTGCCCGCCCGATCGGGATCCACCACTGCTGGTCGAGGAGTTCATCCCCGGCGCCGAGATCGCCATCGAGGGGCTGCTCAGCGAGGGGGAGCTGACCGTGCTGGCGATCTTCGACAAGCCCGCTCCGCTGGATGGGCCGTTCTTCGCGGAAACCCTGTACGTGACCCCGTCGCGGCACCACGCGGCGGTGGTCGACCTGGCCGTGACCGTGACCCGCCACGCGCTGGCTGCGCTGGGGCTGCGCGACGGGCCGATCCACGCCGAGCTGCGCCTCGGGGCCGGCGGCTGTGTCTTTCTCGAGGTGGCCGCGCGATCGATCGGAGGCCGCTGCTCGGCGGCGCTGCGCATCCACGACGGCGACGCCGAGATGTCGCTGGAGGAGCTGATCCTCCGCCACGCGCTGCGTCTCCCTCTCTGCGGGCCGCGGCTCGCCCCCGGAGGCGCCGGCATCCTCATGCTCCCCGTCCCCCAGCGCGGCATCCTGCGCCGGGTGACCGGCGTGAGCCACGCCGCGGCGCTGCCGGAGGTCATCGGAGTGGAGCTCACCATCCCGCCGGGACAGGCCATGGAACCGCTGCCCGAGGGCGATCGCTACCTCGGCTTCGTGATCGCCCGCGGAGCGGATGCGGCAAGCGTCGAGGCCGCGCTGCGCGACGCCCAGCGGCTCCTCGGCGTTGAGATGGAGTCGACCGCAGCCGGGTGAGGCACCGCTCCACGGCTACGCGACGGATGGCGACGGACCCTCACCGGGCGGGCGGCGCATGGTCGACGCCGCATCGGCGTCACGGATGCCGGCGGCGGCGATCGCCCCCGCGAGCGCGAAGGCCGCGGCGACCAGCAACGCCTGCCTGAACACCGCGACATTGCCGGCGATGGCCGCGCTCGACAGCTGGCTGCCGACGATCGTCGCCAGGGTGGCCACGCCCAGCGCCGCAGCCAGCTGGCGCTGGGCGTTGTAGAGGGCGGAGGCACGACCCATGTCGGTCGAGGAGATCTGCGCGAAGGCGCCGGCGTTCATGGGGATGACCACGAATGCCCAGCCGCAGCCGATGGTGAACATCACAGCCCGGAACACCCAGAGGTCCGCGGTCATCACCGCGCTGAGCAGGACGGTGGCCGCCGCCACCAGCAGCATGCCGCCCATCATGAGCCGGCGCGGGCCCACCCGTGGGTAGATCCGTCCCACCAGCTGTGAGGACGCCAGCACGCCGAGGGCCTCGGGGGCGACGCTCGAACCGGCGGCGAACGCCGACATGCCCCGGGCCGACTGCAGGTAGATGGTGGCGATGAAGAGGAGTCCGATGAACCCGCTGGCGGCCAGCAGCGAGGCCAGGTTGACCACCCCGAACAGACGGTGACGCAGGATGCGGAAATCGATCATCGGGGTGGCACGGCGCAGCTCGGTCAGCACCAGCAGCGTCACCAGGAGGACGCCGGCCCCACCGGCGACCAGGATGCGCGCTGAGGTCCAGCCCGCCGAGGCCGCCTCGCTGAGCGCGAACAGCAGGGACCCGAACCCGGCGGCGGCGAGCCCGAAACCGGGGAGATCGAAGGGTTCACGGGCGCGCTCGCGATGCTCACCGAGAGCGACCACCCCGAACAGGAAGGCAAGCACCCCGATGGGCACGTTGACGAAGAACACCCAGCGCCAGGAGAGGTGGTCGACCAGCGCACCGCCGACGAGCGGGCCCAGCGCCGGGGCCATCACCGTGGGGATCACCAGGATGCGGGCCGCGCGGGCACGCTGGGCGGGCGGGAAGGCGCGGAAGAGCATGGCCGTTCCCACCGGGGTGAGCATGCCTCCACCCACGCCCTGGACCACGCGGAAGGTGACCAGCTGCAGCACCGACTGCGACAGCCCGCAGGCGACTGACGCCGCCGTGAAGAGTCCCAACGCGAACAGAAAGGTGCGCTTGGTGCCGACCCGGTCACCGATCCAGCCTGAGGCCGGGATCCAGACCGCGAGGCTGACCAGGTACCCGACCACCACGCCGTCGGTGGAGGGCGGGCTGACGTGGAAGTCGCGGGCGAACGAGGGAAGCGCGACATTGACGATCGTCGAGTCCAGGATGCTCATGAACATCGCCGTCACGTAGACGGCGCCGATGACCTGCTGCGGGGTCAGGCGAGCACGCCGCGCCGGCTCCTCAGCCTGCCTGCCAGGACGCGGCTCGCGGTTGTCTTGCCGGGCATGCACGGAGTCGTATTCTCCGCTCTGAGCGGCCTTCATCGACCTCCACTGAGGAGACCGCGCAGGGCGGGGCAATGAGCAAGGAGCGTGTCGAGACCTTCAGCGACGGCGTCTTCGCCATCGCCATCACGCTGCTGGTGCTGACGATCGCGCAGCCGGACCACTACAACGCGCTGGCCCAGCAGCTGGTCGATCGCTGGCCCGAGCTGGCTGCATACATCGTCAGCTTCGCGGTCATCGGAATCATGTGGCTCAACCATCACTCCATCTTCACCCACTTCGGGCGTGTCGACCGCGGCTTCATCTATCTCAACCTCGTGCTGCTCATGTCGATCGTCTTCATCCCGTATCCGACGGGCATCTTCGGCCAGGCACTGCAGAGGGGTCAGGGCGCGCAGACGGCGGCGGTGCTCTACAGCGTGGTGATGACCGTCAACGCCTACGCGTGGTCGGCGCTCTGGCTGTACGCGTCGAGCGGCCGCCGGCTGCTGACGCCCGGCTTCCCGGAGGAGGAGCGCCACATGGCCACTGTGCTGTTCACCATCGGGGGCGTGCTCTACACACTCACGATCGGCATCGCGTTCATCTCCGCGTACGCCTGTCTGGCCGCGCATGGGCTGCTGGCGGTGTACTACGCTCTCGACCCGCTGTCGCGTCGCGCCGCACGCAGCAACGCCGGGGCCGGCAACGGCTGATAAGTCTCGGGCTCAGACGAGAGCGTGGGCGTCCGATTTCGCCCTCGGCGAACCGTAGAAGGAAACATGGCGACCTCACCCACCGCCGCGGGGTCAGCGGGGCACCTGGTGGCGGACGTCACCCGAAACCTCTCGGCGGAGGAGTTCTGTGAGAGGTATGCGGGGCGTGTGTACCAATTCTCCCGCATGGTGGCGCGCAGCGAACTCGAAGCTGACGATCTGGCGCAGGCGGCGTTGGAGAGGGTGCTGAGGCGCCTGCCCCAGTACGACCACACTCGGGGTGAGGCCACCGCCTGGCTGTGGCGAATCGTCACCAATGTGGCGGCCGATGCCGGCCGCTCCGCCCGGCGTCGTCATCTGCTCTTCCGGCGGCTTGTCGCCCTTCGCGGCCACGAGGAGGCGGCCGACGTCGGCATCCCCCACGGTATCGAAGATGCCGCGCTGCTGGCGGCGGTGCGGTCTCTCACACCCTCTCAACGATCAGTCGTCGCTCTCCGCTTCGGAGCCGACCTCGACTACCAGGCTGTTGGACAGGCGCTGGGCATATCCGCTGCAGCCGCAACCAGGTGCGGCAATCGCGCGCTGGCGGCGCTCAGAACACGACTTGTGGAGGATCCATCATGAGCGAACCCGTCTCGGGCCCAGGCGGCGACTCCCTGGCGGCGCGCCTCGCGGGACTCACCCGACCGCTGCCGGCGGGTGTGGTGGCACGCGCTCGCCGGGCTGCGCAGTGGGGCGAGGGATCGAAGGATCACGTCATCGGGCGACGTCGCCGCGCACGCCGCGCGATCATCGTGGTGGCGGTCACAGCAGTGCTGGGCGGCAACGCGACCGCCTCGTACTTCGTCCCCGTCTACGCCGGCTCCATCGGCAAGGTTCCCGGGCTGGGCAACATCCTCTCGCTCACGGGCCTCGGAGCGGCTGACGTAACGGTGATCAACGCCAGCGACCAGCACGATGGCGTGCGGCTCACCGTTGTTGACGGATACGCAGACGAGAACGGCACCATCCTGACGCTGAACGTCATGCGGGCAGGGAGTCCGGCGGGCGGCCCTGAGGATTGGATGCTCACCGACCAGTTCGGGCGCCGCTACGACGCACGCCAGGGCGGCTTCGGCGACAAGCGGACCGCGAGCCACGGCGCGAGCAACGGAGCAACCCCGGGCTTCTTGAGCTTTGCACCGATCAGCGGCGCTGCCGTGATCGCCGGTGCCCGGATGACCTTGCAGATCGGCGACTGGAATGCCTTCCCAGCCAGTCCTGCGGCGGTGGGCGCGCCGGGGACCGTTGTTCACAGCACATGGCGGGTGACGTTCGTCCTGATGCGCCACCCCGCCGTTCATGTGGCCTGGACCGCCGCGAGGTCGGCTGGAATCACCTACAGCTTCCCCAGTGCAACCGTGACCGATTCCAAGCTCGTGCAGATCCACTGGATGGCGCGGGGAGCGGCGGTGAGGCAAGCACTGGCCGCTGCGCAGGCCGCGTCTCCGCCCAGCGGCCTCGGCTCGGGCTGCTCCACGGGCTGCGCGAGGCCGGGAGTTGATCCAACGGCTGCCCTGCGGCAGACGTGGCCCCAGTTGCTCGACTCCGCCGGACACGCCGTTGCGGAAGTGCCGTACGTCGAAGGGCCGTTCTTGGCACAGGAGGGAGATACCGAATCCGGCGTCCTTCAGTACGTCCTCACCCCTGGACGGTATCGGCTGGTCGTCAGAGGGGCTGACGGCTCCGGTTTCGAGCGGGATCTGACGGTCGGCTGAAGGGGTCAGGCGGAAGCACTGCCATAGAAAGGCGATCAACCAGCGGAGACTGCAACCCGGAGCGGTCAGGCCGCCCCGCCGACCAACTGAAGGACGGCTTCCAGATCAGCCCGTCGGTGCCTCAGGTCGATGAGTTGCGCGACCATCCCGGACTCCTCCGAGTGTTCGATCAACCTCGCCTGCGCTCGGCGGTAAGCCTGGACGACCACTCCGGTCGGGTTGCGCTCGAAGTAGAAGGCAAAGTGCAGAAGCGCTCCGAGCTGTCCGGCCAGACCGGTCGCTGGGCCACCGATCTGTGGCATCAAGCGCCGCGCATGCATGTTGTCCAACAGCAGGTGCGCCGCCCCGGCATAGGGATCTGCACTTGCGTACTCGATCCTCCCCGCCGTCGCCGTGATCGCCGAACCGACGCAGAGGACGCACGGCTCGAGAGTCGTGTGGACGACGTGTTGCTCGTACCGATGCGTGGGTGGGAGCTGGGCGACCGCGTTGAGTTCCGCATGGGCGAGATGGCTGAACGAGAGTTGGCCTGCGACAGCCTCCCGCTCGTAGACCCTCCCGCGGCCGGTCGTGACGATTGTTCCTTGCGCATCCGTGACGACAGCACCCACGGGCGTCGTGCCCGCGAGCATCGACTGCCAGGCGAGGTCAACGCCACAAGCCAGGTGCTGCTGATGGGGGCCACAACCGCTGATCAGGCCGCCGGGACATCGACGTCGACGACGACCGGGGCATGGTCCGAGGGCAGCTTGCCCTTGCGCGCCTCACGGTCGACATAGGCGTCGCTGATGTGCCCCGCCAGCGCGCTGCTCAGCAGCACCAGGTCGATGCGCATGCCCAGGCCGCGGTGGAAGTTGCCGCCTCGGTAGTCCCAGTAGGTGAACGGCTGCGGTCCCTTGAGCGAGCGCGCCGGCACGTCGGTGAGCCCGAGCTCGAGCAGGGCTGTGACCGCAGCCCGCTCGGCGGGGGTGACGTGGGTGGCACCCGCGAACGCGGCGGGATCCCAGACGTCGATGTCGGCGGGCGCCACGTTGAAGTCACCACAGACTGCCAGCGGGGCCGCCCCCGACGCCTCGTCGGCAAGCGCCGCGCGCAGAGCGCTCAGCCATTCCAGCTTGTAGGCGAAGTGCGGGCTGTCGACGGTGCGTCCGTTGGGCACGTACAGAGACCACACCCGCAGGGCGCCGCAGGTGGCGGCGAGCGCGCGCGCCTCGGCGGCGGGAAAGCCGGGCTCCCCGGGGAAGCCGCGGCGCACCTCGGCGAGCCCGACGGCAGAGATGATCGCCACCCCATTCCATTGGCCGGTCCCGTGGGTGGCGACCTCGTATCCCAGCGCGGCCAGCTCCGCGCGGGGGAAGAGGTCGTCGGCGACCTTGGTCTCCTGCAGGCAGAGCACGTCGGGACGCGTGCTCGCCAGCCAGTCGAGGATGCGGGGCAGGCGCATGGTCAGCGAGTTGACATTCCAGGTGGCGACGCGCATCCGCGCAGGATGCAGGCCCCGCGGCGCCATCGTCAAACCGCGAGCCGACCCATCACTCGGTGATCTCCCGGCGCGCGGCGAACCACGCCAGCGACGCGGGCAGCACGAACGGGACCATGAGCAGGCGCAACCAGTCGAACATGGTGTTGCCCGAGAAACCGGTCCATCGCCATCCCAGTCCGTATCCCCCGGCGACCGCGGTGGCAAAGAGCACGAGCAGGACGACACCCAGCCAGCGCCACTCCGCCATGCGCCGCGCGTGCGTCTCGAACCACAGCGGCAGCGACGCCACCACCAGCGGCAGGGCGAGAAGCTCGAGCCAGTCCCACAGGGTGTTGCCCTGGAAGCCGGTCCACCTCCAACCTCCAGCGTAGCCCCCGATCACCACGGCGGCGAAGGCGGCGGCGACGGCGACGAACACGAACCGCCACTGCACCCTCCAGCGTTCCCGGGTGCGGTACCAGAGTGGCATCGTGGCCAGCACGACGGGCAGCACCACCACATGGAGCACGTCCCACAGCTGACCGTTCTTGTCGAACCCCGTCCATCTCCACCGGTAGGCGTAGCCTCCGATCGCCACCACGGCGAGCACCACCACCGCCGCCGGCAGCCCCACCTGGGTGGCGCGGCGCATCCGCTCCGGATCGTCCTCGGCAACGCCAGTGGCAGCCATCGTGGGCGATCATGAACCACGCCGCGGCCAGGCCGGCCCGATCGCCTCAGCCGAGCGGTGGAGGCTCGTACACCGCTCGGTGTAGCCGAGCCGTCACCCCGGGGGGGACGACAGATGCGCCGCGACGCGTGAGGATGTGCTGACCGGGGCCAGGGCCAGTCCCGCCATGATGAGAGGAGCCTGTGATGCGGGTCATCGAGAACCCTGTCAGCGGCGAGCGCATCCTGATCCGGCGCAGCGGAGCGCAGACCGGCGGGGAGCTGCTCAGCTTCGAGCTCATGCTTCCACCGGGCGCTCACGTGCCGGCGCGTCATGCCCACCCCTCGCAGGAGGAGGTCTTCACCGTGCTCGCCGGGCGCATCCGCTTTCGCGTGGGCAGCCGTCGCCTCGACGCCGGGCCCGGCGACACGGTGCGCATCCCCTCGGGCACCTCGCACTGGTTCGGCAACAGCACCGCGGAGGTGGCCCGGGCCCGCGTGGAGGTGCGCCCCGCCCTGCGCCTCGAGGAGCTGTTCGCCGCCACCGAGGTGATCGGCCAGTCAGGGGGGAGGATTGGCCGCCAACCCCGGATCTCCGACCTGGCCGCGCTGCTGCTCGAGTACCAGCCCGAGGTGGCCGCCCCGCGGGTGCCGGGGTGGCTGGCGCGCGCCCTGCTGGCGGTGCCGGCCTGGTTTGGACGGCGGCGGCAGCGGCGCGAGCGGGGGCAGCAGGACCCATGCGCCGGGCCCTCCTGAGCGCGGCGCTCGCCGGGATGGCGGTCCCGGCGGCGGCCGAGGTGCGGATCAGGCGAGCGCAACGCCCGCTGACCGACGGGTGGCGGCGGATCGCGGTCGAGGCGCGCGGTCTGACCACGCTCGGGGTCAGCTTCCGTCCCCTCCAGGCCCGGGCGCTGGGTCTCGATCCCCGCGCGGCGCTCCTGCAGCTGCTGCCCCTGGAGTTCGAGGTGCTCCGGCTGGCGGCCCACTGGGACGCCATCGAGACGCATCCGGGTGACCTCCGCGCCGACGACCTCGACTGGCAGATCGAGGCCGCGGCCCGCGCCGGCAAGCAGATCGTGCTCTGCGTCGGCGCCGTCAAGGCCTTCGGCTATCCCGAGCTCTTCGTGCCTGCTCACCGTCTCAATGCGCCGCTCCCCGAGCACACGGTGATCGGCGCCGAGACACATGGCGCCCTGCTCGAGGCCGCGATCGACTTCGTCACCCGCATGGTCGGTCGCTACCGGGACCGACCGGAGATCATCGCCTGGCAGGTCGAGCACGAAGCTGTCGACCCGCTGGGGTTGGAGCATTCCTGGCGGCTGTCGACCGCCTTCCTGGAAGCTGAGATCGCCGCGGTTCGCGCTGCCGATCCCGACCGGCCGGTGCTCCTCAACGGGTTCCTCCCGGCGTCGCTGCCCGTGCGCCTGCAGCAATGGTGGCGCACTCGCGGCCAGGGTGACTCCCTGTCGGTCGCCGAGCACCTCGCCGACGTCGTCGGCGTCGACTACTACCCGCGCCATGCGCTGCTGGGGGTGGGGCCGCTGGCGATGTACCTCGATGGCCACAACAGCCCCTGGCCGGCGCGGCGCCTGACCGCGCTTCTGGCCAGAGCGCAGCAGCGCGGACAGCGCGTGATCGTCAGCGAAGGACAGGCGGAACCCTGGGAGACCGCGACAACCCCACCCAGCCCGGCAGGCGGAGGGATGTCGAGCTGCCTGCCCGAGCACGTGATCGAGAACTACAACCGCTGCATGGCCGTGGCCAACGGCTGTGGCGTGCGCTTGAGCAGCTACATGTTCTGGGGCGCGGAGTACTGGCTGCAGCGACAGCAGGGCGGCGACCCGCGCTACCTGGAGGCATTCAAGCGGGTGCTCGACGATGCCTGAACGGCGCCGCGCCGTCGAGGTCCGCGACCTGGTCAAGCGCTATCGCGGCGCGCGGCGCGATGCGCTCCACGGAGTCTCCTTCGACGTGCTCGAGGGCGACCTGCACTGCGTCGTCGGGCCCAACGGCGCCGGCAAGTCGACGATCCTCTCCATCCTGACCACAACCCTGGCGCCCACCTCGGGCAGCGTGCGCATCGCCGGGCACGACGCGGTCGGCGAGCAGGCGCTGGTGCGGCGCGAGCTCGGGGTCGTCTTCCAGCACCTCTCGCTCGACCTCAACCTCAGCGCCGAGGAGAACATCCGCATGCACGCCGTCCTCTACGGCCTCTTTGCCTGGCGGCCGGCGTACCGGCTGATGCCCGTGGCGTATCGGGAGCGCGTCTCGGAGCTGGCCGAGCTGCTCGGACTGGGCGAGGACATCCGCCGCCGGGCCGGTTCGCTGTCGGGGGGGATGCGGCGGCGGCTGGAGATCGCCCGCGCCCTTGTGCACGAGCCGGGCGTGCTCATCCTCGACGAGCCGACGGCGGGACTCGACCCCGAGGTGCGCGCCGTCCTCTGGGACCACCTCGGCCGGGTTCGCCGCCAGCGGGTGCTGACCGTCGTCTTCACCACCCACCACCTCGACGAGGCCGAGGGCGCCGACTCGGTTTCCATGGTGCGCGAGGGGGCGATCGTCGGCTCAGGCGCACCGGCGATCCTGCGACCGCTGCCCGTGGGCTCGCCGGGACAGCCCTCTCTGGAGAGCGCGCCCACGGCGCTGTCGGACCGCGGCGCCGTCCAGGGCGCGTGACCGTGGACACCACGGGCACCCCGGCTCGCAACCGCCACGAGCTCGCCGCGGTGTTGGTGGTGGCGCAGCGCGATGTCACCAAGTTCTACAGAGACCGCGCCCGGCTGGTGGTCAGCCTCGCCTTTCCCCTGATCATCATCGCCGGGTTGGGGGGCGTGCTCGAGCCCGTGCTGGGACGCATCGCAGGCCTCGACGCTGTGACCTTCGCCTTCACCGGAGTGCTAGCAGCCACACTCTTCCAATCCGCGGCCATGGGCATCATCTCGCTGGTGGAGGATCGCGAGACCGATTTCTCCAGAGAGCTGTTCGTGGCCCCGGTGCACCGCTTCACCATCGTCGCCGGCAAGGTGCTGGGGGAGTCGACGGTGGCGCTGTGCCAGGGCGCTGCCGTGGTCATCGTCGCGCCGCTGCTGGGAGTGCGCCTGACACTCGCGCAGCTGGCGGTGCTGCTGCCCGCTTCAGTTGCCTGCTGCCTGGTCGGCGCCACCTTCGGCCTGGTCACGCTCGTCGCGCTGTCCAACCGGCGCAGCGCCCAGCACGTCTTCAACGTGCTCATGCTGCCCCAGTTCGCGCTGGGTGGAATCCTGGCCCCCCTGCACGGCTTGTCGCCGGTGCTCGACGTGCTCTCGCACGCCATGCCGCTGCGCTACGCCGCCGACCTGCTGCGCGCGCTGTTCTACGCCGGGACGCCGAGCTACACCGCCGCGGTGAGCGGCAACCCCGCCGTCGACGGCGTGCTGGTGGCCGGTCTCAGCGCCACCTTCCTGGCCGTTGGGACGGTGGCCTTCGTGCACGTCGAGCGCCGCCGCTGATCGATCGGCTCCCCCAGCGGAGAGGGATCGCCGGCTGTGTGACCGGTCGGGGTCCGTTCTCTCAGCCGGGATCCACCGGCTTGCGTGCCCGGCTGGGCGCCACGCGCGAGGGCTCGCCCGGCATCTTGGGGTACTGCGGCGGCCAGGGCGCGTCGACCAACCCGGACGCCAGGTCGCGCTCGTGCAGCGCCAGCAGGGGCTCCAGCGACATCGGCGAGCCCGACATCGGCGCCCAGGGGTCACCGAGGCGAGCCACCCGCGCGGGAACGGTGGCCACAGTCAGCGAGTCGGAATCGATGGCGTCCAGCTCGTCCCAGGCGAAGGGCGTGGACACCTGCGCGCCGGGACGGGCGCGCACCGACCAGGCGCCGAAGATCGTCTTGTGCGGCGCGTTCTGGTTGAAGTCGACGAAAACCCGCTTGCCCCGCTCCTCCTTCCACCAGGCCGCGGTGATCAGCTCGGGGCGGCGGCGCTCCAGCTCGCGCGCCACCGCCACCGCCGCGGAGCGCACCTCGTACGAGGTCCATCGTGGCTCCAGGCGAACGTACACGTGGATGCCGCGGTTGCCCGTCGTCTTGGGGAGACAGGCCACGCCCAGCTCATCGAGCAATCCGCGCACCTCGCGCGCCGCCTCCTGCACCATGGCAAAGGTGACCCCGGGGGTGGGGTCGAGGTCGATGCGCAGCTCGTCGGCGTGCTCGGGATCGGACCACCGCGACGGCCACACGTGGAATCCCAGGCAGCCCAGGTTCACCGCCCACAGGACATGGGCGAGGTCGGCCGCCACCAGGGCCTGTGAGGTGGTGCCGTTGGGAGTGCTGACCACGGTGGTCTGCAGCCACTCCGGGTGCGCCTCGGGCACGCGCTTCTGGAAGAAGGAGGGGCCGCCGGCGCCGTTGGGAAAGCGCTGCAGCAGCACCGGACGGTCGCCCATGGCGCGCAGCAGGGGCATCTCGACAGACTGGTAGTAGCGCACCAGGTCCAGCTTGGTCTCGCCCCGCTCGGGGAAGAAGACCTTGCCGGCGCTGGTGATGGGGACGTCGCGCCCCGACGCTTCGACAAGCACCACGTCGTCGGCCATCAGGGCCGACCTTAGCGCCTCCCGGGCGCAGGTGCGACGACGCGCGGAGCCGGCGCGCCGAGCGCGCCGGCTCCCGCCCTCACCTCAGCGGCTGACGGCGCAGGCTCCCTGGCCGCCGTTGGCCTCGTTGCTCCACAGCGGTTGCACCGCGTAGCTGGTGCCGCCGAGGGTGATGTTCTGCAGGCCCGTCCAGGCGCACTTGTCGCCGTTCTCACTGGTCTGCACGTCGTTCCAGCCGTCCTGGGTGCCGTTCTGATTGTCCGGGTCGGTCACCGCCTCTGCGTATTCGTGTCCGGCGACGATGCTGTACCCGTCGAAGTAGCCGTGGCCGAAGGCGTCGTCCCTGTTGACGGTGTCGATGCCACAGCCGGCCCCCTGCTCGGGGACATAGGGCACGAAGGCGTAACGGACACCGTGGCCGGTGGTGTGGCCCGTCTCAGAGTGGTAGGCGCAGTACACGGTGCCGTACCCCGTGGCCACGATGCCGGGCTCGGTGAGGATGAAGTACGTGGCGTTGACGTTGTACCCGAAGTGCTTGGCCGCAGCCAGCGCCTCGGTCTCCAGCGGGTCGTTGGTGGTGTTCTCTGCCAGCCCGGTGGTCGCGATTGTCGACGGTGGTGCGCTGGTGTCGAACCAGGTGCCCTTGAGCTGACCGGTGGGATTGGTTATGTACTGCGCCGTCATCTGTCCGGCGCACGAGAACCCGGGATCGATGTTGTCGCAGTACTGTGTCTGCACGCCCGCCCACGGGCTGCCACCCTCGTGCGCGAAGAAGGAGTTCACGTACCTGGTGGCGGTTCGGTTGGTGTAGGTGAAGCCGCCGTGGCTGAACGAGAAACCCGATCTCCACTGAGGACCCCAATAGACGATGTAGACAGCGGGCTTGGTCTCCACGAGACCACCGTGGTAGATCAGGTTGTTGGCGGATGCGCCGGTCGTCGACGGGACCGGCGAGCCTGCGGACCAGAGCACGTGCTTGCTCCCGACCACGAGCGGGAGGGTGGCGCCGCTGCCCGACGCCGAAGTGGCCGTCGGTTGGAGAGCAAGCGTGGCTGCAGCGGCCGCCAGGCATGCGGCCGCCGCCGTGGTGAAGGTCCTGGATCGCCTCATCGAGATCGCCTCCCAGCTGTGTTGGCAGCATCGAAATGCCGTCCGGTCGGTACGCGTCGACTGGTTAACGACCCCGGCCGTCGCTTCCCTGCGCCCGGGGACGAGGCAGGCACAGCCGGGCTGCGCCCCGAGGCGAGAGGGGCGGCCGCCCCCGACGTGCTATGACAACCGCTGTGAGCATCGTCCTTGCGGCTCGGCGCCGCTCCGCGACCACCGCAACGCGCGGCTCGGTGCCCCCAGTCCGAATTGCCGGCCTGGGCACGGCGGCGCCGCCGCGCCGGTTCGGCCGCCAGGAGGTGGTCGAGGTCCTGCCGCGCATCTGGCCCGAGCTGGCGCGGCGGACCTCAATGCTCATCGACCCCCAGGACGACGGCCACCGCCACCTCCTGCGTGAGCCCGGCGACATGGTCGAGGCGCTGTCCCTCGGCGAGCAGACCGCCCGGTACACCGAGGCAGCCCCGCGTCTCGCCGCCGCCGCCGCCGAACGGGCCATCGCCGCCGCGGGAGACCGGCGCGAGACCATCGGCCTGCTGGTGGTGGCGTCCTGCACCGGCTTCATCCTCCCCGGGCTCGACGCCCACCTCGTTCCCCTGCTCGGCCTGCGCTCCGACGTGTGGCGGCTGCCGGTGCTGCAGCTGGGCTGCGCCGGCGGTGCCGGCGGCCTGGGCCGCGCCGTCGACTGGGTGCGCACTCATCCGGGGCAGGAGGCGCTGGTGGTGGCGGTGGAGCTGCCCTCGCTGACCTTCCGCCCCGGTGATCACTCCCTCGACAACCTGCTCAGCGCGCTGGTCTTCGGCGACGGCGCCGGTGCCGCCGTCCTCGGCGGCGAGGGCGGCGCCGGGAAAGGCGCTCTGCGCGTGGGGGCGGTGCGCAGCGTGCTGGTCCCACACACCGTCGGTGCGCTCGGCTACGACCTCGCCGACGACGGCTACCGCGTGATCCTCTCCCGCCGGCTCCCCGCCGTGCTCGGGGCAGCGCTTCCTGCCATCGTTGACGATTTCTGCGGCACCGGCGGCGCGGCGGACGTCGACGCCGTCGCGCTCCACCCCGGCGGCCGCGCCATCGTCGACGCCGTCAGGAGCTGCCTGGAGCTGGGCGAGCCGCAGCTGCGCGCCACCAGGTCGGTGCTGAGGAGCAGCGGCAACACCTCGTCGGCGGGCGTCTTCTTCGTGCTCGAGGAACTCGCGGCAGCGCCGCCGGCGGCGTCCGGCCGGGGGCTGATCCTGGGGTTCGGCCCCGGTCTCACAGTGGAGCTGCTGGAGCTGGGGTGGGACCGCTGACACCCATGATTCGCACCGCGCTGGTGGCGGCTCTGGCGGCGCAGCGGATCGCGGAGCTGCGCATCTCCGCGCGCAACCGGAGCCGGGCCGGCGATGGCGTGCCGGCGTCACCGCGCACCTACCCGGCGATGGTGGCCGCCCACCTCGCCCTCTTTGTCACCGCCGGCCGGCCGCGCCGGGCCGCCCGGGTCCCGTCCTGGGTGCAGGCGATCGCCCTCGGCGGTGTCGCCGGCGCGGTGTGGCTGCGGGTCAGCGTGATCCGAGCGCTCGGGGAGAGCTGGAACGTCACCGCCCACGTGTCGCCGTCGACGCGGGTGATCACCTCGGGGCCGTACCGACGCGTCCGTCACCCCAACTACACCGCCGTCGCGCTGGAGTTCGCCTGCCTGCCCCTCGCGGTCGGGGCGGTGCGTGCCGCGCTCTGGCTGTCGCTCGCCGACGCGCTGGTGCTGTGGCCGCGCATCCGTGCCGAGGAGGCGATGCTCGACCACATCCCCGGCTACCGCGAGGCGTTCGCCGGGGTCCCGCGCTTCGTGCCCCTGCCCGGCCGGCGCAGTCAGAACCCGGCGAGCGACAGCCAGTCGCGCGCGCTGAGCCTGCCGAAGCCCCAGTAGCCGCAGTTGATCCCCAGCAGGGCGGCGAGCGCCTGAGGTCGGCCTGCCGCCCCCGCCACCGCCCGGCGGCTCAGCCGGGGATGTCGCGCCATCTGCACGGCCAGGCGGGTGACCCGGCTGCGGTTGCGCCAGAGGTCCGCGTGGTCGCGCCGGTAGCGGTCCTCGGCGGTGCCGCGGTCGACACTGCCGGAGAGGAGGGCGGCGAGATGGACGCCGAGGCGTTCGCCGAGCAGCAGGCCGACCCCGATGCCCTCGCCGGTGGTGGGGTCGTCGTAGCCGGCCGCATCCCCGACCAGGAACAGGCCGTCGCCGGCCACCCTCGCTGGACGTTGCCGGAAGCGGCCGGCGGCGAGG
>JBOHUD010000014.1:0-20594 GCA_050734155.1 Candidatus Dormibacteria bacterium
TTGCGGTACGGGGTCCGGGATTCGCCGCGAGGATCTCGCGGCAAACGCCGACGCATTCGTCGCAGATGTACACGCCCGGTCCGGCAATCAACTTGCGGACGTCCTTGTCCGCCTTGCCGCAGAAGGAGCAGCGGGTGGCGCTGCGAGGCGATGCGACTGTGGCTCGTGTGGCCATGGTTCTGGGCTCCCAGGAAGCGATCAGGCGTCAGGCTGTACCTTACAGCGGTCAGGGCTCACCCGACAACGCCTCCACCGCGAGCGTCGGCTGGTGCAGGATCCTCGCGCGTACAGCGTGAGCGGGGCGATCAGTCCTATGCGAGCGGAATCCAGTTGCGGCGAGACCCCCAGCGGGGCCACCGGGGCCAACCTCCGACACACGGCAGCGCTCGCCCCTCCGGCCGGCCTGCCCGTGACCGGCGCGCTCCGCAGCACTGACAATTGGTGCGTCACGTGGATGATACCGTCGTGGCGTGAATATCGGGAAGCTACGAGCCGAGGCGACTGCCGCGGTACAAGCGGTGCGGGCTGCGCTGCAGGTGATCGACGAGCGGGTCGATAGCGACCAGATCACCTCAAAGGGCCGGCTCGACATCGCGACGGGTACGGACGTCAGGAGTCAGGAGGTCATCAGGACGATGCTCGCACGGGCTCACCCTGAACACGCCTTCGTGGGCGAGGAGTCCGGCCACGATGCCGCACCCGCCAGCGGTAGCCACTGGCTGGTCGACCCCATCTGCGGCACTTGGAACTTCGCCTCACGCCTCCCGCTGTACTGCGTGAACGTGGCCCTTGTGGTGGACGGACAGGTCGCGATTGGTGCGGTGGGCGACGCCGCATCCGGTGAGGTCTGGGTGTCGGAACGAGGATGCGGAGCCTGGCTGGAGGAGCACAAACAGCTGGTGCCCGCGGCTGCAAGTGACCAAAGCTCCATCCTTGCGCTGGACCCGGGACGGCGGACCGGGGCCGAAGCAGTGCGGAGAGCCGACGTGGTTGCCGAGGCCGTCCGCAGCGGTCGCTGGGAGCTGCGCATGCTCAGCAGCTCAATCGACCTCGCCTACCTCGCGGCCGGGCGCGTCGCTGGGGTTTGGCACCCCAACACGAGCCCGCCGCTGCACTTTGCCGCAGGAGCGCTGTTGGCTTCAGAGGCCGGCGCCGTGGTCACTGACGAGGGCGGACTCCCATGGATGCTTCATTCGACCAGCCTCGTCGCCGCGGCGACGCGCGACGTGCACAACGCATTGCTGGCGCTGGTTGCCACACGACCAGGACACGACAGCGCGCTGAGCGGAGCTTCGTAACAGACCCACCTGGTCGTCGCCCTTGCAGGGCTCGTGACGGGATGGACGAGCCGCGCACCACCCCGACCGTACCCAGCCCGACCCTGCCAGACCATGGCGTCACTACGGACGCCGCTGACCAAAGATGAGTTCGTGGCCCCCGTGCGCATCCTCAGGAATGAATTCACGCTCGACCACGTCGATACCGGCGGCCGCGAGCCAAGCGCAGTAGGTTGACGCATCGGCGTGGCTCCAATACATCGGCGCCCCATGGAATTCGCCCGTTCGAGTGAGTGCCTCATGCCCCACCGTCGCGAGAAAGAGCCCTCCCGGATGGAGCCAGTCACCGATGCGCTGCAGAATCCCGGGCTGCTCCGCGACCGGGAGATGGATCAGGGCGAAGAACGACACAACGGCATCGAACGAGGCCGATGGGAACGCGATCTCCGCAATGTCCCCACGGAGGAAGGTCACGGCTGGTACCAGCCTGCGCGCGCGATCAATCTGGACGTCGGAGATGTCCACGCCGGTCACGTCGAAGTGTTCGGAGAGGATTCGCGTGGCGGGGATCCCGTTGCCGCAACCAAGGTCGAGCACTCGCGCATGTTGAGACAGCCGCGGCAAGATGTATCGGTCCAGCCAGGTGGGATATCCCTTGTTATCCGCGCCACGATCGTCGCGGTATGCACGCGAGATCTGATCGTAACCTCGGCGAACGAGGCGCTTGGGATCATGTGTGTTGGGCGGGACATCCATCGGCCAATCGTAGGTCGGGCGGTCGAACGTGGTCGGCCGTCGACGATTCACCCGGCGGCGCTCGCAGGATCCGCTGGTCGACGAGACCCAGCCGAGAGGGCTCCGACCACGTGTGCGAGGTTTGCGTTCCAAACGTCATCCGGGGTCGGAGGCAGGATGTCGTCCCACACCGCCGCGAAGCTGCCAAGGAGTTGAGGCATGCGCTCGGGACGTGCCATGAACCACCAGTGGAGGTGCTCGCTGCCATCGCCCCACCGGCAGACGTGCACCCGGCCCACCCCAGGGATCGACCGCACCGCACGCTCGAGGCGCGACAGCATCCTGCCGAGATCGGCAGCGGTCTCGGCGGGAAGATCGCCCGGCTCCGCGAAGTGGTCGCGCGGCTCGAGCAGCACCACCAGTGGAAGGCCGTTCGGCTGCGGTGCATGCAGGCGCCAGCCTTCATTCGTCCACAGGTAGTCCGCATCAGGGGCTGCGCAGGCCTGGCAATCCCGCCCACCAGCACCCTGCCGGGCAGGTTCGATCGCCAGGGGCGGCCGCAGCTGCCTTGGCCGCATCTCACCGTCGAAGGGGAAGGTGTCCCAATCCTGCACCAACGGCATGCGCAGGGCAGGTGAGGCACGCTGGAAGAATTGCTCGGATGTCTCGGACACGACTGGCCTCCCTCTCACACGAGTCGTACGCTTCGAACATGAAGTGGCCAGAGGCGTTCTATCAGATGCAGAGCGGCGTCGGCTGCCCCCTGTGCGGTGACGGACGCCCCGATGCCACCGCCAGCGGAATCGGCTTCCACGCCGGTGAGGTGTCGGATGCGTACCTTCGTCGGGCCGGCATTCAGCGTGGGCTCTCTGTCGTCGTATGGCGGGGGCGCCACGTTGCCGAGCCGACCGAGCTGACCCCTGAGGAGGCAGCGCAATACTGGCACGAGCTTCTCACCGTCGGCCGTGCCATCGAAGCCGTGTTCCGGCCGGTCAAGCTCAACTACAACCTTTTGGGCAATTCGGTGCCGCACCTGCATACCCACATCGTTCCGCGCTACTCGGACGATCCGCGCCCCGGTTGGCCCTTCCCATTCCCCGACGTGGATCCGGACGACCAGCCCGATGACACCATCCGCCGCGACGTGGATGCCCTGCGCGAGGCCATCGCTGACGAACAGCAATCAAGGCGCATGTAAAGGGCAACTGGACTTGGTGCAGGTTGGCGCGCGCGGAGCCGCCCCGGCCCAGGTCAAGGCGTTCCCCGTTGGGCCGAGCCGCGCCTGCTCTGTAACAGAGGACCAGTTGCGCCGGTATATGGATAGGTGAAGAGTCTGCCCCGCGCTCAGGGCCCGATCGGCCCTGCCGACGACTTCGAGCCAGTCTATCGGGCGCAGGCTCCGGCCATCTACCGGTTCTGCCTGACACAGCTGCGCGACCCGTCCGCGGCTGAGGATGCCGCGGCGGACGTGTTCGTTTCGGCGCTGCGCTCGTGGGGCCGTCTCGACCCGAACCTGGGTGCGAAGGGATGGCTGTTCGGAATCGCGCGCAACGTGGTCAATGATCACCGCCGCGCCCAACGCCGGCGCGAGCTCTTGCACTCTCTCCTGCGCCGCGCCACCGACACGGGATGGGGGGCAGACCCACAGATCGCCATGGGACTGCGAGCCGATGTGCTCTGCGCAGGACAGGCCATTGCGCGCCTGAAGCGACGCGACCAGATACTCGTCGGCATGCGCATCTCCGGTGACCTGTCACACGCTGACATCGCTCGGATCGTCGGAATGTCAGAGGACTCGGTCCGAGTCGCAATACATCGCGCCCTCAAGCGCGTACGCGAAACACTGGAGAACAGGCATGTCAGTTGAACTCGAGAAGTCTGACGACGAGGTCCGCGTCCGCCAGGTCTACGGCGAGGTCCCGGTGCCCCTGGACAGGATTTGGTGGAAGATGACTGAGCGCCCGCGCCGGCGCGTGGTCCCACACTTCGGTGAGATCGCGGCAACGGTCGCTCTTGCCGCTGCACTGATCGTCACCGGCGTCATCGTGCTGCCTCGATTCGCCCAGGGCTCGGGCGCCAGAGCCACTCCCAAGGCGACCCTCCCCACGCAGGGACAGACACATTCAGGGCCCCACCGCCTGGCCGGGCCCTTCCCGGGCTCAAGGGCGTTCACGGCCATGGCGTACGACTCGTATCGGCAGCAGGTCGTGCTGTTCGGAGGATCAGCCGGCGGTGGCACGCTGGACGACACCTGGATCCTTCACGGGCGCACCTGGAGCACGCGCCACCCGCCGTCTCATCCTGGTGCGCTGGCGGTGGAGTTGATGGCGTACGACGCCCGCACCCACACCTGTCTTCTTGTCGGATCGGCAACCATCCAGGGACCCGCCCAAACGTGGAGCTGGGATGGGACAACCTGGACGCGACTGTCTGACCTTCCTCTCGAGGGAGTCGAAGGCCCGCAGACGCTCGCGTTCGACCCGGCGACAGGACATGCGCTGCTGCTCAGCGCCATGCCATCGGACGCCGGAATTGGCAGCCACCGGACTCGGGCATGGACCTGGGACGGACGCTCATGGACGCTTGGAGCAGCGCCACCATCCTTTGCCGACACGGCGGGTGAGGCGCGCCTCGCGACGGTGGGGGTGGGTTCCTCGAGTCGCAACGGTCGCGGCGTTCTGGCACTCTTCGAAGATGCCATCGGCACCCACGAGACCTGGTTCTGGGATGGCGTGACGTGGTCCAAGCGCGCAGCCGGAGGCACGCCGCTCTACGACCCCGAGCTCAGCTCCACCTTGGCTGAGGACACGACCACCGGGGACGTCGTGCTGATCGGGTTGGCGCGGAGCGACGGCAGGAGCGCGCAGACCTGGCTTTGGGACGGGACAAGCTGGCGTCAGGGTGTCGCAGCTCCTCTGGCCGCCTCCGCGTACCACGGCACGTTGGTGCTGTCCGACGCGGCTTCGGGACATGCGATCGTGATTGGCGAGAGCACCTCCGGCAATCTGGTGAACCTCTTCGATGTGCTGTGGACCTTCGACGGCAACAGCTGGGTCAGTGACCGAGGTGCTTAGAGATGGCGTGTGCAGTGACTGACTGCCTCGGGGATCGAGCTGCTCATCATTGAGGCTCGCGATCCGATGCTGGGCCTGCCGCACTCGCCCTGACGCGACCCTGGAAGCCAGTGCTCCCCGAATGTGGCGACGATGTCCTCGGGATTCATGAGCCAACGATCAGGCGATAGCCCAAGTCCAGTTCGGTCAGGTCAAGGATCTCCGCGTTGCGGCGCTGCCAGGCTCCGCTCTCGAGATCGGCACGGAGGCGTGAGGCGAAGGCGTCGACATCGGAGGGCGGCATGAGGGCGAACACCGAGATGTTCGCCAGGACATCGGCATCGAGGTAAGCCTCGGGCCTTCGCCAGTACGCCGAGAGAAACCCGTCCTGCAAGTCGAACGGAATGGGGAATGTTTCCACCGACGCGCGCCCGATGGCACGGGCAAGGTCGTCGGCGGTCATTCCGCGGGCCGCTCGGCGCCGGAAGTCCGGGAGGTAGTCGCGCGTCAACCAGAACGAGTCGACGTATCGGATGTCCCACTGGAACAGCACCACCCGCGAGCGGGCCACCCGGCGCAGCTCGCGCAATCCAGCCAGCCGGTCTGTCCAATGGTGATCCGACAGGATGGCCATGGAGGCGTCGAACGCGCCATCAGCAAAGGGCAGCCTCTCGGCGGTGGCCTGCACCACGGAAGCCGCGCCACGCCAGCGCTGCGCGTTCATGACCGACGACGGTTCGACCGCCGTGACCTCGCAGTTCTCCGGCTCGTACGACCCTGTGCCGGCGCCCACATTGACCACGGTTCGGACCGCGCCGAGAGCGCCGCGGATCACCGCTGCCAGCCGCGGATCCTCCGCGCGGGCCGCCCGGTACCCTCCTCCGATGCGATCGTAGAGGGCCGCATCAGGATTGGTCACCAGACTGCTCCGGTGCTGGTTGTGCTCGACATGTCTCAATGGTCGACCTCGGAGTGTGGCGATCTGAAGCGCGACGATGCAACCGGAGACGCTGGTGGTCGGCGGTCCCCCGTGATACGGTCTCTATCACATGATCTGGTAGGCGATCCAGCACGGGGAGAGCACGCATGTCCACCGCCGCCTACATCGCCGTTGCGATCGTCGTCCTGCTGCTGGTCGCCGTCGCGCTGATCGTCGCCCTGCGGCGAAGGTCGCAGGTGCTGCACCGGACATTCGGGTCGGAGTACGACAGAGCCGTCAGGGCCACGGGGAACCGCCGGCAGGCCGAGCGAGAGCTCTCCTCGCGCGTGCGGCGTCGCAAGCAGCTGTGCATCATGCCCCTCCCCGAGTCGGCGCGCCGGCAGTACCTGCAGCACTGGCAGCAGGTGCAGGCGGATTTCATCGATGCGCCCTCCGAGAGCGTCCGCCGCGCCGATGTCCTGGTGTCACAGGTGATGACGGATCGCGGCTACCCAATGGCGGAGTTCGAGCAGCGAACCGCCGACCTGTCCGTCGATCACGCGGACGCGGTCGAGGGCTATCGCAGCGCACGGGCGGTCTGCTTGGCGAGCGGTCACGGCGGTGCCAGCACCGAGGACCTGCGCCGGGCGATGACCCAGTACCGAGCTCTGTTCCACAGGCTGCTGGGCAGCAGCGAGGCGCTCCCCGAGGACCGCGGCGCATCGCGGTTGCAGGTGCCACATCGTGCAGCCGCGCAGCCGGTCGACGCGGGCCCCGACCGGGACGCGCCACCGCCCCCGCCATCGACGCTGCAAACCGCGCCCGCGGGCGCGATGCCAGGTGAGGGCGCGTTGCCCAACTGAACATCGGGATACCGCGAGGCCGCGATGATCAGCGCAGCCCCTGGGCGATCGCCGCGCCGGCGCCGAGCGCGGCGAGCATGAGCGTGCCGCTGCGCAACATCCGCGCATCCAGTCGCCGCGCCAGCAGCGCTCCCAGACCGAATCCGACCACGAGGGCCACCACCGCGGCGATGACAAAGATGCCCGACAACCCGGGGACGCCCCGGCTGGCCACCGACACGACGTTGATGGCCAGGAAATAGATTGCCAGGGTGGGCCGGGTCTGCTCCGGCGGCCACCTCGCGTTCAGCGCGTAGCTCGCCACCGCCGGGCCACCAACACCGCCGACCACATTCATGGCACCGCTGACGGCGCCGGCGATCACCGCCCCTGCGCGGCCGGCCAGCGGTGCGACGCGCGCTCCCCACACCAGCGCACCGACCGCCACGAGGATGAGAGCGCCGGATGCCACCGAGAGCACGTGCGGGCTGGCGCTGCGGATGGCCCACGCCACGGCGGCGATGGCCACCGCTGCGGGAACCAGGAGCATCAGCACATCGCCCACCACGGCGTTCCTCCACTCGCGCCTGATCAGCAGCAGGTTGACGCCGATCGCCAGGGCGTTGGCGATCCGGACTCCGTCACCACCACCGAGAGCGATGGTCAGCACCGGCGCGCAGACCAGGGCGAACCCGATGCCGGTGACGGCCGATGCCCCAGCTCCGATGAGCACAGCCAGCACAGCCAGGGAGTCGGCGACAGTCACGCAGGCTATCTGAGCAGAGTATGGTCGGCGCACATGCGCGGTGAGGCCGTGGGATGAGAGCAATCGCGTGGCTGGGCTTCGCCGTCGGGGTGCTGCTCGTGGTCGCCACGGCGGCCAGCGTGCTCGAGACCACCATCGTGCCGCGCGCCAAACGGTCGGGTCTCACCCCCTGGGTGCTGCGCCTGGTCAACCTTCCGGTGCGCCTGATCGCGTCGCGGGTCCAGGACTACGAGCGTCGCGACGGCCTGCTCGCCTACGCGGCGGCGGCCTACCTCGTGGCCACGCTGCTGGTCTGGCTGATCCTCTTCCTGGTGGGGTACGCGCTGATGCTCTGGCCGTCGAGCGTCAACCTGGGCGACGCCGTGCGCACCTCAGGCTCCTCGATGCTCACGCTCGGCATCGCGGTGCCGCACGGCAGCGTCTCAACCGCGGTGGTGTACTTCGCGGCCATCACCGGCCTGGTGGTCATCGCCCTGCAGATCGCCTACCTGCCGGTGCTGTATGCGGCGTTCAACAGACGCGAGACGCTGATCACCGTGCTCGAAGGACTGGCCGGGACGCCGGGGTGGGGACCCGAGATCCTGCTCCGCTCCGCGGCCATCGACAACCTCGAGGGCCTCGGCAGCATGTACGACCGCTGGATGCAGTGGGCCGCCGACGTCTCGGAGAGCCACACCGCCTACATGGTGCTCATGTACTTCCGCTCGCCCAGCACGCGGCGATCGTGGGTGATCTCCCTGCTCTCCATCCTCGACGCGGCGGCCATGCACCTGGCGCTCTGCCCCGTCACCGTCCCCGGACCGGCGCGCAACCTCATGCGCGTCGGGTACCTGGCCTTCCGGCAGCTCGCCGCCACCATCGGTGAACCGGTGCCGGACGATCCCAGCCCGGACGACGACATCCAGCTGACCCGCGACGAGTTCATCAGCGCCGCCAACCGGGCGCGGGACGGAGGCATGGAGTTCGAACGCGAGCCCGAGCTGGCCTGGGTGCACTTCAAGGGCTGGCGCGTCAACTACGAGGCGGCGGCCTACGCGCTGGCCGCCAACCTCGACGTGGTGCCGGCGCTCTGGTCGGGGCCGCGGCTGCGCCCCGGCCCGCCGGTGCCGCCCGTCCGTCCGGTCGACAGGGTGTCACCCACCGCCGAGGTCAGCGAGATCCAGAGGGTGGGCGCCCTGCGGCGCCAGCGCCGCGAGGAGTTGGCCCGCCGGTGGAAGCACGACCACCCGGCCCCGCCCCCGCTCGACAGCGGCGGCGAGGACACCTCGCGGCAGGGCTAGCGCCCAGGCTCGAGCTGCTGGACGAGCTGTTCGAGGTTTGTCCCCAGGGCCCGCTCCAGCTCCTGGAGGAGCGCGTAGAGCCCGACCGCGGTGTCTCGCGTGCTCCCGTTGAGCTGCCGCAACGCCCCGGGCAGGATGGGGATGGCCGCGCCGGCGCTCGGCGAGGGTGACGGCGCTGCCGTGGCGGCGCCGGGTGCAGCCCTGGCCGCCGCTGCCGCCTCCGGCGTGCCGCCGGGCGTCGGGGCGGCCGGCCACGTCGCCGGCGTCACCGCCAGGTTGTGGGAGGTCAACAGGTGGGCACCGCCCCAGGCGAGGATGACCACGGCGACCGGGACCAGCAGACGAGCCGACAGCAGTGGCATGGAGCGCTCCCGCAACCCGCGCCGCCCCACCGCCGCGACTTCCAACCCGCGAAGCCCTGAGTATACACTTATTCGTGTAGTCATTCATCGGCCGGCGGGGATGTGTCAGCCTGTAGTCGTGCCCGGCCCAGGTACCGTCCGGCTGACCTGCCTCAGCGCAGCCGCCGCCCTCCTGGCGGCCTGCGGGTCCACCCCGGGCTGCCCCAGCCCCATCCGCACCGCGGCCCCGACGACCCCCGTCACGGCGACCCCGACGCCGACCGCCACAGCCACCGCCGACCCCTGCGCGGTGCCCGGACAGTCGCCGCCCCCGACTGGGTTCGCTGCCGCCTTCGCCACGGCCCTGGCCTTCGCCCCGGACGGGCGTCTCTTCTACACGGAGCGGTCCGGCACAGTGCGCGTCTGGCAGAACGGCGCCCCCAGGACGTTCGCGACGGTGCCGACGGTCACCACCGAGCCCGGTGGCTCGTACAGCGAGCGCGGGCTGCTCGGGCTGGCCATCAGTCCCACCTTCAGCAGCGACCGCTACGTTTACGCCTTCTACTCCGACGCCAACCGCACCCAGCAGCACGTCATCCGCTGGCGCGACTGCGCGGGCGTCGGCACCGGGGCCACTGTGCTGATAACGCTGCCGGCGGGTTCGGATTGCTGCCACAAGGGCGGCCGCCTGGCCTTCGGCTCCGATGGCATGCTCTACGTCACCCTCGGCGAGGAGCACACGTCCGGTGCGGCCCAGAACACCGCCGACCCGCGCGGCAAGGTGCTGCGCTACCGCCCCGACGGCGGCATCCCCGCGGACAATCCCTTCGGTCCCGGCGATCCGGTGTGGGCCTACGGGCTGCGCAACCCCTTCGGCATCGCCGTGTCAGCGAGCGGGCAGATCGCTGTGACCAACAACGGGCCGTCCGGCGATGCCGGCAGTCCGGGGACCGGTTACGACACCCTCATCCTCTCGCTGCGACGGGGCGGGGGGTACCAGTGGCCGCTCTGCTACGGCTACTCTCATCCGCTCGCTGGAGCCTCCGGCTGCCGCGGTCGCATCGCGCCCGACTGGAGCAGCGAGGCGAGCACCGTGGTCCCCACCGGCGCGGCGTTCGTCGACAGCTCGGGGCCGCCGCCGTACGCGGGACACCTGGTGTTCTGCACGTTCGACCGGGGCATGCGGATCGCCACCGCGGGCAGTCCGCACGCCGCCGTCATCGCCGGCCCCGGGCAGTGCCGGCTGGCGGTGGTGGAAGGACCGGACCACGCGCTCTACATGTCCGACACCAGCCGCATCTACCGACTGGGCTGACCGTCGCCGCGGCCCTGGTTGCGCTGATGGTGCGATGATGGAGCGCGTCTCCACCCGAATCGTCATCGCGGTGCGACCATTCCCACCGTGACCGGAAGTTGCTCACACAGTGCCTGACAGCGTCCCGCTGACCCTCCCTGCGATGGGTGAGTCTGTCACAGAGGGCACCATCTCAAGGTGGCTCAAGGCGGTCGGTGACCCGGTCGCCGAGGGCGAGACGCTTGTCGAGGTGACCACCGACAAGGTCGACGTCGAGGTGCCCTCACCGACGGAGGGCACCCTGGAGAGCATCGTCGCCGAGGAGGGTGCAACCGTCACCGTCGGGGCCACGCTGGCGACGATCGCGCCGGGCGGCAGGGGCGCCGGGGCGCCCACGAAGAGCGCGCCCGCCACGGCGCCGAAGGGGATCGACGCCAACGGGGGTGCAGAGGCTCCGGCCCCTCACCCCGCCCCGGCCGCGGCGACCATTCCCGCCGCCCCCCCGGCGCGGCATGACGGTGCCGCCGTGGCGGCCTCGCCACTGGCCCGACGTGCCGCCGCCCTGCGCGGTGTGGACCTCGCCGGGATCAGCGGCAGCGGCCCCGCCGGGCTGGTTCGCAGCGGCGATGTGGTCACCCCGACCCCGGGCAACGGCCCCGCCGCGAGGCCGCGCCGCGACAGCCCGCCGGCGCCGGCGGGTGAGGCCACAGTGGAGCTGCGCGGACCCGCCGCCGCGCTCGTCGAGTACATGGAGCAGAGCCGCGACATCCCCACCGCCACCTCCTTCAGGACCATGGCGGTCACGGTCCTCGACTCGCGCAGGCGCGAGCTCAACCTCGGTCTCAGCACGGCGGGGAGCAGGGCGAAGGTGTCGTTCACCCATCTGATCGGCCACGCCATCGCCAGGGCGGCGAGCGAGATGCCGCAGATGTGTGCCCATTTCGCTCGCACCGAACAGGGCCGGCCGGCGCGAGTCGAGGGCGCGGTGCACCTCGGCATCGCAGTCGACAGCCAGCGCAAGGACGGCAGCCGCTTCCTGGTGGTCCCGGTGATCCGCGACGCCGCCGCCCGCACCTTCGCAGACTTCCGCACCGAGTACGAGCGCCTCATCGACCGCGCCCGCAGCAACACCCTGGCCGCCGATGAGTTGCGTGACGCCACCATGACGCTGACCAATCCCGGCGGCATCGGAACCGTGGCGTCGGTCCCGAGGCTCATGCCCGGCCAGGGCACCATCGTGGCCGTGGGTGCGCTCGGCTATCCGAGAGCCTTTGGCGGTGTCTCCGAGTCCCGACTGCGCGACCTCGGCATCGCCAAGGTGGTGACCATGACCTCGACGTACGACCATCGTGTCATCCAGGGAGCGCAGTCGGGCGAGTTCCTCGGCCGCGTCGAGGCGCTGCTCAACGGCGACAGCGATTTCTACGCCGCCGTGTTCGAGAGCCTCGGCCTCGGCGCGCCGGCCGCTGACATCCGGCGCGGCGGCGCCAGCACGCAGGCGGCCGCATCGCTGCGCGATGTCGTGCAGGAGCCGGATGCCGGCGCGGCGGCGAGCCCATCGCGGCAGATGCTCGGCGCGGTGCAGGCGGCGACCTCGCTGATCAAGGCCCACCGCACCCACGGCCATCTCGGCGCCCACCTCGACCCCCTGGGCACGCCGCCGCTCGGCGACCCGGCCATGGAGCCGGAGACGTACGGTCTCACACCCGACGTCATGGAGCGGATCCCGGCCGACGTCCTGCGCGTCTACGTGCCCGGGCGCAACCTCGCCGAGGTCCTGCCCAACCTCCGGCGCACCTACTGCGGCACCATCGCCTACGAGATCGAGCACATCGCCAGCCACGAGCAGCGCGTGTGGCTGCGCGAGCACATCGAGTCGGGGGCGTACCGCATGCCGTTCAGCCCCGACAACAGGCGCCGCCTGCTGCAGCGTCTCACCAAGGTCGAGGCGATGGAGCGCTACCTGCGCCGCACCTTCCTGGGCCAGAAGACGTTCTCCGCCGAGGGCGTCGACGCCATGATCCCCATGCTCGAGGGGCTGCTCACCGTGATCGCCGCTGACGGCATCGGTGAGGTGGTGATGGGCATGGCTCACCGCGGCCGGCTGGCCACCATCGCCCACGTCGTCAACCGTCCCTACGGGTCTGTGCTCGTGGCCTTCGAGCGTGGCGAGCTGCGCCGGGCCGTGGCCACTCTCAACGATGCCTCCACCGGTGACGTCAAGTACCACATCGGCGCCACCGGCACCTACGTGACCGACACGGGCAAGGGCATCACAGTGCGGCTCCTCTCCAACCCCTCCCACCTGGAGGCGGTCGATCCGGTGGTGGAGGGATGGACCAGGGCGGAGCAGACACGGCGCAACTCCAGCGCGCTGCACGTCGACCCCATGGTGGCGGTGCCGGTGCTTCTCCATGGCGATGCCGCGTTCGCAGGCCAGGGGATCGTCGCCGAGGTGTTCAACCTGCAGTCGCTGGCCGGCTACGCCACCGGCGGGACGGTGCACATCATCACCAACAACCAGATCGGCTTCACCACCGAGGCCGGCGACGCACGCTCGACCCGCTACGCCAGCGACCTCGCCAAGGGCTTCGACGTCCCCATCGTGCACGTCAACGCCGACGACATCGAGGCCTGCATCAACGCGGTGCGACTGGCCTGGGACTACCGCCGCACCTACCACCGCGACGTGGTCATCGACCTCATCGGCTACCGCCGCTTCGGGCACAACGAGACCGACGAGCCCTCCTACACCCAGCCCCTCATGTACCAGAAGATCAAGGAGCATCCCACGGCGCGTGAGATCTACCTGCAGAAGCTGGTCGCGGAGGGGTTGATCACCGAGGCGGACGGCGCCAACGACTTCGAGACCGCGTACAGCGCCGTCGCCGAGGCGCACAAGCGGGTCAAGGCGACCCTGGCCGCCGATCCAGCCGAGGAGTCGGAGGAGTCGCGAGCCGCGGAGACGGAGACGGCGCGCCCCCCCACCCGGGTGGCGCGGGACACGCTGCTCGGCCTCAACGAGCAGCTCATCGCCACCCCCGACGACTTCCACGTCTATCCCAAGCTGGCCAAGCAGCTGGAGCGGCGTCGTGCCACCGTCACCGATGGCGGCATCGACTGGGGCACCGCCGAGTCGCTGGCCTTCGCCTCGCTGCTCGTGGAGGGGCATCCCATCCGTCTCTCCGGGCAGGACACGCAGCGCGGGACCTTCAGCCAGCGTCACCTCGTCTTCCACGACGATCGCAACGGGGCGCAGTGGATCCCGATGGAGCACCTGGTGTCGGCGGAGGCCACGTTCGAGGCGTACAACAGCCCGCTCAGCGAGGTCGGATGTCTCGGCTTCGAGTACGGCTACAGCGCTGCCGATCCCACCACCATGGTGCTCTGGGAGGCGCAGTACGGAGACTTCGTCAACAACGCGGAGCTGATCGTCGACCAGTTCATCTCCTCGTCGCTGGCCAAGTGGGGGCAGCGCTCGCGGCTGGTGCTGCTGCTGCCCCACGGCTATGAGGGCAACGGCCCGGAGCACTCCAGCGCGCGGCTGGAGCGGTTCCTGCAGCTGGCCGCGCATGGCAACATGCGTGTGGCCAACTGCTCCAGCGCGGCTCAGTACTTCCACCTGCTTCGCGACCAGGCGCTGGCGTCGACCGCGCGGCCGCTGGTGATCATGACCCCCAAGAGCCTGCTCCGCCTCAAGGAATCCGCCTGCACGCTCGACGATCTCAGCGACGGGGAGTTTCGCAGCGTCATCGACGATCCGGTGATGTCGGCCGGTGCCAAGCAGCGCAAGAAGGTGCGCACCATGCTGCTGTGCACGGGCAAGATCTACTACGAGCTCGAGCTCCATCCCGAGCGCCGCGAGGCCGACGACCTGGCCATCGTGCGCATGGAGCTGCTCAACCCGCTTCCCGTCGACGAGGTCCTCGCGCTGGTGCGCACCTATCCCAACCTGGAGCAGATGTACTGGGTGCAGGAGGAGCCGTCCAACATGGGCGCGTGGCTGCACCTGGCACGTCCCATCGGGCTGCGTCGTCCCTACGACATCCGCTGGGACTACATCGGCCGGCCCCGCCGGGCCAGTCCCTCGGAGGGATCGACCGGTTCTCACCGCATCGAGCAGGAGCGGATCGCCAACACCGCCCTCTCCACCTCGCACATCCTCGCCGGCCGGCGGTCCGACATCGGCGAGCTGCAGACGGCCGGCCTCGAGCCGTCCTCCGACCCCAAGCGCACCGGCCGCTCGTGAGCCCGCGGGTCGTCGTCCTGGGCGGAGGCCCGGCGGGAGACGTCGCCGCGCTGCGCGCCGCCCAGCTGGGCGCGGACACCGTGCTCATCGAGCGTGCCGAGCTGGGCGGCACCTGCCTCAACTGGGGCTGCATCCCCACCAAGTCACTGCTCGCCGGGGCCGATCTCCTGCGCAGGATCCGCACGGCGTCGGACTTCGGGATCATGGTGTCCGAGCCCACCATCGACTTCGCCCGGATGATGGCGCGCAAGGAGGAGATCGTCCTCACCATGCGCTCAGGTGTGGAGGCGGCGTGCAAGCGCAAGAAGGTGCGGGTGGTGCGCGACCAGGGGGTGATCGAGGGCGATGCCGTGGTCGCCGGCGGTGAGCGCTTCGGCTTCGACCATCTCGTCGTCTGCGTCGGCACCGAGCCCAGTGGGCTGGCCGGGATCGACATGGAGAACCCGCGCGTGGTCACCTCCAACGGCATCCTCCGCCTCGAGAGGATTCCCAAGCGCCTGCTGGTTATCGGCGGGGGTGTCATCGGCTGCGAGTTCGCCAGCCTGTTCGCGGCCATCGGTTCGCAGGTCACCGTGGTGGAGATGCTGCCGCAGATCCTCGCCGGGGTCGATCCGCGGGTCACGACCCAGTTTCGCAAGCTCGTCGAAGCCCAGGGGATCAGCTTCCACACCGGGCGCACGGTGAGGTCGGTGGACCACCGCAGGGCGTCGTTGACAGCCCACCTCGACGACGGCACCGATGTCGCCGCCAACATCCTGCTGGTCTCGGTGGGACGGCAGCCGCAGACGCGCGACATCGGTCTCGACGAGGCGGGCGTCAGGGTGAACGACCGCGGCCACGTCGAGGTGGACGACATGCTGCGCACGGCCAACCCCAAGATCTGGGCTGCCGGTGACTGCATCGGCGGTCTCCAACTGGCCCACCTGGCCAGCGCCGAGGCGGCTCGCGCCGTGGAGAACGCTCTCGGCCATCACCCCATGGCCATGGATCGCACGGTGGTGCCCTCCTGCATCTACACCCACCCTGAAATTGCCATGGTCGGCCTCAACTCGGAGACCGCCAGAGCCGCCGGCCACGAGGTCAGGGTGGGCCAGGCACGCTTCCTCGGCAACGGCAAGGCGCTGGGCGAGGGCGAGCCGGATGGGGTGGCACAGCTCTACTCCGACGCCGGCACCGGCCTGCTGCTGGGTGCCACGGTCATGGGCGTGCACGCGGTGGAGATCATCCACGAGGTGGGCGTCGCCATCGCAGACGGGCTCAGCATCGACGAGCTCGGCTCCATCATCCACGCCCACCCCACGGTCAGCGAGAACGTCATGGACGCCGCCGAGCAGGCTGTCGGAGTGGCCCCCTACCTGTCCTGACCGCGGCGCGCTCCCTGCGCAACCCGCGATGGTTCGGGGGGGGTCGCCACCCTCCCTCGAGGGACGCCGCCCTCACACCTCGCGGCGCAGCTGCTGATCACGGCGGCGCAGCCGCCGGCTCCTGACGATGGCGCGGGCCAGCCGCGCCTCACGGAGCGTCAGCACCGCGAAGACGACCCCGGCGGCGAGGAGAACTGCCCCGAGCCAGCGCGGGGCCAGCACCACCGTGCTGGTCCCCCCGGCCAGGCAGAGCGCCGTGGCCACTCCGAAGCCCGATGCCAGCACCACGCGGGACAGCAGGGACGCCGTCTCGCGCGCGTGGCGAATGCGGCGCTGCAGCGCAGGGGAGCTGGCCGCCGCCCGTCCGGCCGCGCGCGCCGCCCCCTGCCCCGCTGCGGCGCGCCTCCGGGCGCCGGCCAACCGCCAGAAGAGCACACCCGACAGCAGGCGGATGAGCAGCGACCACGGCATGCTTCCATTGTGGCCCGGTTCCGCACCGGCCGGCCTTCTCCGACCAGGGTGGGGAGCGACCGCCGCGGTGGCGCCCGACCGGCCCGTCGGGCCCTGCTATCGTCGGGCACCCACGACGGCACGGAGGTACTGCAATGGTCCGGGCGTACGTGCTGATCACCGCCACGGCGGGCAAGGCACTCGAGGTCGTCGAACGGATCCGCTCAGCCCCGGGCGTGCTCCGCGCCGATGCCATCACCGGTGAGTACGACGTCATCGCCGAGGTGGAGGCGGTGGACATCGCGGGCATCGGCCGGCTGGTGGTGGAACAGGTCCAGGCGGGCAATGGAGTGCTCAAGACCATCACCTGCCTGTCGGTCCAGTAGGCGACTTGCAGACCGGCATCCGCTCGTCAGCCGGCCCGCGGGACCTGGTCCGCGAAGCCCTCGCGCGGCTCGGCGGCAGCGCACCCCTGCGCCGATCCCTGTTGCTCTGGCTCAGCATCGGCCTCGTCCTGAGCGAGGGATTCACCATCCCGCTGGCGGCCCTCCACGACCGCGCCTCGGTGCTGCCGCTGGCCGTGGCGGCGGCCGGTGCGTGGCTGCTGGCGTCGGTCTCGCTGGTGGTCGGCACACCCCTGCTGCGCACCGCCGACGGAACGCGCATCGACCACTACGGGATCCCCAACGGGCTCAGCGTCATCCGTGCCTGGCTGTGCTTCCCTCTGATGCTGTGCGCGGCGCTGTCGCTGCCGGGCTCGCTGGGCCTCTACCTCTGGTGCGCGGTGGGGGGCAGCACCGGCATGCTCGACTTCGTCGACGGCTACATCGCCCGCCGCTTCGGTCCCGTGACCGCGCTCGGCAAGGCGCTCGACCCGGCCATGGACGTGCTCTTCTTCGGCATCGCGGCACTGGGCAACTGGCTCTTGGGGATCGTGCCAGGGTGGCTGGCGGCGGGCATCCTGGTCAGGTACTTCGGGCCGTTCCTGGCGACCCCGTTCATCTTCATGGCGGGCAAGCGCCCGGAGCTGGTGCACACCACCTGGGGGCGGCGCAACACCGCCGCCATCGGGCTGGTGCTGTTCATCCTCATGATCGTGCGGCTGTCCGGTGGCCCGGTGAACACCGTGGCGCTGGCTGTCGCGCCTGTGCTGCTGCTGCCCACCCTGCTGCTGCACAGCATCGCGCTGGTACGGCGCACGGCGAGCGCCCCGCGCGCGGCATGAGCTGACCTGCGACCGGCGCGATGGGGACGCCTGGTGGCGGGTCAGTGGTCGGCCGGCTCCCCGGGGGCGCTCAAGCGCTGCAGCACGTCGTGGAGCCAATCATCGGTGGACAGCCGATGAGCCGCGGGATCGATGCTGCCGCCCAGGCGCTCCAGGATGGCGGCCAGCTCGCCCTCGTCGAAGCCCTCGGCCAGCACACCGCCCAGCTCGGCGGCGCACTCCACGACCACGCCGCGCGGTGACTCCGCGATGAAGTCGTCGACGACCTCCTCCCAGCGCTGCCGGTCGACCACCCAGTCCTGGTGGAAGTAGCCACCCAGGAACTGGCGGAGCTCCGGGCAGGCGGCGGCGGGGTCGTCGAGGATCTCCTGGCGCGACATGGGGAAACCTCCGGTGCTCATGGCCAGCGAGGATAGTGGCCGCCGACGTGCAGGACGGGGTAGGCGGTGAGCACGGCGAAGCCTGCCGGATAGCGGCGGTTGCGGCGCAGCACGGCGCGCACCGCCGTGGCCGGGAGCGGCGCACAGTCGCCGGCGGCCCAGCGGCTGCGCAGCAGCACGTCGCCGACCACCCGGCCGCTGTCGTGGTCGATGACCAGACGGCTGCGTCCCCCACGGCGCCAGCGCTCCACCTCGGCGCGGTTGGCGGCGACGCACGACTGCACGGCGCGCTGGGCGGTGGCCACATCGGGGAACGAGCCGGTGGCGGGCAGGGTGGGGTGACGCCGCAGCCGCTCCGCCTCCACCGTGGGGCTGGTGGCGCAGTGGCGCGAGACGGTGTGGCCGTCGCCCCAGCGCTCGTAGACCTTCAGCGACTCGATCTCCAGGGGACGACGCGGGCGGCGTCCGTCGTCCAGGTCCATCACTGCTGCCCGCGCCCTGCGCCGTCCATGCGGGCGACTGTGGGCGGCGGGCGCGGACGCGCAGAGGACAGTGGCGCCAGCCGCCAGATGGCGTCCGCGGTCGAGCGTCGGGGATAATCCGCGCGCTGTGCAGGCCGTGGTCAAACCGTCCGCCGCGCCCGGGTTGGTGCTCGCCGACGTCCCCGAGCCGCAGCCGGGCGACGGCCAGCTCCTGCTCCGCGTGGCCGCGGCGTCGGTGTGCGGCTCGGACGTTCATCTCTACGACTGGAATCCCTGGGCGGCGGCGCGGGTGCATCCGCCGCGGGTGATCGGCCATGAGATCTGCGGCGACGTGGTCGGTCGTGGCCCCGGGGCGGACCTTGCCGACGGACGCCGCGTCGCCGTGGAGTCACACATCGTCTGCGGCCACTGCAACTCCTGCCGGCGTGGCGACTTCCATGTGTGCCTGAACACACGCATCCTCGGTGTGGACGTCGACGGCGGCTTCACCACCCTGGTGGCGGTCCCCCAGGCCAACGTGTTCGCCATCGGCCCCGACACCACCGCGGAGGTGGCGGCCGCGCTCGAGCCCGTCGGCAACGCCGTGCACGCCTGCTCGTACCATGACCTGGAGGGCCGGACGGTGGCCGTGTTCGGCTGCGGTCCGATCGGCTGCGCGGCCATCGCGGTGGCCCGGGCCCAGGGCGCGGCCACGGTGATCGCCATCGATCGCAACCGCTACCGCCTCGGGCTCGCCGAGCGGATGGGCGCGACTGCATGCGTCATGGCCGACGAGCAGGTCGAGCGCAACGTGCGGGCCGCCGCTGCCGGAGCCGACATCGACTGTGCCCTGGAGATGAGCGGCGCGCCCCAGGCGGTGGTCGCCGCCACCCGCCTGGTGCGGCCCGGTGGCTGGATCAGCCTGCTCGGCATCGGTGACGCGCCCACCACCCTCGACCTCTCCAACGACGTCGTCATGAAGGGCATCACCCTCCACGGCGTGGTCGGCCGCCGCCTCCCGGAGACCTGGGAGGCGACCATGGAGTACGTGCGCAGCGGGGCCATCGACGCCGGCACACTGATCACCCACCACTACGCGATGAGCGAGATCGAGGGCGTCATCGAGCTCATCAAGTCGGGCCAGTGCGGCAAGGTGTCGCTGCACCCGGGCTGACCGGCGCGGAGTGGGCCGTGAGCGACACGCGACGCGGGGAGCGAACCTCAGCGGGCGTGATCCTCGCACTGCCGGTCCGGGTGGTCGCCCGCCACCGCCGTGCCGATCAGGCGCCCGGCGGCGCGAGGAGACTGGACTCGCACGAAGCGCAGCCCGGCCCAGCGCGGGTCCGCCATCGCGGCCGCGTAGCGCACCGCGTACTCGCGGTGCCTGGTCCACGACCACGCGATGATTGACTTCTCCGGGTCGCGTGACAGCAGGTTGGCGAGGCGCTCGCGGTTGCCGTTCCACAGACGGCGGCGCAGCAGCAGGCGCGTCAGGGTGCGCCAGATGATGCGACGCATGACGATGTGACGCGGGAGATCGAGCCACACGACCGTGTCGGCCCGCTCCCAGACCAGCTCGCGCACGGCATGATAGTTGCCGTCGATGACCCAGCCGTCGGCGCGCGCGGCGGCCAGAACAAGGTCTCGGAACTCGGGCTCGGGACGCTGCTCCCAGCCGGCGAGGTGGAATATCGAGTCGAGCTCCACGTGGGGCACGCCGAGCTGTCTCGCCAGCCGCGCGGCCAGCGCCGACTTGCCAGAGCCGGAGTTGCCGACCACCGAGACCCGCTTCATGGGCACAGGATGAGGCCCGGGGGGCGGGCGCGACGGTGTGTTCCTCGACGGCGGTCGCCGGCGGGTGCTCGGCGGGGCCGTGCCGGTGTCCCGGCGCCGACCGTTCCCGTATCGTCAGGGCATGGCCATCGAATCCCCGACCACCTCGCCGGCGGTTCAGCGCC
>JBOHUD010000015.1:0-4602 GCA_050734155.1 Candidatus Dormibacteria bacterium
GGCCGCAATGGCATCGACACGCGCGTTCTCATCGGCGGCGAGCAAGTGCTCAACGTGACCAAGGTCGCGGTGATGGCGGAGGCGGGAGGAATCACCCGCGCCGACATCACTGTCGTCGGGGCCGATATGGTCTTCGCGGCGCAGCACCCCGAGTGGATCCGCGGCCTGACAGCGTGCTCGCATTGCGGTGGGGGCCTCCCCCAGACCACCTTCTCCATCGCGCCACCGGATCCCGAGGACTGATGGCCCACATCGAGCGGCCGCAGGCCCACCCGTGGAGCGTCGCCAAGAACGAGCGCGGCGCCTGCGGACACCCCAACTGCGAGGCGCCGATGACCGCGATCGAGTTCCACCCCGGCATCCCCGGCATCGGCATCGCCCACGTCCACTACTGCGCGGCGCACGCGGCATGGTTCTCGGCGGTCAGAGACATGGCGACCGTCAAGATCACGGCACCGATCGGGAAGTGTCCGAGCTGCGGCGTGGCCGACTGGGACGGCCAGCCGTGCATGCGCTGCGGCCGCCACCCCGAACCGAAGCGATGAGCCCGCGCCGCCTCACCGTGGTCAGCAAGGAGGGCGTGCACCAGCACGAGGTGGCTGCACGCTACGACCCGATGACCGCAGTGGTGGTGATCACCCAGGACCGGCTCGGCAACAAGGCGATCGCCAGCAACGACTTCCGCGTCGGCGAGGACGGCCAGCCCACCGCCACCATCATCGAGGAGGGCGTCGACCTCAACAAGGTGTGGACGCGCTGGGTGGTCGCGGCGAAGAAGCTGCAGGCCGAGCGCGAAGCCGCCGCGAAGGCCGAGGCTGCCGCACAATCGCAAGAGTGAGCGACAAGCGTCGGCCGTTGGTGCCGTTTGACCCACCGGATGCCAACAAGGTGACGGACGCCGAACTGGCTGCTCTGGTCCCGCGCCGGCGAGCGTGGCCGGTCACCGACCGGCGCTACACCTTTGAGGTCGCCTCCGACCGTACGATCGTGTTCCTGCCGCGCCGCACCTGGTGGCGACGGCTGGTCCATCACTTCCGCCGTCCTGAGGACGACGTTCCTGCCGGCAAGTAGCTCGACAGCCCTGGCGCTGCGCCTCCAGGACGCGGCCGCGCGCCAGACCGCGGCGCCGAACATCCTCAGCCTGATCCAGGAGACCCGACTGCTGCGCGCCGCGCAGTCGAGCCCGGCCCACCTCTCGCAGCTGTTCACCGGAAACCAGAGCGTCCGCGGCCAGCAGCAGAACGCCGGCCTGCCCCGGCCCGCGGAGATCTTCGAGCCCTACGGCTTCGGCCCCGGCGTGCCGATCCCCTCGTCGCCGATCGACCGCCCCGACCCCGACAGCGGGATGCCGGAGCCGCGGCGCTTCCAGTACCCGGTCGCCTTCAACCTGCCGATCGGCGTCCCCGGCTCCGAGGGCTTGAAGCTGGTCAGTTTCCAGATGCTGCGCGCGTACGCCGAGATGACCTCGCTCGCGCGGGCCTGCATCGAGGTGCGCAAGAACGAGATCCTCGGCATGGACTACGACATCGTCCCCACCGCCGACGCCGAGAAGCAGATGCGCGACGACAAGGCTGCGCACCAGGAGTTCCAGCAGCGGCGCAAGGAGGCACTCGCCTTCTGGGCGCGCCCTGACCCCAACTACGACACCTTCCAGTCGTGGTTCTCCGCCGTCCTCGAGGGGCTGCTGACCATCGACGCGGCGGGCCTCTTCCTGCACCCGACGCGGGTTCGGGGCAAGGGCCTCTTCGGCACCGACTACTGCGCCCTGGACCTGATCGACGGTTCCACCATCCGCCCGGTGCTCGACCTCCGCGGTGGCACCCCAAGGCCGCCGGCGCCGGCGTACCAGCAGTACCTCTGGGGTGTGCCCCGCGCCGACCTGACCGACGTCATCCACGACGCCGACATCGACGACATCAGCGATGACATGCAGCACACCGACAGCTTCGCCCGCGACCAGCTGCTCTACCTGCGCATGGTGGTCCGCGACTGGACGCCGTACGGCTTCCCGCCCGGGGAGCGCTGCATCATCAGCCAGGACACCTTCCTCAAGCGCCAGGCGACGGCCCGCGACTACTTCACCGAGGGCAGCATCCCCGCCGCCTTCGCCATGATCGGCGGCGAGCAGAACGCCAGCGCCCCGCAGGCGCGCATTTGGCAGGACACCATCAACGCGCTGGCCGGCGACATCGCCTGGAAGCAGAAGGTGATAGCCCTGCCTGCCGGTTCGAGCGTCCATGAGATGCAGGAGCACCGCTTCAACGCCGAGGCGCTCCGGGCCATACAGGACGACATCCTCATGAACTACGACGTCATGCCGACCGAGCTTGGCCTTCCTCCCAGTGCCAACCTCGACAGCGGTCTCGGCGGCAAGGGCATGGCCAAGGGCCATGAGAACGTCACCGAGCGCAAGGCGACCAAGCCGTTCATGAAGCGCCTGACCGGAACGCTGTTCAACTATTTTCTGCAGGCGGTCTGCGGCCAGCACGACATGGAATGGACCTTCACCGGCCTCCAGCCCAGTGAGGACATAGAGAAGCAGGCCAACGCCGACAAGATCTACGTGAGCATTGGTGCCAAGACGCCCGACGAGATCCGCCTCAAGAACGGCGACGAGCCCTTCGGCCTACCCGGGACCAGCGATCCGTTCGTGCTCACCGCCACCGGCCCGGTCTCGCTGGGGTCGCTGACGCCGGCGGACACGCAGGCCGAGGAGGAGCGGCATGAGGCGCCCGCAGCCGAGACCGACACCGAGACCGCCGAGGCGGAGGGGGCTGAGGCGCGCGAGAGGCCGCCCGCGGCGGGGCTGAAGCCGGGAGCTCCGCCGGACACGGCCGCGCCCGCCGCCGCCGAGTCGCCGCTGCACAGCTCGGGCGAGGCCGGCACGGTCGGCACCGCCGCCGGCGAGAACGTCACGTCCCAGGCGTCGGCGAACCGCGGCGTCACCGCGGTGGTGCGCAAGCAGACGACGGTGGCCGCGGCCGGCCTGGCGGTGGTCGCGCGCGAGACCGGCCGGGTCCTGATGCTGCAGCGCTCGCTCGACCCCGGGGATCCCGCCGCGGGGCGGTGGGAGTTCCCCGGCGGTCACATCGAGGATGACGAGACGGCGCTCGAGGCGGCGCAGCGTGAGTGGTCAGAGGAGATCGGCCAGCCCGTGCCCGACGGTGTGCTCGCCGGCATGTGGACGAGCCCCAACGGCGTCTACCAGGGGTTCGTGTGGAGCGTCGATGGCGAGGACACGGTGCTCTGCAACGCCGACGCCGACGATCGCGGCGTGCTCAACCCCGACGACCCCGACGGTGACTGTATCGAGGTGGTCGCCTGGTGGGATCCGCTCGACCTGCCGCTGATGCCGGCGCTGCGCAGCGAGTGCCGTACCACCGACTGGGCGCAGCTGAATGGTCCCGCGGTCAAGGTCGCCGACGCCGAGGCCGAGCTGGCCAAGCTGCGCCAGTACCTGCGGCACGGCAAGTCGCTGGCCGCGTTCGAGGCCCGTGCCCTGCCCCCGATGGCGCTGGTCGCGGCCAAGGCTGCTCTGCCCGGAGGCGCCAACAGCGCGGTGCGTGCGGCTCGCAAGACGGTGGCGGCGCGGATCCGCAAGCGCGCCCGCACCGCCAGCATCGCCGCGCTGCGGGGCCCGCTGCACAAGGACCTGACCGACCTGGCGATGTCCCACAAGCGTTCGAGCAAGGCGGCCGGCGGGTCGTTCGTCAGCGCCGCCAAGAAGCGCCTGGCCACCGCGTACACCGCCGCCTACGCCGCCGGGGCGGGCGACTACGACCCTGACGTCGACCCGCAGGACGACCTCAGCAGCGCCGACACCGTCGAGCAGCGCAGCAACGACCAGGTCCCCTTCCTCGAGGATTGGGCAGCGGTGCTGGCGCTCGCGGCCGGTTCCGACAGTGCCGAGAGCGACCTGGAGACCGCTAATCGTGCGGGCATGTACGCCAACACGATCCAGCCTGCCTACGACGAGGGGCAGTTCGACGCCGTGCACAACGACCTGGGCGGCGGCGAGACCGTGACGTGGCACATCTCGGGCGGTGACCACGTGTGCGAGCGTTGCACCGGACGTGACGGAGCTGATGCGACCATCGGTGACGACGGCACGCTGACCTGGCCGGACGGCGAGCAGGGCTTCCCCGGCGACGGCTCATTCGGCGGGCTGTGCGTCGGCGGGGTCATGTGCCGCTGCGGCCTCGACTACTCCGGACCCGACGGATCGAGCGTCTTCTCCCGCGAGGCGGGCTGATGGCCTCGCAGCTCTCGACGACGCCGAGCCAGGTGCAGCAACCCAGTGCCGCGTCGGCGCCAGGCGGCGCCATCACCTACCAGCTGGACATCACCCCCTGGCTCAACGCCGGAGAAACGGCGGTCTCGCCGGTGACCGTGCTCACCGACGTCACCACCGGCGCGGTGGTGAGCCTGGGCACCAACACGCCCGCCCTGTCCACGGTCGGCACGCCTCCCAAGCAGTGCGTGCTGCAGACGATCCCCAATGCGCTGCTGACCGCGGGGCACACGTACCGCATGAACGTGACGGTCACTGTCGCCGTGGGCAAGGTCCCCACCTCGGAGACCACCATCGTGTGCCCGTACTGA
>JBOHUD010000016.1:0-33947 GCA_050734155.1 Candidatus Dormibacteria bacterium
CGCTGCTGCGCAGCCACCATGTGCTGCTGCTCGGGCCTGCCCCGGTTCCGGGGTGAGCCGCTCAGACGCCTGGCGACCTCAGCCGCCGATGTTGCGGAGGAGGCCTCCCACCACCCCGCCGGCAGCCCCGGCCTCGGCCCCCTGGACCAAGGTGTACTCGCCGAGCGCGTGAGCCAGTCGCGCCAGCGGCAGCGACTGCAGCCAGACGCGCCCGGGGCCGATCAGCTGGGCGAGGAAGATGCCGTCGCCGCCGAAGATCTTGTTCTTGATGCCCTTGACGGTGGTGATGTTGAACTGGACGGTGTCCTGGAAGAGCCCGACATGGCCGGGATGCACCTTGATCTCCTCACCGGGACGCAGGTCGTAGGTGACGATCTCGCCACTGAGCTCGCACCACACCCGGCCCTCACCGGCGATCTTCTGGAGCCGGAAGCCGTCGCCACCGAAGGCGCCGGCGCCGAGCTTCTGCTGGAACCCCATGGACACCAGCACACCGTGGGTGCCGGCCACGAAGACGTGGCGATGTCCCAGGAACTGCATCCCCGGTTGGGGGCGCACGTCGAGCGGAAAGATCTGCCCGGGGAGCTTGGCGGCGAACGCCACCATCCCGGGCGCCCCCTGGGCCGAGTACTCGGTCATGAACAGTGAGCCGCCGCCGACGGCTCGCTTGAACACGCCCCCGAGGCCGCCACCGCCGCCGTACTGGGTGGAGGTGGTCATCTGGATGCTCGAGGTCATCCAGGAGAGCTCGCCCGACTCCGCGAAGATGGCCTCCCCGGGATTGAGGGTCAGCTCGAGGACCGGCATGGTCGTGCCGATGATCTTCTCGTCCACGATGTGCACCCCCCCAGTCGGCCGATCTGTATCGGCGGGATTGTAGGCTCGCCGGCGAGGCCTGGTGAGATCGGACCTACAGGCCCAGCGCGGTCTTGGCGACGATCTCCTTCATCACCTCGTCGGTGCCCGCGCCGATGCGGATCAGGCGAGAGTCCCTGAAGTAGCGCGAGACGTGCGCCTCGGCCATGTAGCCGAAGCCACCATGCAGCTGCAGGCAGGTGTCGGCAACCCGCGAGGTGACCTGGCCCACGAATAGCTTGGCCATGGAGATCTCCGCAACCGGGTACTCGCCGCCGTTCCAGCGCTCCGCCACGGCGTACACGTAGCTCTTGGCGATGCAGATGTCGGTGTGGAGGTCGACCAGCTTGTGGCGGTTGACCTGGAAGCCGGCGATGGGGCGCCCGAACGCCTGGCGCTCCCTGCACCAGCGCAGGGTCTCCTCGAACATCACCTCGGCGCCGGCGATCGAGCCGGCACTGCCGATGAGGCGCTCGCCCTGGAGCTCCCACATGAGGTGGTAGAAGCCCTGGCCCTCCTCGCCCAGCAGCGCTGACTCGGGGACGTCGACGTCGCGGAACGACAGCTCGGCGGTGTCGCTGGAGTGCATGCCCAGCTTCTTCAGCTTGCGGCTGACCTCGAAGCCGGGCGTGTGCCGGTCGACGAGGAAGAGCGTGATGCCGTGGGCACCCTCGTCCGGCGACCCGGTGCGAGCCACCAGCACGATGAAATCGCAGCGCACCCCGTTGGTGATGTACAGCTTGCTCCCGTTGATGCGCCAGCCACCGTCGTGGCGGATGGCGCGAGTGCGCACGGCGGCGACGTCGCTGCCGGTGTCGGGCTCGGTGATCCCCAGGGCCGCGACCTTCTCGCCACGGATCGCCGGCACCAGGTACTGCCGCTTCTGGTCGGCGGTGCCGAACTTGAAGATCGGAGGCGTCGCCATCTCCGCCTGCACGGACACCGCCATCCCCACTCCACCCGACCCGCAGCGGGCCATCTCCTCGGCGAGAACGATGGCGCTCCAATAGTCGCCGCCCTGGCCGCCGTACTCCTCGGGGTAGCGGAGGCCGAGCAGGCCCAGCTCGCCCATCCGAGCGAAGACACTGTCGGGGAAGTACTCGGCCGCCTCCCACTCGTCGGCGTGAGGGCGCAGCTCGCGAGCGACGAAGTCGCGAATCGTCTCGCGCAGCGCGTCGTGCTCGGCGGTGAAGGGCATCGCGGTCTCCCCAAGTTGACGTGGGTGTCGATTCTGCCACCAGCCCGGCGGTGGGGTTGGCGGCGCCCCCCATACCATGGAGCCGTGCGACGAACTCTCCTGGTGGGGTGCGGCACGCTCCTGCTGGCGGCCTGCGGCAGCACCCCGGCGACCCCCACGCCCACCGCCCGGCCCATCCCGGCCACCCCGCGCCCCACCCCCTCCGCCGCTCCCGATGTGGAACGCATCGACGTGACCGCGACCGGGGTGGGCACCTGGCAGCTGGTGGCGGTGCCGGTGGCGGTGCTCCACAACGTCGCGACCCACGCGGGCGTCAGCGGGGTGATCGTGCACTTCACGCTCACCCGGGGGGGCCGGGCGATCAGCTCCCTGGACTCTCCCGCCGTCACCCTCTACCCGGCCGAGACGCTGGTGGTGACCTCCTATCAATGCACCGACTACCCCTGCTACACCGCCGACGGCGTGTCGGTGACGGTCACCCCCGGCACCTGGGGGAGCCTCCCGGGGACGGCCCCAGCGGCGGCCACGGCACCGTTCAGGTGCACGCGCAGCTGCGTCGGCCACGGTCAGTGGGACGTGCCGATCAGTGTCGGCGGCCCCGTCCTGCTCCAGAACGAGCAGGTCGACCTCTTCGCATCCTGCTCCAACGCGGCGGGAAGGATCATCGGAGGCGGCTCGCGGCAGCTCCTCTGGCCGCAGGCCGGGGGTACGCTCAACCTCGAGGTGCCGGTGATCGTCAACTCCTCCCCGGCCTCATGCCAGGTCGGCGCAACCACGTCGAACTGATCGTCACCAACCGCCGCGGGGGTGGCCGTGACAGGCCGCCGACCCGCTTGCGAACGGCGGGTGCCGGTGTGGTAGGGTGCCCCGGTCGCGGCCGCTGCCGCACGCCACACGTTCATCCCCGGCGCCCAGGATCGCTGGATCCAGCTCCGGGGCCGCGGCCCACCGCTCCAGCCCGCGGTGGATCCGACCAGCAGCTCCCGGGAGGGCAATCTCGGAGACCGGAGCCGCGGCCAGAACTACAACAGGAGAGTCTATTTGCGGTTGCCTCGACGTTCTCGAGGAGTGGTCCTGGGCCTGGCCACTCTCATTCTCAGCCCACTCGTCGCGCTCATGCTGACGTCGGCCACCCAGCCGACCGCCGCCACCAACGCCGTCACCGTCAGCCGCACCGATCCGCGGGCGCTGCCGGTGGCCGAGCCCAACCTGCAGGAGCCGCGCAAGGGAATCGCCACCCCAACCCCCTTGCCCCTGCTCCCTGCGCCGGCCGCCGCAGTGCGCAGGCCGGCGGCCAGGCCCCGCGTGGCCGCCCCCCCGGTCGCAGCCGGGCCGCCCGCCAATCCCAACAGCGTGGTCGGCATCATCGAGGCCGCCGCCGCCCGCTGGGGGGTCTCCGGCAGCTGGATGGTCAAGATCGCCCGCTGCGAATCGGGGCTGCGGACCAACGCCTACAACCCCAGCGGGCCCTACATCGGGCTCTTCCAGTTCCTGCGCTCCACCTTCACGCACAACGGCGGCACCAACATCTACGACGCCGCCGATCAATCCAACATCGCCGCCAAGATGCTGGCCCACGGGCAGGCTCACCAGTGGAGCTGCGCCTGATCTCAGGGTGACGGCGGGTCGATCGAGGGCTCCGGGCCGATCGACGGCGATGGGTTGGCGGCGTCAGGGGGCGCCGATGCGGAACAATCGCCCTCGTGAGAGCCGACGTCAGCCATCTCCGCGAGGAGCCGCTGCGGCGCCGCTCGGTCTTCGCCGGCAGGCTGCTCCATGTCTTCGAGGACACAGTGCGCCTTCCGCGAGGCCAGGAGGCCAGCCGCGAGGTCGTGGAACACCCCGGCGCGGTCACCGTGGTTGCCTCCGACGGCGACGACCGGGTGATCCTGGTGCGGCAGTGGCGGCACGCCACCGCCGGCGCTCTCTGGGAGCTGCCGGCGGGCACCCGCGAGAAGGACGAGGATCCCGCCGCCACGGCCAGGCGCGAGCTGATCGAGGAGACCGGCTACGGCGCCACCGAGTGGCAGGAGCTCGGGCACGGGCCGGTGAGCCCGGGCTACTCCAGCGAGGTGATCTGGTTCTTCAGCGCCCGCGGGCTGTCCGCCGGCAGCAGCGCCCCTGACCCCGACGAGCTCTTCGACGTCGAGCTCTTCGATGCCGCCCAGCTGGCCGCCATGGCCAGGCGCGGCGAGGTCGATCTCAAGACGCTGGCCGGGCTCGCGCTCGCCGGCGTCGCCCTCCATCCGGCCCATGGCTGACGACGCCGATCGCATGGTCGCCCGCGCCATCGAGAGCGTGCTCGACCAGGTGCCGGCGACGGTGGACACCAGCGTGCCGGAGGCCGGAGCCGCCAAGCTCCAGCCGTGGGCGGAGACGGCAGCCCCGATGGGCCGCAACAAGCGGCCCCTCGAGGAGCTCCTCGCCGAGCTCACCCAGCGGGTCGCCGCCGATCCACAGGCACGCGCCACCCTGCCGCGCACGCGCCACCCCGCGCTGGCGTTCTTCGACCGTTTCGGCCGCACCGCAACGCCGGCCGGCCCCGGCGAGGGGGCTGGGCGCCGCCGCCGGCGCCGCCGGGGCGGAGGCGGCGCGGGTCAGGCCGGCCCGCCGGTGGATGCCACCCGCGTCCCCGCAGGGACGCCGGCTGATCGCCCCGGGGGAGGGCGGCGGCGTTCGCGTCGCGGTCGCGGCGGGGGCGGCGGCCAGGCCGCTGGGACCGGGGGCGGAGCCCCGCGCCAGGACGGTGCAGCCGCCGGACCGACGCGTGCCCCGGGGTCGGGCGGGCGGCGGCGGCGGGGCCGGCGGGGGCGGGGCGGGGATCGGCCGCCGGCGGGCTGAACGTGGCTCCGGCGACACGGCACGGGCGATCGACTCACCGCCCCGCCCCCCTCCTCACCGGCCTGCCCATCGCGGCCGTCCTCTTCGACTACGGGCTGACGCTGGTGTCCTTCGAGCCTCCGGGCGAAGCCCTGGAGGCGGCCCAGGAGGCCATCGCCCGCTGCGTCGAGGCGGCCGGCCACCCCCGTCCCCCGCTGGCGATGCTCCGGGAGGCCGTCCACGATCGCGTGGAGGCCCAGGTGTCGGCCCACGAGGCCAGCGGCGCGCTCCGCGAGATCGACGTCGCCGCGCTCGAGCGGCGCGCCTTCTCCGACATCGGGCTGGACCTCGACGAGGAGCTGCGCGACCGCTGCAGCGTGCTCGCGCAGGAGGCGTGGTGGCATGGGGTCACGCTCTACCCGGAGGCGATCGGAGTCCTGCGCGGGCTGCGTCGCGCCGGCCTGCGTGTCGGGGTGTGCTCGAACGCCGCCTGGCGCTCGGCGAGCATGCACGACCAGCTCCGCGAGGTGGGACTCGCCTCGGTCATCGATGCCGCCGTGTTCTCCGGCGAGGTGGGCTGGAGGAAGCCGTCGCGGCGACTGTTCGCCGCCGCTCTCCGAGCGCTCGGGGCGCGCCCGGAGCAGACCGTGTTCGTGGGTGACCGGATGCGCGAGGACATCGTCGGTGCGGCGCGCGCGGGGATGCGCACGGTGCTGGTGGCGCGCGATCCAGCCCACCCCGGGGAACCGCGGCCGGGCGGTCCCGACGCCGTCATCACCACGCTGAGCGACCTGCCCGCGCTTCTCCGTGGCGGGCCCGATGTAACGAAAGTGGGAGCGCAAAACTGAGCGCGTCTATACTCGCCGGACGCCGCTCCCAGCCTTCCCCGAACACATGTCGAGGCACCGCCTGGTGGACTTTCGCGAGTACCTGAAAGAGAGGTGCCGCCAGCGTGGCATCTCTCTGCACCGGCTTGCCCTGCTCTGTGACCTCAACCAGATCTACTTCTACCAGGCGGTCAACAAGAACAAGGAGAATCCACCGCCGTGGGTGCTGCGCCGGGCGGCCCCGCACCTGGCGGTGTCCTACGTCGAGCTGATGATCGCCGCGGGGTACCTGCGCGACGAGGATCTCCGCCTCTGGCGCGGCGCGACGGCAGGCCAGCCCGCCCCCGTCGCCTGACCGGCGGCGGCGCTCGCCAACAGTCGCACGCCACGGCGGATACTTGGATGGTGCTTTGGCCGCGCGCCATCATCCACGTCGACCTCGACGCCTTCTACGCATCCGTCGAGCAGCTGCGCCGGCCTGAGCTGCGCGGCCGGCCCATCATCGTCGGCGGGGGCGGCGAGGACCACACGCGCGGTGTGGTCAGCGCCGCGTCGTACGAGGCGCGCCGCTTCGGTGTGCATTCGGCGATGCCGATCGGCCGGGCGCGGCGTCTCTGCCCTCAGGCGGTGATCCTGCCCGTGGACTTTGCCGCGTACCGCAGGGCCTCGCGACAGGTCTTCGCCCTGGCACGCCGGCTGACCCCCCAGCTGGAGCCGCTCTCGCTCGACGAGGCCTACCTGGACGTGACCGGCTCGATCGCCCGCATGGGCACGCCCGAGCAGATGGCGATCGACCTCCGCGATCGCATCGCCGCCGAGTGCCGGCTCGACGCCTCGTGCGGGCTCGCCACCTGCAAGCTGGTCGCCAAGGTCGCCTCGGACCTCGAGAAACCGCGGGGGATGGTGGTGGTGCCACCGGGCTCCGAGTCAGGCTTCCTGGCACCGCTGCCGCTGCGGCGCCTCCCCGGCCTCGGCCCCTCCACCGAGCGGGCTCTCGCCGGCCTGGGGATCAGCACCCTGGGAGAGCTGGCCGCCCTGCCCCTGACCACGCTGCGCCGCCGGCTGGGCGAGCATGCCGCCATCAGCCTCAGCGAGCGTGCCCGGGGCATCGACCGCAGCGAGGTCACGCTCCCGGACCGGCCCAAGAGCATCTCGCGCGAGGAGACCTTCGCCGTCGACGTGTCCCAACCCGAGCGGCTCCACCGCCTGCTCCGATCCTGCGCAGCCGACGTCGGCCGCCAGCTCCGCCACGGCGGCTGGTCGGCGCGGACCGCCACCCTGAAGCTGCGCTACTCCGACTTCACCACCCACGCCCGGCAGGCGACCTGGCCCACCCCCCAGCATGGAGACCTGGCCCTGGCGGAGGCGGCGCTGCGCCTCCTGGACGGCCTCTGGACGGGGGCGCCGGTCCGGCTGCTCGGCATGGGGGTGAGCGGCATCGTCCACGCCGCTCAGCTCGATCTCTATGACGCGGCGGTGCCCCGCGACCTCCGGCTCGACCACACGCTCGACCGCCTGCGCGACCGCTTCGGGGCGGCCGCCCCTCAGCGCGGCGGTGCGCCGGCGCTGCGCGACCTCGACTTCCGGGGCGAGGACCTGCGCGTCGACCCCGAGGAGTGAACGCGCCATCGAAGTCGCGCCCGCGCCCGCCTACACGTGCAGGAACGACTTCACCAGCTGGATCACGAGCACCGCGCCGCCTCCCTTGACGAGCATGTCCACCAGGAACCCGGAGCCCGACTCCTGGTGCTGCATCACCTTGTGGAGGCTGGAGAACGCCACTCCCGCGGGGATCAGGTACTCGCCGGCGGTGAGCAGGGGGCTGGCGATCGTGTCCCAGACGTGCAGGGTGTCGCGGCTGGGATCGACCTGCACGTCCATCAGGAGATGGACGAGGAACGTGAGCGTGGTCATCGGCGTGCCCTCCCCGGCGTCGGTGTGCTGACTGCGCGTCGCCCTCCCAGCCTGGGTCGCCGCCGCGGACAGAGCCGGGACGACGTGGTGGCAGACACGACCTTGTCCGCCCGGCGTCCGGTCGAATTTGGCAACTGTTGGCAGCGTGACCGAGCTCATCGTCAGGGAGCTGCGGCTGCGCAGGTTTGAGGTGGTGGCGCCGGTCGCCCGGCCCTGCGCAGCCCCCGCCGCCGCGACGATCGACGACACCGAGCGTCGGCTGCGGGGCGCGCCGGGCGTGGAGCGCCTCGCCGTGCGCCACTCGCGGCGGCGCGGGCCGCCGGACGGGCTCAGCGTCTGATCTCTGCGCACCGGTTTGTCCGCGGCCGGTCCGCGGCGGGGACCTAGCTTGCCGGCATGGTGGCCAGGGGGCGAGGCGAGGTGGGGGCGCGGCGATGGTGACGCCGGCGGCTGTGCAGCTCCATCTGGTGCTCTCCTCCTGCGGTCCCTTCGGCTTCATCCCCGACTCCGTCTGCAACCTCTTCGGTGACGCCTCGAGCGCCGTGTCGCAGGCGCTGGAGGTGATCCAGAACCCATTCCGCTGGCTGTACCACCACACGCTCGGAGCCCCGGTCCCGCAGGGCCCCGGCGATCCCGGCTGGGACGCGTGCCAGGCCGATTGGACCCAGGCGGCGTGCCCCAAGCTCATCGACCAGCTGCGCCCTGCCAATGTCACGCTGGCGCAGAGCTGGCCGCGCCTCTACGGCGCGCTCTCCGTGTCGGGCGTGTTCATCGCCATGACCTGCGCCGTGGTGCGGGTGGTGCGCGGCGTCTTCGACGAACGCGCCGGCGCGATGCACCTGGTGGTCGACAACGTGGTGCGCGCCGTGGTGGCCGGCGGGCTGCTGGTGGCCCCCACCCCCGACAACTCGCTCTTGCTCAATCTCATCAGGGTGAGCACCGCGGCATCCGGCCGGATCGCCGCGGCGGCGGGCGGCGCGGTGGCCTCGGCCTTCACCAGCAACCTCGACCTCGGCGCCGTGGTGGGCAACATCGCCGCCACCGGATTTGGGCTCGCCGGCATCGGCGACTTCCTGGTGGCGATCCCCATCCTCCTGGTCGCCGTCGCCTTCGTGTATCTGCTCTGTCTGTACCTGCTGCGAATCGTCCAGCTGGTCTTCGCCGTCGCCTCTGCGCCGCTCTTCGTGGGGATCGCGGTGTACGACCATCGCAATCGCTTCGTGCAGTGGTGGCTCGACCTGTTCACCTCCGCGATGCTGCTGCCGGTCATCCTCGCCGTCTGCGGTTCGCTGACAGCCGGGGTCGCCCTGTTCTTTCTGGGCGGCAGCCAGGGTGGCCCGTCCATCGGTGGCGCGGTGGAGGCGGTGGTGCGCACGCTGCTCGCCTGTTTCGCCGTGCTCGGCGGGGTGTGGATGACCGGCAAGGCGGTCCACGGGCTGGCCTGGCGCAGCTTCAGCCACGGCGGCATCACCGGCGCGGCCACGGCGGTGTCGACCACTGTCATGGCGCTGCCCAACGCCGCCACCGACCTCTCGGCGCTGCTGCGCATCGGCGGCCGCGAATCGCGGGGCGCCGGGATGCTGGAGACCATCAGCCGCAGACAGCGCAGCTCCGCCGCCGGCTCCGCGGGCAGCCGGCCAGTCAGCGAGACCGGGCTGGTGGTGGGCGCCGCCGCCGCAGGCCACGCCGCCGCCATGGCCGGCGAGAGCGGCGAGGTGGATGCGGGCATCGAGGCCGCCGCTGGGGCGGACTTCAGCCGGCACGCCGGGGTGGCCGGAGTCCTCGAGGCGCCGGCGATGCAGCGTGCCTTCAACCAGGTGGTGGGTGCGGCGGTGGGCCGTTTCGCGGCCGGCGACGAGGGCCGGCGCGTGGTGGTCCTGGCCACCCGGCACCTCGATCCGTCGGAGCCGGAGCAGTCCCAGCGGATCGCCGAGTACACCAGGGCGATGGCGGCGGACGCCCGCCTCGGTGGCGCGGTCGCCGGAGCGACGCTGGCCAGCCTTCTCCACAACCAGGCACCGGACCTCGCCCCCATCCTGGGCCGGCCGGCGGCGCTGCGGTGACCGCGCTGCCACGCACCATCCGGGTGCCGCTCAACGTCGACGCGCAGTTCCGTCTGCCGATGGGCCCGGCGGTGCTCCCGGTCCGCTCGCTGATCCTGGCGGGAGTGGCCAGCCCGGTCGCGTACGCTCTCCTGGCGTTTCGCCTGCCTGGGCTGTGGGGCGCGGCGGCGGCCGGGTTCGTGCTCGCGGCCGCCGCCTCGTTTGGATTGCCCGAGCGGCAGGGAGTGTGGATCGGCACCCATCTCGCCTATCGCCACGCCTGGCGCGTGCTGCCGTCGACGGTGACGCGGGGAGGTGCGGCCCGGGCACGGGTCCGCGAGGTGGACGGCTCCATACATGTCAGCCGGGAACGGCCGCTGCGCACCCGGGTCCGGGCTTCGGAACGCTGGCGCGCGGTCGCCTCCATCCCGGCCACCTCGGCGGACATCGCCGGGGTGCTCCGGCTGGATCCGGGCGGCCATCGCGGCATCCTGGTCCTGGAGGGCCCACCGCTGAGCGTCTCCAGCGCCGGCTACCTGGAGTGGTGCAGCGCGGTGATCGGCTGGGTGCGGTCGCTGGACTGCCCGGTGCAGTTCCTCACCCTGATGACCCACCACGATGCCGACCGCGTCGGCGACGCCTTCGATCGCCGCGTCGCCGGCTGGCCGCGAACCCCGCTGTGCGAGATCGAGCGCGAGCTCGCCGGGACGCTCGCCGAGACCACCCTGGGCCTGCGCCACTACCTGGTCCTGGCACCGGGAGCGGCGGGCGACGACGGGGTGCCGCAGCTTGCCGTCCCCTGGCGATCGCGCCGAGCGCGACCCGCCACCGAACAGGACGCCGAGCGGGTCGTGCAGTCGGCGCTGCGCATGGCCCCGGGATTCGCCGTGGCCGCCCGCCCCGCCGATCGCGACGACATCGCCGCCCTGCTCGCGCACACCGTCCTCGGCGCCCCCCGGTCCCTGGTCGGCCGCGGCGTCCTCCACGTCGGTGAGCGCCACCACGTGGTGCTGACCGCAACCCGGCTGCCCGCGGTGATCGAGGTCGGCGCGGTGGTGGACGCGCTCACCCGCGCCCACGCGCACGGCATGGCCAGCCTGCACATCTATCCGGTGGCGTCCGCGGTGGCGCAGAAGCATCTGCACCGCCGCTCCTCGATGCTGCGCTACGCGGAGCGGCGCGGGGCCGATGCCGTGGAGGCGCAGGTCGCCCTCCAGGACACCACCGAGGTGGTGGCGGCGCTGGCGCAGCGCGACATCGTGCCCTGCCGGGTGGCCCTCACCCTCTCGGTGGCGCACAGCGGGCGGGACAGTGCCCTGCAGGCCGCCGAGCGTCTCGGTGCGGTCCTCGCCGCACATGGATTCCACGTCACCGAGGTCGATGGGCCCGGTTTCCTGCCGGCTCTGGCGCTGGCGCCGGGGTGGGGCCCGCTGGCGCGCAGCCTGGTGCTCACCTCCGATTCCGTCGCCGCCCGCATGCTCCCTTGCCTGGGAACACCGTTCGCCGACGTCGGTGCCCCGCTGGTCGGCCTCAACGTCCAGAACGGCACGCCGGCGTACTTCTCGGTCTGGAGCCAGCCCAATCACAACCTGGTGGTGGTGGGGAGCTCCGGCGCAGGCAAGTCGGTCGCCGCCAAGACACTGCTGATCCGCCACGTCATGGAGGGCGTCGACGCCGTCGTCATCGACCCCGACTCCGAGTACCGCTCGGTGATGCAGGCGGTTGGTGGACGCTATCTCGAGCTCGGCGTGGAGGCTCTGAACCCGCTCGAGGTCGCCGCTCGGACCGCACCCGACGCGGCCGCGGGGCTGGTGCTGCCGATCCTCTCGGTGATGGCCGGCGATGACCGCGGCGTTCGCGACGGACGCCCGATACGCCGGCTCCCCGACGAGGACCAGGGCTGGCTGCACGGCGAGCTGGTCGACTTCTTCAGCGCGCGGAGCGGCCGGGCCACGCCCGCGTTGATGCGCGACGCGGTGGAACACCTGGAGCAGCAGTCGCTGGCGCGCGCCCTTACCGATCGCGAACGCGATCGCTGCCGGATCATCACGGCGCGGCTGCGGCGCTTCACGCAGGGACGGCGGGCGGCGGTCTTCGATCGTCCCTCGACCTTCGCGGTGGGCAGCCGCCCCATCGCCATCGGTCTCAAGTCATTTGCGATGACCTACGGCGCGGATCTCACGCCCGCGCTGGCGGTGCTGCTCACCGCCATCCTGGAGGCTCTCGAGAAACGGCGCGGGCGCATGATCGTGGTCGTCGACGAGGCCCACCGGATCACCTCCGATCCCGATGCCGGCGAGGTGCTCGGCCAGCTGGTCCGGCAGGCGCGCAAGCATGGCGCAGGCGTGTGGATGCTGTCGCAGCGAGTCGAGGACTTCGTGCGCACCGACCTCGGCCGCACCCTGGCCGCGACCTCGTCATCGAAGCTCGTGCTCGGCACCGAGGAGGCCGTCGTCGAGGACGTCCGCGAGGTGTTCAAGCTGCGTGATGAGGAGGTCGCCGCCATCTGCCCGTCCAGCCAGGGGCGGGGGGTGCTCCTCGCCGGGCCCGAACGGGCGGTGGTCAGCATCCTCCCCGGGCCCGCCATCATGGCCCTGGCCGACACCAGGGCGGAACCATCACGGGGGATTGCTGAGCCGGCGAGGACGTGGTGATGGGGGCGCCGCTGCTCGCCGCCGAGGTGCTGGGTTCGCGCGGCCTGCGCCGCCTCCTGGGGTGCGGCTGTGCTGCCCTCGCGGCGATCGTGGTGCTGCCGGTGCTGGTGCTCATCTCCGTCCTGAACGGCGTCATTCCTGCCTCCGGCGAGCTGGCCGCCAACCAGGTGGACGGCGGCAGCGGAGTCATCATCGGCGCGGGCGAGCCGCTGCCGCCCGGCAGCTTCAGCGTCAGCCAGGGATTCGGCTGCACGCGCGTCCCCGCGGAGCCGGCGCCCCCGCCGGGCTACGCCTGCCCCCCTGACCCCGCCCACCGAAACTACGTCCGCTTCCACACCGGCATCGACCTCGCCGCCCGGAGCGGCGTGCCGGTGTTCGCGGTGGTCGCCGGGTCGGTGCGGGTGGTCAGGTCCGCGGTGGGCTTCGGGCTGCACGTCCTGCTCGTCGCCCCGGCTACGGCGGGACCGCAGGTCGAGTACCTGTACGGGCACCTCAGCGGGGTCAGCGTGTCCAACGGACAGTCGGTCAGCGCCGGCCACCAGATCGGCGCGGTGGGCAGCAGCGGCAACAGCACCGGCCCCCATCTCCACTTCGAGGTCGATGTCGGCGCCCGCCCGGTCAATCCCTGCGCGACCTTCCCGCGGGGATACCTGGCTCCGGCAGGCATCGCCGCCGCCGGATGCCTGGCGTCGGCGATGTGAGCGGCCGCCGTCGGCAGTGACCACCGGCACCTGGGGCGCGGGTGCCGTGGGGGAAGCGCACCGGCCGCCGCTCGTCCTAAGGTGGGCCTGGTGAGCGGCACCGGGACGTCGGCGACACGCCCGCACGCTTGGAGTCCGACCCCAGAGCAGATGGAGCGGAGCCGGCTCCGCGCCTTCATGACCATGCTCGGCGTCGACGATCTCGAGGAGCTGAACGACCTGGCGCGTCGTGACCCCGAGCGTTTCTGGGCGGCCGCCATCGACGACATCGGGATCGGCTGGCGGCAGCGCCCCACCCGCATGCGCGACACCAGCGAGGGTCTCGCCTTCACCCGCTGGTGGAGCGGCGGGCGCCTCAACCTTGCCGAAAACGCGGCCCACCGCTGGGCGCGGACCCACCCCGACTCGGATGCCGTGGTCTGGGAGGGCGACGACGGCACCGAGCGGGTCTGGAGCCGTCTCCAGCTGGCCGCCGAGACGTCCCGCTGCGCCAACGGGCTGCGCCAGCTCGGTGTGGGGCCGGGCGACGGTGTCGGTGTCTGCCTGCCCATGGTTCCCGAGACGGTGGCCGTCTTCCTGGCCTGCTCGGCGGTGGGGGCCATCGTCATCCCCCTGTTCAGCGGCTACGGCGCCGGCGCCATCATCGCCCGCCTCCAGGATTGCGATGCCCGGGTCCTGGTCATCGCCGACGCGCTGCTGCGCCGCGGCCGACCGGTGCCGATGAAACCGGTCGCCGACGAGGTCGCGGAGCAGACGCCGTCGCTGCGCCACGTCATCGTGGTGCGCCGCCTGGGCACGATCGACGTCGCCATGCGTCCCGGCCGCGACGTCTGGTACGACGAGCTCACCACCGCCCAGCCGTCGTCGGCTCCGGTCCACGACAGCGGAGCGGACGACCCCTTCATGCTGATCTACACCAGCGGGACGACCGGCCGGCCCAAGGGCACCGTCCATGTGCAGGGCGGGTTTCCCATCAAGGCCACCCAGGACATGGTCCACTGCTTCGACGTTGGCCCGAGCGACCGCTTGCTGTGGTTCACCGACATCGGCTGGATGATGGGGCCGTGGGCCATCTGCGCCACCCTGAGCATCGGCGCAACCCTGGTTCTCTTCGAGGGGCTCCCCGACCATCCGGGGCCGGATCGCCTCTGGTCGGTGGCGCACAGGCACGGGGTCACCGTGCTGGGCGTCGCCCCCACCGTGGTGCGCGCCCTGATGCGCCACGGCGATGGCCCCGCTCGTTCCCACGACCTCTCCTCGCTGCGCGTCCTGGGAGCCAGCGGAGAGCCCTGGAACGCCGGCCCCTGGCAGTGGTTTCTCGACAACATCGGCGGAGGGCGCTGCCCCATCATCAACTACAGCGGCGGCACCGAGGTGGGCGGCGGCATCCTCTCCGGCAACATGCTGACCCCGCTCAACCCCTGCGCGTTCGCAGGCCCGTGCCCGGGCATGGACGTCGACGTTCTTGACGAGAATGGCAACAGCGTTCGCGGCCAGGTGGGCGAGCTGGTGGTGCGCTCGCCGTGGCCGGGAATGACCCGGGGCTTCTGGCACGACCGCGAGCGATACCTCGAGACCTACTGGTCGCGATGGCCGGACGTCTGGGTGCACGGTGACTGGGCCGAGGTCGGTGCTGATGGCCTGTGGTACATCCGCGGACGCAGCGACGACACCATCAAGCTCGCCGGCAAGCGGCTGGGTCCCGCCGAGGTGGAGTCGGCGCTCGTGGCCCATCCCGACGTTGCCGAGGCGGCGGCCATCGGCGTCCCCGACGAGATCAAGGGCGAGGCCCTGGTGTGCTTCGTCGTGCTCAGGCCGGGCGTCGCCGACAGCGACGCGCTGCGGACTGCGCTGGCCGAGCGGGTCGGTGCTGCGATGGGCAGGGCGCTGCGACCGAAAGCAGTGCTGGCGATTGCCGAGCTGCCCAGGACCCGCAATGCCAAGGTGCTGCGCCGCATCGTGCGGGCGGTGTACCTGGGCAGCGATCCCGGCGATCTCTCCTCGCTGGAGAACCACGCAGCCATCGCGGCGCTGGAGGCGGTGCGCGCCCGGCCCTGAGGGATCGCCGCGCGGACACGCGGTGGACAAAGTGGACGCGCTCGCGTCAGTCGCCGCGGACCGCCCCACGGCGGCGCCCACGCGGTGTCAGGATCGGCGGCTTTTTCCGCGCCGCACCGCAAGCGGCATCGCTCGCGAGGTTCTGCACCATGGCTGCCACTGTCCGACTCGCTGGAAGCGCACGGCTTCATCCCGGTCTCGCCGATTTCGCCACCGCCCGGCCGCTGACCCGCGCGGAGCTGGGAGCCCCTGCGGTCGTGACCGTGCACCTGCGCGAGTCGCCGCACACCGATACTCTCGCCGTGGCCCTGGCGCGACAGCAGCACACGCCGGTGCAGTCGCGCCGCTATGCCAACGCTGCCGAGCTGATCCGCAACCACCGTGCCCGGCCCGGTGACATCGCGGAAGTGATGGGTTGGGCGACGGCGGCAGGATTGCGCGTGCGCCGCCCCGACACCGCCACAACCACAGTCGACGTCAGCGGATCGGTGGGTGCGCTGGCGCGGGCCTTCGCTGTCACCCTGGAGAGCCGGCGCGTGCGCAACCCGGTCACCGGGGCGCTCACCGTGTATCGCGATCACCGCGACGAGCTGAGCGTGCCCGCCGCTCTCGACGGGATCGTCACCGCCGCGCTGGGGCTGAGCAACCGTCCCGTCGCCCGGGCGCGCCTTGCCCTGCTCCCTCGCGGCCTGGGTCCGTCGCACACCTACGGCGCCGAGGAGCTGGCACGCATCTATGACTTCCCGGTCCTTCCCAACGGCGGCGCGGGGACGCGGATCACAGTCGGCATCGCCGAGCTGGGTGGCGCCGTGCACCGGCCCGACCTCGCTGCCGTCGCCGCCCGCCATCCCGGGCTGCGGGTCGTCGAAGAGGCCGTCCAGGGATGGGGTCCGACATCGGATCCGTTCGGGCCCGACACAGAGGTCGCGCTCGATTGGCAGGTGATCGCCGGGGTGCTCGCGCACTGTGCGCCGCAGGCCGATGTGCTCATCGTCATCAAGTACGCGCCCAACACCGACCGCGGTTTCAGCAACCTGGAGGCGTCGTTCGCGACCGACGGGCGCAACTACGCGGCGGTGTCGACCAGCTGGGGGGCGCCCGAAGATCGCTGGACCGGGTCGGCCATGGACGCCATGGACCGCGCCTTCCAGATGGGGGCGGTGCGGGGCATGGTGCACAGCGTCGCCGCCGGAGACAACGGCTCGACGGATGCGCGCAGCGACGGCCGGCAGCACGCCGACCACCCCGCCTCCGCGCCCCACGCCGTCGGCTGCGGCGGCACGCGCCTGCTCGCGGATGGCGGCCGGAGGGTTTCCGAAGAGGTCTGGAACGAGCTGCGGGCGGGGCAGGGTGCAACCGGCGGCGGGGTCAGCGAGCACTTCGCAGTGCCGCGCTACCAGTCGGCGGCCGGGATCCACCCGGCGTCGGCCAACGATGCCCGCGCCGGCCGGGGCGTTCCCGATGTCGCCGGCAACGCCGACCCCCTGACCGGTTACGTGATCCATCATCGCGGCGCCGACCTGGTCGTGGGCGGGACGTCGGCGGTGGCGCCGCTGATGACCGCGCTGTTCGCCGTGGTCACCGCGGCGACGGGACACCGGCTCGGCAACGTGCTCCCCTCGCTGTACGGGGCGCGTGAGGTGGGCTTCACCGACGTCACCGCCGGTGACAACGGCGCCTATCCGGCCGCCCCCGGCTGGGACCCCGCGACCGGCCTGGGGGTGCCGGCTGGCCGCGACCTGTGCGCCGCGCTGAAGACATCGCTGGTGGTCGCGCGCACGCGCTCGGCTGCGAGCGCGTCGCAGCACCCGGTCAACCGAGGTGTGCGCACCCACGAGCACGAGCTCGGCTGATCGCGCCTTTTCGGCGACGGTGGTCGTGGCGGCGCTGCTAGTCTCGAGGCGTGGACGCCACGCCCCAGACGCCGCCGGCGGCGTTCATCCCCACGCGGCTGGGGCTGTCAGCGGTGCGCGTGGCCGAGGTCACCGCCGAGCGCGTCGTCGACGATCCTCCCGAGATCCCCTGGCAGCTCACGCCCCCGGTCGGAGAGATCGCGCTCCAGCTGCGCAGCACCGTGCGTCGCGTGGCCATCGGGGCGGGCCTGGCCCGCGACCAGCAGCTCGTCCTGGCGGTGCGGCGGCTGCCCGATGTGCCCGCCGTGGTGACCAGCCCGGCCGGCGGCACCTTCATCATCGGCGGTGAGGCCTGGCTCGGGCTCTGCGCCATCGGCTCACCACCGCCGGGCCAGCCGATGCCGCTCGACTGGATGCTCCACTCCCTGCACCGCTGGTTGCAGCGCGCCCTGCAGCGCTTCGCGGTGATGACCGCAGTGGAGCGTGTCGAGGGCGCGTGGTGCCCGGGGTTCAGCGACATCGCGGTGAGCGGCCGCAAGCTCGCCGGTCTGGGTTTCAGGGTGACCCGCGATCGCGTGGTGATGCGGGGTGTCATGGCGGTGCGACCCATGACCGACAGGGACTTCGACGTGCTGGTGCGCTGTCATCGCCTGATCGGAGTCGAGCTGCGCCGCGAGAGCGCCATCTCGCTGGCCGAAGCCGCCGGCGCTCCCGATCTCGACGTCGCCGCCGCCATCGATGCCCTCCGCGACGTGGTCACCGGAGCGCCGTAGCAGTCCTGGGCGAACTGCCTGGTGGCACCCATCGCCCACGCGCAGCGATTCTGGGGTAGGGTGACAGCTGCCGATGCCGAGCACCGTCCCAGCACCCTTTGAAGCACTCTTTGCCGGCTCCAGCGAGGGCGACCGCGCTGCCGTCGACCTGCTCTGCAAGCTCGTCGACACCGACAGCGACGTCCTCCTCGAGGTGAACGGCAGGCGCGTGCCGCTGCCCGCGTCGCTGCGCTCGCTGCTGCAGCGCGCCGTCGATCATCTGCGCCGCGGCGACGACATCCGACGCTCCTTGGGAAGAGCGCCGGCGCGCACGCTGCTGCAACCGGTGGTGCATCTGGTGACCACGCGGGCTGCCGGCTACGAGGCGCTCAGTGATCTCTCCACCCGGGATCTGCGGGGAGCGGACAGCTGGTTTCGCGACGCCGCCGTGCTCGGGCTCGGCGAGGAGTTCGAGCTGGTGCTGCTCAGCCTGGCCCTCGAAGAGCTGCGCACCCTGCCGGAGACGGTGTACCTCTCGGTCAACGTGTCCCCGACGGTGGCGATGTCCGCGCACCTTCCCGTCCTGCTCCGCCAGGTCGACGGGCACCGCCTGGTCCTCGAGCTCACCGAGCACATGCCCGTCGACGACTACGGTGCGCTCAACGCGGCCCTGAAGCGGCTGCGTCGCCGCGGCATCCGGGTGGCCGTCGATGATGCCGGAGCGGGGTTCTCCAGCCTCAACCACATCCTCCTGATCCGCCCCGAGATCGTCAAGCTCGATGTCTCGCTGATCCGCGACGTGGACAGCGACGTCGCCCGGCGCTCACTGGTGAGCGGGCTCTGCCACTTCAGCGCCGAGATCGGTGCTGACTGCGTCGCCGAGGGCGTCGAGACGGACGCCCAGGCACGCACCCTGCGCGACCTCGGAGTCACCTACGGCCAGGGCTGGCACCTCGGTCCACCGCGGCGGCGGCGCAGCCGCCGCGGCGCTGTGCCGGTCACGGGATCGCCGCGGGCTCTGCGCTGACCCACGGCCCCCGCACGCAGTGGTCGCGCGCCGCCGTGGTCGCACCCACCACCGCCGCAGCGTAGTAGACACCCCGCACCACCACGGTCTCGCCGAAGAGCGGCAGCGGCAGGTGCACCGTCTTCTCGACCGAGGCATAGACGGCGCAGCCGTCGGTGACGCAGCGCACGCCGTTGCCCCTGGGCTGAGGGCTGTCGGCGGTCTCCGCCGCGCCACTCGACGCCGTCAGCTGCGCCGACTCGTCGCCCACCTGCGTGCAGCCGCGCTCGAACACCATCAGCCCACCGCTCCCGCCCAGGTCAACGAGGTGGTCACTCTGCCCGTAGAGGTACTTGGGGTCCACCGAGTTGGCACCGGCCTGGGCGGCGTTCTGCGCGGCCGCCTGCACACGCGCGGACCACACGTACAGGTCGGCACCGTCGGCGACGAGCACCACGATCGCAAACAGGAAGAGGGCGAAGCCCAGCGCGAGCATCATGATCATCTGGCCACGCTGGCCGCCGCTCATTGCCGGAAGGGAGGCGGAATCGCCTCCGCCGTGGCCGCGATGGTGGGGTTCCAGGGGATCGCCCAGGCCAGCGGAGTGCGGGAGAAGTCGAGGCTGGCGGAGGCGGTGCAGCGCACCACCGCCAGCCCTGCCGGCGGGTCGAGCACGGTGTCGAGGTGGTGCACCTCGCACTCGATGTAGGAGTCACGCGCGGCCCCGAGCGGGGTTCCGTCTCGCGAGCACAGCGGATGGGAGCCGGCTCCGCGCTGGGCTGGGAAGACCAGGAAACGGCGGTAGCTCATGGTTCCGTAGAAGGTCTCTGCCGCGAAGCGGCACCCCTTGGGCAGCCCGGACGTGTCCAGTGAGTCGGCGGCGCCGGCGGTCTGGGCGCAGCAGGTGGTGCCGTTGGCGTCCACCGCCAGCCGCGGCGCCTGGAAGAACGACTCCGCGGCCAGCTTGGTGGCGGCGTCCATCTCCTGCTGCGCCTCAACCTGCACCATGATCGCCATAAAGACGCTGATCAGGGCGAGCAGGATGGGAATCACGATGGCCGTCTCGATGACGGCCTGCGCATCCATCTCCCGGTGGCGGCGGCACGCCCGCCTCACGGCGCGAATCGCAGGGTGTGGCTGGTGGCGGAGATGTCGATCGGGATCTCACCGGCGTGCCAGCCGAGACCGCTCAGCGGCGGCACCAGCGACGCCAGGAAACCGATGACGTGGACTGTGACAGTGGGCGGATCACCGCAGCGCGGCGTGGCCGGCAGCGGCGGCGCCGGACAGGGTGGTGCTGGAGCCGAGGTCTCGTCGCACACGGCCACGGTGCGTGCGCCGAAAAGCAGCTCGACTCGGTCTGGGGTCGGCGGGCAGCGCGCGAACGGACCGCCACCTCCCGACGTTCCGCTCGGTGGCGAGCAGGGACCACCGGCCGGGTCACACCAGGCGACCACGGTGGTGCCGAACATCGCCGGCTGCAACTGGGTGCGGATGGCGCCGAGCAGAACCTGCGCTGACGGGGTCGCCTCGCTCTGAGGCGAGTTGGCGGCGGCCGCGGCGAGTCGCACCGCCTGCTCCGCGGCGGACACCGACGCGCTCGTCTGGATCGCCCACAACCCGGCGTCGATGGCGGCAAAGAAGCAGAGGAAGAAGAGGGGCGCCACGAAGGCGAACTCGAGTGTGGCCTGTCCCCTGTGTGCGGCGGCGCAGCGACGCGACCCTCGCCCTCCCATGCCCGCATGGTAGGCAGCTGTGCCGGGGACTTTGGGGCCTGTCCGCCTCAGGCAGGCAGGACGATGAAGGTGAGGTCGTCGGGTTGCATCGGCCTGACGGTGACGGGGTTGGCGGGCTGGTCTGTGCGCGGATCCACCAGCGTCATCCAGCCGCCGCTCCTGAAGTACTCGAGCACGTAGGGGCCGCCCACGGGAACGGCGGCGATCGAGAAGTCCCCGGTGGCGCTGGAGGTTCCGTAGTAGAAGGGTCCGCTGGTCGCGTAGCCGCTGGAGAGCTGGGTGAAGTGCGTGCTCAGGCGGACCCGGCCGGCGGCGCCGTGACCAGCCGCGTCGACCAGCGTCCCGAAGACCGCCTGCGGCGCGCTCAACAATCCACGTGCGGTGCGGGCCTGGGCGGTGGAGCCGTATCCGTTCACCAGCCGCTGCAGGGTGGCGCGCGCCCCCTGGTAGTCCAGCGAGCCGGCCTCGAAGCTGGCCGCGGCGAGCAGGGTGGCGGGGTACGCGGCCCGCGCCGCTGCGGCGCCGCCGTGGGCCGAGGCGTCATCGAGCAGGGTGATTGCATCGGGTGCTCGATCGGCGGCCACCAGCTGGGCGGCCGCGGTCACCTCGTCGGCAGCCCGCAGCGAGGCGATGGTGGCCGTGAGCGAGCTGGGCAGCGGTCCCTGCGCAGCCTCGTCGAGCCGTCGCAGCGCCAGCTCCGCCTGGCCCTTCTTCACTGCCGACCTGGCTGCGTCGATGAGGATCTGGGCGCGCGCCCTGGCCGCCTCGGCAAGCAGCGCAGGCTGCCGGACCACGCGCAGGGCGGCCACCGCGGAGTCGACGTCGCCGCCCGCGGCGAGCTTCGTCGCCCAGGCGATCCTGGCGAGCTGGGCGTCGTGCTCGGCCGCTCCGGGCGCACCGGGGTCGAGCACCAGCAGGATCCCGCTCCGTCCGGCCACGGCCTCGTCGAGGCTCACCGCCTGGGCGGGATCGCCCGCGGCCAGCGCCGCCGTCGCCGCGGTGCGGCCATCCTCGGCGGCAGCGCGGCCGCCGAGCAGGACGCCGAGCACGATCCCCGCCAGGGCCAGTGGAGTGATCGTCCGTGCCCCATGGGGCAGCCGCCGTCGCCGCCGGGCGGTGTCCAGCGCGGCTGCCGGCGGGGGCGGGGGTGGGGGCGGGAGGGGCTCGGTGGAGATCCCCCCGGTCGCCCAGGGCGGGATGTGCATGGCGATGCTGAGACGATAGCGGAGCGCGTTCGTACGATCGGCCGCGACGGAGGGGTACCCTGCCGCCGCCATGGTGGTCCTCGACGGCACGCCGCTCCGCATCGATGACGTGGTCACCGTCGCCCGCGACGGCGCCGCCGTCGAGGTTGGCGATGAGGCGAGGCGGCGCATGGCTCCGTCGCGCGCCGTCGTCGAGGCGCTGGACAGCACCGACAGCATCGCCTACGGCGTCACCACCGGATTCGGCGCCCTGGCCGATCGTGCCGTGGCAGCCGAGGACCGGGCCGCGCTGCAGCGCCGGGTGGTGCTCAGCCACGCCTCCGGCATGGGCACACCGCTCGACGCCGAGATCGTCCGCGGGATGATGCTGCTCCGGGCCCGCACCCTCTGTGCGGGCTATTCGGGGGTGCGACCTCTGCTGCCCGAGTCGCTGGCGGCCCTCCTCAACAGCGGCCTGGTCCCCTGGGTCCCGGAGCACGGCTCCCTGGGCGCGTCCGGGGATCTCGCCCCGCTGGCCCACGCCGGCGCCTGCCTGCTCGGCGAGGGCTGGGTGTGGGACGGCTCGGTGCGCCGGCCGGCCGCCGCCGCGCTCGCCGAGCACGGTCTGGAGCCGATCAGCGTGGGCCCGCGCGAGGGTCTGGCGCTGATCAACGGTACCGACGGCATGAGCGCGGTGCTGGCCCTGGCGGTGGCGGACCTCGACGACCTGCTCCGTGCCGCCGACGTGGTGGCCGCGATGAGCGTCGAGGCGCTGCTGGGCACCACCACTGCGTTCGGCGAACGCGCTGTGGCCCTGCGGCCGGCGCCGGGGCAGGCGGCCAGCGCCGCCAACCTGCGCGCGCTCCTGGCGGACAGCGCGCTGGTGGCCTCACACCGCCAATCCCATCACGCCGTCCAGGACCCCTACTCGCTGCGCTGCACTCCCCAGGTCCACGGGGCGGGACGCGACGTGCACGGTTTCGCGCGCCTCTGCGTCGAGCGTGAGCTCGAGGCGGTCGTCGACAACCCCATGGTGCTCGACTCCGCGATGGTCAGCGGCGGCAACTTCCACGGCCAGGCGCTCGCCTACGCGGCGGACATGCTCGCCAGCGTGTGTGCCGACGTGGCGGCGATCAGCGAGCGCCGCCTCGACCGGCTCGTCGATCCCGCCCGCTCCCGCGGCCTGCCCGCGTTTCTCACCGCCAACCCCGGGCTCAACAGCGGGCTGATGATCGCCCAGTACGCCGCCGCCGCGATGGTGGCCGAGCTGCGCGCCGCCGCCACCCCGATCGCGGTGCAGAGCATGTCGACGAGCGCCGGCCAGGAGGACCACGTGTCGATGGGGTTCAGCGCCGCCATGCGCACCCGTCGCAGCGTGCTCACCCTGCGCATGGTGCTCGCCGCCGAGCTCGTCGCCGCCGCCCAGGCATTGGAGCTGCGCGCCCCGCTGCGCCCGGGAGCGGCGACGGCGGCGGTGGTGGGGTCGCTGCGGGAGCGGGTCGCGCACCTCGATGATGACCGCGTGCTTGCCGGAGATCTCTCCGCGGCGGTGGAGTGGCTGCGCGAGCGGCGCTGGCACGACGCGCTGGCGGGCACCGTGGGCGCGTTGCGGTGAGTGCCGGAGCCCGCCCGGTGAGGGCTCCTCGCGGAACCGACATCAGCTGCCGGAGCTGGCAGACCGAGGCGGTGCTGCGCTGCCTCATGAACAACCTCGATCCCGAGGTCGCTGAGGATCCTGACAACCTCGTCGTCTACGGTGGCAGCGGCCGCGCCGCACGCAGCTGGGCATGCTTCGACGCCATCGTCGCCACCCTCCGCGGGCTCGGTGACGACGAGACCCTGCTGGTGCAGAGCGGCAAACCGGTGGGCGTGGCGCGCACCCATGAGATGGCGCCGCGCGTGCTCATCGCCAACTCGCTGCTGGTCCCGCAGTGGGCCACCTGGGAGCAGTTCTGGGACCTGGAGGCGGCCGGCCTGACCATGTACGGCCAGATGACCGCGGGATCGTGGATCTACATCGGCACCCAGGGCATCCTCCAGGGCACCTACGAGACGTTCGCCGCCGTGGCGCGGAGCCGTTTCGGAGGCAGCCTGCGCGGCCGGCTGGTGCTCACCGCCGGGCTCGGTGGCATGGGCGGCGCGCAGCCGCTGGCGGTGACCATGAACGACGGCGTGGCCCTGTGCATCGAGGTCGACCCCCAGCGCCTGCGCCGCCGCCTGGAGACGCGCTACCTCGATGAGGTCGCCGACGATCTCGACGACGCCGTGCGCCGCTGCGACCTCGCCCGCGAGCAGGGACGTGCCCTCTCCGTCGGCGTGGTCGCCAACGCCGCCGACGCGGTGCCGGAGCTGCTCGGGTCGGGCCTGGCCGTGGACGTGGTCACCGATCAGACCAGCGCCCACGACCCGCTCAGCTACGTGCCGGCAGGCATGTCGCTCGACGACGCCGCCCGCCTCCGCGAGCAGGACCGCGACGGCTACATCCGAGCGGCGCGCGAGTCGATGGCCCGGCACTGCCGGGCGCTGGTGGGCTACCAGGAGCGCGGGGCAGAGGTGTTCGACTACGGCAACTCGCTGCGAGGCGAGGCGGTGAGAGGTGGGTTCGCCGGGGCGTTCGCTTACCCCGGGTTCGTGCCCGCCTACATCCGCGCCCAGTTCTGCGAGGGACGGGGGCCCTTCCGCTGGGTGGCCCTGAGCGGTGATCCCGCGGACATCGCGGTGACCGACGCGGCGCTGCTCGAGCTGTTTGCCGGGCAGGACTCGCTGCGTCGCTGGCTGCAGCTGGCCGGCGAGCGGGTCGCCTTCCAGGGCTTGCCGGCACGGATCTGCTGGTTGGGCGCGGGTGAGCGCCATCGCGCCGGGCTGCGCTTCAACGAGCTGGTGCGCAGCGGGGAGGTGCGGGCGCCGATCGTGATCGGCCGCGACCACCTCGATTCCGGCAGTGTCGCCTCACCGTATCGCGAGACCGAGGCGATGCGCGACGGCAGCGACGCCATCGCCGACTGGCCAATCCTCAACGCGCTCCTCAACACCGCCAGTGGAGCCACCTGGGTGGCCGTGCACCACGGCGGCGGGGTGGGCATGGGGCGCTCCCTCCACGCCGGCGCGCAGGTGGTCTGCGACGGCACCGAGCTGGCCGACCGCCGCATCGAGCTGGTGCTCCGCAATGATCCCGCCACCGGGGTGATGCGCCACGCCGACGCGGGCTACGAGGAGGCGGTGGCGGCGGCCCGCGCGCGCGACGTGCGCATCCCCATGCTCGCCGACGGCTGACGCCGGCGGTGAGCATGCGCGAGTGGCTGAGCCAGGGACACGAGGGGCCCGCGGACATCATCCTTCTGGGCGCGCCCATCTCCAGGGCCTCGATCAGCCCCTCCCAGGCGTGGTCGACACCGCCCGCCTTTCGCGAGGCGCTGGCACGCTTCCCCACCTGGGACGCGGCGACCGCGGCGGACATCTCGGCGCTGGCCGCGCGCGACGCCGGCGACGTGGAGGGTGACCGCCACGACAGCGATGCCCGCGCCGCCCACCGGCGCATCGAGGAGGGGATCGCCGGCCTCGCCGACGCCCACGCACTGGTTGTGGTCATCGGTGGCGACAACTCGCTGACCCGCCCCGCTCTGCTGGGGATGCAGCGCCTGCGCCCCCACCGTGAGTGGGGATTGCTCACCCTCGACGCTCATCACGACTGCCGTCCGGTCACCGCCGGCTCCGCCAACGGCACGCCGGTCCGCGAGCTGATCGAGGGCGGCCTGGCGGGCGACCGAGTCGCCCAGGTCGGCATCCACCCGCTCGGCAACGTGCGCGAGCAGGCGCGGTGGGCGATCGACCAGGGCATCCACGTGCACGATGCCGGCGAGGTGCGGCGCACGGGGATGGCGGCGGTGCTCCGCATCGCCCTGGCTGAGCTGCGCGCCGCGGGGGCCGAGGCCATCTACGTCGACCTCGATGTCGACGTCGTGGATCGGGCCTTCGCCCCCGCCTGTCCGGCCAGCCTGCCCGGGGGGCTCGTGCCCGACGACCTGCTCAGCGCCGCCCGCATCCTCGGCAGCGACGCCGGCGTCGAGGCGGTGGACCTCTGCGAGGTGGACGCGGCCGCGGACGTGGCGGGCATGACGGTGCGCCTCATGGCGGCCACCTTCACGGCGCTGTGCGCCGGGCTGACGCGGCGCGGGATGGCACGGGGCGATCGATGAGCGACCCCACGCTGATCGTTCGCAACATCGGGTCGCTGGTGACCTGCGATCCGCGGCTGGGCGAGGCACCGGGGATCATCCGCGACGCGGTGCTCATCGCCGCCGGCGATGCTCTCTGCTACGCGGGGCCCACCCGGGGGGCACCGATTCCCCCGCTGGGCGCCGGCGTCGTCGACATCGACGCCCGCGGGGCTGCGGTCATCCCCGGCTTCGTCGACGCCCACACCCACATCACCTGGCTCGGCGACCGCGCCGACGAGTACCTGGCCCGGGCCTCGGGGATCAGCTACGAGGAGATCGCCCGACGCGGCGGCGGCATCCTCAGCACCGTGCGCAGCACGGCCGCGGGCAGCGTCGACGAGATCTGTCGGGCAGCCTCGCTGCGCGCACGGCGGATGCTGCGGCACGGCACCACCACAGTGGAGGTCAAGAGCGGCTACGGGCTGGCGCTCGACGCCGAGATGCGCCAGCTCGACGCGGCGATCGCCCTCGCTCATCGCGAGGACATGCCCGAGGTGGTCATCACCTATCTCCCGCTCCATGCCTCCCCCGGCGGCGACCGCGAGGCGCTGCTCGCCGAGGTCTGCGAGCGGGGGGTGGGCGAGGCCTCGATCCGGGCGCGCTTCTGTGACGTGTTCTGCGAGGAGGGCGCCTACACAGTCGAGGAATGCCGGCGGGTGCTCGTCGCCGCGCAGCGCGCCGGGCTGGGGTCGAAGCTGCACGCCGAGCAGCGCACCCACGGCGGTGGCGCCCAGCTCGCCGCCGCCCTCGGCGCCGCCAGCGCCGACCATCTCGAGCACGCCGACGACGGCGATCTCCGAGCCCTCGCCGCCGCCGGCGTCACCGGCGTCATCCTCCCCGGCGCCGCGCTCGTCCTCGGGGGTCCACCCCCGCCCGGTGGGCGGCTCCTGGCGGCGGGCGCGACCGTGGCCGTGGCCACCGACTGCAACCCCGGCACCTGCTACAGCGAGTCGATGCCGGTGATGGTCTCGCTGGCGGTGGCCACCGCCGGCCTGAGCCCGGCGCAGGCCCTGGTCGCGGCCACCGCCGGTGGTGCGGCCGCGCTCCGCCTGGGCGACCGCGGCATGCTCCGGGCCGGTCTTCGCTGCGACGCGGTGATCCTCGACAGCGCCGACTGGGTCGACGTCGCCTACCACCTGGGGGCGAACCCCGCCGCCGTGGTCATCCGCGCCGGCCTGGTGGTGGCCGAATCCGATGGTGGGTGAGATGTCGTCGCGCCGGGCTGCGGCGTAGGGTGTGTCCATGATCACCGGCACCCTGCCCCGCCTCTGCGGGGCCGACATGCAGGTGCCGCTCGCTGACGGCAGCCTGCGCCGCTACGTCAACCTCGACTGCGCGGCCAGCACGCCCGCGCTCGAGAGCGTGGTGGCCGCGGTCACCGAGGTGCTGCCGTGGTACAGCAGCGTCCATCGCGGGGCGGGACATCTCTCCCAGGTGTCCACCCGCCTGTACGAGGCCGCGCGGCAGGCGGTCGCCGCCTTCGTGGGGGCGCGCCCGGGGGATTCAGTCGTCTTTGTCCGCAACACCACGGACGCGATCAATCACCTGGCCGCCTGCCTGCGCGTGCCCGCCGGTGCCACCGTGCTGAGCACGGAGATGGAGCACCACGCCAACATGCTTCCCTGGCGCCGCCTGGGACCGGTCGAGCACCTGCCTCCGCCCCGCTCAGCGGCGCAGCTCCTCGACTCCGTGGACGCGGCCCTGCGGGCGGGCGGCGGCCGCATCGCCGTGCTGGCGGTGAGCGGTGCCGGCAACGTCACGGGTGAGGTCATGCCGGTCGCAGAGATGGCCCGGCTCGCCCACGCGCACGGCGCCATCATCAGCGTCGACGCGGCCCAGCTGGCACCTCATCGCGCCATCGACATGACGGCGCTGGACGTCGACTGCCTGGCGCTCAGCGGGCACAAGATGTACGCGCCGTTCGGGGCCGGCGCGCTGGTGGTTCGCACCGACCTCGTCGCCGAGGCGGAGCCCCTGCTGGCCGGCGGCGGGGCGGTCGACTTCGTCACCGTCGACGACGTGCTCTGGACGGGGATGCCCGACCGTCTCGAGGCGGGCAGCCCCAACGTCATCGGTGCGATCGCCCTGGGTGTCGCCGCCGGCACGCTCGGCACGGTGGGCATGACGCGGATCGCCGACCATGAGCGCGAGCTGCTCGCCCGGGTCGATGCCGCGTTCGCGGAGCTGCCGCGGCTGCGCCGTCTGCGCCTCTGGGAGGACCCGTCGGTCGACCGGCTCGGGGTGGTCACCTTCACCGTCGCGGGCCTGGACCATGCCCTGGTGGCTGCGGTGCTCAGCGCCGAGCACGCCATCGGTGTCCGCCACGGCTGCTTCTGCGCGCACCCCTACATCACGCACCTGCTCGGCATCGATGCCGTCGCCGCCGACTCGGTGCGCAGCTCGTTGCGGCGCGGAGAGCGTGTGGGCATCCCCGGGGCGGTGCGTGCCTCGTTCGGCCTGGGCACCACCGAGCGCGACGTCGACGAGCTGTGCGCCGCCCTGTCGCAGCTCCTCGATCGCGGGCCACGCCTCGAGTACCTGCAGGACGTGCACACCGGCGACTTCCACCCCACCGGCGACGCGCGCACCTGGCCGGTGTTCGCGGGGCTTCCCCCGCTCGAGGCGGCGGGGCATTCCGCGGGGTGCGGCCAGTTCTGAGCGGTGCGCCGGGCCGCGCGCCGCAGTGAGCGCCCCCCGCTCAGCCCTCTGACATCGTCGGTGCGGCGAGCAGCGCAGCCAGGTCCGCCGGGTCGGTCAGCGGCCGCCGGCAGGCGAAGTTCTCGCACACGTACGCCGCCGCGTGCCCGTCCACCATCGGCCGGCCGGCGAGGAGCTGGACATCGGCATCGCCCCATGCCAGCACGGTGTTGGGCAACCAGGCGCGGTGCACCACGCCGACCAGCTCCAGCGTGCCCGGATCATCGCGCTCTCCGCTGATGGCCACCTCCTGGGGATGCGCCTGAGCGCGATCCAGGGCGCAGGCCAGGGAGCTGACCGCCAGCGGCGACCGGGCCAGCACCGCGGCCAGCGGCCCCATGATCGCCTCGGCGTCCTCGCGCAGCCGCGGGTCGCCGGTGGTCGCAGCCAGGCGCAGCAGCGCCGTCGCCAGCACGGATTGTCCGGCAGGGATGGGGTTGTCGTCGATGGTTCGGGGCCGGACCAGCAGGGGTTCGGCATCGGCAGCCGTGTCGTAGAGCACACCGCCATCCTCGAAGCGGCGCAGGGTATCGGTGACGAGCTCGCGCGCGGTCGTGAGGTAGGCGCCGTCCCCGCAGGCCTCGTACAGGGTGATGAGCGAGTCGGCGAGGAACGCGGAGTCCTCCAGGAAGCCGGTGATCTTGGCGCGTCCGTCCTTCCAGGTGCGCAGCAGCACGCCGTCGGTGCGCAGCTCGGTGAGCAGGAAGTCGGCACAACGCCGCGCCGCGTCGACGTAGTCGGTGCGGGCCAGGGCGGCGCCGGCTTCGGCGAAAGCGCTCAGCATCAGCGCGTTCCATGCGGTCAGCACCTTGTCGTCGCGGGCCGGCGCCGGCCGCCGCTGCCGGGCCGCGAGAAGCCGCCCGCGGATGCCGTCGACACGCTCACGCAGGGCCTCGTCGCCGAGCGCCAGGCCTTGCGCCACCTGGGCAAGTGGAAACGGCATCGACAGCACCGTGGCGCCGTGCTCGAAGTTGCCGGCGTCGCTGACCCCGAACACCCGGGCGGCCAGGGCGCCGTCGTCGTCGCCGAGCACCTCGGTGAGCTGCGCTGGGGTCCACACGAAGTACGAGCCTTCCCCGCCCGGCGAGTCGGCGTCCTGCGAAGACGCAAACCCACCCGCTGGCAATCTCAGCTCGCGCAGCGCGTGGTCGAGGATGTCCTCGACGATCCGGCGCCAGCGCGCGTCGCCGGTCAGCTGGTGGGCGTGGAGGTAGACGGGAGCCAGCTGGGCGTTGTCGTAGAGCATCTTCTCGAAATGAGGGATCGACCAGGTGCCGTCCACGGAGTAGCGGTGGAAGCCGCCGCCCACCTGGTCGTGGATGCCGCCGCGCGCCATGCGGTCGAGCGTCACCAGCGCAGCATCGAGAGGGCGCGGATCACCGCCGGCGCGGTGGCGGCGCAGCAGGAAGTCCAGGGCGCCCGGATGGGGGAACTTGGGCGCACCGCCAAATCCGCCGTGGCGCATGTCGGTCTGCGCCATCAGCTGGGCGGCCGCGGCGTCGAGATCTGCGGAGGCGGAGTCCGTCCGGGTCGGGGGCGACGGCGGCACGAGGGCGCGGCGGAGCTGATCCGCAGCCTGGGTCACCTCGTCGCGGCGTTCGCGATAGACGGTGGCGGCGGCCTCGAGCACGTGGGGGAAGCCGCGCAGACCCTGACGATCCACCGGGGGAAAGTACGTGCCCCCGAAATAGGGCTCGCCCGCGGGGGTGAGGAAGACAGTCATCGGCCAGCCGCCGTGCCCGCTGATGGCGATCACCGCCTGCATGTATATGGAGTCGACATCGGGACGCTCCTCGCGATCCACCTTGATGTTGACGAACAACCGGTTCATGAGCGCGGCGATCTCCTGGTTCTCGAAGGACTCGTGGGCCATCACGTGGCACCAGTGGCAGGCGCTGTAGCCGACGCTGAGCAGGACGGGACGGTCCTCGGCGCGCGCCCGGGAGAACGCCTCATCCCCCCACGGGTACCAGTCGACCGGGTTGCCGGCGTGCTGGAGGAGGTAGGGGCTGGTCTCGCCGGCGAGTCGGTTGCTCACCGCTGCGAGGCTAGCAGACGGTCCGCACCCGACCGCCGGCGACGACCATGGGCCGGCCCACCGGTGCCGGCGCCTCGCCCAACTCCCCAAAACCACCGCAGCGTGTGAGAGTTCGCATCGAGCCCGCACCCAGGAGGCAAGGTCATGACCGAGGGCATGGACGCACCGGTGATCACCAGCCGGAGCATCTTTGAGCACGTGCCGCATCCCCGCATCCTCGAGCGTCGCAGTCACACTCCGCCGAAGACCACCGATGAACGGTTGGGTATCAACGGCAAGATCGGTGTCTTCATCACCACCGTGGTGGGGACGATGTGGGCGGCGTACGTGTTCACCGTGCTCGCCCTGGTCAGCTTCCCGGCGGCGATCCAGAGCGGCGACAAGATAATCATCGTCGCCTGGATCGCTCAGACCTTCCTGCAGCTGGTGCTCCTGCCGATCATCATCGTTGGGCAGAATGTCCAGGCGAATGCCGCGGACAAGCGCTCGGTGCAGACCTACAGCGACGCTGAGGCGATCCTCCAGGAGTGCCTGCAGCTGCAGGCGCATCTGCAGGCGCAGGACAAGCTCCTCGATGAGGTGGTGCGACACCTGGGCAGGCTGAGTCCGCAGGGCGCCTAGGTCATGAGATCGACACGGTCTCGAGCTTGTTGCGCTTCCCGGGGCGCTCTCCATTGGTCGCGCGGGCGTTGATCTCGTCACCGGCGCCGTCGCCGGTGGCTGCCGCCACCTCGTCCTCTTGGGCGGTGGGGTCGTCGGCTCGGGGACGATCGAGCAGCTTCATGGTCTCGGCGATGATCTCGGTGCTGTGCCGCCTCAGGCCGTCGCTGCCCTCGAACTCCCGAGTGCGCAGCCGCCCCTCGATGTAGACGCGCCGGCCCTTGAGGCAGTAGCTGGCGCAGATCTCGCCGAGCTTGCCGAAGGCCACGACGTTGTGGAACTCCGCGCTCTCCTGGCGGTTGCCCTCGGCGTCACGCCACACCGCGTTGGTGGCGATGCGCATGCGGGCCAGGGTGGTCGCCGGGCCGCTGCTGGCCTCGGTGTCGCGGGTGAGATTGCCAAGCAGGATGACTCGGTTGATCATGGCTGTGCTTCCTCCGTGGTGTGGCTGTTGATCGAGGTGAACTGGTTCATGGCGTCCTCAGGCCGTTCGCCGCGGCGCGTGCGCGTGATGGGCGGGCAGCAGCGCGTGCTTGGCGGTTCGCTCGAGGCCGTGCAACATGGTGTGCGCCTTGTTCTCGAGATGGGTTGACGTGTTCATCGCGCCGGGCACCTTGAGGAGCAGCCACAGGGTCGCCAGTGCGTAGACGGTGGTGATCAGGCCGCCGCTGGAATCGAACTCCGTGGTCACGGCGACCCGCAGGATGATCAGCTGCACAGCCTGCATGAACACCGTGCCGGTGAACAGGCGCAACCAGCTGCGAGCGTGGCCGCGCGTGTCGGGCAGGATGGTGAGCAGGGCCGCCAGCGGGGCGGTGACGATGAGGATGTTGAGCAGGGCGGTGCGAATCACATACGCCAACACCAGGATCGCCATCGCCGCGATGAGGGCGACGGCCAGGACCGCTTGGAAGAGGTCCTGGCCGCTGATCAGGCGCGCGACCGTCTCCGGCGCCAGGCTCGGCGACCAGGGGAGGGTGTCGCCGTTGAGCGGGCCTCCCAGCGAGAGTGCCACGCCGTCAAGGGCGTTGTTGAGGTCGACAGCCATCTGCATGAACAGCAGAGACGCGTGGGCGAGCACGACGGCCAGGAGGATCCGCGGCAGGATGACCTTGAGGTCGTACTTGGAACGCAGGGTGCGCTCGAAGATGCTGCGCAGCGAGGTCACCGCGACGACCAGCCCGATCATCGCGTCGACGGCGAGGGTCAGCCCGAGATTGAGGTTGGCCAGGTTGGGATTGGCGGTGATGGGCCGGTTGCCGGAGACGGTGGGATCGACGGTGCGAAAGAGGAATCGATCGAGGACACCCGCCATGTCGACGCGGGCCACCGAGATGAGATGGCCGAGGATGCCGACCAGCGACTGCAGCAGGAATCCCACCGGGTCGGTGATCACATGTCCCGCGTTGGTGATTCCGTTGACGATCGACACGTCAGTGGACGCTGCCGGGGATGCTCGCGATGATGGCGTGCGTCAGCGTTCCGGCAACCTCGACACCGATGGTGCCGAACACGATGCGGCCGATCCAGCGCTTGGCCTCCATGACACTGCGGGGATCAACCGCGACGATCTTGTACATGAAGGCGATCAGGAAGGCGAGGGCGCCGATGCTGCCGATCAATCCCTGCGCGAGCAGGATCCAGTTGTCGACGAGACCCTTCAGTGCGGCCACGGGGGCAACCTCCGACACGCGTGGCGGTCGCCCCTCCGGCCGGCCGGTCGGTGACCGGCTCGCTCCGCAGTCTACCTACACTGATTTGTGTATGTCAAGTCCCCGCCCACTCCCGGGAGGGGCCAGGGCGGCGGTGCGCACGAGCGGACATCGAGTGTCAACCAGCGGCGCCCCGTGGAGTGCACGGCATCCTCGTGTGCCGATGCCAGGTGGACTGCATCCTCCGGCAACCCACGAATCACGTGGCGCGCCGCACCTGCTCGAAGATGCCGTGGCCGTGCTGGCCCGGGCGGTGATACGACGCCTCGTGGTGCTGGAGCGATTCACTCCTCTCCTGAGAAGCGCTCCCATGCCGACTGTCGGGTGATCCCCAGTGCCTCGCCGATGCGCGCCCACGTGACACCGCGCTGGCGCAGAGTGCCCACCCAGATCTGCAGGCTCTCGTCGATCTGAGTGCTGGCACCAGCCACCCGGCCGAGGTGGTGCAGGAGCTCCTCGTCGTCGAGTGTGTCCTCCCAGCGCATCGTTGCGGTACGGGGTCCGGGATTCGCCGCGAGGATCTCGCGGCAAACGCCGACGCATTCGTCGCAGATGTACACGCCCGGTCCGGCAATCAACTTGCGGACGTCCTTGTCCGCCTTGCCGCAGAACGAGCAGCGGGTGGCGTTGCGAGGCGATGCGACTTTGGCTCGTGTGGCCATGGTTCTGGGCTCCCAGGAAGCGATCAGGCGTCAGGCTGTACCTTACATTGTCAGGGCCCACCCGACAACGCCTCCACCGCGAGCGTCGGCTGGTGCGGGATCCTACGCGCGTAGAGCGTGAGCGGGGCGATCAGCTCCTGCGCGAGCGGGATCCAGTTGCGGCGAGACCCCCAGCGGGGCCACCGGGGCCAACCTCCGTCACGCGGCGGTGGTCGCCCCTCCGCCGGCCTGCCCGCGACCGGCGCGCTCCGCAGCACTGACAATTGGTGCGTGACGTGGATGATACCGTCGTGGCGTGAACATCGTGAAGCTACGAGCCGAGGCGACTGCCGCGGTACAGGCGGTGCGGGCTGCTCTGCAG
>JBOHUD010000017.1:0-14668 GCA_050734155.1 Candidatus Dormibacteria bacterium
GATCTCGACACCGGCTTCGGCGAGGTGGCCCTGCGTCAGGTGCGGACGTAGGCCGCGAGGTGCTCGGCGGTGAGGGTTGAGCCGTCGGCGACGAGGTCGGCGGGCGTGCCCTCGAAGACGATCCTGCCGCCTGCGTGGCCGGCGCCTGGGCCGAGGTCGATGATCCAGTCGGCGTGCGCCATGACGGCCTGGTGGTGCTCGATGACGATGACCGACTTGCCGGAGTCGACGATCCGGTCGAGCAGGCTGAGCAGCTGCTCCACATCGGCGAGGTGCAGGCCGCTGGTGGGCTCGTCGAGGACGTAGATGCTGCCCCTCTCGGCCATGTTGGTGGCCAGCTTGAGCCGCTGCCGCTCGCCGCCGGACAGGGTGGTGAGCGGCTGGCCGAGGCTGAGGTAGCCGAGCCCGACGTCGGCCAGCCGGTCGAGTACGGCGTGCGCGGCCGGCGTGCGCGCCGTGCCGGCACCGAAGAACTCCTCGGCCTCGGTCACCGACATGGCGAGCACCTCGCTGATGTCGCGGCCGCCCAGGTGATGGTCCAGCACCGATGCCTGGAACCGCTTCCCCAGGCACTCCTCGCAGGTGGTGGCCACGCCGGCCATCATCGCCAGGTCGGTGTAGATGACGCCGGCGCCATTGCAGGTGGGGCAGGCGCCCTCGGAGTTGGCGCTGAACAGCGCCGGCTTCACGCCGTTGGCCTTCGCGAACGCCGAGCGGATCGGGTCGAGCAGCCCGGTGTACGTCGCCGGGTTGCTCCGTCGCGAACCGCGGATCGCGCCCTGGTCGATGGACACAGCCCCCGCGCCGGCGGGGATCGACCCCTGCACGAGCGAGCTCTTGCCCGAGCCGGCGACGCCGGTGACCACGACGAGCAACCCGAGCGGGATGTCGACGTCGATGTCGCGCAGGTTGTGCGCCGTCGCGTCGCGGATCTCCAGCGTGCCGGTGGGCGTCCGCACCGTCTCCTTGAGGGCGGCCCGGTCGTCGAGATGGCGGCCGGTGATGGTGCCGCTGGCCCGCAGCCCCGCGACGGTGCCCTGGAAACAGACGGTGCCGCCCATGGTCCCGGCACCGGGGCCGAGGTCGACGACGTGGTCGGCGATCGCGATCGTCTCCGGCTCGTGCTCCACTACCAGCACCGTGTTGCCCTTGTCCCGCAGCCGCAGCAGCAGGTCGTTCATGCGCCGGATGTCATGGGGGTGCAGGCCCGTGGTGGGCTCGTCGAAGACGTAGGTGACGTCGGTGAGCGAGGAGCCGAGGTGGCGGATCATCTTGACGCGCTGCGCCTCGCCGCCCGACAGCGTGCCCGAAGGACGGTCGAGCGAGAGGTAGCCCAGCCCGATCTCCACGAACGAGTCGAGGGTCTGCTGCAGTGCCCCGAGCAGTGGCGCCACCGACGGCTCGTGGGCGCCGCGAACCCAGTCGGCCAGGTCGCTGATCTGCATCGCGCACCCATCGGCGATGCTTACGCCGCGGATCCGTGACGACCGGGTGGCCTCGGCGAGCCGGGTGCCACCGCAGTCGGGACAGGCGGCGAAGCTGGCCGCCCGGTCCACGAACGCCCGGAGATGCGGCTGCAGCGCCTCCCGGTCCTTGGAGAAGAACGACTTCTGGACCTTGGGGATCAGCCCCTCGTAGGTGAGGTTGACGCCGTTGACCTTCACCTTGGTCGGCTCGCGATGGAGGAAGTCGTGCAGCTCTCTCTTGGTGAATTTGCGGATTGGCTTGTTGGGGTCGAGGAAGCCCGACTTGATGAAGATCCCCGTTGTCCACCAGCTGTCGACCTTGTAGCCGGGGATGGTGATCGCGCCCTCGGCCAGCGACTTGGAGTCGTCGAAGAGCTGGGTGAGGTCGATGTCGGAGACCCTGCCCATGCCCTCGCAGCGCGGGCACATGCCGCCGGTGAGCGTGAAGCTCCGTCTCACAGTCCTGCCGGCGGCGCGTTCGATCGTGATCGCGCCGCTGCCCCGGAGCGAGGGGACGTTGAAGGAGTAGGCGTTGGCCGAGCCGATGTGCGGCTTCCCGAGCCGGCTGAAGAGGATGCGCAGCATCGCGTTGGCGTCGGTGGCGGTGCCGACGGTGGAGCGGGGGTTGGCGCCCATCCGCTCCTGGTCGACGATGATCGCGGTCGTCAGCCCCTCCAGAAGGTCGACCTCCGGCCGCGCCAGCGTCGGCATGAAGCCCTGCACGAAGGCGCTGTACGTCTCGTTGATCAGCCGTTGCGACTCCGCGGCGATGGTGCCGAAAACCAGCGAGCTCTTGCCCGAGCCGGAGACGCCCGTGAACACCGTCAGCCGGCGCTTGGGGATCTCGACGGTGACGTCGTTGAGGTTGTTCACGCGCGCGCCGTGCACGCGGATCAGATCATGGCGGTCGGCACCGTGCAGCCCAGGAAATTGCGTGTCCGCGCTGGTGGCGCTGCTCATCGTGTCTCCATCGGTTCGGCGAGGCCGCGTTGACAGACTGGTTCGGCGTCGCTCGGCGCTCGGCCGACGGCGCTGGGTCAGCCCGACTGACGCAGTCCGGTGACGTTCCCGTCCTCGTCCTTGACCCGGGCGATCAGCATGCCGCCGCCGACGTCCTTGGGCTCCTGCTGGATGACCGCTCCGGCGTCCACGGCCGTCTTCAGAGTCGCGGCGATGTCGTCGACGTCCAGATAGCTGATGGGGCCGGTCATCCCCTGGCTGTGCCCGTGGGGGTCAAGGCCGATCTCGTGGTCGCCAACGTGGAATCCGACGTAGTACGGGGCGTCCGCGTATGGCTCGGTCCCGAGCAGGGTGGCGTAGAAGGCCTTGGCTTTGGCCACGTCCTTGACCGGGTAGATGGTGGCTTTGAGGCTCTGGCTCATTTGAGGCAACTCCCTTGGTTGATTGACTTGACGGACGATGTCACCACTGCTGACTCCGGGGTGTGGCGCCCTCCTGGTCACCGGTCGGGTGGTCTGGGCAGCTCCAGGCTGCGTTCGCTGGCCGGCTCAGCGCAGCTCCTGGATGCGGATCAGGTTTCCCGCGGGATCGCGGACGGCGCAGTCGCGAACCCCGTATGGCTGGTCGGTCGGCTCCTGGACGACGTCGGCGTCGCTGGCCTGCAGCCGCTCGAAGGTGCTGTCGAGGTCGGCGGTGGCCAGGAGGAGGCGGGCGTAGGTGCCCTTGGCCATCATCTCGGCGATGGTGTGGCGCTCCTCGTCGGTGATGCCGCAGGCGGGCGGCGCCGGTGGCTCCAGCACGATGGAGGTGCCGGGCTGGTCAGCGGGCCCGACGGTGATCCAGCGCATCCCGTCGTAGCCAACGTCGTTGCGCACCTCGAAGCCGAGGGCGTCGCGATAGAAGCCCAGGGAGGCGTCGGGGTCGTTGTGGGGGAGGAAGCTGGCGTGAATGGTGATGTCCATGACGGTCATGCTAGCCGCGCCTCGCGGAGTGGTGCTTCTCGATTCCTGACCGGTCTGGTCACCTGCTTGGCCACGCACGATGGCATCCCCGCCGTCGCCAGCGCCTGATGACGCCGGTAGATGCTGGGCGGCACGCCGACCAGCTCGGTGAAGCGAGTGCTGAAGGTGCCCAGCGACGCGCAGCCCACCGCGAAACAGACCTCGGTGACGCTGAGGTCGCCCCGGCGCAGCAGCGACATCGCGCGCTCGATGCGCCGCGTCATGAGGTAGCCGTACGGCGACTCCCGAAGGCGAGCCGGAACTCGCGGCTGAGGTGCCCAGCCGACATGTGGGCGGCGCGGGCGAGCGCCTCGACGTCCAGCGGCTGCGCGTACTCCCGGTCGATCCGGTCGCGGACACGGCGCAACCGCGTGAGGTCGCGCAGATGCTGCGCCGCTGCGGCCCTGCTCACCCGGAGATCGTGCCACACATGGGGAGCTTCGCTCCCCTGGGCCAGGCTTCCTACAACCGATCGGTCCTTGCAATCTGATCGCGTGTGCGCTAGCCTGCGAACCTCATCTGCGCCGTGGAGGATTGGCATGGCAGCCGAAGAGGTGTCGCGGGTCACCAGGATCCGACGCTCGCTGAGCCGGGGGGAGTGGCTCCGGCTGAGCGGCTTCTACGCGGTCATCGCCGTCCTCCACGTGCTTGGCTGGGGGGTGCTGATCCTCTTCGTGGTCCCGAGCCACTTCAAGGCCCTGGGCATCGGCGTTGGGCTCACCGCGTACGGGTTCGGTCTGCGACACGCCTTTGACGCCGATCACATCTCGGCCATCGACAACACCACCCGCAAGCTGCTGGCTGAGGGCAAGCGGCCCCTGGGGGTCGGTTTCTTCTTCTCGCTCGGCCACTCCAGCATCGTGGTGGCGCTGGCCGTTGCCCTGACCATCGCCGCCAAGGCGGTCGCCGGCTCGATCGGCAACGGCTCGGTCACGCTGACCGTCGGCGGCTACATCGGCACCAGCGTGTCGGCGTTCTTCCTCTACGTCATCGCCGCCATCAACCTGGTCATCCTGCTCGGCATCGTGCGGATCTTTCGGGAGATGCGCCAGGGGAAGTACGACGAGGCGACGCTGGAGGACAAGCTCAACCAGCGCGGCCTGATGAACCGGCTGCTCGGTCCGATGGCCCGCCGCATCAGGTCGAGCTGGCAGATGTACCCGATCGGAGTGCTCTTCGGGCTCGGCTTCGACACCGCCACCGAGGTGGGCCTGCTCGCCCTTGCTGCGGGCGCAGCGGCGGGCGGCCTCCCCTGGTACGCGACCCTCTGCCTGCCCGTTATCTTCGCCGCGGGCATGTGCCTCATGGACACCACCGACGGCGCCTTCATGAACGTGGCCTACGGTTGGGCGTTCTCGAAGCCAGTCCGCAAGGTGTTCTACAACCTCACCATCACCGGGCTGTCGGTGGCGGTGGCGCTGATCGTCGGGACCATCGAGATCCTCTCGATCGTGGTGACCTACTTCAACCTCTCCGGTGGATTCTGGGGCTTCGTCAGCGGCATCAGCCTCAACACCATCGGTTTCGTGATCGTGGCCATGTTCGTGCTGACCTGGATCGCTGCGCTGGCGATCTGGCGCTTCGCCAAGATCGAGCAGCGATGGTCGCTGGCTCCCATCGCCGCAGAGGGACCTGTCGAGCTGCGTGCCAATGCGGCGGCTCGGGACCGGATTGAGAGTGATACCCGGCGCTAGGCCGCCCCGCGACGCGCTGCGCCGCGCCGGGCTGCGGGTGACCCCGCAGCGCCTGGCCGTGCTGGAGGCGATGAGCGACGCCGGCGGCGAGCACCTCAGTGCCGACGACGTGTGGCAGCAGCTCCCGCCGAGGTGGAGCATGGATCGCTCGACGGCCTTCCGGGTGCTGGCCGACCTGACCGATGCCGGGCTGCTTACTCAGGTTCGGTTCGCGGACGGTGTGGCCCGATTCGAGATGCAGAGCCACGCCCATCACCACGCCGTCTGCACCCGCTGTGGTTCGACCAGTGACATTCCCACCAACCTGGTCACCCCGATCGCCGCAGCTCTTGCACGCACGATCGGTTTCGAGGTTGCCCGTGACCAGCCGCTGCTGGTGCGCGGAACGTGTCGCGCGTGTGCCCAGGGCGCTGGCGACGTGCTCTGAGGGCCGCTCGAGCAGAGCTGGCCCGTCAACTGCTCGCCGAGGCATTGATCTCGGCCCGATGACTTCCGGGCAGCCCAGCCGTCTACGTTGCAGGTGTTCAGTGAAGGAGAGGCAATGGGCAAGCTGGTCGTGACCGAATTCGTATCGATCGACGGCGTGTTCGAGGACCCCGGCGGCGCCGAGGGCTACGAGCATGGTGGGTGGACCTTCGAGTACGACCGCGGCGCCGAAGGCGACAGGTTCAAGCTCGACGAATTGACAGAGGCAGCTGCGCACCTGCTTGGCCGGGTGACCTACGAGGGCTTCGCCAAGGCGTGGCCGTCGCGGGAGGGGGACTTCGCTGAGCGGCTCAACAACGACCCGAAGTATGTGGTCTCGACCACCCTGCGGGACCCGGCGTGGCAGAACACGAAGGTGATCTCGGGCAACGTGGCCACGGAGGTCGCCGGGCTGAAGGCCGCCACTGATGGTGTCATCCTCGTTGCCGGCAGCGGTACGTTGGTGGCGGCGCTGCTCGCCCACGATCTTGTCGACGAGCTCCGGTTGATGGTCTTTCCGACGATTCTCGGACGCGGAAAGCGCCTGTTCCCGGATGGGATCGACCGGTTGAAGCTGCGACTTGGAGACGCCAGGACAGTCGGTCCCGACGGTGTCCGGATCCAGATCTACGAGCGCATCTGACAGAACTCTCCCTGAATCTCGCGCGCCGGACGGGTCAGCGCAACCACCCGTCCGGCCCGAGAGCGCGGACGTCAGGATTGGCGGAGAGGGTGGGATTCGAACCCACGGTGGCTATTGACCACACCGCTTTTCGAGAGCGGCACCTTCAACCACTCGGACACCTCTCCGGTTCGCGAGTATAGGGCTGCGTCAATTCGACCCCGGATCGCGCGGATCAGGTGGCGACGCTGATCTTGACCCCGAGGAGGATTAGCGGCCAGATCAACACGGCGATCACTGCGGTGAGGATCGCGCCGAATGAGTTCAACGTGTCGAAGTAGTGATGGCTGCCGGCCACGACGGCTCCAACGATGAGCCAGATGACCACCACCAGTGGAACGGACCGACGGTTGTACATGGGCTCCCCCTGCGCAGCGGCTGCAGCGGTCGAGCATATCGTGGGTGTCCCTGCCACCGTCAGGAGATGAGTTGCCTTGCCCATCGAGTTCGCGGCCGGAGAGAGGTGCGCCAACGGCGATGCCGGCAGGCGGCTCTCCGTTGCCCGCAGCGACCCATCGGTACAATCCGAGGCGGAGCGATCGCCTAGTCCGGTCGAGGGCGCCGCACTGGAAATGCGGTATCCGGGGCAACTCGGATCGAGGGTTCGAATCCCTCTCGCTCCGCCAAATCCCTTGTGCAAACCGCCCGCCTCTGCTGCGCCGTTGGTGGCCGCATCCACCGCCGCCACGGATTGCGGGACCGTGACCGCAGGCGTATTCAAGCTCTTGGCGTGACACAGACTGGTTGGACGTTGGCCGTTGCCGGCGATGTCGTGGAGCTCACGCCATGAGAGGCGGCGCGACCACGGCTCATGACGGAGTCCACTCGCCCTGGTCGGGCGCCGGCGGATGCTCCCCAGGCGCGAGATGCGCCGCCAGTTCCGTCAACGAGTTGATGGTGTGCGTTGGGGGCGTGAAGAACTCCGGGTACATCGTGCCCGTGCGGTTCACCCACGCCGTGGCCAGTCCGACCCGCGCTGCACCATCGATGTCCCAGGGATGGGCGGCCACGAGCATCAGCTGCTCGGCAGGGACAGTGCAGCAGCGGGCGGCATACCTGTAGGCCTCCGCCGCGGGCTTCCATGCGCCGGCATCCTCGACCGAGAGGAGCTGTTCGAACTGATCACGTACCCCCGCCGCCGACAGGAGCCGGTCCGCGACCACGGCAGAACCGTTTGTGAGGGTGACCAGGCGCAGCCCCAAACCGGCTATCGACCTGACTCCAGCCACCACGTCGGGATGGACCCTCACTCATTGAACCCCCCGTGACGTGGTCGACGGCCTCCTGCGGGCTCCGGTTGAGAGCAGCGCTGCCGAACATGCTGCTGAGAACGCCGGCTGCAACGGTGGCGAATGGCGCACTGGACCCGGCCGCCGTCAGAGCGAAGCCATCCCGCAAGAGGCTCGCGAACCATTGCTTCGCCATGGCCTTCTGACTGTACCCTGGCCGGCCGGTTGTGGCGCGAGTCACGGCGACGCCCCGCGAGTTGACGGTCTATCCTGTTTCGCATGGATGTGTTCCGAACTTCGGATGAGCGCTTCGAGAATCTCCCCGGCTATGCGTTCACCCCGCGTTACCTCGATGTCGACGGCCTCGCCGACACCGCATTGCGGATGCACTACGTCGACGAGGGTTCTCCCCACGCCGATCCCGTCGTGCTCTTCCACGGTGAGCCGACGTGGTCGTTCCTGTACCGCAAACTGATCCCTCCGCTGGCGGCGGCGGGCCACCGCGTCATCGCCCCGGATTACCTTGGCTTTGGCCGCTCCGACAAGCCGCAGAGTCTCGACTGGTACACCTACGACCGCCACGTCGAGTCGATGCTGCGGCTCCTCGAGGTGCTGGACCTGCGCCGCATCACCGCGGTGGTGCAGGATTGGGGCGGCCCGATCGGCTTGCGGCTCGCCACGGAGAACCCGGAGCGCTTCGCCCGCCTGGTGATTCTCAACACGGCGATCATGAGCGGCGAGAACCGCATGCCGGAGGCGTGGTGGACATTCCGCAACTTCGTCGACCGCGTGAAGCCGGACATCCCGATCGCCATGCTCGTGGAACGCGCCTGCCACACCTCCCCGTCACCGGAGGTGATGCGCGGCTATGACGCGCCCTTTCCGGAGGCGGCGGCCAAATGGGGCGCCGCCGCATTCCCCCTGATCGTGCCCACCTCTACGGAGACCCCCGGCGCCGCCGCCGCCGCCGAGACGGGGCGGCGGTTGCGCGCCTGGCGCAAGCCGGCCCTGGTCTGCTTCAGCGACAACGATCCCATCTTCTCGCCTCGCGTCGGGGAGCGTCTTGCCGAGCGCATCCCGGGTGCGCTCCGACCGATGACGGTGGTGCGCGAAGCCGGCCATTTCCTCCAGGAGGACAAGGGCGAGGAGATCGCGGAGCACATCAACGGCTTTCTCGCCACCGCGATCGAGCAGAGTCCGTCCACGTCCGTTTGACGAGAACCACCATTTGGTGAAGCGGTGGATCCGCCAGCTCACCGATATGCGCTCCGGCACATGGTTTGGAAGCCGCCCGCGGCTCAGGGGTTGCGGCTGTCGGGAGCCGCGCCGGCCCGGCCCACCCCCGCCCAGACCAGGTTGGTCAGGTGGGCGACGAGGGCGGGCCGACCGATGGGACGGCCCCGCTCAAGCCAGCGATCAACCGAGGATCGCACCAGTCCCACGATGCCGAACCCCCAGGACTCCGCCACCGCGGCATCCTGGCCCTCGGCCTGGAGAACTTCGCCGATCACCCGGCTGGCATGGAGCCCGACCACGGTGGCGTAGTCGGTGAGGACGTCGGCCGCCTCAAGGCGCCTGAGGATGGGGTTGTGGGCCACGAAGCGGTACAGCTCGGGATTGGCGTCGATCGACGCCACGTACGCGCCGATGCCGGCCGCGACCATGGCCCGCGGAGAGGCGGCGTGGTCGATGGCGGTGGTGGTCTCGGCGACCACGGTCTCAGCAACGGTCCGGCCCACCGCGAGGAAGAGATCTGACTTGTCGGCGAAGTACCGGTAGTAAACCGGCTTGGCGATCCCGGAGGCGGCGGCGATGTCGTCGAGGCCGACGTCGGCACCCCGCTCGGCGACGACCGCAATCACCGCGTTGATGAGCTCCTGCCGCCGGCGAGCTCGGTGGGCGCGCCACCGCTCGTGACGTCCGTCACGCCGGGGACGACTTGACCGTGTGGGTGCCACCTCGCTACTGTATCTGATACGCGTAGTAACAGTAAATTCGCCTCTGAGAGGATGCGGCCTGTGCCTGCTCCACGCGCGCTCATGTCGGGCGCCTCCGCCACACGCCGGCTGGGCATCGCGGCAACCGGTGCAGGCACGGTCGTGATCGGCGCCACCGCCCTGGAGTTGAAGCGGCGCCTGGCCAGCGGTGACGGACAGCCGATCGCCCCCGTCGAGCTGATGCGCGGAGTCGTGGCGCGGATGACCACGCCGCTGCTTCCGGACGACTACCTGAACCTGGTCAACCCGCTGTGGAGCCAGCGGGAGCTGCGCGGCAAGATCGTCGAGGTTCGGCCGGAAACCGCCGATGCCGCAACCCTGGTGATCAGACCGGGATGGGGCTGGCGAACCGGGTATCAGCCCGGTCAGTACGTCGGCATCGCGGTCAACGTCGACGGCAGGTGGCACTGGCGCTCGTACTCGATCAGCTCGTCGCCTCTCGCCGCCAATGACGACGAGCATCGGGGATGTATCTGCATCACCGTCAAGGCGATGCCCGAAGGGTTCCTGTCGGAGCACCTGGTGCGTGGTCTGACGCCCGGGACCATCGTCCGCCTTGCCCTTCCGCAGGGCGAGTTCGTCCTGCCCGATCCGCCACCGGCGAAGCTGCTGCTCTGGACCGGGGGAAGCGGGGTCACGCCGGTGATGTCCATGCTCAGGACGCTGGACCGGCGCGGAACCATGCCCGACGTCGTCCACGTCCACTCGGCGTCCTCCCGCGACGAGGCGATCTTTCGCGACGAGCGGATGGCGCTGGCGGCCAAGCACGGGTCGCTGCAGCTGGTCGAGCGGTTTCACGACGAGCACGGCTCATTCGACGTGGCACGCGTCGGCGAGGCATGCCCGGACTGGAGAGAGCGCGAGGCGTGGATCTGCGGCCCGGAATCGATGCTCGAGTCAGCCGAGCGACACTGGAAGCGGGCAGGACGCGGCCGGCAGCTCCACCTGGAACGGTTCTCCGTGCAGCTCTCGGACACGGCTGCCGGAGGGCGTGTCGTGTTCTCGCAGTCGGGCAAGGAGGCGCAGATCGACGGCGCCACCACGATCCTGGAGGCCGGGGAGGCGGCGGGAATCCAGATGCCGTTCGGTTGCCGGATGGGCATCTGCCACACCTGTGTGCTGCCCCTGAGGAAGGGCACGGTGAAGGATCTGCGCAACGGCGCGGAATACCAGGCGACCCAGAACGTGCAGACCTGCATCAGCGCCGCGGCGGGCGACTGCGAACTCGAGATCTGAGGACGAAATCATGGCCATCTCCGACGTCACCACGTTCGCCCACCTGAGCCCGTCCGATGTCGAGGCACTCGGGCGTGAGTTCGATGAGATCCGCTGTGACATCGAGGCCTCACGCAACGCCGACGATGCTGCCTACATTCGCCGGCTCATCAGCGTGCAGCGGCGGCTCGTCGCCGCCGCGCGGGTAACGCTCTTTGCCAGCGCGTTCCCGCCCGCCTGGGCGGCTGGGACGGCGATGCTGGCCACGGGCAAGATCCTGGAGAACATGGAGATCGGACACAACGTCCTCCATGGCCAGTGGGACTGGATGAACGATCCCGAGATCCATTCGGGCACCTGGGAATGGGACACCACCTGCCCTTCCGAGCAGTGGAAGCACTCCCACAACTTCATCCACCACACCTTCACCAACGTGATCGGCAAGGACAACGACGTCGGCTACGGCATATTGCGGGTTACCCGTGACCAGAAGTGGCACCCTGCCAACCTCGGCCAGCCGCTCTACAACGCACTGCTGGCGCTGCTCTTCGAGTGGGGGGTGGCCTTCCACGACCTCGACATCGTGGCCATCCGCCAGCGCCGCAAGGACCCGGTGGAGATGAAGCGCCAGCTCAAGGGCATCTGGCGCAAGGTTCGCCGCCAGGTGGGCAAGGACTACATCATCTTCCCCCTCCTCAGCGGCCCCAATTTTCTCTCGACGCTGACCGCCAACGCCACCGCCAACCTGATCCGCAATCTCTGGTCGTACATGATCATCTTCTGCGGGCACTTCCCGGACGGCGCCGAGAAGTTCACCGAGGAGGAGCTCGAAGGTGAGACCAAGGCGGAGTGGTACCTCCGTCAGCTGCTGGGCGCGGCGAACTTCGAAGGTGGTCGGCTCCTGCACATCATGTCGGGGAGCCTCGGCTTCCAGATCGAACATCACCTCTTCCCGGACCTGCCCAGCAACCGCTATCCGGAGATCGCGGTGCGGGTGCGAGCGCTCTGCGAGAGGTACTCGCTGCCCTACACCACCGGGCCGCTGTACCGGCAGTACGGTCAGGTCTTCCGTACCCTCATGAAGCTGACCCTGCCGGAACGGGCGCCACCTGATGCTGCCGGCCGCGTGGCGTTCGCGCGCACGCGCCGCCCGAGCCGCGAGGAGTTGCTGCGACACCGGGGGCACATCGCCCCCCAGGCGGCGGTGGCCTGAGCGGTTCGTCCTCCCGAGCGGCGCTCACGACTGTCCGGCACCGTCGACGGTGTCTTCCTGACGGGCTGCGCACTCCAGCAGGAGGGCGTGGACGAAAGCCTGCGGCAGATTGCCGCGCAGCTGGCGCTGCCGGACGTCGAACTCCTCCGAGCAGAGCCCGGGTGGGCCGCAGGCGGCGCGGTTGCGCTCAAACCAGCGCGCCGCGCGCACCGCGTCGCCCTGCTGCTCATACGCCAGCGACATGAGGAATCCGCAGAGTAGGAAGGCGCCCTCGGCCTCACCGAGAGGACGCTCGTCGGGCCGATACCGGTAGCAGTAGCCGTCCTCGGTGAGGTCGGCCTCGACCGCGCGCAGGGTTGCTCGAGTGCGCGAATCGTCCGCCGGCACCGCGCCGCGGATTCCCGCCAGGAGCAGCGCCGCGTCGACTCGTGCATCATCGTAGGCCCGCTGCCAGCGTCCTGAGGGGTGCACGCCGTGCTTGGTCGCGTCCTCGACGAGATCGCCAGCGAGTCCTTGCCTGTCTGGGCGGGCGATGATCCCTGCGTGGCGGAATCGCCCGATGGCCTGCAGCCCGGCCGCGCAGATCAGACGGCTGTGAGTCCATCGCCGCGGATCGAGCTCCCAGATGCCGGCCTCTGGCTCCGACCAGCGTTGCCCGATGGCGTCGATCGCCACCTGCACCGCGTGCCAGCCGTCGGCCTCGAGGCGGCCGGCTCGCGCGGCGGCGGCGAAGAGCAGCAGCACCTCGCCGAGGGCATCGAGCTGGAACTGCGCGTTGACATGGTTGCCGACGATGTCGCTGCCGCCAGGGTAACCGGGCAGCCCGAGGTGGGACGGGCTCGGGATCATCCCGCCTGATGTCGTGTAGGCCGGCATGAGCTGGGGACCGTCGCTGAGCAGGCGCTCCTGCACGAAGCGTGTCGCGCTGTCCAGCAGAGCAGGATGCCCAGTTCGGGCGGCGGCCTGACCGGCATAGCACTGGTCGCGGATCCACGCGTAGCGATAGTCGTAGCTGCGCCCCTGGTTGGCGCGCTCGGGCAGGGACGTCGTGGCGGCGGCCACCATCCCGCCGTCCGCGCTGGTCAGGCCGCTGAGCACCGCATGGGAGTGCTGCGCGTCCCGGGGAGCTACGGTGTGACCGAGCTCGGGCACGCGCCGGCGCCACTCGACCTCTGTGCTCGCCCATGCCTCCTCGGCAGACGGCGTCGCGTCAACACCTGTGCTGGTGGCGATCTGGAGGACCAGGTCGTGCCGCTCGCCCTCGGCCAAGCGCACGGTGATGGCGAGGACCGGCCGCCTCTCGGCGTCCGTGTCAACTCGTGCGTCGGGGGCGCCGCTCCATCTGACATGCGTCCCTGGGGTGGCGATGTGCCAGATCCCGTCGTCGCCACGATGAACGTCGCCGGCTCCGTCGCGTCCGTAATCACCGCGCACGTCGAGGACGATGCGGAGCGATGCGGGCCCGGCCACTGCGGTGATGCGGCGCAGCACCACGGCGCGGTCACGCCGGGTGGGCAGCGCCAGCGCCTCGCGGCATTCGATCACGCCAGCCTCGGTCACCCAGCGGCTGTTCCAGATCAGTGAGCGTTCCTCGTAGTAGCCGCCCCAGACGCAGCGTCCTTCCGGGGTGACCACGTAGCTGCCGCCACCGCCGAGAAGGTCGGCGAAGACGGCAGGGCTCTCCCATCGAGGGAAGCACATCCACGCGAAATCGCCGCGCGGCCCGACGAGGATGCCCCGCTCCCCATCGGCCAGCAGCGCGTACTCGCGCAGCACATGGGTGGAATCCGTGGGCCGGTGGGCCCGCGGCAGCGGCGATCGGCCCAGATCCACAACACAAGGATACCAAACAGTCTCCTTGCATCCTGTTCCTGGTGCCTGCCAGTCAATGCAGGGTGAGCGCGTAGATGAGCTCTTGGATGTTGCCGTCGAGCGTCCGGCTCTCGATCAGCTCGAGATCGAACTCCGCTGCACCCTGAAAGATCGGCTCGAGTCCGGTCTGACCGGTGATCACAGGGAAGAGCGTCACCTGGACGTGGTCGACCAGCCCGGCGGCCATCAGCACCCGGTTCATCGACAGGCTGCCGTGCGAGCGCAACGGCACCTCGGATTCCTCCTTGAGCCTGGCGACGACGTCGACGGCATCACCGCGCACGACTGTCGCGTTCGGCCAGTTGAGAGGTCCTTCCAGCGTGCTCGACACCACCGTTGCCGGCATGCTCCTCATCCGGGTGACCCATGGGTCAGCCGCGCCGGTCTCCTCGGTGCCCGAGTCCAGCAGCCGCACGAATTGGCGATAGGTGTTGGCCCCGAAGACCATCCGCTGCTGCGGGTCGTACAGGGCGAGGCGGTGGTCGAGCAGCTCGGGGCCCTGCTTGCCCCAGTAGCCGCCCCAGTCGCCGCTGGTGGAGCCGTAGCCGTCGAGGGTGGAAAAGACGTCGAAGGTGTAGGTGGCGGTCATGATGCTCTCCTACGGTTGATCGGGTGTGCTTACAGACTGGAAACCACGGCGAAACTCATCTGCGTGGCCGAGGGGAGCGTGGGTAGCACGGAGCCTCGCGGCCACAGGCATCGCGTGCGCAAAGCGAGGCCTGGGTTGATGTGCGGTGAAGGAATCGGCACAGTCGCGCCCGCTGACGTGGCCAGAAGACAATGGCGACGCCAACCACCCGGTCCGCACCGCCCCGAACCCGGCGAGGTGAGCTCTGACGGTGTCGCGGACCTCGGCCGGGGATTCGAAGGCCAG
>JBOHUD010000018.1:0-3355 GCA_050734155.1 Candidatus Dormibacteria bacterium
CCCGCCGGGCGCAGCGCCTCGGGGTGGCGCAGCGGCACCTCGTCGATGAGCATCTCCAGCGGCAGGTCGCAGACCACCCCCCCGCCCTCGCGCACCACCAGGTGTCCGCTGCCGGTGCCCTCCCCGATGACGTCGGAGCGCAGGTCCCAGCGCGCAAAGCGCTCCTGGATGGCGGCGACGTGCTCGCGCGGCACCACCAGAAGCATCCGCTCCTGCGACTCGCTGAGCATCACCTGGTAGGCGTTCATCCCCCGCTCACGCCGCGAAACCCTGTCGACGTCGATGTCGATGCCGCAGCCGCCGCGATGGGCCAGCTCCGCGGTGCTGCTGGTCAGCCCGGCGGCGCCGAGGTCCTGCATGGCGACCACCCGGGGGTCACCGGCCAGCTCCAGGCACGCCTCCATCAGGCACTTCTCCAGGAACGGGTTGCCCACCTGCACCGCGGGGCGGCGCTCGTCGCTGCTGCCGTCGAGCTGGACCGACGCGAAGGTGGCGCCGTGGATGCCGTCGCGCCCGGTGTCGGCCCCCACCAGCAGCACGCTGTTGCCCGCGCCGCTGGCCACCGCGCGGGTCAGCCTGGCGTGCTCGATGACCCCGACGCACATGGCGTTGACCAGACAGTTGTGGCGGTACGACAGGTCGAAGTACACCTCGCCGCCGACGGTGGGCACCCCGATGCAGTTGCCGTAGCCCCCGATGCCGGCGACCACCCCGTCGAAGAGGTGGCGCTGCGCCTCCTCCTCGTACGGACCGAAGCGCAGCGAATCGAGCAGCGCCACCGGCCGCGCCCCCATGGTGAAGATGTCGCGGAGGATACCCCCGACACCGGTGGCCGCCCCCTGGTACGGCTCGATGGCACTGGGATGGTTGTGCGACTCGATCTAGAACACCGCCGCCAACCCGGCACCGATGTCGACGGCGCCGGCGTTCTCCCCCGGCCCCTGGAGCACCCCCGACCCCTCCGTCGGCAGGCGCTTCAGCAACGGCCTGCTGCTCTTGTAGCCGCAGTGCTCGCTCCAGAGCGCGCCGATGATGCCCAGCTCGACTCGCGACGGGGCCCGGCCCAGCCTGCTGACCGCCAGCTCGTACTCCTCCGTGGTCAGCGCCACCTCGGCCAGCTCGGCTGCGGAGATCTCGGTGGCGGTGCTCACCGGGGCCGGTTCAGCTGGACGCGGAGGCTGGCATCGGCCTTTCTGCCGACGCTGTTGAACGCCGGCTGCATCAGCGGATCGGCGATCCTGGCGAGGCCCCTGAAGACCAGCCGGGCGTCGTAAGTGACCGACGACGCCGTCCCCGCCGCCGCCACCGTGATGGTGTCGACCGAGCCGAACGTGCCCCTCCACGCCTCCAGGACCACGCGCCTGCCCGCCTCGAACTGGGTGATCTCGTAGAGCAGCGGCACGCTGCGCCCGGCGAACCTGGAGGTGACCTGGAACCTCGACCCCCTGCCCACCTCACCGTCGTCGAGGCGCCGCGCCGCGACCACGCTGGGATCCCACTCCTGGGCGTTGTCGAAGCTCGCCATGTACGCGAAGGCGTCGGCCGGCGGCAGCGAGGAGGCGATCGTGGTCGTGTAGCGCGCCACCGTCAGGCGGCTCCCACGAAGGCGCCCTGCCGGGCGGCGCTCTCGACCACCGAGGTGAACAGCACCATGCCGTCGGCGCTGCCCAGCAGCGTCTCGGACGCGCGTTCGGGGTGGGGCATCATGCCGAGCACGTTGCGTCCCTCGCTGACGATGCCGGCGATGTCGCGCATCGAGCCATTGGGGGTGGCCTCGCCCACCGCCCCGCCGTCGGCGGCGACGTAGCGGAGGGCCACGCGGTCATCGTGCTCGAGACTGTCGAGGGTGGCCTCATCGGCGACGTAGCGGCCCTCGCCGTGGGAGACCGGGATGCGCAGCACCTGCCCCGCCGTGCACGCGGCGGTGAACGGCGTGGCCGTGGTCACCACCTCCAGCTGGGTCATCTCGCAGCGGAACTGGAGGCTCGCGTTGCGGGTCAGCGCGCCGGGCAGCAGGTGCGCCTCACAGAGCACCTGGAAGCCGTTGCAGATCCCCCACACCAGGCCGCCGCCACTGGCGAACTCGACAACCCTCTCCATCAGCGGGGCGAAGCGGGCGATGGCGCCGCAGCGCAGGTGATCGCCGTAGGAGAAGCCGCCGGGGAGGATGACGCAATCGGCGCCGCGCAGGTCGGCGTCCCTGTGCCAGAGCATCACCGCCTCGTGCCCCGCCAGCTCCACCGCGTGGGCGCAGTCGCGATCCGACCACGTGCCCGGGAAGACGGCGATGCCGAACCTCACCGGGTCATCTTACGGGCGCGCGGAGATCGGTCGTTCCGGGAGCGTTGTCAGGGCCCGGCGCGGGGAACACAACCGTGGGGAACAAAAGCTCGGGCTGGGCTCAGCTGGTGGCGCGAACGATGTCTCGGCGTTTCACGCAACGCGGTCGCCCGCGGCGTATTGAGCCAGAAGCTCTCGAAGCACGGTCGACAGGGTCCGGCCTTCGGCGGTCGCCCGAACAAACAGGGCATCAGAGCGAATCGCAGTCGGGCTGGGCTCAGCCGGTGACGCGAACCCGGGCGATGAACTCCTCGAAGGCAGCCCTGCCGCTGCTCTCCCACATCTCCACCACCGGAGCGGGCAGATGCTGCAGCGTCACCGCCAGCTGCTGGGGCGTCATCTGCTCGAACACCAGGCCGAGGATGAGCCAGATCTTGTCTCCGGTGAAATGCTGCATGGCGTGACCGGGCAGCTGTCCCCACTCCTCCGGCGACATGTTGCGCGAGGCCAGCGGGAGAATCTCCATCTCCTCCTCGCCGAAGTGGACCTCGACCTCGGCGCCCAGGCCCTGCAGCCCGGCGGCCAGCCTGCGGCCGTCCTCCGGGTCGCCGCTCGCGGTCCACGCCGTCAGCAGCGCGGCGGTGCGCTCGCGCAGCTCGTGGATCGCCGCGTGCTGCCCCTCCATGCGCGCCAGCAGCTCGGCGGCCGCCGGGCAGCGCTCGGTCAGCACCGGCCACACCACCTCATCCTCGCCACCATGATGCGCGTCGAGGAAGCGGAGCACGTTGTCGAGGTACGAGCTGACCACCGCGGTCTGCTCGGCGCCCTCCCGGCCGGCGGCGGCGATGATCCCGCCCGCCGAGGCGAACGCCGACCTGAACAGGCCGTGGGGCAGGAGCATGTCGGATGTGTCGGTCTGGTACTCCAGCGTCTGGGTCATGCCGGTTCTCCTTTCTCGCTGTGCCTCCGAGGGACGTGTCCGTGGCGCCCTCTGCACACAGCCGCCATGGTCGGCGCGATGTGGCGCGCCGGCTTCCCCTGTTCGGGCAACCCCGTGGCCACACCCGGCGTGGCC
>JBOHUD010000019.1:0-8599 GCA_050734155.1 Candidatus Dormibacteria bacterium
GGCGCCGGCGATGGCGCCGGCGAGCAGGCCGCGGCCCAGCGGGCTGTAGGCGACCAGGCCGATCCCCAGCTCACCGAGGGTGGGGATCACCTCGTCGTCCATGTCGCGCGCGAAGAGCGAGTACTCGCTCTGCACGGCGGTGATGGGATGGACGGCGTGGGCCCGCCTGATGGTGGCGGGGGCGGCCTCCGACAGCCCGATGAAGCGAACCTTGCCCGCCTCCACGAGCCGGGCCATCGCCCCCACCGTCTCCTCGATGGGCACCTCCGGGTCCACGCGGTGCTGGTAGTAGAGGTCGATGTGGTCGGTGCCCAGCCGCTCCAGGCTGGCGTCGCAAGCCCGGCGCACGTGCTCCGGGCTGCCGTTGATTCGCTGGCTGCCGTCGTCGCGGCGCTCGAAGCCGAACTTGGTGGCCAGCACCACGCTGTCGCGCCGCCCGGCGATGGCCCGGCCCACCAGCTGCTCGTTGGTGTAGGGCCCGTACATGTCGGCGGTGTCGAGGAGGTCGACGCCCAGCTCCAGCGCGCGATGGATGGTGGCGACGCCGTCACTCTCACTGCGATCCGCCGATGACCCGTAGAAGTCGGACATCCCCATGCAGCCCAGCCCGATCGCCGACACCTCGAGCTCGCCCAGCCGTCGTCGCCTCATCGATGTGCCTCCGTGGTCTCTCTCTGCGCTGCCCTGTCCGGGGTGACCTCGGTGATCAGGCGCACCGGACGATCGTAGAAGACGTAGTTCCATCCCCAGTTGATCAGAACCACCGCCTTGCTGCGGAACGTGATGATGTAGGCGAGGTGGACGAACAGCCACATCAGCCAGCCGACCAGGCCGGCGACACGGATGGGGCCGATCTGCACCACCGCGTAGCTGCGTCCCACCGTGGCCATGGTCCCCTTGTCGCGGTAGCGGAACGGCGCCGGCGCGCCGCCCTGCACCATGGCGATGACGTTGCGGGCGGCATGCTCGCCCTGCTGGATGGCGACCGGCGCCAGCATGGGGAGCGGCCCGCCCGCCAGCTGGACCTCGGCGAGGTCGCCGACGACCTGCACCTCCTCGTGGCCGGGGAGCTGCAGGGTGTCGCGCACCGGCACCCGGCCGAGGTGGCCCGGGCGCGCGCTCAGCTGTTCGCCGAGCGGGGAGGCGCGGACCCCGGCGGTCCACACCACCGTCTCGGCGTCGATGCGGCTGCCGTCGTCGAGCGTGACCCCCCGCGCGTCGGCGTGCGCGACGGTGCGACCCAGGCGCAGCTCCACGCCCCGCCGGCGCAGCACGCCTGCGGCCATGGCGCCGAGGCGCGGATGGAAGGTGTCGAGCACGTGCCTGTGTCCCTCCACGAGAACCACCCGCACCGGCGCGAAGTCGAGGCGTGGGAAGTCCCTGGGGAGGAGGTGGGTGAAGAGCTCGCTCAGCGCCCCCGCGCACTCCACGCCGGTGGGGCCTGCCCCGGCGATGACGAAGGTGAGCAGGCGCGCGCGTTCACCCGCATCGGCGCACTCGGCAGCGCGCTCGAAGCGCTCGAGCACCTGGCCGCGCAGCGCCAGCGCGTCGTTGAGGCCCTTGAGCCCCATGGTGCGCGACGCGATCTCGCCGTTTCCGAAGTGGTTGGTCACCGCCCCCGCGGCGGCGATGAGGAAGTCGTAGGGGATGTCGCTGTCGCCGTGCACCACCCTGCGCTGCAGGTCGATCCCCCGCACCTCCTCCATGAGCACGTCGGTGTTGCCATGACCGCGCAGGATGCTGCGCACCGGATGGGCGATCTCCGAAGGATCGAGCAAGCCCGAGGCAACCTGGTAGAGCAGCGGCTGAAAGAGGTGGTAGTTGTGGCGATCGATGACCAGCACGTCCACGGCGGCGCGGCGCAGGGCGCGTGCCGCGCTCAGCCCACCGAAGCCGGCACCGACGATGACCACGCGCGGTCGTGCCATCCCTGTGCCTCCGTCATCGGTCTCACTCGCGGGCGGTAACCGTACTCGCGTCGACACCGCCCATGCCCACCCGGGGCAGACGTTCTGGCAGCTCGGCCTTGCGCATCCGCACCGTCATCACCCCCACGCTGGCGGCGACCACGCTGACGCCACCGACGATGATCAGGTACGGGAAGGTGCCGAAGCGGCCGCTCATCCAGCCGGTGAAGAGACCGCCGAGCGGGGCGGTGCCGAAGAACACGTAGCCGTAGAGGGAGAGCACCCGGCCGCGGAGGCGGTCGGGGACGACCATCTGCAGCGACGAGTTGCTCTGCGAGCCGTACAGCGAGAAGGTCACGCCGGTGAACACCAGCACCACGCATGCCCCCCACACGGTGCGCTGCGGGGCCAGCAGCAGCAGTGAGGCTCCGAAACCCAGGGCGCCGAAGAGCAGCACCTTGAGGCTGGCGCGTGACAGCGACGCCGAGGTGAGGGCGCCGGCCAGGGCGCCGATCCCGAAGCTGGCGCTGAGCACGCCGAACACCTCGGGCCCGGAGTCCAGCGTGTGCGCGGCGAGCACAGGCAGCAGGACGTTGAAGTTGATGGCCAGGGTGGAGATGACCAGCATGAGCAGCAGCACCAGCCGCGCGGTGGGGGTGCGCCACCCGTAGGCCAGCCCCTCACCGATGCCGCGCAGCAACCCAGGGCGGGTGTTGCCGCGGTTGACCGGGTGCAGCTCGCTGTCGCGCATCAGCAGCAGAGCCCCGACCACGGCGAGGTAGCTGACGGCGTTGAGCAGGAAGCAGATGCCCACGCCGGTGGTGGCGATGAGCACCCCCGCGATGGCCGGCCCGAAGACACGGGAGGCGTTGAACAGGCTGGAGTTGAGCGCGATCGCGTTGGGCAGCTCGGAGCGCCCGACCATCTGGATGGTGAACGCCTGCCGGACGGGGGTGTCGAGGATGAGGATGCATCCCGAGGCGGTGGCGAGCAGGAACACCTCCCACACCTGGGCCGCGTGGGTCAGGGCCAGCCCGGCCAGCGCCGCGGCCACGGCCATGGAGGCGGACTGGGTGAAGACCAGCGTTCGGCGCCCGTTGAGCCGGTCGGCGAGCGAGCCGCCGAAGAGGCCCAGCACCGCGTAGGGGCCGAACTGGCAGACCGCCAGGGCACCTACGGCGAACGCCGATCCGTGGGTGAGCTCGATGATGAACCATGCCTGGGCGACGTTCTGCATCCAGGTGCCGCTCAGGGACACCACCTGGCCGCCGAAGTACAGCCGGTAGTTGCGGTGGCGCCGAAGCGAGGCGAACGTGCGCGACCCGGCGCTGGCGACGCTCACCCTCAGCGCTCCACGAGAGCGCCGAGACCCGCCATGGCCGAGTCGATGGACCGCAGCTGGTCCGGGGGCAGGCCGCGAAGCCGCGCCGCCAGCCAGGCGGTGCGCCGGGAGCGCACCGTGCGCAGGACGCGCCCCCCTTCGGCGGTGCACGTCAGCCCCACCCGCCGCCGGTCGCCCCCGCCGCCCCGGCTGCGGGTCACCAGTCCGGTCGCCTCCAGCCGATCGATGTGGTTGCACACCGAGGGCGCGGAGGTGCCTTCCCGGCTGGCCAGCTCGGCCACCCCGATGCCGGGGGTGGAATGGATGGCAGCAAGCAGGGAGATCTGGCTGCCTCCGATGCCCAGGGCATGGAGCTCGCGGCGAAGGTGGCGGTTGAGATGGAGGAGGACCGGGCGCAGCCGGTTGGCGATGGCCACCGGGTCGAGCACGGCCGCGTCCGCAGGTGCCCCCTCGCCGATCGTCGCCTCGCTCGCCATCTGCCAGATGATTATAGAGGCTAACTATATTTCTGGCAACCCCCGCGGGCCCGCCCGGTGCGACCATGGGACGCGTGAGAATGCGGCCGGCGCGGCGGCGCCGTCGCGGCGAGGGGGCGCGCGGGCCACGCGGCGCGATGGCCGTGCTGTTCGCGGTGGTGGCCTCCCTGGTCTGGTTCGAGATGCCGGTGGCGGCCCTCACCACGACTGTCGGCACCACCGACAGGGCTCCCTCGAGCTGGGACCTGCCCTGGCTCTCGGTGCGCGATCGCCGCATCGTCGACGGCACGGGACGGACCGTGCTCCTGCGCGGGTTCAACACCTCCGCACTCCTCGAGCCCACGGTGCTGCGCTCTCCGCTGGACGAGGGCGACGCCGCCATGATGGAACGCGACGGCTTCGACGTGGTGCGGCTCGCCATATCGTGGGGTCGCCTGGAGCCGCAGCGGGGACGCTGGGACAGCGACTACCTCGACGCCATCGACAGCCTGGTGGGTCTTCTCAACCGCCATCACATCTACGTCGTCCTCGACATGCACTTCCTCGACTGGAGCGCCGCCTTCGGGGGCTCGGGGGCGCCGGCGTGGGCGGTGATCCCGCTCGTTCCCGACCTCCACATCGCTCCTCTCGGCGACTGGCAGCGCCACCTCTCCCCCGCGGTCAACGCCGCCACCACCTACTTCTGGCTGTCGCCCGACTGGCAGCGCGATTTCATGAAGACGTGGCAGCTGGTGGCGCAGCGTTTCCGCTCCGACAGTGGCGTCGCCGGCTACGACCTCTACAACGAGCCGCACGCGCTGCCGCTGCCGCCGGTGCGCTTCGAGCGCGATTTCATGTGGCCGCTCTACGCGCGCACCATCGACTCGGTGGGAGCGGTCGACCCCAACCATCTCTTCATCGTCGAGGGCCAGCTGTTCGGCGGCTTCGGGACCACCGTGGTGCCTCTCCAGGCGCCCGACCTCGTGTACTCGCCGCACGAGTACACGGGGTCGCTGGTGCCCCCCACCTTCGACGGCAACCCGCAACCGCTGGAGGACCACGTGGCCAGGGTCGCCGGGGAGGCGGGGCGGGTCCCCGCGGCACTCTGGATCGGCGAGTGGGGCATGTCGTCGACCCAGGCCAGGGCGGCGGCATGGATGGATGACGCGCTCAACGCCTTCGACCTCGCCGGAGCGGGTTGGGCGTGGTGGCAGTGGCGCGAGGATTCGACGTGGGGCATCCGCGACAGCGCCGGGCACACCAACACCGCGCTGCTCGTCCATCTGGCCCGGCCCTACCTGGCCGGCGCGCCCGCCGGCGTGCGTGCCGGCGGCGCCGACGGTGTCCGGGGCGCGCTGACTGTGTCCGTGAACCGCGTCTACAGGGGCGGGGAGATCGAGGTGGCCTGGCCGCTGCTGACCACCGCCGCGCCGGTGCTGAGCGGCAGCTGCACCGCCAGCACGAGCTGGGACCCTGCTCGCGCGCGGCTGATCATCTCCACCACCGCGGGCGTGCCGTGCACCATGAAGCTGGGTGCGGCGCGCTGAGCGGAGGATGGCGGCGGGTCAGGTCGGCGTATCGTCGGGACCGTTGGATGGGAACGGCTCGGAGGCGAACGATGGCAGTGGAGGTTGGCGAACCAGCTCCGGATTTCACCCTGCGTGACCAGGACAACGAGGAGGTCCGGCTCGCCGGGCTGCGTGGCCGCAACGTGGTCCTGGTGTTCTACCCGCTCGACTTCAGCCCGGTGTGCACCGAGGAGCTGAAGGCGCTCAGCGCGACACGCCACCGCTACGACGCCGCCGCTGCCGAGGTGTTCGGCGTCAGCGTGGATTCGCGGTACTCGCACGCGGCATTCAGGCGCGACGAGGCGCTCGAGGTGCGCCTGCTCAGCGACTTCCACCCCAAGGGCGGCGTGGCCCGCAGCTACGGCGCCTATCTCGAGGACGCGGGCTTCGCCAACCGGCTCACCGTGGTCATCGACAAGGACGGCGTGGTGCGCCACAAGGTGGTCGGCACAGTCCCGCAGACGCGCGACCCGGACGAATACCTGGCGGCGCTCGCCGCCTGTCCGGTCTAGGGACCGTCAGCGGCGCCGCAGCACGTCGGCGAGCGCCACCGCGCTGAGCGCGGCGCCCGCAAAGACGCGCGGGCTCATGATCCTGTGCCGAAGGTGCACGGCGAGCATTGCCGCGTTGCCGGCGGCGACCACCGCCGCCAGCGCCAGCGTGGGCGTGGCCGGGGTCCTCTCGAGCGCAGTCCTGGTCGCCAGGGTCAGCCACAGGGCACCGAAGGCAGCGCTGCCCACCGCCCGGCCGGGCGCTTTCCTGAACAGCCCCGGCCTCTGGGCGAGGAAGACGGCGGTGTCGACGGTGCCGGCGAGCGCGGCGCCACTGGCGACGGGGACCATGGGTGCATTCTCGCGCCCGCGGGGCGCCTGGCGCTGAGGCCGCTGGGCACGCCCCGGCCGCGGCCGGGGCGCCCGCGGCGGCGAGGTCATCCCGTGGGGACGCGCAGGAAGCTCTCCGCGCTGCGCCCCTCGCCGAGGCCGTTCTGCTCGGCGTTGAGCCGGGCCCAGCCGCGGATGCGCTCGGCGAGGTCGGCCCAGTTGTCGTACTGGCTGGCGTGGCACCTGAGCGCCTCCAGCTTGCGGTCGATGGTGTCGGTGATGTCCACGATGGTGTCGCCCTGCGCCATGGCCATGAGGTAGACCTCGGCGACACTGTGAGGTTCGAGGCCCTCCTTCTCGAGCAGCTCCATGTGCGCGAAGGGGTTGCGGGAATCCGGGTACACCGCGCAGAGTGCCGCCTCGCCGGCGGCGAGATGGTCGGGATGGCTGGCGAAGATGCGCTGGTAGTTGCGCTCCGGCGATTGGGTCACCACCCGGTCGGGCCTGCGCTGACGGATCACCCGGACGATGTCGCGACGCAGGTCGATGCTCGCCTGGACCCGCCCGTCCGGATGGCCGAGGAAGGCGATCTCGGTGACCCCCACGGCGGCGGCCGCGGCCGTCTGCTCGCGGCGGCGCAGGCGGGCGACCTCGGCGCGGCTGACGCTGCGGTCGGACCCGCCGGCATCGCCGTCGGTGACGATGCAGTAGGTCACCTCACGGCCCTCCGACGTCCAGCGCGCCGTGCTCCCGGCGCAGCCGAAGTCGCAGTCGTCGGGATGGGCGACCACGACCAGGATGCGCTGGGCTGCGTCGCTTCCGCTGTCAGGCACGGCCGTCGATGGTAGCCGAGGTTCGACGCACGAGTGATCCTATGATCGAGAGGTGATGCGCATCCCCGGGACGGCCGATCTCGCCACCGCCGTCCGCGCCATGATGCCGTCGGCCACCCGGCCCTTTCCCATTCGCGACCCGGCGCCGGACCCCGGCCTCTTTGGTCCGGGCTCGGTCACCTGGCGGGTCATGGCCGAGCCGGTGCTCATGCTGGGCGCCGGCCGCGCTCTGCTCATGCAGGCCGCCCACCCGCTGGTCGCCGAGGGGGCGATCGAGCACAGCACCTACGCCACCGATCCCTACGGGCGGTTGGAGCGCACCGTGGAGTGGGTGACGGTCGTCTGCTTCGGCACCACCGCCGAGGCGCGCCGCGCCTGCCGCCACGTCAACCGGCTCCACGCGGCCGTGGCGGGCCGGCTGGAGCGCGCCCACGCCACTCCGACGGTGCGCGGCGGCTCCGCGTACAGCGGGCTCGACCGCAAGCTCCTGCGCTGGGTGCACGCCACCTTCGTCGACACCATGCTGGTCACCCACGACGCGTTCGTCGGCGGGCTCAGCGACCGCGACGCCGATCGGTTCGTGCGCGAGTGGGACGCGGTGGCCGCCCTCATGGGTGTGCCGGCGGGGTCACGATGGAAGAGCCGCAGCGCGCTCCGCGACTACGTCGCCAGGCAGCAGGAGGAGAGCACCGGCCCCGCCCGGCCCGGGGCGGGCTCGCGGCTGGTCGCGGCCACGGTTCTCAGCCCGCCCGTGTCGTCGGCGGCGATGCGGCCGGGCTGGGCGGTGGTCAGCTTCGCAACTGTCGGTCTGCTGCCCCCCTCGATGCGTCGCGCCTACGGCATCCGCTGGACCCCCGCGCACGAGGCGGCACACCGAGCCATGTCGCTGGGGCTGCGCAGCGGGCGCATCGCGCTGCCCCGCCGGCTCAAGGTGTCCCCGGTGCACGACCTTGCCCTGGCCCGCGCCCAGGGCCGCATGGAGTCGCAGGTGGGGGCGGCCTGAGCCTGTTCCCTACGGCGTCAGGTGGCAAATTTACTGCCGATTCGCTATAGTGAAGGCTGATAGCTGGGTTGTAAGGCGCAATCGCGGCGGGAAGGGGGCTTGGCCTCGCCGTGAGGACATTCCCCAACGCAGGAGGTGCAGAAATGGACCCGAGCGAGGTTCGCAACGAGAGGATGGCCGGCAACGCCGGCGTGGCCCCCGCGGAGGAGGCGGCGCCCGGCACCACGCCACTGGTGGGCACGCGCGCTCCCGTGGCCCCCGCCGCCGCCGCACCCGTCGCCCAGGAACAACGCGTCTACACCACCCGGGTCGCGGTGTACCCCGTCGGCTACCGCACCATCCAGCTGATCTGGCTGATCGCCGGCGTGGTGGACATCATCCTCGCGCTCGACTTCATCTTCCGGGCGGTCAACGCCAACAACACCGGTTTCGCTCACTACATCTACCGCCTGGGGGGATGGCTTGCCGCTCCCTTCGCCGGGATCTTCAACAGCTCAACTGTGGCCAACGGCACCACCGTGTACCGCTGGTCCGATGTCCTCGCCGTGGTGATCTACACGGTCGCGGCCTGGATCCTCGCCAAGCTGGTGCGGATCATCACAACTCCGCGGACGGGGCCCGTCCGCGGCTGAGAATCGCCCCCCTTTCCCGGAGGCCCGGTCGCGTCTGC
>JBOHUD010000020.1:0-64544 GCA_050734155.1 Candidatus Dormibacteria bacterium
GGCCAGCGCCGTGGTCAGGGCCGAGGCGCCGGGCACCGGCACCACGGTGACGCCGGCCCGGCGTGCGGCGCCCACCAGCAGCGCGCCGGGGTCGCTCAGCACCGGCGTCCCCGCGTCCGTGCACAGCGCCAGCGACTCCCCCGCGAGCAGCCGGGTCACCAGCGCGGGCACGCGCCGGGGCTCGTCGTGGGCGGGCAGGGAGATGAGCTGGCGGGCGAGGCCGTGGGCGCTGAGCAGCCGGCGGGTGCGCCGGGTGTCCTCGGCGACGACCGCGTCGCAGTCGCGCAGCACCCGCAGCGCCCGCAGGGTGATGTCCTCGAGGTTGCCGATGGGCGTGGCGACGACGTGGAGAACCCCCGGGGTCGCGCTGCTCAACTCCCCCAGTCCCGCGGATAGCGGAAGTCGCGATCGATGGTGCGTGACGACAGCTTGGCGATGATCGGCGGCCGCCGCTTGTACTGGCTGGTGCGCACCCGGCGGCCGACGTCGTCGATGAAGCCGTCGTCGAAGCGCAGCGCTCGCAGCTCGGCGCGGGTGCGCCGTTCGTCGACCATGTGGTAGAGCAGCGCGTCGACGTGCGCGTACCCGAAGCCCAGCTCCTGCTCGTCGGACTGTCCCTCCCAGAGGTCGGCGCTGGGGGCCTTGCGGATCACGGTCTGGGGGAGGGCGATGCTCTGGGCGAGCGCGAACACCTGGGTCTTGTAGAGGTCGCCCAGGGGGTTGAGGGCGCTGGCCATGTCGCCGAAGAGTGTCCCGTAGCCGAGCAGCAGCTCGGTCTTGTTGCTGGTTCCGATGACCAGGGCGCCGTGCGCCAGCGACATGTCGTAGAGGATGCTCATGCGCTCGCGGGCCATCTTGTTGCCGCGCCGGCCCCGGTCGGCGTCGCCGGCCAGCTCGAAGTAGGCATCGACCTGCGCCGAGATGTCGATCACCGTCGGGGTCATGCCGAGGTGGTCGCACACCAGGCGCGCATCCGCCTCCGACGCGGCTGACGAGGTGCGATAGGGCATCAGGATGGGCAGCACGTTGTCCGCACCGAGGGCGAGGCAGGCGAGGGCGGCGCTCAGCGCCGAGTCGATGCCCCCCGAGAGCCCCACCACGACGCGCTCGAAGCCGACCTTGCGCACCTCGTTGCGGACGAAGCCGACGAGGATGTCGCGGACGACCGCGCTGTCAATCGCGAGCGCGTCGAGCTCGGAGCCGGTCGGTCTCGGCGTCGTTGATGTCATGTCGTTCATCGGCAAGCAGGGGGTTGGCGATGCGCGCCCGGCGCACCGCGGCGAGGTCGATGCGGTGGAGCACCAGGCACTCCTCGCTCCCCGCCGGATCGTCGAGGAGTCGCCCGTCGGGGCCGACGGCGCGCGACCCGCCCCAGAAGCCCACCCCGTCCTCGAAGCCGGCGCGGTTGCAGTAGAGCAGGTAGGAGGTGTACAGCTGGGCGTAGGTCCGGGTCATGGCGTCGTAGCTGCGCGCCGTGCCCAGGGCGTGGCCGCGGACCACTCCCCGGCCGGGAGACGCGGAGGGGCAGAGGAACAGCTCGATGCCCTGGCGGGCGAGCAGTCCCGGGGCTGTGGGATGCCACATGTCTTCGCAGATGAGCGTGCCCGCCCGCCACGGACGCGGCGGAGCGGCGCCCAGCAGGGGGGCCTCGAAGGTGCGGAAGCGATCTCCCCGCGCCAGGTATCGGGACTCGTCGAACAGCCCGTAGGTGGGCAGGTACACCTTGCGATGGACGTGGTGGAGGCGTCCCCCCGAGAGGTACAGGGACGCGTTGTGGAAGCGTGCATCCTCGCTCTCCAGCACGCAGCCCGCCAGCACGTCGATCGCCTCGGCGGCACCGGCCAGGCGCTGCAGCTGGTCGGACTGCTCGCGCAGCGCCACCTCCGGGACCAGGTCCTTGAGGAAATAGCCCGTCAGGGACAGCTCGGGGAAGACCACCAGGGCGGCGCCGCCGCTGCGCGCCTGGTCGATGAGCTCGAGGTGGCGGTCGAGGTTGGCGGCGACATCCCCGAGGCGGGGCGCGATCTGGGCGAGCGCGACCACGATGTCGGTGGGTTCGCCCTGGACGCGCACGGTGGTCGGCTCGGGGAGCGGCGCGGCGGGCGGCGCCGGCTTGGCGGCCGGGGCTGCCTCGATCAGGGTCATGCGGGGTCCTGCTCCATCTGGTGATCCTGCTCCGATTGTCGACGGGAGACGCCTCTTCGTGTCATCTCTGGAACACGCCGCTGGAGCACGAAGCCGGCAACCGCCTCGCCGACCTCGGCGACCGGCACCGACGCCACGGCCGCGGGGGGCAGTGCCGCCAGGAAGCGCTCGCCGTACTCGCGGCTGCGCAGGCGCTCGTCACAGAGCACCACCGCCCCGCGATCGCTGCTGCGCCGGATGAGACGGCCGAACCCCTGGCGCAGGCGGAGCACCGCCTGGGGCAGGACGTACTGCCCGAACGGGTCGCTGAGCGGGGTGGTGCGGGCTCGCACCAGGGGGTCGGTGGGCACGGCGAAGGGGAGCTTGGCGATGACCACGCAGCGGAGCGCGTCCCCGGGGACGTCGATCCCCTCCCAGAAGCTGCTGGTCCCCAGCAGAACGGTGCGCCGGTTGGCCAGGAAGCTGGCCAGGATCTGGCGGCGGGTGCCGTCGAGGCCCTGGCCGAGCAGGGCGATGCCGCTCGACTCCATCCGCGTGGCCAGGAGCGCATGGACCCGGCGCAGCGCCGAGTAGCCGGTGAACAGCGCCAGGGTGCTGCCGCCGAGGCGTTCGGCGCTGTCGCCGATGAGCTCGGCCAGGGCGCGGTCGTGGCCCGGATCGTCGGGGGGCGGGACGTCGGAGGGAAGGATGCAGAGAGCCTGCTCGAGGTAGTCGTAGGCGGAGGCGAGGAGCAGCTCGTCGGCTCCCTCGAGGCCGAGCCGGCCCCTCGTGAAGGCGAAGTCCCCGGCGACGGCGAGGGTGGCCGAGGTGGCGATGACGCTGTCGGCGCGGGAGAAGACCGACTCGCGGATGGTGTCGGCGACCAGCACCGGGGCCTCGTGGAGCTCGCCCTGCTCCGCTCGCAGCGCCAGCCAGGCGACGTGGCCCTGCCGGGGCTGGAGCAGCACCCTCCCCACCGCGGCGGCGAGCTCGTCGAGGGCGGTCGCGGCCAGCAGCCGCTCCTGGTCGGCCCGCTCGGGTTGGGGCAGCAGGGCGAGCTGCAGGGAGTGGGCGTGCTCGGGCTCACGGAGGCGCGCGGCGGCGTACCGCCAGCGCTCCAGGGCCAGCTCCGCGGAGCGGAGCAGGACGGCGTGTGCGTGTGCCTCCCGGATCTCGGGCGTGAGGCTGACGCTGGCGTTGCCGGAATGGTCGGCGCCGAGGATCTCCCCGATGCGGCCCTTGACGTCGCCGAACAGCCTGACCGTGGCCTCGCGGGCGGCGCTGAGCGCGGCTCCAAGTGCGCCATCGGCCGGACCGAGCCGGTCGAGGACGAGCAGCACGTCGGCGGCGCGCAGGCTGACCCCGAACTGCTCGGTGGCCGCAGCCTCCAGGTGGTGGGCCTCGTCGACCACCAGGACGTCGTGCTCGCCGATGGCCTGGCCTGCGGAGCCGGCGTCGGCGAGGAGCAGCGCGTGGTTGGTGATGACGATGGAGGCGGCCTCCGCGGTGCGCCTGGCGGCCACCATGAAGCAGCGGTTGTCCTGCCAGTTGGCACAGGCGGCGCCGAGACAGTCACCCCCGTCGGACTCCACATGGCGCCAGAGCATCTCGTCCTGGCCGGTGAGGTGCAGCTCGCTGCGGTCTCCGCTGGTGGTCTCGGCCAGCCAGGCGAGCAGCTTGAGCTTGAATCGGACGCGATCGAGGTCGGGGCCGTGGGCCCCGGCGTCGGGGGATCGCAGGAATCGCTGCCAGCGTCGCAGGCTGAGCTGGTGGTTGCGCCCCTTGAGCAGGGCGGCGGGAACCGGGGTGCCCAGGATGCTCGCCACCATGGGCAGATCGCGCTCCATGAGCTGTTCCTGGAGGGTGACGGTGCGCGTGGCCACCACAGAGCGGCGTCCGGCGCGGCTGTGCAGCGCCAGGGGGATCAGGTAGGCGAGCGACTTGCCCACCCCGGTGCCCGCTTCCACGATGAGCCGGCGCCGGCGCTGCACGGTCTGGGCGACGGCCCTGGTCATCTCCAGCTGGGCCTCGCGCAGCTCATGGCCTGAGGCGAGCATTCCCGAGGGTCCCAGCAGCGCGGTCGCGGCGGCCACCAGGTCGGCCGGCGGCGGCCCGGTCGACGGTGGCGGCGGCGGCGAGGAGGGCGGCGCCCCGGCCCAGGCTCGACGCCCGGCGTCGCCGTCGCCGCGCACCAGGTCGCCGAAGAAGAGCCCCAGCTCGCCCCCCGGCCCAGCCACCACCCGTCTCATCTCGGCGAGGACCGCCGCCGGCAGCGCCTCGGCAGCGTCGCGCAGGCGTGAGAACAGCAGGTGGGTGGCCGACGCATCGCTGAGCGCCCGGTGGGGGCGCAGGTGCTCGACGCCGAGAGCGGCGCTGAGCAGCGGCAGGCTGTGCGACTCCGCCGTGGGGAGGAGGATGCGGGCCAGCTCCAGGGTGTCGAGGACGCTGCGCCGGGCGAAGGCCTCGGGGACCAGGCCGGCGCAGAAGGTGATGTCGAACCCGGCTCCGTGGGCGATCAGCTCGGCGCCGGCGCAGAACTCGGCGAGCTGGGCGACCCCCTCCGCGGGCGTGGGCGCGCCGGCGACGTCGGATCCGTCGAGCCCGCACAGCCTCTGCACCGCCAGGGGGATGGGCATCCCCGGGTCGACGACGAGCTCGAGCTCACCGACCCGCCGCATCTCCGAGTCGAAGCGCACCGCGCCGATCTCGAGCACCCGGTCCGACTTCGGGGACAGGCCGGTGGTCTCGAGGTCGAAGGCCACGAACTCGGCGGGGGCTGGCACCGCCCGATTGTAGGAACCGGTCGCCGCCGCGCCGGTTGGTCCGCGAGCCCGGGCTACGCGGCAGGCGTCGACAGCGGTGCCGCAGGCTCCACCGCCGCCCGGTGGCGGGCCGGGAGCATCGCCGAGATGGCGCCCATGATGGCCGCGGCCGCGGCACGGTTGTCGCTGCGCGCCGCCGCCCTGTCGGCGGGCAGCGACACCGGCCGGCCGTAGCGCACGTGGACCGGTGCGCGGTGGATGCGCGTGGTGCCCCGGGGGAGCACCTTCTCGGTGCCCCAGACCGCCACCGGGATGACCGGAACGGCTCCGTGCCGTGCCAGGAAGCCGACACCCGCCTGGGCCTCGCGCAGCCGGCCGTCGGGGGAGCGCGATCCCTCCGGGTAGACGAGCACGATGTGGCCCGCGCCAAGCAGGTCGAGGGTGTGCCGCAGCGCCGCCCGGTCGGCACTGCCGCGCACCACCGGGAATGCGTGGAAGCCGCGGAACAGCCAGCGCACGCCGGCGCGTTCGAAGTGCTCGCTCTTGGCCATGTAGAACACGTCGAGGCGGCGGATCAGCGCACCCGTCAGGGGCGGGTCGACGGTGCCGACATGGTTGCCCACCAGCAGCGCGCCGCCGCGGCGGGGAACGTTCTCCAGCCCCTCGACGTGCACGAGATCGCCGAGGATGGTGGCGACCAGGGTGCGCATGATGGCGCGCAGGAACCAGTACATCAGCTGCGTGGTCCGGGACCCAGCCCGGCCTCGCGGCAGATGTCGAGCGCGTGGGCGATCATCGCGGCCACGTCCATGGTGGCGGTGTCGATGAGGTGCGCATCGGCGGCGCGCCGCAGCGGCGAGTGGGCGCGATCGCTGTCGGCGCGGTCGCGATCGCCGACCTCGGCGCGCAGCGTGCTGCCGTCGGTGACCGCCCCGCCCGCCTCCAGCTGTGCCAGCCGGCGCCGCTGGCGCACCGACTCCGGCGCCTCCAGGTAGAACTTGACCGCTGCCTCTGGAAAGACCACCGTGCCGCAATCGCGTCCCACCGCCACCGCGCCACCGCTGGCGCGGGCGCGCTGCGGCTCGAGGACCGCGGCGCGGACCGCGGGCGTGCTGGAGATGGCGGCGAGCAGACGTGCATGGCGGGGGTCGCGGAGCATGCCGGCGGCGGGCACGCCGTCGACGCTGACGTCGTCGGCGTGCGAGCGCGGATCCGTGGAGAAGCAGATCAGCGCCGATCGCGCCACCTCGGCAAGCGTGGCACTGTCGGCCGCGGAGACGCCGGCGCGGACCGCGGCCACCATGATGCCGCGGTAGAAGAGGCCGGTGTCGATGATGGGCAGGTCCAGCTCGATCGCCAGGGCGCGGCCCAGCGTGGACTTGCCACTGCCCGCGGTGCCGTCGACGGTGACAATGCGCGGCTTGCTCACCGGCTCATTCACCGCACCGGACGCACGGCGTCGCGCAGCCTCCCCACCTCGGTGTCGTCGAGGCGGCGGCTGGCACCTTCGGCGAGGTCTCCGAGCAGGATCGGTCCCACCGCGATGCGACAGAGGTCGTCCACCTCGCTGCCGACGGCCGCAAAGAGGCGGCGCACCACCCGCTTGCGTCCCTCCCCCATGACGACGTCGACCGCGCCACCGCCGGCGCGCCGCACCTCGAGCGCGCGGGCCGGCCCATCCTCGAGCAGCACGGAGCCGAGCAGCCCGCCGATCTGCGCGTCGGACAGAGACCGGCTGGGGAGCACGCGGTAGGTCTTGGTGACGCCGTGCCGGGGATGGGCGACGCGGTGGGCGAGCTCGCCGTCGCTGCTGAGCAGAAGCAGCCCCCGGCTGTCGGCGTCGAGGCGGCCGATGGGAACGAGGCCGGGAATGGCCGGCACCAGGTCGCGCACGGTGGGCCGGCCGCGCGGGTCGCGCATGGTGGTGACCACGCCCACAGGCTTGTTCAGCGCCATGGTGACGGCGATGGGCAGCCGCGCGGCGACCCGGGCGCCGTCCACCTCGACGCGGTCGATGTTGCTGTCAACTTTGGCCCCAACCTGGGCGGTTCGGCCATTGACACGCACCCGGCCGGTGGCGATCAGCGCGTCGGCCCCGCGCCGCGACGCGACACCGCGCCGAGCCAGGAAGCGATTCAGCCTCTCGCTGGCGCCGGCGACCGTGGCGGTCACGGGGAGTCCGCGGTCGCCGGGGCCGATCCTGCGGTGGCGCCGAGGGCGTCGAGGGCGCCGGCCTCCCCGAGCGGAGGCAGGTCGTCGATGCGCTCCAGGCCGACGATCTGCAGGAAGCGCAGGGTGGTGCCGAAGAGGCGGGGGCGGCCGGGGGTGTCCTGGCGGTCCACCTCGGCGACCAGCCCGCGCCGTTCCAGGCTGTCGAGCACCGCCTCGCAGTTGACCCCGCGAATCGCCTCGATGCCTGCCCGGGTCAGCGGCTGGCGGTAGGCGATGATCGCCAGGGTCTCCAGGGCGGGTCGGCTGAGCCGCGTCGGCCGCTCGGGTTGGAGGGCGCGCTGCACTGCCCAGGCCGCCTCCGGACGGGTCACCAGCTGGAGCTGCTGCTGGTGCTGCTGGAGCATCAGGCCGCGGCCCCGCAGCTGGCCGGCCAGGACCGCCGCGGCGGCGGCCACGGAGGCGGGGGTGCGGCCCAGGATCGAGGCGACCTCGGCGAGCGTCACCGCCCGGTTCAACGAGAAGCACACCGCCTCGAGCGCCACCGCCAGGTCCTCGGGTTCGGCACCGGCGATGCCCTCGGGGACCACGGCCCGGCCGAAGACGTCGAGGGCCAGCTCGAAGGTCTCATCGTCCTCGCTGGGGCGCTCGCCGGCCGGCTCATCCACCGGCGCGCACCGAGATGGGACCGAAGGGCTGGTCCTGCTCGACCACGGCCTCGCCGAGGCGGAGCAGCTCGAGGAGGGCGAGGAAGCAGGCCACCGCCTCCAGCCTGGTGGTCACCGCCGCGAACAGCTGCTCGAAGGCGAGCGCGCCATCCCGGAGGCGGTCGCGCAGCTCGTCGAGCTTCTCCTCGACGGAGAAGGTGATCGCGCCCACCGGCAGCGGCTCCTCGGCGCTGAGCCTGGCCAGGACGTCGCGGAACGCCGCCGCCAGGCGCTCCGGTGCGATGCGCAGCCGCTCTGTGGGGATCACCTCGGGGACCACCAGGCCGAGGAAGCTGCGCGTCCCCTCCTCCGCCGCCTCGGCGAGCAGCGCCTCGGCGGCTGCCTTGAAGAGCCGGTACTCGGCGAGGCGCCGCCCCGCCTCGTCGCCGGGACCGCTCTCCGCCTCGGCCTCCGCCGCGGCCGCCTCGGCAGGGTCGAGCCCTGCCGCCTTGAGCGCCACCAGCCGGGCGGCCAGGGACAGGAAGTCGGCCATCTCACGGAGATCCACCTGCTCGCCGGCGGTGCCAAGGCGGGCGCGGTAGACGCCGGTGATCTCGGCCACGGCGATGGCGTCGAGGTCGACCTCGCCGCGCTGGGCGAGCCCCACCAGCTGCTCGAGGCCGCCGCTGAACCCGGGCACGTCGACGGGAAAGCGGGCCGCGGGCTGGCTCGCCTCGGCGTCGCCGGCGCTGGTCGGTCCCGCAGCCCTGTCGTCGGTCATCTGCCCAGCATGGTAGGGATCTGCGCCGGGACGATCCATCAGCGCCCGGGGGGGCGCGGACGCCGCCCCGGCGCCCCCGCGGCCGCGGCGACGGTCTCCACCGCCTCACCGCGCAGCTCGACGGCCCGGGCCAGGGCGGCGTCGGTGATGCGCCCCGACATCAGCCTGGCGATCTCCTCGAGGCGGGCCTCTCCCTCGACCGGCTCGATGCGAGCCACGCTGCCCCGCCCGCTGTCCTGCTTGCGGACCAACAGATGGGCGTTGGCCCGGGAGGCGATCTCGGCCCGATGGGTCACCGCCACCACCTGGCGCTGTGCTCCCGCCCCGGCCAGCAGGTCGCCCACCCGCGCCGCCGTCTCGCCCCCGATCCCGGTGTCGACCTCGTCGAGGACGAGCAGGGGCGAGCCGGCCTCGGTGACCCAGGCCGACAGCGCCAGCACCAATCTCGACAGCTCGCCGCCGGAGGGACCGTCGCCGAGCCCTACCGGGGTGGCGCCGCGGTTGGTGGCGAGGCGGAACTCCACCTCGTCGATCCCGGCGGGGCCGCAATGGAGCAGCGCGCCGCCGACCTCGACCCCGGCCGGGTCGGCGCGGCGCTCCAGGGCGATGCGCAGCCGCGCGTGGGGCAGCTCGAGGAGACGGAGCGCGCCGCCCACCTCAGCCTCGAGACGCCGTGCCGCCTGGCGGCGGCGCGCCGAGAGCTCTCCCGCCAGCCGCCCGGTGAGGGCCCGAGCGGCTGCCACCTCGGCCTCCGCCGCGGCCAGGCGGGCGCCGCCGTCCTGGCCGGCGGCCAGCAGCTCGGCTGCCGCCTGGAGGGCCGCGGCCGCCTCCTCGATCGAGCCATGGCGGCGCCGCACCCGCGCCAGGATGTCGAGCCGCTCCTCGACCTCGGCGAGCCGTCCCTGGTCGAGCCCGACGGTGCCGGCGTGGGTGCGAGCCGACGCCCCCAGCTCACGGAGGCGATCGACCAGGTCGGCCGCCTCGCCGGCCAGCGAATCGAGCGCGGTGTCCACCCCCGCCAGCGAGGTCACCGTGTCCAGCGCGCCCGCCAGCAGATCCGCCGCGCCGGGGGAATCGTCGTCACCGGACGCGGCCCGGCGCAGCCCGGCGGATGCGGCCAGCAGGGCCGAGGCGTGGCGCAGCCGGAGCCGCTCGGCAGCCAGCCGATCGTCCTCGCCGGGGAGCAGCGCCAGAGTGCCCAGGTCGGCGACGAGCTGGCGGGCCGCCTCGGTCTCGGCCGCCCCGGCGGCCTGGCGGCGGCGCACCTCCTCGAGAGCGGCCTGGGCGTCGCGCCAGGTCCCGACCGCCCGCCTCACCTGCTCGCGCAGATCGCCGGCCGCCGCCGCCGCGTCGACCAGGTCGCGCTGCCGCGACCTCTGCAGCAGGCGCTGGCTGGCACCCTGGAGAGTGATCTCGGCGAGCGCCTCCCCCGCCTCGCGAAGCAGCGTCTGCGACACCAGTGCCCCGTTGATGCGGCACCAGCCCCGACCCGCGCGGCTGATCTCCCGCGACAGCGTGGTCAGCTCATCGGGCGGAACTCCGAGCTCGGCGAGGCGGCGGTGCAGCCAGTCCGGCGCGCCGTCGAAGACCGCGGTCACCCGGGCGGCGCCGGCGCCGGCCCGGACGGGGTCGCCGTCGACGCGCGCGCCCAGGGCCAGGCGCAGCGCGGTGACGCAGAGCGACTTGCCCGATCCCGTCTCGCCGGTCAGCGCCGTGAAGCCGCCGCCCACCGCCACCACCACCTCCTCGAAGACGGCGAGGTCGCGAATCCGCACCTCGACCAGGCTCACCGGCGCGCCTCCAGGACCGGGGGGCCCTCGTCGGTTGCATCGTCGGGACGCAGAATCGCCGGCCGTTCCAGGTCCTTCAGCGGCAACCCGAAGCGGACCTTCTCGCGCAGCCGGCGCAGGAACGAGGGCGAGTCGTCGAAGCGCACGAAGGCCAGCTCCGGTCCGGGCCTGATGATCATCTCAGCCCCGTCGCGGAGCCGCATCTCGGAGATGCCGTCGGCGGCGACGTTGACCCGGCCGCGCTCCACCGTGACGCGCAGACTGACCATCTCGGGGAGCACGATGGCCCGCGAGATGACCGCGTGCGGGGCCAGGGGCACCACCACGATTGCCCGAACCCGGGGATCGATCGGGGGACCACCGGCGCTGAGGGCGTACGCCGTCGAGCCCGTGGCGGTGGCGATGACCACCCCGTCGGCATCGAAGTCACCGAGAAGCTCGCCGTCCTGCTCCACGCGGATGCGCGCCAGGGCGACTTCACCGGACTTGACCGCGACCTCGTTGAGGGCCAGCGCCTGCCACGCCGGGGTGTCCGCCTCGCCGGGGACGGTGGCCTCGAGCATGGAGCGACGCTGGGTGTGGCACCGGCCCGCCGCGAAGGCGTCGAGCGCGATGGGCAGGTCGGCGACCTCGACGTCGGTGAGAAAGCCGAGCCGGCCGCGGTTGGCGCCGAGCACCGGGATGGCGCGCGGCGCCGCCAGGCGGGCCCCGTAGAGGAAGGTGCCGTCCCCACCGATGGTGACCAGCAGCTCGGTGCTGCCGGCGTGCTCTGCCAGCCTCGCCTCGGGCTCGCGCACCTCGATCCAGACGTCGAACCCGAGCTGGCGCGCCCGGGCCGCGGCGGGCTCGGCGGCGTGCTGCTCGCCGGGATGGAGAAGGAACCCGATTTCGCGGCTCACCGGCGCTCCTCTCCCAGAATCAGATGCACCAGCCACTCCTGGTTGCCCCTGGAGCCACGCACGGCGGCGGCGACAGGGGCGCGAGGGCGGGCGCCGAGCGCGTCCGCCGCCCAGCCGCTGAAGGCCTGCAGCGCCGCCGCGGTCGCCGTCGGGTCGCGGACCACACCGCCTCGGGCCACCTGGCCGCGGGTCACCTCGAACTGCGGCTTGAACAGGGCCACCACCTCGGCGCCGGGGGCAAGGCGGGTGAGGTTGGGGAGCACCGCGCGCAGCGAGATGAAGGAGAGATCGAGCGTCAGCAGCGAGGGCGCCGGGCCGTCCAGCGCCGCCAGGGTGCGGACGTTGGTGCGATCCATGACCACGACCCGCGCGTCGGCCGCGAGCCGCGGATGGAGCTGGCCGTGGCCGACATCGACGGCGTAGACGAGCCGCGCGCCCCGGTGCAGGAGGACGTCGGTGAAGCCCCCCGTGCTGGCGCCGGCGTCCAGGCAGACGCGCCCGGCGCAGTCCACGCCGAAGTGGTCGAGAGCCGAGTCGAGCTTCAGCCCGCCCCGTCCCACCCAGGGATGGTCGCGGTCGGTCAGCCGCACCTGGGCCGCCGGGGCCACGGCCAGAGCCGCGCTGGCGGCGCGCACCCCCTCGACCTCGACCAGCCCGGCGGCGACCAGAGCCTGGGCTCGCCGCCGGGTCTCGGCCAGGCCACGATCGACGAGCAGGTCGTCGAGGCGGCGATGCGACAGGGTGGCCACGGCACTCATCCTACACAGACCAGCGTATGTGCGTTCAAAAAGGGATGTCGTCGGGGTCGACCGGGCGGCCGCGCGGGGTGGCCGCCGGGGCGGTGTCCCCGAAGAGCTGCTGCTCGGCGCTGGCGGCCCGCGGTGGCGCCGCAGCCGGGGCCTCGGCGCGATCCGTGGGGGGCTGGAAGGGCCGCTCCACCTCCCCCGCCGCACCGACCACCAGCTGGGTGATCTTCTGCTCGGTGCGGTCGAGCAACTGGGCGCAGTGCCTGATGAGGGCGGCGCCGCGCTCGTACGCGCTGATCGCCGCCTCGAGCTCCACGTCGCCGCGCTCCAGGCGGGCGATGACCAGGTCGAGCTCGGCGAGGGCCGCCTCGTAGCTCAGGGTCGTGAGGTCGTCAGCCATGCTGGTCCCCGTTGTCAGGCCGCTGCCCCGGCCCGTCATCGTACATTCGTTCGGGATCGAGCGGCACCTCGGCACCTCCGGACAGCACCCGGCTGACCAGGCTGCCGCGCGCCAGGCGGGTGCGCAGGACCGCCCCGGCAGCGACGCCGGCCGAGCTGGTGATGACGCCACCACCGGCCGCATCGACTGTGATCGAGTAGCCGCGCTCCATGACCCGCAGCGGCGAGAGCGCGTCGAGGCGGCTGCCCACCCCCTCCAGGTGACGGCGGCGCGCGCCCAGCAGCGCTCTCACCTCGCTGCCCAGCCGGGTGGCGCGGCCGCCCAGACGCTCGCGGTGCACGGGCAGCGCCCGCAACGGCGAGTGCAGCGCCAGCGCTCCCCGGACGCGCTCGAGGTGGCGCTGCCGGGTGGTGACGGCGGAGAGCAGCGCGGAGCGGAGCCGGACGCCGCGCACCTGAACGTCCTGGCGCAGCCGCGACACCCGTGCCGCCGGGGAGAGCTGGTCGAGCCGCCGCCAGCGGCGCTGGGCTCCCTCGCGCTTGTGGACCAGCTCGCCGCGGAGGCCGTCGCGCAGGCGGCGCTCGCGGGCCGCGAGTTCTCCGCGAAGCTGGCCACAACTCGGGACAGCGGTCTCCGCCGCCGCCGACGGGGTGGCGGCGCGATGGTCGGCGGCGAGGTCGGCGATGGTGAGGTCGGTCTGGTGGCCGACCCCGCAGACCACCGGCACCGGGCAGGCGCGGATGGCCCGAGCCACACCCTCGTCGTTGAAGGCCATGAGGTCCTCGAGCGAACCGCCGCCGCGCACCAGGAGCACCACCTCCACCCCATCCACCCGGCCGGCGCGGCGCAGGGCGGCGACGATGGTCTCGGCGGCGCCCTCGCCCTGCACCGTCGCCGAGGAGAAGACCACGTCGACGCATGGGGCGCGCCGGCCCATCACGGTGATCACGTCGTGGAGAGCGGCGCCCGATCGCGAGGTCACCACGGCAACTCGGGCCGGAAGCAGCGGCAGCCGCCGCTTCTGACGCTGGTCGAACAACCCCTCGGCGAGCAGGGCGCGCTTGCGCTGCTCCACGGCGAGGGCCAAAGCCCCCACGCCGCTCGGCTCCAGGCGATCGACCAGCAGCTGGTACCGACCCTGTTGCGCGTAGACGGTGACCTGCCCGTGGGCGATGACCGTCATGCCGTTCTCAGGAGCGAAGGGCACGCGCATCGCCTGGGTGCGGAAGCAGACCGAGCCCAGCGCGGAGGCGCCGTCCTTCAGGGTGAAGTAGAGATGGCCCGAGGCGGGGCGAGTCAGGTTGCTGATCTCACCCTCCACCAGGACGTCCTCCAGCTCAGGCCGGGCGGAGAGCGCGCTGCCCACCAGCGCGGTCAGCTCGGTGACGGTGTACGGACCGCGAGCGCTCACACCCGCTCCCGCGCGATCTGTCCGAGGACCCCGTTGACGTACTGCACCGCGTCGTCGCCCGCGTAGGCGCGGGCCAGCTCCAGCGATTCGTCGACGACCACGGCGACCGGGGTGCCGTCGCTGTGCAGCAGCTCGCAGGTTCCCAGGCGCAGCACCGCGCGCTCCACCTTGCCGACATCGGCCAGCGACCAGCGGCTGGCCGCGCCCACCGCGGCGTCGATGCGCTCGCGGTCCTCCAGGCAGGCGAGCACCAGGCGCTGCGCGAAGGCCAGCACGTCGGCGGTGGCGCCGACCTCACTCGCCTGGTAGGCGAGCGACGCGCCGGCGTCCTTGTCGGTGCCCTCCAGCTCGAACAGCACCCGCAGGGCCAGCTCGCGCCCGCGGCGGCGGCGCCCGCGCCCGCCTCCGCCGGGAGTGGTCACGTGAACACGACCTCGCTGACGAAGACGTTCACCGCCGTCAGCGGCAGTCCCAGCATCCTGCGGATGGCGTCGCCGACCGATCGCTGCACCTGCGCGCCCACGGCGGCGACGCTGGAACCGGCCTCCATGACGATCCAGAGATCGATGAGCAGGCCATCGCTGCGCAGCTCGACGCGCACGCCGCGGTGAGCGACGCGGCGGCGCAGGATGCGCTCGATGGACTGGCCACCGGGACGGTACATGGCGTGCACACCGTCGACCTGCAGAGCGGTGAGCGCGGCGATCCAGGCGACCACGTCGTTGGCGACCCTGGTGATGCCGGGTGCGTCGCGGCCGCGCTCGCCGCCGTCGATCTCCACGGTCGGGACTGCTTCGGTCATCACACCCTCTCCACGTACTTCGCGGTGCGGGTGTCGACGCGGATGCGGTCACCCTCGTTGACGAAGAGAGGCACGTCCACCACCAGCCCGGTCTCCACCGTGGCCGGCTTGAAGGCGGCGTTGGCGGTGTCGCCCTTGAATCCCGGGTCGGTCTGCGCCACGGTCAGCTCGACAGACGTGGGCAGATCGATGCCGAGCACCCTGCCGTCGTAGGTGAGCAGGAACAGGTTGTCGTTCTCCTTGAGGTACTGGCGGGCGTCACCGAGCTGTGCTGGGCTGAGCGGGAACTGGTCATACGTGGAGGTGTCCATGACCACATAATCGTCGCCGTCCTGGTAGAGGTACTGCGCCTCGCTGCGCTCGATGCGCGCGCGTCCGAACTTCTCCTCGGGGCGGAAGGTCTCCTCGGTGACTGCACCCGTCTGGAGGTTCTTGAACTTGGCGCGGACGATGGCGGTGCCCCTGCCCTGCTTGTTGTGGGCGAACTCGAGCACCTGGAGCAGCTCGCCCTGGCGCTCGACGGTGTTGCCGGGTCGCAGCTCGCCGGCGTTGATCATCGCGAGGTTCCCGTTGGTGCCGGGCCGGCGAGGCGCACGGCGGTTTGCAGCGCCATCACGTAGCCGTCGACTCCCGCCCCGGTGATGACCGCGCTCGCCGCCGCGGCCACGTGTGAGATGCGACGGTACTCCTCGCGGCCGAGGATGTTGCTGAGGTGCACCTCGACGACCGGTCCGTCGAAGGCGCGAAGCGCGTCGGCGAGGACCACGCTGGTGTGGGCCAGCCCTCCCGGGTTGATCACCAGCGCAGCTGCGCTGCCGCTCTCCTCCTCGATCAGGTCGATGAGCGCGCCCTCGTGGTTGCTCAGCTCCCAGCGCAGCTCCACCCCCAGCGCCTCGGCTTCGCGGCGGAGACGATCATGGATCTCGGCGAGCGTGACCCGGCCGTAGATCTCGGGCTCGCGGCGGCCGATGGTGCCGAGATTGGGTCCGTTGAGCACCAGGATCCTCATGCCGCGATCGCCTCCGCGAGAGCCTGGCGGACGGCCCCGGGCCCGATCACTATCCCCGTCACCGGCTCACCGCGGCGCCGCAGCAGCACCCAGCGGGCCACCCCGCCGCGCGCCTTCTTGTCCAGACCGAGCCGGGCGGCGATGTCGGTCGCGCCCAGCTCGGGCCGGCGGGTCAGCCCGCAGGCGTCGAGGAGCTGGTCCTGGCCCGCGATGTCCCCTGGCGGGCATCCCGACTCGACGATGCTGAGCGCCCCCGCCACCCGCATGCCGAAGGCCACCGCCTCGCCATGGTCGAGGCCCGCGCCGGCCCCCGTCAGCTCCTCCACCGCATGACCCACCGTGTGTCCGTAGTTGAGAATCGCCCGGCGGCCCGCCTCGCGCTCATCGCCGGCCACCACGTCGGCCTTGAGCTCGCAGCATCCGCGCACCAGCGCGCAGATCGCGTCGCTGTCGCGCGCGAGCCCAGCCGAGAGGCACCGCTCGACCAGGCCGGTGAGGTGGACGCCGCCGACCATAGACGATTTCACGATCTCGGCGAAGGCGGACCGGAAGGAGCGGTCACCCAGCTGCTCGAGAACCGCGGGATCGCACAGCACCGCGCGGGGCTGCCAGAAGGCGCCGGCGAGGTTCTTGCCGCGGCGCAGGTTGACCGCGGTCTTGCCGCCGACCGCGCTGTCCACCATGGCCAGCAGGGTGGTGGGGACCACCACCCAGGCGATGCCGCGCAGGTAGGTGGCCGCGACCAGGCCGGTGACGTCGCCGATGCTGCCTCCGCCCACGGCAACGATGCAGTCGTCGCGTTCCAGGCCGGCGTCGCTGCAGCGCTCCAGGAGCGCCCCGGCGACGCTCCAGCGCTTGGCCTGCTCGCCTCCGGGGATGGCCACCACGGACGTGGCCACGTCCCGGCGCCGCAGGGCGAGGGCGAGCTGCTCGGCGACCCCCGACACCGCCAGGTCGGCGATCAGAACCGCGCGCCGTGCCGTCGCCGGAACGTGGTCACCGATGGCGTCGAGGGTCCCGGCGCCCACCCGCACCAGGTAGGGGTGGGCGGTGGCGACGCGGACCGCTCCGCTCACCGCGCCGGCGATCCGCTCGGCCACCTCGGCGGGGGTGCGCAGGTCGGTGTGGACGTGCAGCTGTGCCCGGGCATGGGCCACGCCGCGCGCCGCACGGAGGTGGCGGAGGGCCGCCTCAGGAGAGCCGCCGAGCAGTGGACGACCCTGCCCGTCCGGCGCCAGCCTCGCCGCCAGCCCGGAGTCGGCGGCGTCGAGGCAGACCACCGTGGCCCGGCGTTCCAGCACCTCCAGGGCGCCGGGCTGGCCGACCAGGCCGCCGCCCGCCGCGATCACCAGTGGCTCGCCCGTCGCCAGCGCCAGCTCCGCGGCCCGCCGCTCCTCGGCTCGGAAGCGCGCCTCTCCGAGGTCGGTGAACGCCTGGGCGACGCTCATCCCCAGGTGGCTCTCCACAGCAGCATCGGTGTCCACCCAGCCGCGTCCCAGTCGCGCCGCCAGCAGCGGGGCCACCGAGCTCTTGCCGGTGCCGGGCAGCCCGACCAGCACGATGTGGCCGATGCCGCTCATCGCAGCCGTCCCAGCGTGGCCCGGTAGGAATCGAGGTTGCGGCGCAGCTCGGCGATCGAGTCGCCGCCGAACTTCTCCAGCAGGGCTTCGGCGAGGACCAGCGCCAGCATCGCCTCGGCGACCACCGCTCCCGCCGGCACCACGCAGATGTCACTGCGCTCGTAGTGGGCGTTGGTCTCCTCGCCGGTGCGCACGTCGACGCTGCGCAGCGGTGAGAGCAGGGTGGAGATGGGCTTGAAGTGCACCCGCGCCCACACGTCCTCGCCGTTGCTGACCCCTCCGGACAGACCTCCCTGGCGATTGCTGAGATGGTGGAAGCCGCGGGCCCCGCTGAAGGCCGGCCGGTCGTGCACCGCCGAGCCCGCGCTGGCGGCGGCGGTGAGCGCATCGCCGAGCTCGACGCCCTTGACCGAAGGGATGCTGCACATCGCCTGCGCGACGCGACCGTCGAGGCGACGGTCCCACTGCACGTAACTGCCAAGCCCGGCCACAACACGGTGGGCGACCACCAGGGCGGTGCCGCCGAGGGTGTCGCCGGCGGCGCGCGCCGCGTCGATGGCCGCGACCATCCGGGCACCCGCCTCGGGTACGGCGCAGCGCACCGGCGACTCCTCCACGGCGCCGGCGTCCCCGCCCTCCTCGGCGGCGACGACGTCGCCGATCCGCACCACCCGCGAGCTGATCGACACCCCTGCGACCCCCAGCAGCGCCTTGGCGATCCCTCCCGCGGCGACGCGGGCCGCCGTCTCTCGCGCCGAGGCGCGCTCCAGCACGTCGCGGGCATCGTCGAGGTCGTACTTGAGCATGCCCGCCAGGTCGGCGTGGCCGGGACGCACCCGCGTCACCGGCTTCCTGGTGAACCCCTCCGCCTCCACCTGCATCGGGCCCTTCCAGTTGTCCCAGTCGCGATTGACGATGGTCAGAGAGATCGGCGAGCCCAGCGTCCGGCCGCCGCGCACCCCCGCGCTGACGACGGCGCTGTCGCTCTCGATCTGCTGGCGCTTGCCGCGTCCGTAGCCGCCCTGGCGGCGGCGCAGGTCGGGCTGGAGGTGGCGTGCCGCGTCCAGCTCCAGCCCGGCGGGGATGCCTTCGACGATGACCGTCAGCTGCGGCCCGTGGGATTCGCCGGCGGTGAGGAACCTCAACATCCGGCGATTCTAGGAGCGAGCGGGTGGCGCACCCTCCCGGCGGCCCTGCTCACACCCCGCGAAAGAGGACCAGCGCCGCCCCGACGCAGAGGAAGGGACCGAAGGGGATGGGATCCTTGAGGCCGCGCACGCGCAGGAGCAGGAGGACCAGGGCGACGAAGCCACCCAGGAAGATGCCGTAGATCACGGCGTAGACGGCGGCGAGGTGATCGAGATCGAACCCGATCCCGCAGACGGCCCCCACCAGCGCCCCGAGCTTGGCATCGCCGAGCCCGATGCCGCCGCGCGAGACCAGGTTCATGAGCAGGAAGAAGGCTCCGATGGCGACGCCCCCGGCCACGGAGTGCGCGATGGTGAGCCCCGGCGACACCAGGGAGAGCGCCAGCGCCACCACGATCGCCGGGTAGGTGACGCGGTTGAGGATGAGCCTGTGCTTGAGGTCGAAGCCGACGATCTGGACGAAGACCGCCACCCAGAGAAGATGGATGGCCAACCCCCACGCCCACGGATCATGAGCCGCGAACGCCGCGAAGCCTGCGGCGCCGAGACCGGGGCAGAGCACCCGCTCCAGCCAGGTCCAGCCGTAGCTCTCCGTCGGCCAGCGCTCGGACGCAGGTGGCGCCTCCCCAGCCTCCGACGCCCTCAGGGTGAGCGAGTCGAGCTCGCGCTCGTACGCCTCGCGATCCTCGCGGTCCTCCGCCTCGAGGCCCTCGATCCGCTCCAGGAGGAGTGACAGCCAGCCGGCGCCGAATCCGACCGCCGCGCCCACCGGTGCCGCGATGGCCGCCGCGGTCGCGCTCATCGCCCCAGGGCCTCCTCCAGCGCCCGGCGGGCGGCCGGGTAGGGCGGATCGTCGCCGGTCCAGAGCCGGTAGCTGAGCATGCCCTGGTGCAGCAGCATGTCGGCGCCGTCGCAGCCGCGCAGGCCTGCCTCCAGGGACGCCGCCACCAGGTCCACGGGACGAGGCCGGTAGCGCACGTCCGCGACCGTACACGACGACTGCAGCTGCGGGGGTGAGAATGGCATGGCGCGCAATCCCGCCGAGGTGGCGTTGACCACGATGTCAGCGGTCGCCACCAGCCGCTCCAGGTAGTCCCCGTCCCACAGGCCCACCCCGAGGTCACCGCCCGCGGCCGGGGTCAGGCCGTCGATGAGCGAGCGCGCCGCATTGATCCGGCGTGCCACCACGGTGGTGCGCTGCACGGGGACGCGGGAGAGGGCGAGGACCACCGCCGCGGCCGCCCCACCGGCACCGAAGACCACAGCGCGACTGTCGGGGACCGGCCAGAGCATGCGCCCGCTCAGGGCCATCTCGAAACCCGCCGCATCGGTGTTGTCGCCGAGCAGGCGCCCATCGGCGCTCACCGTGATGGTGTTGACCGCCCCGGTGCGCGACGCGTCCCCGGCCAGCTCGTCGCAGACCTGGGCGCAGGCGAACTTGTACGGCGTGGTCACGTTGGCGCCGCGCCAGCGACCGGCGCGCAGGTCGATCAGCACCGCGGGCAGTCCCGCGGCGTCGACGTCGACGATGTCGTAGCTGCCGCGACGGCCCCCGGCGCGCAGCGCTGCCTCCTGCATGGCCCGGCTGGGAGTCGAGGCGATGCCCTGCCCGATCAGGCAGAGAGGCAGTGCTTCCTCCATGTCATGAACCGCACGGCTTGCTGAGGTACTGGGCGATCTGCTGCTCGTGCTCCTGGTCGGTGACGCTGTAGTGGTTGTGACCACTGCAGTCGGAGATGTAGTAGTAGTACGGCGTGCTCGCCGGGTGGACCGCGGCGCTGATGCTGCTCGCACCGGGGTTGGCGATCGGCGTGGGTGGAAGCCCGCTGTGGATGTACGAGTTGTAGGGGGTGTCGGTCGCCAGCTGCTGGGCGCTCAGCGCGCCTGAGCTGATCCCGAGGCCGTAGAGCACTGTCGAGTCGACCTGGAGGAGCTGGCCGGCGGCGAGGCGGTTGTCGATCACTCCCGCGACCAGGGGGCGGTCGGCGTCGAACCTGGCCTCGCGTTCGGTGATCGACGCCACCGTCAGCGCGGAGTAGAGCTTCTGGGGGCTGAGCCCCTGGAACAGGGGCATCGCCTTGTTGGCGAAGTCGGCGAGCTGCATCTGCACCACGTCGTGGGCGGTGGCGTTGGCGGGAATGTCGTAGGTGTCGGGGAACAGGAACCCCTCCAAAGACGCGCCCGGCGGCCGGCCCCCAAGAAAGGGCTCGTTGAACGTCCCGCCACGCACCTCGGCGAGGTACCGGTCGGCGCTGATGCGCAGGCCGGCCGCCGCCAGCCTGGCGCCCATCTGCGCGGCGGTGAGCCCTTCGGTGAGCAGCACGTGCCGGGTGGCAATCTGGGGTTGTCCCTCAAGCCGCTGGACGATGAAGCTGGCGCTCATGGCGTCGTCGAGGACGAAGTTGCCCGCCACCAGCTTGGAGCTCAGGCCCTGCAGCCGCGCGTACCAACCGAACCAGAAGGTGCTGCGGATGAGCCCGTGGGTGGCGAGGTCCCCGATCAGGCTGTCCAGGCCCTCGCCGCTGCGCACGGTTATCGTCACCGGCGAGCCCGCGGCGCTGGCGGGCGGCTCCAGTTGGGTGCGCCCATAGAGGAGCGAGCCGCCGCCGAGCACGACCAGCAGGATCACGATCCCGACGATCAGGAAGATGGCCCCCGAGCGCCTGCGCCCGCCGCGCTTCACCGCGACGTGCTTGGAGAGGCGCGGGAGTCCAACCAGCTCTGCAGCAGCAGGCTGGCGGCGACGGCGTCGACGGAGCGGCGGCGCTGGACGCGGCGCCGGCCCGCCGCGATCAGGCTGCGCTCCGCGGCCACGGTGGTGAAGCGCTCGTCCCACATCTCCACCGGCAACCCGGTGTGGGCGTGCAGCTGGCCCGCCACCAGGCGGGCGTCCGCCGCCGAATCGCCCTCGCTGCCGTCGAGGCGGCGCGGCAGCCCCACCACGATGCGCTCGGGCAGGCGCTCCTCGACGACCTCGCTCAGCTCCCGCCAGAGGCGCGCCAGCGGCCGGCGCGGCACGGTGCGAAGCGGCGTCGCCAGGGTGCCCGTCTCATCGCTGCCGGCGAGCCCCACGCGCACCGTGCCCACGTCCACCCCCAGCGCCGGTGTGGTCACGGGCCCGCCTGGGTGACGAAGGCCAGGTCGATCTCGATGCGGCCGGAGAAGAAGGGCAGCCAGAAGAAGGGGATCGGCGACTGCGACACAGCCACGCTCTGGACGCGGTCGAGGCGGTGCTCGACGATGTTGCGCGCGTCGCCGGGACTGTGGCCGGCGAGTTGCCCCTTGAGCGCCGCCAGGTCGACCGAGGGACGCGAGAAGCTGGTGCACTGCACGCTCAGCACCACCGTGCCGTCATCGGCGGCCTGCGTCACCGCGGTCTTTGTGCAGTTGATGGCGTCGGCGGCGAGGGTGTTGCCCTGGGCCACCTGCGCCTGGAGATCGCTCTTGACATCCTTGCTGACGTCGCCCGGGTTGTAGGCCGCGCCCTTGCCGTTGCACGCCACGGTGACCTGGGCGGTGGCGAAGACCGCGTTGGCGGCAGGCAGGGCGGGGGTGACGGCACAGGTGACGGACACCCCGTTGCCTCCCGGGTCCTTGGCGAGGGTCTTCCCCGCGGCCCTGCTCTGCATGTCCTGGTTGGCCTGGGCCGTGAGCGTCTGCTCATCCTGGGTCACCTGGGCGTTCCAGCCGCTCAGGTCGGCCTGGCTGGCCACCGTGTTGGTCTTGGCGTCGGCTCCTCCGCTGGCCGCCGCCGGGTTGGTCTCGGTGAGGTCACTCTGCTTGCATCCGGGAAACGGCGGGTTCGGTGGGGAGGGGCAGGGGTCGGTGGACCACTTGGTGATGGTGTTGGCAGCCACGTTGCCCTTGGCCTCGGCGGTGCCGTCCGCCACCGCCACCGCGTCGTTGGGCGGGGCGCCGCCCATGCAGGTCGGCGGGGTTCCGCCGCTGGGCCCGATGCAGACGCGGGTGTCCTGGGTGGCGTAGAAGCGGATCGCCGGGCTGTCCTGGGTGTCGAACTCGGTGCCCTTGGGCACGTCGAACTGGGCGCCGATGGGGATGTCCGTGGAGAAGACCAGGGTTGAGGTGGCCGCCGTCGCCGCCACCGGCTGCTTGCCGGTGGGGGTGGCGGTGAACTGGGCGGACTGGTTGCTGGTGACCACCGAGGTGACGATGTGGTCGGCCTGGCCGGCGTTGCGCGGGTCAGGGCTGCCCTGGATGGTGGGGTTGGCGCTCAGCGGGGTGCCCGCCAGCGTGATCGTCACCTTGGCGGAGGGTGCCACCACGAGGAAGAGCAGGATCCCCAGGACCACCAGGCCGGCGGCCACGAAGTACAGGGGGCGGCGCCGGCCGGTGCGCCCCCCGCGAGAGCCGGCGGCGGCGGCCCCGGCACCGGCACCGTGAGCCACCGGCGGAGGGGGTGGTGGAGCGGGCGGGGACAGCACCGAGGCGGCGGCGGCCGCCCCCGCCACACCCGTGGCGGGCAGGCCGGCGTCGGAGTGCGCGCGCACCGTCTGGATGCCCCGCTCGAAGGCCGGCACCGAGGCGTAGGTGGGCAGACCGCCGACCCGGGAGAGCTCCTGGATGTGGGGGTCGCCGCTGATCACCGACACGCGCTTGCCCGCCCCCGTCCCCAGCTGGCGGAGCAGGCGGACGTTGAGGGGCGTCTGGATGCCCGTGGTGCCGGCGCTGACCACCAGGGCGACGTCCGGGTCGGCGGCTTTGCGCACCCTGTCCACGAGGTCGACGATCTCGTCGCTGGCCTCGGTGTAGATGACCTGGGGCATGGCTCAGACCTTCATCGTCTTGAGGACCCGGCGCATCAGCCCCCCCAGCGGCTGGTCGGACTCATCCTCGAGGGAGACGGCATGGTGGGCCAGGCCCATGGGCGTGACGTCCTGGCTGCCCACCAGCAATCCGGTGCTGTCGAACACCCGCTGGACGTCCTCGGGCCCGAGGACCCGCACCGACGGCGCGTGCGCCAGGGGCAGGGCCTGGGCCCAGTCGAGGGCGCTGAGCTGCTCGCTGACCTCGGGGAGCGAGGCGCCGCCGCCCGCCAGGCAGATCGTCGCCGGCAGCGCCTCCCCGCCGGCCAGCTCCTCCAGGGTCAGGGCCACCCCCTGGGCAAGCACCTCGGCGGTCGGGGTGAGCGCCTGGCGGGCCAGGGCGCGCTGCTCGGCGGCGAGGCGGCCCTCCCCGTGGGAGAGCTTGTAGCGCTCGGCCTCGCCCATGGAGATCTGCAGCTCACCGGCGAGGCGCTTGGTGAACGATCGCCCGCCCAGCGCGAACATCCGCGTCGCCTCGATGCCGCCGTTGCGGAGCAGCGCGACGTCGGTGGTTCCTCCGCCCACGTCGATGAAGATGGCGCCGCGCTCCTCGATGTCGTCGGTGGTGCAGCCGCGGGCCAGCGCGTACGGCTCGGCGACCGTGGCCACCACCTCCAGATCCAGCTCCTGGGCGATCGTCTGCAGCGCGCCGATGTGGTGCAGCGGCGCAAAGGTGTTGAAGACGGTGATGTCCACAACATTGCCCTGGAAGTCGACAGGGCTGCTGACCGCGTAGCCGTCGATGCGGACTGCGGTTATTGCACTGTGCACCAGCTTGACGTTCACCTCGGCGACACCGAGCTCGTGGGACATCTGGCGAACCGCCTCCTTCAGCGCCCGCCGCTGCACCGCCTGCAGCCCCGCGGCCAGGTCGGCCTGGGTGATGCGCGCCTGCGGCTGGGGGCGGGGCAGCGTCATGGTGGTGCTGAAGCCGCGCACCTGCTCGCCGGCGATTCCCATCACCGCCTGGCCGGGGACGATCTCGCACATGTCCTCCGCCTCGGTGAGCGCCCGATCGCAGTTGTCGATCACCGATTGGATGTCCGCCACGGCCCCGCCGTGCATGTCGGTGAGCTGCTGGCGCACCCGGGCCGCCCCGATGACGATGCCCTTGTCGGCCTCGCGTTTGACCACCAGCGCCTTGACGAACTCGGTGCCGATGTCGAGCACGGTGTAGTGGGTGTTGAACTCGGCGCGGCGCCGCAGCAGGGCGAACTTGCGCTTGCTCATGCGCTGCCCCCGCGGGCGCGGCTCACCGCCTCGCGGATGAGCGCCAGCGCCTCCTGCCGCCGGGCGGGGTCCTTCACGCCTCCCTGGGCGAAGTCGGGCCGCCCGCCTCCCCGGCCTCCCATCACCTCGGCGGCGCTCCGCACCAGGTCGCCTGCCCTGATCCCTGATCTCTGCGCGCTGGGGCCGACCTTCACGGCGAAGGCGGCGTCGCCGACCACCACCGCCACGCCATCCGCCCCCAGCTGCTCGGCGAAGAGGCGGTCGGTGACATCGACGATCATGCCCGCGTCCGCCTGGGCGTCGACCAGCAGCTCCGCGTAGCGCAGGTCCCCGAACGTGGTGATGGTGGGCTGGGACGCTCCAGCCTCTGCCGGGCCCGACACCGACAGGGTCCGGCGCCTGGCCGAGGCGAGCTCGCGCCGCGCGGCGCGCACCTGCTCCTGCAGCGCGGTCACCCGCTCCGGCACCTCGCTGGGGCGGGCCCTGAGCGCGCGGGCGGTGAGCAGCAGGCTGTCGCCGGTCTCCCTCCAGCGCCGCTCCGCCGCCTCGCCGACCACCATCTCGATGCGCCGGATGCCCTGGCCGATGCTGCTCTCCGCCACGATGATGGCGGCCCCCATCTCGCCGGCACCACCCACGTGGGTGCCACCGCAGAGCTCGCGGGACCACCCGCCGAAGTCGACCACCCGCACCGTCTCACCGTACTTCTCGTCGATCAGCGCGATGGCGCCGCTCGCCCTGGCCTGGGCGACGGGCATGACCTCTGTTCGGCGAGGTGGGTTGGAGCGGATGTGGTGGTTGACGCGCGTCTCGACGTCGCGCAGCTCGGCCGGGCTGAGAGCCCGGCCCAGCGAGAAGTCGAAGGTGGCGTGGTCGGGCCCCACCAGGGAGCCGCGCTGCACCACGCCGGCTCCGAGCACCTCGCGCAGGGCCTGGTTGAGAAAGTGAGTGGCGCTGTGGTGACGCGCCACCTGGGCGCGGCGCTCACCGTCCACCACCGCGCGCACGGCGACTCCGGCCGCCAGGGTGCCCTCCTCCACGCGCACCGTGTGCACCCGTGCGCCCCCCACCATGGTGGTGTCGAGGACCCGGGCACGGCCGGCCTCGAAGAGCAGGTCACCGGTGTCTCCCACCTGGCCACCCGCCTCCGCGTAGAACGGGCTCGTGTCCAGGATCACTGCGTCCTCGGCGCCGGCCGGGAGCAGGTCCCGTGGCTCGGCGCCGCCGATGCGCAGCACGGTGGCCGGGCTCTCCAGGAATTCGTAGCCGACGAAGACGGTGGCGGGCAGCCGGGGACCACCTTCGAAGCCGACACGCACATGGGCGGCCTTGCTGCGCTCCCGCTGCTCGGCCATGGCGGCATCGAAGCCCGCGCGGTCCACGGCGACGCCTCGCTCCCCTGCCATCTCGACTGTCATCTCGATGGGCAGACCATAGGTGTCATGGAGCCGGAACGCCTCCCCTCCGGGGATGGTTCCGACACCAGAGTCCAGCAGTGAGGCGAGGCGATCCGAGCCGGCGTCGAGAGTGCGCGCGAACCCCGCCTCCTCCTCCACGAGGGTGCGCTCCACGAGTGGGCGGTTGTCGACGATCTCCGGGTAGGCGTCGCCCATGGCGTCGACGACGGCGGCGACCGCGGGGGCCAGGCCACCCCTGAGGCCGACACGACGCCCGTGGATGGCGGCCCGGCGGATCACCCGCCGAAGCACGTAGCCGCGAGCCTCGGTTCCGGGCAGGACGCCGTCGGCGATCAGGAAGGTGGCGGCGCGGACGTGGTCGGCGAGGACGTGCAGGCTGGCGAGGCGCCCGGGCGTGCCCGGTCCCGGTTCCAGGCGATCTGCGAACGACGCGATGATCCCGGCGAACATGTCGGTGTCGTACACGCTGCGGACGTCCTGGACGACGGCGGCGAGGCGGTCCAGCCCCATCCCGGTGTCGACAGTCCTCCGCGGCAGCGGCGAGCGATTGCCGGCCTCATCCTGGTTGAACTCCATGAAGACGAGGTTCCAGATCTCGACCCAGCGATTGCCGCCGCATTCGTCCTCGGGAAGGCAGTCGTCGCGCCCGCATGAGCAGGGGGTGCCCCAGTCCCAGTGGATCTCGCTGTCGTACCCGCAGGGACCGGTCGGGCCGGCCTCCCACCAGTTGTCGGCGATGCGCGAGATGCCCTCGGCGGGGATGCCGGTCACCTCGCGCCAGAGGCGCTCGGATTCGCTGTCGTCGGGAAAGATGCTCGGCCGCAGCCGCCGCGGATCGAGGCCGTACACCTCGGTGAGCAGCTCCCAGGCGGCGACGATGGCGCCCTCCTTGAAGTAGCCGCCGATCGACCAGTTGCCGAGCATCTCGAAGAAGGTGTGGTGGGTGTCGTCGCCGACCTCGGCGATGTCGTCGCGCAGGCCCTGGCCGCGAAAGCACTTCTGGCAGGAGACGAGCAGCGGCGAGGGCGGCTCGGCCTCCCCGGTGATGTAGGGCTTGAGCGGGACCATCCCGGCCACGTTGAAGAGCAGGGACGGATCGTCGTGGGTGATCAGCGATGCGCTCGCCAGACGATGGTGTCCGTGGTCTTCGAAGTAGCTGAGAAAGCGTTCCCGGATCTCGTGGGTGCGCAAACGCCCGTCCATGGTGTGGGGCCCGCGGGCGCGAGCCGATGGTTGCGGGGGATCGACGCAATTGTAGCCGGTCGCCGCCGCAGCGCCCCCCGCGCGAGCCTCAGACGGCAGCCCCGTCCCCCATCTCGCGACGGAGGTGGTCGACAGCCGCCCGCTGCAGGCGCGAGACGTGCATCTGGGAGATCCCCAGGCGTTTGGCCACCTCGGTCTGGGGCAGCTCCTCGACGAAACGGAGCGCCATGATCTCCCGCTCGCGCGGGTTGAGGTGCGCCATGGCCTGCTCGAGAAGGGCGCGCATCTCCACGCGGTCGAGGTTGCTGTCCTCGGTGCCGAGCCGTTCGCCGAGGGTGATGGCCTCGTCGTTGCGCCCGGCGGGGGCCGCCTCCAGGGAGACGGTGCGTTGAGCGGGCGACACCTCGAGCGCGGCCAGGACGTCCTCGGGCTCCAGCCCGAGGCGCTCACCGATCTCGCCGATGCTGGGGGAGCGTCCCAGCTCGCCGGTGAGCTGCTGGGCTGCGGCGTTGACGCGCAGCAGGTTCTCCTGGAGCCGGCGGGGCACCCGGACCGCCCAGGAGCGGTCGCGGAAGTAGCGCCGGATCTCGCCCATGATCGTCGGGGTGGCGAAGGTGCTGAACTCGTTCTCCAGCGACGGATCGAAGCGTTCGATGGCGTGGATCAGGCCGAGAAAGCCGACCTGCTCGATGTCCTCCAGGGGCTCACCTCGATTGGCGAAACGGCGGGCGATGTAGTGGACCAGGTCCGAGTTCAGCTCCACCAATCGATCGCGGACCGCCGGGTCACGCGTGGTGCTGTACTCGCGGAGAAGGCCGCGCACCAGCTCACGGCGCGCGCTCGGCGCCGGTTTGGGAATGGTCCGCGTTCTCTTCGCGCCCGCCGCCCCGTCGTCACGGGGCAGGACGCTCACGAAGCTTTGTACTTCGTCAGCCGGACACGCAGACCACCGGTGCGCTCGTCGACCCTGTAGCTGTGGTCGTCGACGAACAACCCCATGAGCCGGAGCGCGAGGTCGGTGGCCGCGGCCACCTCCTGGCGTTCCCTCGCCACCGCCTTGGCCACCGCCTGCTGACGCACCGCGGCCGCCTGGGCGACCACCTGGCGGGCGCAGCTGCTGTGCACCTGCACCTCGAGGCGCGTGCCCTCGACGATGAAGGTGAGGCGGATCTGGCCGAGCCCGGCGCCGCCCACCCGCAGGGCGCAGGCGATGGCGTTCTCGCACGCCTGGGCGACGGCGATGGTCAGATCATGCACCGCCTCGACGTCGAAGCCCGCGACCGCGGCGAATGCCGAGGCGGCGCGCTTGGCGACCACGATGTAGGCGGGATCGGCCGGCAGACGGAGTTCAGACGTGGTCCGAGTCATCCTGCTTGAGAAGTACCCCCTGTCAACGCTGGTCAAACGGTGGCGCGTCCGCCTCCGAGCCCGCCGGCACCGCCCCGGCAGCCTCCCGACCCTGCGCCACCGCGTCGTCGATGCCCTCGGCGAACTCGCGCGAGCGCCGCCGCTCGTTGGCGCGCCAGTACACGATCGCCCCGGCCACGGCGGCGGCGGCGAACAGACCCGAGCGGCCGAGGCGCAGACGCAGGGCGGTGCTCCTGTGGGTGGGCGGTCGCGGGGATTATCGACCTCCCAGCCGTCGCGGGGCCGTCAGCACCAGACCGGCAGCCTCGACGAGCGCAATGCCCACCACGTCGGCGGCGGGGTGCACCGAGCCCAGGGAGGGGCCACCGTGCCCGCTCAGGGCCACCAGCTCGGCCCCGAGCAATCCGATCACGGCACAGGCCAGGGCGATCGGGTAATTGCCGCGGCGGGGCGCGATGAGCCGGGTCAGCTGAGCCGCGATGGCCACGATCAGCACAGCCAGCACGATGCCCGGGCTCACCCGGTGGAGCCTACTAGCACCCGGCGGCCGCGCCAGTCCCGGGCTGAGCCCGTCTACCCAGGTGGGATCCCGCACGACGCCTTCCCCCCTCCACGCGCACGATGCCGAGGCCCGGGGTCCAGCGGACGAATATGAGGTTCCCGATGCGTTTGATGTTGGTCCAGCCGCGTATGGATGGCTGCGACCAACCGGGTGCCGCCGGCGATCCTACCGCACGGTCGCGCCGATCAACCCTGGCCGCCCGGGGACATCTCTGGGGAAGGCGAGCCCGGCCCCGGACGCACCGCCAGGCCGAGCTCGGCGAGCTGTCCGCCCTCCACCGGGGCGGGCGCTCCCGTCATCGGCTCCTGCGCCTGCTGGTTCTTTGGGAACGCGATGACGTCGCGGATGTTGTCCTCCCCCAGTCCTTCCATGACCAGCCGCTCGACGCCGGCGGCGAATCCACCGTGGGGCGGAACACCGTACTGGAAGGCCTCGAGAAGGAAGCCGAACTTCCGCCGCGCCGCCTCGGCGTCGATCCCGATGGTCGCGAACACCCGCTGCTGGAGCGCGGGATCGGTGATCCTGATGCTGCCGCTGCCGATCTCGCGGCCGTTGAGAACGATGTCGTAGGCCCGCGAGCGGATGTGCAGGGGATCGCTCTCGAGACGATCGATGTCGTCGCCGTGGATCATGGTGAAGGGGTGGTGGAGCGGGGCCAGGCCACCGGTCTGCTCGTCGCGCTCGAACATGGGAAAGTCGGTCACCCAGACCATCGCCATCTCGTCGGCGCCGGCCCAGCCACGCTCTCGAGCCAGGTGATTGCGCAGTGCCCCCAGCGCCGCGGCGACCACCGCCGCGGAGTCGGCCACCATCAGGACGGCGTCGCCGGCCCCCGCGCCGGTGATGGCCCCGATGGTGTCGAGCTCGCCTTGGGTGAAGAACTTGGCGATCCCACCCTCCCAGCCTGCCTCGCGCCGCCAGAGATAGGCCAGCCCACGGGCGCGGAAGGTGCGCGCCACCTCGGTGAGCCTGCCCTCGATGTCGCCGCGGGTGAGGTCGCCGCCCCCGGCGACCGCGATCCCCTTGACCACGCCGCCGCCGGACACCGCGTCCGCGAAGACGCGAAAGCCGCAGGAGCGCAGCGCCTCGGTGAGGTCGCGCAGCTCGACGCCGAAGCGCACGTCCGGCTTGTCCACACCGTAGCGATCCATTGACTCCTGCCAGCTGAGGCGCGGGAAGGGGGTGGCGATGGCGCCGCGGAAGCCGCTCGCCGACCATGCCGAGGAGATGGCCCGCTCCAGGACCCCGAAGACGTCCTCCTCGTCGACGAAGGACATCTCGATGTCCAGCTGGGTGAACTCCGGCTGGCGATCGGCCCTGAGGTCCTCGTCGCGCATGCAGCGCGCGATCTGGAAGTAGCGGTCCAGCCCGGCCACCATGCAGAGCTGCTTGTACAGCTGCGGTGACTGCGGCAGCGCGTAGAAGCTGCCGTTCTGGAGGCGGCTGGGAACCAGGTAGTCGCGAGCTCCCTCGGGTGTTGCCCGGATCATCATCGGCGTCTCGATCTCGGTGAAACCCATGTCCACCATGGCGGTGCGGAGCGCTGCGATGAACGTGGCCCGGGCGCGCAGGTTGCGCTGCAGCCGAGGACGGCGCAGATCGAGGTAGCGGTGGCGCAGGCGCAGGGTCTCGTCGACCTCCGTCTCCTCGTTCACGGGGAAGGGCGGCGTCCTGGCCACCGACAGCACCTCGCACTCCTCGGCGTGCAGCTCCACCTCCCCGGTGTCGCGCCGCGGGTTGATGTTGGGCGCGTCGCGAGCTCGCAGGGTGCCTCGCAACCGCATGACGCACTCCAGGCGCACCCCGTGCGCGGCCGCGTGCGCCCGGGGAGCTGTCTGCGGGTTGATGACCACCTGGAGGATCCCGCTGTGATCGCGGACGTCGAGGAAGATCAACCCGCCATGGTCACGGCGCCGGTCGACCCAGCCGAACACGGTCATCTCCTGGCCGGCGTCGGCCAGGCGGGGGGCTCCGCAACTGGTGCGGGTGATGCTCACCCTGCGCTGTCCTGGTTGGCCCTGACCAGCTCTGCTGTGACCGCGTCGAGAACGCCGCCGGCGCTGACCACCTGCTGCGTGCGAGTGCGCAGGTTGCGCAGCACCAGCCCCTCGTCGAGCCCGATGAGCAGCGCCAGCAGGGCGCCGAGCCGGTCTGCATCGCGCAGCTTCCTGTCGAGTCGGCGATCGGTGAGGTCGGTGACCACGGAGGTCCGGGCGCGCAGTTCCTGCGCCAGCCGGCGCACCTCCGGGGGCGAGGCTGCAGCGGTGGTGCAGATCACCAACTGCGCTGCCGGCTGCGGCCCGGGAGCGGTGCCCTGCTCACCGACGATGCTCAGCAGTCGTTCGACCCCGAGGGCATAGCCCACCCCGGGCGTGGCTGGGAAACCGAGCTGCTCGGCGAGCCCGTCGTACCGGCCGCCACCGCCAAGCGCGTTTTGCGCACCCTGCAGAGAGCGGTGCCAGAACTCGAAGGCGGTGTGCGTGTAGTAGTCGAGCCCGCGCACCAGGCGCTGGTTGTGGGTGTAGGGGATCCCGGCGTCGTCGAGGTGTCTGCACACCGATTCGAAGTACCGGCGACTGGCAGCGCTCAGGTGTTCTCCGAGCATGGGTGCGTTCTCGACGTGACCAGCGTCCTTCCTGCAGTCGAGCAGGCGCAGCGGGTTGACGTCGAGCCGGCGCCGGCAGTCCTCGCACAGCGAGTCGCGCAGCGGCGTGTAGTAGGCGATCAGCGCATGTCGATAGCCGAGCCGGTCCTCCAGGTCGCCGAGGGTGTTGAGCTGCAGGTCGATGCCCTCGATGCGGAGCTCGGCGGTGAAGCGCCAGGCCAGCTCGACGACCTCGGCGTCATGGGCGGGGTCGCGTTCACCGATCACCTCGACGCCGACCTGGCTGAACTGACGCTGCCGGCCCGCCTGCGGTCGGTCGTAGCGGAACATCGCCATGGCGTAGTGCACGCGCACCGGCCGGTGGCGCTGCTCGAGGTGCGCCCCGAGCACGGCTCGAAGCACCGGGGCGGTTCCCTCGGGCCGCAGCGTCAGCGACCTGCCGCCGCGGTCGGTGAACGTGTACATCTCCTTGTCGACGACGTCGGTGCCCGAGCCGACCGCGCGGGCAAACAGCTCGGTCGCCTCGAAAGCGGGCGTGTCGATCAGTTGGTAGCCGTGCCGCCCCGCCACGGTGGCATGGGTCTCATGGAACCATCGCCAGGCAGGCGCCTCGTCAGGTAGCAGGTCTCTCGTCCCTCGAGGGAGCGCGATCGGGCTCATAGCCGCCCGAGTGTACCGGCGCTTCCGCTCCGGGCAGGAGGAGCCCCGGCACAACGCGGCTCCAGGCCGAGCTCAGGGCCCCGAGGGTTGCTCCCCGCTGCGTCTGGCGGCGGCGTTGGCGAGGTTGCCCGCCACCACCACGATGGTGTGGTCGAGGTCGAAGGATGCTCCGCCACCGCCGGCCCTGGGAGTGGCCATCCGCCCCGTCTCAGACCGCCCCCCGGGCCACGGTGTGCACGTCGCGGACCGCCTCCAGCCGCTCCAGCAGCCGGCTCAGCTGGGTGAGATTGGCGATCTCCACGATGGTCGAGATCACCGCGGTGCGGTCGTCGTACACCTGGACATCGGCACCGGAGAGGTTGATCTTGGACTCCGCGATCACCGCGGCGATGTCGCGGAGCAGCCCGGTCCGATCCCAGGCCTCGATCTTGATGTTCACCGGGTACACCTGGTCGTTGCCGCGCTCCCACTCCACCTCGACGATGCGGTCGGGATCAGCGGCGTGGCGGATGTTGACGCAATCGGATCGGTGCACGGTGACACCCTTGCCCCGGGTGGTGTAGCCACGGACGGCGTCGCCGGCGAGCGGTTTGCAGCACTGGGCCAGGGTGGTCAGCATGTCGCTCATGCCGTGGACGCGGACGTGGCCGTTGCTGGGCGGGGTCGCGCTGATCAGCGGTATCCCCAGCACGGTGGTCTCGCCCGCCTGGTCAGGCGATTCGCGATCGCTGTAGCGCAGCACCACACCGCGGGCGCTGACGTCGCCATAGCCGACCGCGGCCAGGAAGTCGTCGATGGTGCTGAACTTGAAGTCATGGGCGAGCTCGAGCAGGCGGTCGTCCTTGAGCGAGCCCAGGGCCTGCTGGCGGAGGCGCCGGAACTCCTTGTCGAGCAGCTCGCGCCCCTTCTGGACGTTCTCCTCGCGACGTTCCTTCTTGAACCAGCTGCGGATCTTCTCCCGCGCGCTGCTGGTCTTGACGAAGGTGAGCCAGTCACGGCTCGGCGCGTGCGCACCCTTGGTGGTCAGCACCTCGACGATGTCGCCGTTCTCGAGGTGGTAATCGAGGGGCACCATGCGGCTGTTCACCTTGGCACCGATGCAGTGGTGGCCCACGTCGGTGTGCACCCGGTAGGCGAAGTCCACCGGCGTGCTGCCCGTGGGCAGAGAGCGGACGTCGCCCTTGGGGGTGAAGACGAACACCTCGTCCTGAAAGATGTCGACCTTGACTGTGTCGACGAAGGCCTCGGCGTCGAGGACCTCCTTCTGCCAGTCCATGAGCAGGCGCAGCCAGCCGTAGCGCTCGTCGAACCTTGACGGCTGGGCGCCCTCCTTGTAGTGCCAGTGCGCTGCGATGCCGTACTCGGCAGTGCTGTGCATCTCCTGGGTGCGGATCTGCACCTCCATGGGCTCACCGGTGTGCGACACCATCGTGGTGTGCAGCGACTGATAGCCGTTGCCCTTGGGCATGGCGATGTAATCCTTGAAGCGCCCCGGGATGGGCTTCCAGAGCGAGTGCACCGTCCCCAGCGCGCCGTAGCAGTCCTTGATGCTGTCGACCAGGATGCGCAGCGCGATCAGGTCGTAGATCTCGTCGAAACCCTTGTGGGACCGCTCCATCTTGTCGTGGATGCTGAAGATGTGCTTGGGCCGACCGGTGATCTCGGCGTTGATGCCCAGCCTTTCGAACTCACGGCGCAGGATCTCGGTGATGTCGCTGATGAAGGAGCCACGCTCCTCGGCGGCCTTGCTCACCTTGGCGGCAACGGCGCGGTAGTTGTCGGGGTCGAGCTGGGCGAAGGCGAGGTCCTCGAGCTCTCCCTTGATCTGCCAGATGCCCAGCCGGTGGGCCAGCGGGGCGTAGATGTCGAGGGTCTCGCGGGAGATCCGCTGGCGGCGCTCCTCGTTGTGGGCGCCGACCGTGCGCATGTTGTGGAGGCGATCGCCGAGCTTGATGAGCACCACCCGGATGTCCTCGGCCATGGCCACCAGCATCTTGCGGATGTTCTCCGCCTGGGCCTGCTCGCGGGTGTGGACGTGGATCTTGCCCAGCTTGGTGACGCCGTCGACGAGCTTGGCCACGTGCTCGCCGAACTCCCTGCGCAGCTGCTCGCGAGTGACATCGGTGTCCTCGACGGTGTCGTGGAGCAGGGCGGCGACCAGGGTGTCGGAGTCCAACCCCAGGTCGGCGAGGATCCCGGCCACGGCGACGGGGTGGCTGACATAGGGCTCGCCGCTCAGCCGCGACTGCCCCTCGTGGGCGCGCTCGGCGAGCGAGTAGGCGCGCTGGAGCACCTCTCGCTCCTCCTCGCGGAGGTACGAGGCCCTGGAGAGGAGCTCGTCGATCGCCATCTCCCTGATCATGCTACCCGCCCCAGGGCGAACTCAGAACGGGTCCCGCGCATCTCGGCTCAGAGAGGACCGGTCGGCACCGGCCCGGCGCGGCGCGGGCGCTGCCCGCTGGGGGCGGCGGGGCCGGCCGGCGGGGCGCCCTCGTCCTCGATGTCAGGTGAGCCCCTCAGTAGGAGCGAGCGATCAGGGCCACGTGCTCTGCGGGGCGCCGGCATGCCAGGCAGGGAGCACCGTCGGCCCGGCGATCGGCGCGGAGGCTGCGCACGGTGGCGGCGTGCACGGCCGCCTTGACCGCGATCTCGCACTCCGGACGGTTGCAGAAGGGCGCGCTGGCGAACACGGGCCGCTGCGCAAACGCGTCGATCAGGTCATCCAGCGAGCTCACCTCAACACTCCGCTCATCGAGCAGCCCCTGGGCACGCGCGCGCGTCGCCGCCTGGGCGTCGTCGAGCAGGCTCGGCAGTCGTGCTCCCAGGCCGCCGAGCGGGAGCACCGTCTGCTCACCGTCGACGCGTCGCACCACAGTGACACCGCCACCGGCCAGGTCCTTGGCGCCGACGGTGAGGCGCAGGGGCACCCCGCGCAGCTCCCAGTGCGCGAACTTCTCGCCGGGGCGCATCCCCTCGCGACGGTCCACTTGCAGGCGCACCTCGGCGGCGGCCTCGGCCTCGATGCGCGCGCAGGCTTCCTCGACCAGCCGGGTCGCGTCGTCGTCGTGGCTGCGCGTCACGGGCACCACCACCACCTGGATGGGCGCCACCCGCGGGGGGATGATCAGGCCGGCCTCGTCACCGTGGGCCATGATCAGGCCGCCGATGATCCGCGTGGACAACCCCCAGGACGTCTGGAAGGGATGCTGCTCTGTGTTGTCGCGGTCCGTGTACCTGATGCCGTACGCGCTGCTGAAGTTCTGCGCGAGATGATGTGATGTGCCTGCCTGCAACGCCCACCCGTCGGACATCATGGCCTCGATGCTCAGCGTGTAGCGAGCACCCGCGAACTTCTCGGACTCTGTCTTGCGGCCTCTGATCACCGGCATGGCCAGCCAGTCCTCGGCCAGCTCGCGGTAGCACTCCAGCATGGTGTCGACCTCGGCCGCCGCCTCCTCGTCGGTGGCGTGGAAGGTGTGCCCCTCCTGCCAGAGAAATTCGGTGGTGCGCAGGAACAATCGGGTGCGCTTCTCCCAGCGCACCACGTTGACCCACTGGTTGACGAGCACGGGCAGGTCGCGCCACGAGTGGATCCAGTCGGCGTACATCGAACAGATGATGGTCTCGCTGGTCGGCCGGATCGCCAGCCGCTCGTCGAGCTTCCTGTCGCCGCCATGGGTCACCCAGGCGACCTCGGGGGCGAACCCCTCGACGTGCTCCGCCTCCTTGGCCAGATGGCTCTCCGGGATGAGCAGCGGGAAGTACATGTTCTGATGCCCGGTGCGCTTGATCATGGCGTCGAGCGCGTCGCGGGTCCGTTCCCAGAGGGCATAGCCGTAGGGGCGGATCACCATGCAGCCCCGCACCGGGGTGTGATCGGCGAGCTCGGCGCGACGGACCACGTCGACATACCAGCGGTCGAAGTCCTCGCTCTTGGAGGCGATCTGCCGGGGATTGCGGGCGGTGTCCATGGCGGCCGAGTATAGGGTCGGCCTCGCAGCCGGCTTCTCCCGACGGTGTGAGCACCGGGGTGGCGCTCGCCCGGGCGTCAGGTCGGCGGACCACTCTCTCCAGGCGGGCAACCTGCGCTCGGGTCAGAAGCCGTTCTGGGTCAGCCAGGTGCTCGCTGTGCTCTGAATGGCCTGCGGCGAATCGCCGGCACTGTCGATCATCCCGTTCAGCGTCACCATGGAGCTGGTGGTCAGCTTGGCGGCGACGGGCGCCATGAGCGCGGCGATCGCCGGGTGCTGCTGCAGGACGCTCTGCCGGACCACCAGCCCGAGGTTGTCCGGCGGGAACAGCTGCTTGTCATCCTTGAGCGCCACCAGGTTGTTGCTGCCGATCGCCGAGTCGGTGGTGAACACCTCGCCGATTGGACACTGCCCGCTGGCGATGCTCTTCTCAGCCGTCGCCGACGATGTCTTGTAGTTCACATTGGACGCCGCGTAGGACTGGCTGTACTTGCTCACCAGGCCGGGGACACCATCGGGACGGGTCAGGAACGCGGAGAGGACACACACGGTGGTTTGCGGATGGGCCTGCAGGTAGGTTCCCAAGGCGGTCAGCGAGTCACCGTAGGTGCCCACGTCGGACTGCTTGACGGCCAGGCCGTTGGTGTCGTTGAAGGGTGTCTCGGACGTCCAGCACAGGCCCAACGAATGGTCCTTCTGCTGGGCGGTGAGGAAGGCCTGATGCAGGTCGGTCGGGAACCCCGTGAGGCCGAGGTACAGGCCCAGCTCGGTGCCGGTGTACTGCCACAGCATGTCGATGGTGCCGCTGCGCAGGGCATTGCCGACACTCTTGTCGGTCGCCTTGAAGGTGTTGTCCACCGTGAAACCATGCTTCTCGAGCACCAGCTTGGTCATCTCGGCGACGAGCTGGTCCTCGGGGACGTCCGACTTGCTGCCGATGGAGACGTGGGCACCGTTGCCCGAGCTTCCCGAGGGAACCGGGCACCCCGTCGTCGCACCTGCGGAGCTCCCGCTCGGGCCGCTGTTGCCGCCCCCACATCCGGCGACGAGCGCCGGTGTGATCAGCAGTGTCAAGGCCATGATGATCCGCTTCATTGGTCGTCCCCTATGTGTGATGGGTCATCTTACGGTGCGCCGCGGCACCACTGAGGTCTCGATCACGGAGAGGGCCCAGTCAGCCAGCAGGGCCAGCGTTGCCACCATGACCGCACCCACGAACACGATCCGGTCGCTGGTGTTGATGCCGGTGGCGATCACATCGCCGAGGCCGCCGGCCCCGATGAAGTTGCCCAGCGTGGCGGTGCTGATGATCAGCACCAGCGTGGTGCGCAGGCCCGCAAAGATGAGTGGGGACGCGAGCGGCAGCTGCACACGCAGCAGCGCCTGCGAGCGCGTCATGCCCATGCCACGGGCTGCCTCGATGATCGCCGGGTCGACGCCCTGGATGCCCGCCACCGTGTTGCGCAGCACCGGCAGGATGCCATAGACGGTGAGCGCGACGAGCGCCGGCAGCACGCCGAGCCCGAAGTACGCGTAGAGGAGGACCAGGATGCCGATTCCGGGAACGCTCTGGCCCAGGTTGGCGAGCAGGAACACCAGGGCGCGAACGGGGCGACCAGCGCCGGAGATCAGCACACCCGACGGCACCGCGATGACCGAGGCGAGCCCGAATGAGACCCCCGCCAGGTAGAGGTGCTGAAGGAGGCGGGCCGACAGGAACCTCGTGGTCAGCACCTGGTCATCGCCAAATGCCGGGCTCAGCTGGAGGAAGACCGCGTAGGCAACGGCGAGGCCGGCCACCAGGGAGACAGGCAGGAGCAGGACACGGTAGCGCCGCAGGATCGGCTCCGCGGCGCGCGAGCGGGCGGCGATCAAGGCCGAGCCACCAGGCGCAGGCCATCCGCGTCCAGGACGCTGATCTGCCGGCCATCCTGGACCACGCTGATGCGACCGTCGGGCGCGCGCAGCACGGCGTCGAGGGCATCGCGCAACGACGTCGATGAGTTGACCTCAGTCTGCGGCGGTGGAGCACCGTCGGGCGGCGGCAGCGCAAGGTCGCGGAGACGGAACAGGCTCAACCGTCGAACCATCCGGGCCGAACCAAGAAAGCTCTCCACAAACGGCGTGGCCGGGCGGGCCAGCAGCTCACTCGGTTGTGCGTACTGCTCCAGCACACCACCCTGCGAGAAGACCGCCACCCGGTCACCGAGACGGATCGCTTCGTCGACATCGTGGGTGACGAAGACGATCGTCTTGCGGACGATCCCCTGGAGGCGGAGCAGCTCGTCCTGAAGTCGGTCCCGGGCGATGGGGTCGATGGCCCCAAAGGGTTCGTCCATGAGCAGGATCAGCGGGTCGACGGCCAGCGCCCGGGCCACCCCGACCCGCTGGCGCTCGCCCCCGCTCAGCTCGGCGGGCAGCCGTTTTGCATACCTGTCGGGAGGCAGCCCGACCAGCTCGAGCAGCTCACCGACCCGGCTCGCCGTCTTGTGCCGGTCCCAACCGACCAGGTCGGGAACGGTGGCGATGTTCGCCGCCACGGTCTGATGGGGGAAAAGTCCAACCTGTTGGATCACGTACCCGATGGAGCGACGCAGCGTGTTGACCTCGGTCGACCGCGTGTCCTGTCCGTCGATGCTGACCGTGCCCGATGACGGCTCGATCAGCCGGTTGATCATCTTCAGTGAGGTCGTCTTGCCGCAGCCAGACGGTCCCACGAAGATCACGATCTGCCCTGACGGTATCTCCAGCGACAGGTCGGTGACGGCTGTGGAGTCGCCGTACTCCTTGCGCACGTGATCGAAGCTGATCATGTGGCTGCCACCGCCACCCGCCCCTTGGAGAGAAGCCGCTGCGCGCCCGCCAGCGCGAGATCGGCGAGGATCCCGATGAGCGCCACGGGAATGACCCCGGCGAGCACCGAGTCAACTGAACCAAAGCTGCGCCCGATCGCTGAGAAGATTGGCTGTCCGAGATCATTGACCCCGACCGCCGCGCCCACGGTGGCGATGGCAACCACCATCACCGTGGTCTGACGGATTCCGCCGAGGATCACCGGCACCGCCAGGGGGAGCTCGACGCGAGCCAGGACCTGGACCGGGCTCATCCCCATGCCGTAGGCGGCCTCCACGACGGCCGGGTCGACAGCGAGTATCCCAGCGCGGGTGTTGCGAACCACCGGGAGCAGCGCGTAGAGGATCAGACCGATGATCACCGGCGGGTTGCCGAGCCCGAACCAGATCGACAGAAGACCGAAGAGCGCGAAGCTGGGAATGGTGAGGATGGTGCTGGTGACCGCCAGGACCAGCGTCGCAAACCGCTCGGAACGGGCCGCGACGATCCCCAGCATCAGTCCAGCGGCGGTGGCGACGCCGACCGACACGGCCACGACCTCGAGGTGGGTGACCACCTGGGGACCAAGGGTGTCCCAATTGTCCAGGATGTACCGCAGGGTGCTCACTGAGAGTCGTCTCACTGCGGCGGCAAGTCCTGAGCCCGCGGGAACCCGCCTGTCCCCGCTGGGTCACATCTTATCGACCCGGGGTGCGCTCTGCCTTCAGACCACCGCCAGGGGCACGGCCTGCAGAGGCGCCTCGCCATCGCCCAGCCCGGTGGGCAGCGGTTCGCCGGCGGCGATCAGCCGGGCGTCCTCGGCGGCGATCGTCTTCAGCTCGCCGATCAGCTGCTCGATGAGCTGCTCCTGGGGGAGTGAGGCGATCACCCTGCCGCCCCGGTAGAGGATCCCCTTCTGCCTGCCCCCGGCGATGCCGATGTCGGCGTGCATGCCCTCGCCGGGCCCGTTGACCACGCAGCCCATCACCGACACGTTGATGGTGCGGCGGACCTCGCGGAGCGCCTCCTCGACGCGCGCCACCATGGGGAACATGTCGATCTCAAGACGGCCGCAGGTGGGGCAGGCGATGAGGTTGGGCCCACTCCCCGTCTCGCTGAGGTTCTGAAGGATCTGGCGGCCCACCCGGACCTCGTCCTCGGGCTCGCCCACCAGCGACACCCTGATGGTGTCGCCGATGCCTTCGGCGAGGAGGATGCCGATGCCCATGGCGCTCTTGACACTGCCCGATTCCACCGGACCGGCCTCGGTCAGGCCGAGGTGGAGTGGGTAGCGATTGCCCAGCGCGGCGAACCTGCGGTTGACGGCGATGTTGGTGAGGACGTCGCTGGCCTTCAACGACACCTTGATGTTGCGGAAGTCGAGCTCTTCCAGGATGCGGATGTGGCCCAACGCCGCCTCGATCATGTGCTCGGCGGTCTCCTCGATGCTGGCCCCCCGCCCCCGCTCCAGGTCCTTGCGCTGGGGGATGCTGCCGCTGTTGACCCCGATGCGGATGGGAACGTCGCGCGCTCTGGCCTCGGCGGCTATGTCACGCACCTTGGTGGGGTCGGTGATGTTGCCCGGGTTCAGCCGCAGGCAGGCGATGCCTGCCTCCAGGGCCCGCAGGGCCAGGGGAGCGTCGTAGTGCACATCGGCGATCACGGGGATCGGCGAGCCCTTGACGATCTCGCGCATGGCCACCCCGGCGGCGGCGGTGTCACAGGTGACGCGGACGATGTCGGCCCCGGCCCTGGCGGCGCGCTCGATCTGGGCGAGCGTGGCCAGGACGTCCTCGGTCTGGGTCTTGGTCATGGTCTGCACGGGGATCGGTGCAGCGCCACCGACGATGACTCCGCCGACGTTGACGGGGGTGGTCGCGCGTCTGGTGATGGTGCTCATTGGGGCCTGCTGACGTCTCCGATGGTGACATAGATGGCGAAGAGGACCACCGCAGCCAGGCCGATGGCGTAAATCAGCGCCTCCCGCCGGGGATCGAGCCGGCGGCGGCGGATCGCCTCGATGACGATCAGGAAGGCCTTGCCGCCGTCGAGGAAGGGGATGGGCAGGACGTTGACCAGGCCGAGGTTCATGCTCACAAACGCGATCCAGTAGGCGAGCGAGCGTCCCCCCTGGTGGGTGGCGGTCACGGTGGCTCGGACGATGCCCACCGGCCCCGACAGGCCCTGGGGACCGGTGATCCCTCCGCTCCTGGGGTTGGTCACCAGGTTGGCGAGGTCGCTGAAGGTGGTGGTGACAAACGTGGGGATCTGCCCGAAGCCGTCGGCGAGCGCCTGCCCCACGGGCTCGCCGTCGAAGTTGGGCGAGACTCCGAGGCGCCAGGCCGCCTGGATGGCGCCGTCGGCGCCGCTGCCGGAGGTGATCCCGGTGCCGGTGAGGCCGGTGTAGCTCGGCCCCCTGGTGCCGTCGGCGTTGATGAGGAACCCGGAGACGCGGACGGGTTTGCCGCTCCCCAGCACGGGGGCCGGATCACCGCTGGGAACCGGCCCGCCGTCGATCGACGTGACCACGAACTCGGAGCCGACGGGAAGCTCGGCCACGGTGGTCACCGGGGCGGTGCTCGGCCGCGGTGCGGCTGTCCCCGCGGAGCCCGCGCTGGGCGTTGCCGCAGCGGACGCCTGGATGCCGTTGACGATGATCAGCGAGGGCGTGATGGTGACCGTGTGGCTGCTCCCACCACCGCGGTAGACGACGGTCATCGGGCGTCCCGCCGCCTGGGCCGTGGCCGCGTGCAGGTCGGCCGAGACGTTCTCGGCGGTGTCATGCCGGATGGCCCGGCCGTCGACGCTGACGATGACGTCGCCGTCGCGCAGCCCCGCGCTCTGCGCCGCCGCCCCGGGCTGGATGTGCGAGGCGTTGGGGAGGGTGAGCAGGACGGTGAAGAGCAGGCCCGCGAAGAGCATGTTGGCCAAGATGCCCGCCAGGATGGTGGCCAGCCGCTTGGGGATGGACGCACGGTAGAAGTTGCGCTCGCCGGCGTCCGCCTCGCCCTCCAGGCCGAGCATGCCGGCCATGCGCACGAATCCCCCGGCGGGGACCAGGCGCAGCGAATAGGTGGTCTCGCCGAAGCGCCTGGAGGCCAGGCGCGGGCCGAAGCCCACGGCGAACTCGTCCACCCGGATGCCGCACAGCTTGCCCACCAGGAAGTGGCCGCCCTCGTGCACCAGGACCACGGTGAGCAGCACCAGGACGACGGCACCGACCACGGCGAGAACGCCCAGGATCATCCCGCGCTCACCGCCTGGGCGATGCGCTCCGTGGCGAAGGACCGCGCCCAGAGGTCGGCCTCGAGGATGTCGCCGAGCGACGGTGCCGGCACCTCAGCGGCTGCGCCGACTGTCTCCGCCACCAGGTTGACGATCCCCTGAAAGCCGATGCGCTGCTCGAGAAAGGCGGCCACCGCCACCTCGTTGGCGGCATTGAGCACCGCCGGGGCCACGCCGCCACACTCCCCAGCCGCCCGCGCCAGCCCGACCGCCGGGAAGCGGGCGGCGTCGACCTCGAAGAAGTCCAGCGAGACGCCGTCGGTCAGCTGGACCGGTGCCGCGATGCCGGCAAGCCGCTCCCCGTCGGCCAGCGCCAGGGCGATGGGGACGCGCATGTCGGGGACGCCCAGCTGGGCGATCACGGCGCCGTCGATGAACTCCACGCAGGAGTGGACGATGCTGCGCGGGTGGATCACCACGCGGATGTCCGGGTAGGCGACGTCGAAGAGGAAGTGCGCCTCGATGATCTCCAGGCCTTTGTTCATCATGGTCGCCGAGTCGATCGTGACCTTGGGCCCCATGGTCCAGGTGGGGTGACGGAGCGCCTCCTCCACGGTGACCTGGGAGAAGGTGGCGGGGTCACGCTGACGGAAGGGCCCGCCGCTGGCGGTGAGCACCAGCCGGCGCACCCCCTCTGGGCGCTCGCCGCGCAGGCACTGCCAGAGTGCGCTGTGCTCGCTGTCGACGGGGAGGATGCGGGCACCGGCCGCGGCCGCTCGCGCCCTGACCAGCTCACCGGCCATCACCAGGACCTCCTTGGTGGCGGTGGCGACGGTGCGTCCGGCGTCGAGGGCGGCCAGGGTGGGACGGAGCGCGGCCGCGCCGGGGATGGCCACGCAGACGACGTCAGAGTCCATGGCGGCCAGCTCGCAGGCCGCCTCCAGACCGGCGCCCAACCCGGCGGGCAGGGAGCCTCCCGGGGGGGACACGACCACGGCGCGGGCCACGCCGAAGCGATCGACGACTTCGGCCAGGCCGCTGACGTCGCTCCCCGCCGCCACGCCGATCAGCTCGAAGCGGTCGGGGAAGCGGGCGATGACGTCGCAGCACTGGCGGCCGATCGACCCCGTGGCTCCGAGGAGCACGACCCGGCGCCGCCCGGCGCCGGGACCTGGGGAGGAGGGCGTCATCGCTCCATTCTCCGCCAAGCTCCCGATGGAGGAGCGCTCACGTGAGCGAGATGAGCCGGTAGAAGCAGTACACCGCGGGGGCGACCAGCAGCAGGCTGTCCAGGCGATCGAGCAGGCCTCCGTGGCCGGGGATGAGGCTGCTCGAATCCTTGGCTCCCCCCTGCCGCTTGAGGGCCGACTCGGCAAGGTCGCCCGCCTGGGCGACGACCGCCACCAGCAGCCCCTCCGCGGCGCCGAGCCAGGCTGAGATGCCGAGGAGGGCGTGGGCGAGCCAGGCGGCGATGGCGACGGCGGCGATCACCCCGGCGATCGCGCCCTCCACCGACTTGCGCGGGGAGAGCTGCGAAAAGAAGCGGTGCCGCCCGACCGCGCTGCCCACCAGGTAGGCCGCCGTGTCGCAGAGGACGACGCCGGCGATCGGCACGGCGACGGCCTCGATGCCGAAGGTGTGGTCGCCTGGGTGCCACCTGATCAGGGCGACGTAGAAGCCCAGGGAGAAACCCAGGTACACGCCTCCCGCGACCGCGGCCATCCAGCCCCGCCACGACTGGCCGCCCACCACCAGGCCCGCCAGCCCCGCCACCAGCGCCGCTCCCAGGCCGATGTCGAACGCGGGAGGGGCGCCGGGCACGGCGAAGCGGATGGTCAGCCAGACCGTCAGGGGGAGCAGCACCCACAGGGGCGGGCGGGCGTCGAGCCGTCCGGCCAGGCCGGCGAACTCCCAGGCGCCGACGGCGGCGGCCGCGGCCAGGACCGCCACGAAGACCGAGCCGCCGGCCGCCACCGCCCCGGCGACCAGGACCAGGAGGCCCAGGCCGGAGAGCCAGCGCACCACCACCGAGGTGGGCCTGGCGACCGCCGGGGCCGCGGCCAGGGCGCGGGCCTCCCCGGCGATGGACGGCTCGCTCAGAGCGACGCCGGCGCCGCCACCGCCTCCCCCACGCGCGCCGGGGCACGGGGGACCGCGCCGAAGCGGCGATCGCGGCGCGCGAAGGCGGCGAGGGCTCGCTCGATGGCGCCGGCGTCGAAATCGGGCCAGAGCGTGTCGGTGACGTAGATCTCCGCGTACGCGGCCTGCCAGAGCATGAAGTTGCTGATGCGCATCTCTCCGGCGGTGCGGATGATCAGGTCGGGGTCGGGAAGGCCGGCGGTGTAGAGCGCCCCGGCGAGCGTCTCGGTGTCCAGCCCGCTGAGGTCGTGGCCACGAGCGGCGAGGTCACGAACCGCGGCGACGATCTCGTGTCTCCCTCCGTAGTTGATGGCGATGTTGAGCAGCGCGCGGGTGTTGGCGCTGGTCAGCTCCTCGGCGGCGCGCACCTTCTCCTGGAGGCGTGGGCTGAGCTTGGTGCGGTCGCCGATGGCCCTGATCTGGATGCCTTCGGCGTGCATCTCACCGACCTCGGAGTCGATCGTGTCACCGAAGAGCTGCATCAGCGCCGCCACCTCATGGCGTGGGCGCGACCAGTTCTCGGTGCTGAAGGCGTACAGGGTGAGGATGTGCACGCCCGCGTCATGGCAGGCCTCCATGACCCGCCGGATGGTGGCCACACCGGCGCGGTGCCCGGCGGCGCGGGGCAGATGGCGATGGCGCGCCCAGCGCCCGTTGCCGTCCATGATGATGCCGATGTGGCGCGGCAGCTCGGGCCTTGAGGGTGCGGGGATGGCGGCTGGCGCTGGCGGTCGCTCCATGTCTGTGTACTGAACGCCTGGTCGTCGAGCGCGGTTCCGGCGGCGGGACGGCAACGAGCTCAGACCTCGAGGATCTCAGCCTCCTTCTTCTGAGCGACGTCGTCAACCCTGCCGATGAAGGAATCGGTGATGTGCTGCACGCTGGCGATGTTGCGCTCGATCTCGTCCTTGGAGACGTGGCCTTCCTTCTCCAGCTTGCGGAGGTGCTCGATCTCGTCGCGGCGGATGTTGCGCACCGCGATGCGTGCATCCTCCGCCTTCTGCTTGACCAGCTTGACGAACTCGCGACGGCGCTCCTCGGTGAGCGGTGGGATGGCGATGCGGATCACCTGGCCGTCGTTGCTGGGGTTGAGGGCCAGCTCGCTTCTCTGCAACGCCTTCTCGATCGCCTGGATGGAGCTGCGATCGTAGGGCTGGATGAGCAGCAGACGGGCTTCGGGTGCGGTGATCCCGGCGATGCTCTGGAGTGCTGTGGGGGTGCCGTAGTAGTCCACCTGGACTCGGTCGACCAGTGACGGCGTCGCCCGCCCGGTGCGCACCCCGCCCAGCTCCTTGTGGAGCGCCTCCAGGCTCTTCTCCATGCGCACCTCGGCGTCGACGAGGCGTTCCTGGATCTGCGCCTGGGAGTCCTCGGAGCGAGTGCGGTCGCTCATGCGCCTCCCCTGGCGTCGACCCGCGTCCCGATGTCGGCGCCGAGCACGACACGCTCGATGCTGCCCTCGACGAGGAGGTTGAAGACGATGATCGGCGTGCCGTTGTCCATGCAGAGTGTCAGCGCGGTGTTGTCCATCACCTCGAGGCCGCGGTTCAGCACCTCCATGTAGGAGAGGTGGCGCAGTCGCGTCGCCGAGGGATCCTTGACAGGGTCCGCGGTGTAGATCCCGTCCACCTTGGTGGCCTTGAGCAGCACGTCGGCTCCGATCTCCGCGGCCCGCAGGGCGGCGGTGGTGTCGGTGGTGAAGAAGGGATTGCCGGTGCCGGCGGCGAGGATCACGACGCGCCCCTTCTCGAGGTGGCGGATGGCGCGGCGCGGGATGAAGGGCTCGGCCACCTGCTGCATGGCGATCGCGGACTGGACCCTGGTCTGGATGTCGAGACGCTCCAGCGCGTCACGGAGCGCCAGCGCGTTGATGACCGTGGCCAGCATGCCCATGTAGTCGCCGGCGACGCGGTCCAGCCCGTGGCTGCTCGCCTCCATCCCGCGCACGATGTTGCCGCCACCGATGACCACCGCCAGCTCGACACCGCGGGCGTGGACCTTGGCGATCTCCTCGGCGATGCGGCGCACGGTGCCGTGGTGGATGCCGAACGCCGACTGCTGACCGAGGAGCGCCTCGCCGCTGAGCTTGAGGATGACCCGTGAGAACACGGGTGCGCTGGCAGCGCCGCCGGGTGCCGTGCCCTGCGCAACCACCCCGGCGACTCCGGCCGCCCCGCTCAGTTGAGCGACGGCGAGCCGGCGCCGTCCTCCGGGAAGGAACGATCTCCCGTCACGGTGGCGCTCTCCCCCACCTCGAAGCGCGCGAACCGTGCGACGGTGATGTTCTCGCCAAGTTTGGCGACAGCCTCGCTGATCAGCTGGCCCACCTTCTTCTTGCCCTTCTCGTCGCGAACGTAGGGCTGCTCGAGGAGACAGATCTCCGAGAAGTAGGCGTCGAGCTTGCCCTCGACGATCCTCTCCTGGATGCTGGCCGGTTTGTCGGCGATCTGGGCTCGGAAGACGGCGCGCTCGCGCTCCACCACCACGGGGGGAACGTCCTCTCTGCGCACGAACAGGGGCGACCGGCCCGCCACCTGGAGGGCGAGCTCCCTGGCCAGCCGCCGGAAGTCGTCCGTCTTGGCCACGAAGTCGGACTCGCAGTTGACCTCGATGAGCACCCCGAGCTTCTGCCCGGAGACACCGCCGCCGTGGACGTATGCCTCGACGACACCTTCACCGGCCGGGCGTCCCGCCTTGGCGGCGGCGCGGGACATCCCCTTGGCGCGCAGCCAGTCCCTGGCCCTCTCGAGGTCGCCGTCGCTCTCGGCGAGCGCCCGCTTGCAATCCATCATGCCGGCGCCGGTGAGCTCGCGCAGCTCCTTGACCTGGGCAGCGGTGATCTCGGCCATCACGTGGCCTCCGATTCGGCGCCCGCCGCCGCCCCGGCAAACTCCTCGAGGGCCACCCGGGGCGCGCCCTTCTCGTCCGTCTCGGCGTCCCTCTGAGCCGCCGCGGCGCGCTCGGCCTCCTCGTGCTCCTGGCGCTCCCGGGCGGCCAGCTCCTGCTGCTCGCGCAGCTCGCGCTCGCCCAGCAGCTGCTGGCCCTCGAGGATGGCCTCGGTGACCGTGTTGACGATGAGCTTGCAGGAGCGAATGGCGTCGTCATTGCCGGGGATGACGTGCTGGATCTGGTTGGGATCGCAGTTGGTGTCGACGATGGCCACGATCGGGATCCCGAGCTTGTTGGCCTCGCTCACCGCCAGCCGCTCCTTCTTGCAGTCGACCACGAAGAGCGCGCCGGGCAGGCGCTTCATGTTGACCATGCCGGCGAAGTTGGCCTCCAGCCGGTCGAGGTCGTCGCGATGGACGTTGGCCTCCTTGCTGCCCATGCGCTCGAAGTCACCGCTCTCCTGCATGGTGCGGAGCTCGAGCAGACGGCGCAGCCGGCGCTGGATGACCGGGAAGTTGGTGAGCATGCCCCCCATCCAGCGATGGGTGACGTAGTGCTGGGCGCTGCGCTGGCAGGCGTCCTCGATGGCGTCCTGGGCCTGCTTCTTGGTGCCGACGAAGAGCACCTTGTCGCCGTCGGCGACGAGCTGGCGCAGGAAGGCGCAGGCAGAGTCGAGCTGGCTCTGGGTCTGCTGCAGGTCGATGATGTGGATGCCATTGCGCGCCGTGAAGATGTAGGGGCGCATCTGCGGGTTCCACCGGCTGGTCTGATGGCCGAAGTGGACTCCGGCCTCGAGAAGCTGGCGGAGGGTCGTCGCCGGCATGGGCGTGCCTCCTCTGGTGTGTTCCTCCGCCCCGGATGAGCCGCCGTCCACGACCCCCCTGGAGGGGCACCCGTGCCGGCGTGGCCGAGGCGTGTGTGATGCACCGATTCTAGCAGGGGCCCCTGGATTCGAACGCCACTGGCGCCGAAGCCTGTTTGCAGCGCCAGGAGATGTGCCCTGCCCGCCGCCCGTCTTCCTGGTTGCCCGGTCCTAGAGCACGAACCTGCGCAGGTCGTCGTTGCGCACCAGGTCGGTGAGGCGGCTGCGCACGTAGCCGGAGTCGATGTCGACCGGCCTGTCGGTGAAATCCTCGGCGCGGAAGGAGACCTCCTCGAGCACCTTCTCGAGCACGGTGAACAGGCGCCGCGCCCCGATGTTCTCGTCCTGCTCGTTGACCGCGTGGGCTTGGTGGGCGATCTCACCGATGCCGTCCTCACTGAAGCGCAGCTCCACCCCCTCGGTCCCCAGCAGGGCCGTGTACTGACGGGTCAGCGCGTTGCTCGGCTCGACGAGGATTCGCTGCAGGTCGGACTCGCTGAGGCTGCTCAGCTCGACGCGGATGGGGAAGCGCCCCTGCATCTCGGGGATGAGGTCGCTGGGGCGCGACATGGTGAATGCTCCGGCGGCGATGAAGAGGATGTGGTCGGTGTGCACGGGGCCGTAGCGGGTGCTCACAGTCGAGCCCTCGAGCAGCGGCAGGAGGTCGCGCTGCACGCCTTCCCCGCTGACGTCGGGCCCGTGCTCGCTGTGCTGGCCGCAGATCTTGTCGACCTCGTCGATGAACACGATGCCGTCGTCCTCGACGTCACGGATGGCGTCGTCATAGACACGATCCATGTCGATGAGGCGATCGGTCTCCTCCTCCACCAGCGCGGTCCGGGCGTCGGCCACGGTCATGCGCTTGGTGCGCTTGCGCGGCGGCGCCATCTGGGAGAAGAAGTCCGACAGCGAGGTGCCCACCTCCTCGAGCCCGGTCCCCGCAAAGCCTTCGAAGGCGGGCTGGAACGGCTCCTCGACCTCGACCTCGATGAGCCTGTCCTCCAGCTGGCGGTCGCGCAGGCGCCGCTCCAGGCGGTGCCGCACGGTTCGCCGCCGCCGCTGCTGCGACGGGTCGTCCTGGGCCGCGCCGTCGCTCGGCTTGGCGCGCGCATCGGCATCGACGAGCGTGTCGACGATGCGCCCGTTGGCGACCTCGCGGGCTCGCTCCTCGACGTCGGCGATGCGGCCGTTGTGCACCTCGCTGATGGTCTGCTCGAGGAGGTCGCGGACAATCGACTCCACGTCCCGGCCGACGTACCCGACCTCGGTGAACTTGGTGGCCTCGACCTTCAGGAACGGTGAGTTGGTGAGCTTGGCGAGGCGCCGCGCGATCTCGGTCTTGCCCACCCCGGTGGGGCCGATCATGAGGATGTTCTTGGGCAGGACCTCCTCGCGCATCTCATCGGTGAGGCGCTGGCGACGGGTCCGGTTGCGCAGGGCGATGGCCACGGCCCGCTTGGCGGCCTGCTGGCCGACGATGTACTCGTCCAGCCTGCGCACGATGTCGACCGGGCGGAGCTCGTCAGCCGGGGCCCCGGGCGGAGCGCTCCCCGGGGTGGCCGGCACGGCAAGGTCCACGGCATCGTCACCGGCAGCATCGGTGGCCGCGCCGGGATGGCCCGGGGCGTCGCTATCGGAGGGTTCGGCGGCGGCCGGCAGTGCCCCATGGCCGTCGTCCTCGCCGGGCGGGCCGGGATCCGCGCCGACCTCGGCTCCCAGCAACGGTCCGCTCACACCGGCTTCCGCTCTGCCGTGGCCAGCGTCGCCACGAAGATGCGGTCGTTGGTGTAGATGCAAAGCTGGGCCGCGATCTCCAACGCCTTGCGCGCCACCTCGGCCGCGGGGAGCTCGGTGTTCTCCACCAGGGCCCGGGCGGCGGCGTGGGCGAAGGGGCCGCCGCTGCCGATCGCGGTGATGTCGTCGTCGGGCTCGATGATCTCACCGTCCCCGCTGAGCAGCAGCAGCCGCTCGTCATCCGCCGCGATCAGCATCGCCTCGAGGTGGCGCAGGTACTTGTCGGTGCGCCACTCCTTGCTCAGACCCACAGCGGCGCGGAGCAGGTTGCCCTGGTGCTTCTCCAGGTGCTGCTCGAACTTGTCGAACAGGGTGAGCGCATCCGCCACCGCGCCGGCGAAGCCGACCACGACGCGGTCGCCGAAGAGGCGCCTGACCTTGACCGCACCTTGCTTCATGACCACGTCGCCCACGGTCACCTGCCCGTCCCCGGCGATGGCCACCTCGCCGCCGCGCTTCACCGCCACGATGGTGGTGGCGTGGAGCCCGCTCACCTCGCCGCCACCGGCTCCACCCTGGCCGCCTTCGGTGGCCGGTACTTGCATCCCGGATACCCCGAGCAGCTCACGAACGGCCCGTAGCGACCCCTGCGCTGGACCAGAGGCCTGCCGCAGTCAGGGCAGGCCTCACCGGTGGGTTCGGGGGCGGCCACGCCCCCGCCCGACTGGCTCGAGCCGGGCTGGATGTACTTGCACGACGGGTAGCCGGTGCAGCCCACGAAGCTGCCGCGACGACCGCTGCGCCGCGCCAGCGGCCTGCCGCAGTCGGGACAGGCGCCGAGCGATTCGGCCGCGGCCCCGGTCTTGCTCTGCGCAGCGTCCGCCGCGGGTGCATCGCCCTTGATGTGGCGGCACTCCGGATACCCGGAGCAGCCGACGAAGGGGCCGCGACGCCCCTGACGGAGAACCAGTGGCCTGCCGCATTCCGGGCAGGCCTCGCCGGTCGGCTCCGCCGCCGCCCTGCGATCCTTGATGTAGTCGCACTCGGGGTAGCGCGAGCAGCCGGTGAACTCCCCGAACTTGCCCTCGCGAATGACCAGGGTGCCCAGCTGGCACTGTGGGCACTTCTCACCGGTGTCGCGCGCCGGCACCTTCACCCTCTCCATGTTGGTCTCGGCCCTGCTCAGGGTCGACGCGAAGGGGTCGTACCACTCGCGGACGGTCGGCTCGTACTCGCGGGTGCCGACCTCGATGCCGTCCAGGCGCTTCTCCATCTCGGCTGTGAAGGCGGCGTCGACGATGTCGGGAAAGTGCTCACGCAGCACGGAATCCACGGTCTTGCCCAGCTCGGTGGGGTGGAGCCTGCGCTCCTCCTGGCGCACGTAGTTGCGCTCCTGGATCACCTCGATGGTGGGCGCGTAGGTGGACGGCCGCCCCACGCCGCGCTCCTCCAGCTCCTTGATCAGTGACGCCTCGGTGAACCGGGGCGGCGGCTGGGTGAAGTGCTGCTCACGACGGAGGTCGACGCAGGCAAGCTGCTCGCCGGACTCCAAGGCGGGAAGACCGTTCTCCTCGCGGTCCTTCTCCTCATCGCGCTTCCACACCCTCTGGAAGCCGTCGAAGGTGGGCACCGAACCGCTGGCTCGGAAGAGGTAATCAGCCGCGGCCAGGGAGGCACGGGTGTTGAGGAAGCGCGCCGCCGCCATCTGGCTGGCCACGAAGCGCCGCCAGATCAGGTCGTAGAGCCTGAACTGCCCGGGGTCGAGCTGGTCGCGGATCGAGTCGGGGGTTCGGGCGACATCGGTGGGCCGCACCGCCTCGTGCGCGTCCTGGACGTTGGCGGCGGCGCGCTGCCGAGCTGGGCCGCTGCGCAGGTACTTGCTTCCGAACTGCGCAGTGATGTGCTCGGCCGCCTGGGCCCTGGCGGTGGCGCTGACCCGGGTGGAATCGGTGCGCATGTAGGTGATCAGGCCGACCGGGCCGGTGCTGTCGACGTCGACTCCCTCGTAGAGCTGCTGGGCCAGGCTCATGGTGCGACGCGGCGAGAGACGCAGACGCGTGCTGGCATCCTGCTGAAGCGTGCTGGTGGTGTAGGGGATCGGCGCCTGCCGTGAGGTCTCGCGGCTCTCGACCCCGGCAACTGTGAATCGCGGCGTGGCCGCGGTGGGATGTCCCTCGGCGTCGATGCCCAGCGCTGCGGCGATCGCCGTCGCCTCCGCCTCCGTCGCCAGCTCGAGCTTGTCGGCGTCCGCGAGCGGGTCGGCGTCCGCAGCCGCGCTGTCAGCGCGCTTGCCCACCAGCCGGGCCAGGAAAGTGGCCCCACCCTTCTGGAGCACGGCATCGACAGTCCACGACTCCTTGGTGACAAATGCGTCGATCTCCGTCTCGCGATCGACCACCAGACGCACCGCCACCGACTGCACCCGTCCCGCCGACAGCCCGGTGCGCACCTTGCGCCAGAGCAGCGGGCTGAGCTTGTAGCCGACCAGGCGGTCGATGACCCGGCGTGCCTCCTGCGCCGAGACCAGGCCGCGATCGATCTTGCGCGGGTCCGCGAGCGCGGCTTCGACCGCGGCCCTGGTGATCTCGTGGAAGACGACGCGGTCGGGGTCGTCGAGCTTGAGCGCCTGGGCGATGTGCCAGGCGATGGCCTCTCCCTCCCGATCGGGGTCGGCGGCGAGCAGGGTGCTGTCGGCCTTTCTCGACGCGGCCTGCAGCTCCTTGATCTGCTTCTCCTTGCCCTTGATCACCTGATACTCGGGCACGAAGCCGGCCTCGATGTCGACTCCGATCTTGGATTTGGGGAGATCGCGGACGTGGCCCATGGAGGCCTTGACGGTGTACCCGGCGCCGAGGAACTTGGCGAGGGTGCGCGCCTTGGAGGGCGACTCGACGATGATCAGGCGATTGGGCATGTCTCTTGGGGAGTGTCGCGCCACAGCGCGGGGGGCGGCCAGTGGCGGCCGAGGCCGGCCGATGATAGCAACGGGTCAGTCGAGCGACCGGAACGATGAGGTCCCGACGCCCTTACACGGTACGCGCAACGCGGCCTCCGCAAACCTCGATGATGGCGCCGCGCAGCTGCAGGGTGGTCAGCGCCGTGGCCAGGGTGGCCATGCCCAGCCCCAGTGTGGCGGCCAGCTCGTCGGGATGAACTGGATCCGCCCCCAGCTGTCCGAGCACCAGGCGGAGCACCGGGTCCCCGGCCGCCGGTTCAGCCCCGGCGGGGCTGGGGTCGGCGCGGCCGGCGGGCTCGGCGATCATGGCGCGGCGCAGCTCCGGAACGGCCTCGAAGAGATCGCCGATCCCCAGGAAGGGGCGTACCCCGTCGCGGATGAGCAGGTTGGTGCCCACCGAACCGGGGCTGCGAATCGATCCCGGGACGGCGAGCACCTCCCTCCCCAGGTCGGCGGCCCAGCGGGCGGTGCTGAGCGCTCCACTCCTGGCTGTGGCCTCGACCACCACCACTGCCTCCGCCAGCGCGGCGATCAACCTGTTGCGCTTGGGGAAACGCCAGCTCAGCGGCGGCTCCAGGCCGCCGTCCTCGGAGACGACGCATCCCCCGGCCGCGATCCGGTCGCGCAGATCGACGTGCTCGGGCGGGTAGCAGAGATCGATCCCGCAGCCGAGGACGGCGATGGTCACCCCATCGCCGAGCAGCGCGCCGCGGTGCGCGGCGGCGTCGACACCTCGAGCCAGCCCGCTGATCACGGCGATCCCCGCCGCGGCCAGGTCGAGGGCGATGTCTCGGGCCGTGAGCAGGGCGCCGGGAGCGGCACGCCGGGAGCCCACGACGGCGACGCAGGGCGTGCCCGGCGGGGGCAGGGCGCCGTGCAGCCACAGCGCCGGCGGCGGCGCTTCGAGGTGTTCGAGACGCTCGGGCCATCCCGGCGCGGCCCGATCGAGGCGACGGGCGGGGGCGGACAGGGTCACGTCGGCGGCGTCTCGCCGCGGTAGCGCAGAGCCTCGCCCACGTCGGCCTCGCCGACCTCGTCCGCTCCGCGCAGGTCGGCGATGGTGCGGGCCACCCGGAGCACGCGGAAGAAACCGCGCGCGCTCAGCTGGAGGCGCTCACCGGCGAGCCCGAGCAGCCTGCTTGCCGAGGCGGTGGCACCGGCGCTGTCCTGGAGCTCCCTGCCGTCCAGCGCGGCGTTGCGCGTGCGCCCGCTCGGGGAGGTCCGGGTGCGGCGCCACTGGCGCGCCCGCGCCAGCCGGACTCTCTCGCGCACCGCCAGGGAGGGCTCCCCGGCCGATCCGTCGAAGAGGTCGGTGAAGCGCTGCCGGGGGACGTCGATGACCAGGTCGATGCGGTCGCGGATGGGCCCGCTCAGCCGGCTCGAGTACTCGCCCAGCGCGCGCAGCGTGCAGCGGCAGCCCGCCTCGTCGCCGAGGTGGCCGCAGGGGCATGGATTGGCGGCGGCGACGAGGACGAAGTCCGCGGGGAAGAGCACCGCCCCGCGCGACCGGACGACGCTGACCTCGCGGGCCTCGAGCGGCTGGCGCAGCGCCTCGAGATGACTCCGCGAGAACTCGCAGATCTCGTCGAGGAAGAGCACTCCATGGTGGGCGAGGCTGATCTCGCCGGGACGGGCGAGCCCGCTGCCCCCCCCGATCAGGCCGGCACGCGAAACCGAGTGATGGGGCGCCCGAAAGGGTGGCCGGGTGGCCGTCGGCGGACGTTCCCGGAGCGCCCCGCGCAGTGAGTACAGCGCCGCCACCTCCAGCGACTGCTCGCTGTCGAGGTCGGGCAGCAGCGAGCAGAAGGCCCGGGCCAGCATCGTCTTGCCGCTCCCCGGCGGCCCCACCATGAGCAGGTTGTGGCCGCCGGCGGCGGCGATCTCGAGGGCACGCTTGGCCTGCTCCTGGCCGCGCACCTCGGCGAGGTCGGCCACCACCTCCGGCGGTGGCACCGCTCCGGGGGCTGCCGCCGGCAGGGGCGCGCTGCCGTCGAGATGGCCGACGCAGCGCTGCAGCGAAGCCACCCCAACCACCTCGAGCGACTCGACCAGGGCCGCCTCGGCGGCGTTCTCCTCGGCAACCGCCAGCCGGCGCACCCCGGCCGCGCGGAGGCACCGGGCCATGGGCAGCACCCCGGTGACGGGACGCACCGACCCATCGAGCGCCAGCTCGCCAATGAACCCGACGCCCTCGAGCCTCATGGTGCGATTGCCGAGACAGAGGATGGCGATGGCGATGGCCAGGTCGAAGCCGGTCCCCTCCTTGGGCACCTCGGCGGGCGCCAGGTTGACGGTGAGCCGTCGCGACGGGAACTCGAAGCCGGCGTTGCGGATCGAGACGCGAACGCGTTCGCGCGCCTCCTGGATGGCCCGGTCGGTCAGCCCGACGATGGTGAAGCTGGGCAGGCCGTTGGCGATGTCGGCCTCGACCACGATGGGAAGGCCGGCCAGGCCGTGGACGCTGCAGGCGGTGGCGCGGGCGAGCACCCCCGCATCATACCTACACTGATTTGTATATGTCGATCGCCAAGACGCCTCAGTCGCCCTGGACGGCGTCCCTGATGTGCTCGCAGCGGGTCACCGCCAGGTGCTCGTCGAGGAGCAGGCCGAGCACGTCGATGCGGCAGGCCTGCTTCTGCCGTTTGGTGGCCGACCGGTAGGTCTCCAGCAGCATGCGAAGCTTGTGGCGCTTGCGCGCGTCCACGGCCTCCTCGGGGAGCCCGAAGGCGACGCCGCGACGGGCCTTGACCTCGACCAGCACCAGGGTCTCGCCATCCTCGGCGACGATGTCGATCTGGCCGATGCGGCTGCGCCAGTCGCGCGCCAGGATGCGGAAGCCCTGGTCCTTGAGATGGCTCAGCGCGGCATGCTCACCGGCGTGGCCGACCCGCTCGCGCAGCGGTCGTGCCGGCGGCAGCGCCTCGGGCGCGCGCCGGACACGGTCAGCCGTTGTCGGTCTCCGCGTCGCCGGCCGCCACCTCGACGGGCTCGGGCTCGGCCTCGGCTGCGTCGGTCGCCGCGAGGGGCGCCTCCGCCGGCTCGACCGAGCCGTCCTCGACTCGGATCTCGTCGATGAGATCGTCGACGGCCTCGGCGCCGGTTGCCGCGGGGACCGCCTCGCGGCGGGCGACCGTCGCCGTGCCGCCGATCGGTTCCCGGCGCTCCCGGATCCGGGCGCGCTTGCCCACCTTCTCGCGCAGGTAGTAGAGCTTGGCCCGGCGCACGTCGCCGTGGCGCAGCACCTCGATCCGGTCGAGGCGTGGAGAGTGCACCAGGAAGGTGCGCTCGACGCCGACGCCGTGGGACACGCGACGCACCGTGAAGCTGGTGTGCAGTCCGGTGGTGCCGTTGACGGCGATGACCACGCCCTCGAACACCTGGATGCGCTCCCGCGTTCCCTCGACCACCTTGACATGCACGCGCACGGTATCGCCGGAACGCAGGACCGGGACCTCCGGCTTCTCCTGCTCGCGCTGGAGCAGGTCGATGACATTCACTTGTTTCCTCCGGGAACCGCGCGCAACCGTAGCAGATCAGGTCGGCGGCGCCGGGTCTGTTCCTGACTCTGTGCACTGCGCCACGCGCTGATCGCCGCATGGTCACCACCGCGCAGCACCGCGGGAACCGCACGTCCCTCGAAGTCCGCGGGCCTGGTGTACAGGGGTGGCTCCAGGCCACCGCCACTGCTGTCGCTGAAGGTTTCCCCCTCGATGGATTCCGGCGAGCCGACCACCCCGGGGACCAGCCGCGCTGTCGCCTCGATGACCGCCATGGCCCCGACCTCACCGCCGCTGAGGACGTAGTCGCCGAGCGACAGCTCCTCGCCGATCTCGTCACGAGCACGCTCGTCGACTCCCTGGTAGCGCCCGCAGACCAGCAGCAGCGCTGACTCGCCGGCCAGCTCGCGCGCCACCTTCTGGGTGAAGACGCGCCCCTGCGGTGACAGCAGGATGGTGCGCAGTCCGGGCACCTCGGCGCGCAGCGCGCGCAGCGCGTGGATGAGCGGCTCGGGCTTGAGCACCATGCCGGCCCCGCCCCCGAACTGCATGTCATCGACCTGGCGGTGGCGATCTGGCGTGTGCTCGCGCAGGTCGTGGACATGCAGCTCGAGACTGCCGCGCTCCAGTGCCCGTCCGACCACGCCGACGGCCAGCGGCCCGGGAAACACCGACGGGAAGATGGTGAGGACGTCGAAGCGCATCACTCGTCGGCCTCCGCCCACGGGGTGACCACCACCATCCCGGACTCGACATCGACAGAGCGCACCCACTCGCGCACCATCGGGTAGCGGCGCTCGTCCGGGCCATCGCCGACCACGATGACATCGCTCGCGGGCTGCGCCTCGACGTCGCGCACAACTCCCAGGTCCTCGCCGGCGGCGGTGACCGCGCGCAGCCCGACCAGCTGCCAGACGAACCATTCGTCCTCGCCGAGCGGCCGTGCCGCCGAGCGCTCCACGCACAGGTACTCGCCGGTGAGCGCGGCGGCGGCCTCGCGCGTGGACAGCTCCGCGAACGCCAGCAGAACCTCGTCGCCGTCGAGGGGGCGGGCGGAGGCGATTGTCAAGGCCCGATGGCCATGCTCGGCCCACAGCTGCATTCCCGGAGCAAAGCGACCCACTCCGCCTCCGAGCGTCTGCACGCGCACCTCGCCGCGCACACCGTGCACCCGACGCACATGGGCGGCTCGGAGCAGCGCCGGCGGCGGCGACGTCACGACGCCCGCGCGAGCCGCGTCATCAGGCATGGCGCCCCCCGTCGGCGAGCTCGACCTGCACGCGTTCGTGCTTGCGCAGCCCCGCCGCCCTCACCACGGCGCGGATCGCCTCGATGTTGCGTCCACCCTTGCCGATCACCTTGCCCATGTCCTCCTCGGCCACGCTCACCTCGATGATGGTTGTCCGTCCCCTGGGGACGGAGTGCACGGTGATCGCCTCCTTGTTGCTGACGATGTGCTCGGTGATGAACCGGGTCAGGTCGGCGTAGTCGCTCACGGCGCGGGCTCCGCCTCCACGGCATCGGCATCGGCCTCGGTCGCGTCTGCGGCGCCGCCGGCTCCCTCTGCCTCCGCATCCGCCGCCTCCACCGCGGCGGCGGCATCCTCGGCGGCCTCGACCTCCTCGGCGGCTCCGGGCGTCTCCGACGCACCCGATGCGCCGGCCTGTGGCTGTGGCTCCGGGGCGGGCCTGAAGGTGCGCGGCACCCTGGCGAGGATGCCCTGCTCCACCAGCAGGGCACGCGCGGCGTCACTGGGACGGGCGCCCTTGCCGATCCACTCACGGACCCTGTCGGCGTCGATGCGCACCGTCGCGGGGTTGGGCAGCGGATCGTAGAAGCCGAGCAGCTCGATGAACCGGCCATCGCGCGGGCTGCGCGAGTCGGCCACCACCAGCCGGTAGACAGGTCGCTTCTTCGCGCCCATCCTCTTCAGGCGAATCTTGACCAAAACGTCTCCTTTTCTCTGTGCCGGCGGACCGGCCCTACAACGGAAGCTGACCGGTGTCGATGTTGCGCAGCTGCTTGAGCAGGCGGGCCTTGCCGCGCACCCCCTTGGTCCCCTTGCCGCCGCCGAGCATCTTCATCATGGACTGCATCTGCTCGAATCCCTTGAGCAGCTTGTTGACGTCTGCGATGGCAGTGCCGCTGCCGGCGGCGATGCGCTTGCGCCGCGACCCCTTGATGACCTCCGGGTGGGTGCGTTCGCGGGTGGTCATGGAGAGCACGATCGCCTCCATCCGCGCCAGGTCCTTCTCGCCGGGCATGACCCCGCCCTGCTGCTGGGCCTGGGCCAGCAATTTCTTGCCCCCGGGCATCATGCCGAGGACTCCCTCGAGCGGGCCCATCCTGCGCACCTGGCGCATCTGCTCCAGCCAGTCCTGCATGGTCAGCTTGCCCGCGAAGGAGCGCTCCAGCATCTCCTCGGCCTGCCCCTGGTCGACGTGCTCCTGGGCGCGCTCGATCAGGGTGAGGATGTCGCCCATGCCGAGGATGCGCGAGGCCATGCGGTCGGGCGCGAACGCCTCGAACTCCGACACCTTCTCACCGGTGCCGCAGAAGAGGATGGGTTTGCCGATCGCCTCGCGCATGGACAGCGCCGCACCGCCGCGCGCATCGCCATCTAGCTTGGTGAGGATCACCCCCTCGACCCCGACCGCCTCCTCGAATGCCCTGGCGACGTTGACCGCCTCCTGCCCGGTCATGGCGTCGACCACCAGGAGCGTGTCGTGGACCTCGACCTGGCGGCGGATCTGCCTGAGCTCGTCGAGCATCACGGAGTCGATCTGCAGGCGCCCCGCGGTGTCGAGGATCACCACGTCGCAATTGAGGCGCCTGGCCTCGTCCACCCCGCGCCTGCAAAGTTCCGGTGGCTTGGCCTTGCCGTCGGGCATGGCCACCGGGAGCTGGTTGTCCTTGCCGAGCCGTTCCAGCTGCTGGGCCGCGGCCGGGCGATGGGTGTCGGCGGCCACCAGCAGCGGGCGGTGCCCCTCCTTGCGCACCGCCAGGGCCAGCTTGGCCGCCGTGGTCGTCTTGCCGCTTCCCTGCAGCCCGAGAAGCATGATCACCGTCGGCGGCTGCGGCTGGTAGCGCACCCGGCGCTGCTCACCACCGAGCAGGGCGGTCAGCTCCTCGTTGACGATGGCCACGATGGTCTGGCCGGGGGTCAGGGATTCCAGCACGTCGGCCTGCACGGCCCGCTCACGGATCCGTTCCACGAAGGCGCGGGCCACCTTGAAGTTGACGTCGGCCTCGAGAAGTGCCAGGCGCACCTCGCGCAACCCGGCCTCGACGTCCTCCCTGCTGAGCTTCCCCTTGCCGGAGAAGCGCTTGAAGACGTCGCCGAGCCGGTCGGACAGGGAGTCGAACATCAGGCTCTGCTCAGCTCCAGGCTGGCAACGCGGGCCCGCAGATCGGCTTCCACGGCGTCGCGGCGATCGAGCTCGGCGACGACGGCGAGCCGCTCCTCGAAGTGCTCCAGCTGAGCCAGGCCCCGGCGCACCAGGTCGTGCGCCCCACTGCGACTGCAGCGCAGATGCTCGGCGAGCTCGGTGATCGACCAATCCTCATCGAGGTGGAGGCGGCAGGCCTCGCGCTGATGGTCGGTGAGCAGACCCGAGTAGACGTCGAGGAGGCGCTGGTGCCGCCGGTGGGCGGCCGGGCGGAGCGAGGAGGCGGACGCGTGTGTCAAGGGCAAGGCCTTGACATTCTAGTCAATCTGGAGGGGCCGGCGTCACGCAAGTCGTGGGTTGAGTGGGAGGGCGAGACCAGTTCGGCGCGGAGCCGCAGGCGTGGAGGCCGGTCCAATGGGTGAGCGGACGGCCCACGGCGGGATGGATGCACACGGCCCCGCCATCATCGAGCACCGCTCTCACCAACTCTTACGAAAGCAGATAGGTGGTCTCTGCATATCGGCCAGGGGCACCGTTGATCGTATAGGGGAGCAACAGGAAGTACTTGCCGGCAGGCACAGCGGTGCCGTTCTGGCGCGCCCGCGCCCAGACCAGCGAAAATCGGGCCGACGACATCGCTGCAACGGTCATGGTCGGAGCCGTACCCGGATTGGCCACCCGCCAATCCCAAACTCCGGTCGAGAATGCTGCGTATGGGAGTGGCTTGCTCGGATCACGTCTTGTGCTCGGATCAGACGACAGGACAAAGACATCGAAGCCAATCACCATTGCTGCGCTGGTTCTGTTGTCGATCTCAACCGCCGCGGAGGGATCGATGCCCGGGGGGGCCTCGGTTACACCATCGCCGAGTGCACCCTTCCAATCAACCGATAACGCCGGCAATTCCGGCCCAACTGCGGCTCGCGCAGATCCTGCTGGAACGGAGGATGGCCTCACGGTGGGGAGTGTTGAGCGCGACCCTGCATGCTGTGCGCCGCATCCGCAGGAGAAGGCGGAGAGCACCACGCAGACTGCGAATCTGGTGATTGACCCATGGTGGGTCTTGTGGTGTTGTGTCTTCAGTCTCATCTCTGTAGGTCCCGTGACCGTTTCGCTCCTCAGCATACCGCCAGCCACGGGAGCGGCCCAAGGTTATGAAAAGGTACGGGTGGACCCGACGGAAACCTCATGCTTTCGGTACGGGCACCTTGCCAGAGTCGTGCTCTTGTCGCGCCTGTCTGGACAGGCAGTTCACCTCTGGGCAGTTCGCCCGGCTCGGCTCAGTTGGTGCTGGGCACCTCGAGCACGCCCGCGAACAGCGCGTCCAGGTACGCCACCGGGTCGAACACGTTGAGGTCGTCGATACCCTCGCCGAGCCCGACCAGCTTGACGGGGACGCCGAGGTCCGCCTCGATCGCCAGGATGGTGCCACCGCGAGAGGTGCCGTCAAGCTTGGTGAGCACGATCCCGGTCAGCTTCATGGCGGTGTGGAAGGCACGCGCCTGGGCCACCGCGTTCATCCCCGTCGGTGCCTCGATGACCAGCAGGGTCTCGTGGGGGGCCTCGGGGATGGAGCGCTCGATCACCCGGCGCACCTTCTCCAGCTCCGCCATGAGGTTGCTCTTGGTGTGGAGGCGGCCCGCGGTGTCGACCAGGACCACGTCGGCACGCCGCGCCAGAGCCGCCTGGATGGCGTCGTACACCACCGCTCCCGGGTCGGCACCCGGCTGATGGGCGACGACCGCGGTCCCGCTGCGGTCGGCCCAGAGTCGCATCTGGTCGATGGCCGCGGCGCGAAAGGTGTCGGCCGCCGCCACCAGCGGGGTCAGTCCCTCGCCGCGGAGCCGGTGGGCGAATTTGCCCAGCGTGGTGGTCTTGCCGCTGCCGTTGACCCCGACCACCACCACCACGCTGGGGCGCGCCTCGATGTGGAGGCTGCGGTCGCGGACCTGGAGCAGGCTGAGCATCTCGGCCTTCAGCGCTCCCAGCGCCTCCGCGGCGGTGCCGATGCGCTCCAGCCGCACCCGCTCGCGCAGAGACGCGACCAGCTGCTCGGCCACCCCCATGCCGGCGTCGGCACCGACGAGGATCTCCAGGAGGTCGTCGTAGAACTCGTCGTCGAGGTCGCGACGGAGGAGGACGGCGTCGCGCACCTGCTCGCTGAAGGCCAGCGAGGCGCGGTCCATGTGCCGCGACATCCGCCGCCACCAGGCCTCCCGATGGGCGCGCGACACCACCTCGCCGCTCACCGGCACACGCTCACATCGCGGCGCGGATGGTCGACTGGCGCAACCCCACCACGTTGCTCTCCGCAACCGTCTCACCGGACTGGGCGTCGAAGCGCACGCTGATCACCGAGCTCACCCCATCACTGTCGCTGGTGACGCCGTGGAGCGCGTCGGCCGCCGCCATGGTGATGTGGTTGTGGGTCACCACGATGAACTGCTGGGCTGCGGCGAGGCGCCTGAGCAGCCTGGTGAAACGGAGCACGTTGCTGTCGTCGAGCGGCGCGTCGACCTCGTCGAACACGTAGAAGGGCGAGGGATTCACCTGCTGGAGGGCGAGGATCACAGCCAGCGCGGTCAGCGCCCTCTCGCCGCCGCTGAGCAGGCTGAGCGGCTGCAGCCGCTTGCCGGGAGGCTGGGCGAGGATCTCCACCCCCACGTGCGGCGAGCTCCTGCCGAGGTTGTCCTCAACCTGGAGGAGATCCGGCTCCTCCCGGCGCAGCGTGGCCCGTCCCCCCGGGAACAGCTCGCTGAAGAGCTCGTGGAAATGCAACGAGACGGCGCCGAAGACTGCCTCGAAACGGCTGTCGACGGCGCTGATCAGGCGCGCCGCCATGGCGCGGATGTCGGCGCAGGCGCTGCCCAGGTCGTCGCGGCCGGCGCGGAGGATCGCCACCCGTGCCGCCAGCTGCTGGTGCTGCTCGGGGGCCAGAGCGTTGACCGGCCCCATCGCGGCGACCCGGCGCTCCAGGCGAACGATCTCCCGCTCGGCGCGGTCGGCGTCACCGGCCTGGGGCTCGGGGGCCTCGTCCTCCTCGTCATCGCGCACCACCTCGGCCAGCTCGGCAACCCTGGCCGAGGCGGCGGCCACCTCCTGCCCCGCGGCGGCGCGCTCGTCCTCGGCGCGCGCCAGGACGACGGCGACCTCGGCGCGCTCGGCCTCCAGCGCCGCCACCGCGCGCTCGGACTGGGCGAGGTCGGGAGAGGTCGCGGAGAGAGCCTCGAGCGCCGCGGCCACCGCGGCCGTGGCCGCCCCCCGCGCGGTGGCCGCGGCCCGTCCGTGGGCGATCGCCCCCAGCACCTCGAGCTCGACTGTGAGCACGCGCATCTCGTTGGCGGTGCACCGGGCCGTGGCCGTCTCCGCCCCCCGGCGCGCGGCCTCGATGCGCAGTGACCGCTCGGCGCCTTCGGCAGCCACTCGGCCGGCCTCGACCTCGACCGCCCGCAACGCCTCCTCCGCGTCACTCGCCGCGGTCCGTGCATCCGCCAGCACGCCCCGTCCCGCCTCAGCGCCGGCACGGGCCTCGTCGAGCCGCACCTGGGCGTCGCCCAGCCTCGCGGCGGCGGCGCTGTCAGCACCCGCCAGGGAGTCGCGCTCTCGATCACGGGCATCCAGCTCCGCTCGCGCCGCCTCGAGGCGGGCCGTCTCTGCGGCAAGGGCATCGCCCGCCGCCGTCGCCCGGGCCGCGGCCTCCGCCGTCTCCACCCGAGCGCGCTGCAGCTGTTCGAGGCTGCGCCGCTCCGCTGCCTCGGCGGCGGCGAGCTCGGTGGCGGCAGCGGAGCGCGACGCCTCGGCGCGGCGCTCGAAGCTCATGGCCTGCTCCGCCAGCGCGGCGGCCTCGTGCTCCTGGGCGGCGAGCAGCAGCGTGCGGCCCGGCCGGCCGCCGCCGCGCAGCCCCGAAGTGGTGAGGACGGTGCCGTCGGGAAGCACAGCCCGCCCCCCCGCCGCCACCACCGGCGGTGCGCCGTTCGGATCGTCGACCAGCCACGTTCCGGCCAGGCACTGCGCCAGGGTGGCCTCGATGCCCGGCTCGGCGCGGAGGCAGGAGAGCGCGGTCCGGGCGCCGGCGGGGCCCGGAAGCGGAGCCGGGACGCCGCCTGCCCGGCGAAGCAGAAGCTCCTCGCGGGCGGAGCTGGTGTCGAGAAGCGCTGCCGCCGCGTCGAGGTCGTCGACGATCCAGGCGCCGAGATGGGCTTCGAGGGCCGCCTCCACCGCCGGCCCGTCCGCCGGGTCGACGACGCTGAAGCAGTCGACGAGGCGGCGCGCTTCGAGCTCTCCCGCCGCCACCGCGGCGGCGATCGCCCCGCGGCCGCCCAGCGCTCCCTCCACCTGCCCCCGCAGGGCTGCGGACCGGGCCAGGGCAGCGCGCGCCCCCTGGCGGGCCGACTCCAGGGCGGCCTGGGTCTCCTCGACCACCCGGCGGGCGTTGGCCATGGCCGCCTCGGCGGCCGCACGGGCAGCCTCGGCGGCGGCGGCCGCGGCGCCGCTGCGCTCCCGGGCGTCTGCCGCGCTGGCCGCCTCGGCTTCGAGGGTGGCCACCTGCGCGGCGCTGCTGTCGACACGATCGTGCAGCGACCGCGCGGCATCGCTGAAGAGGCGAAGCTGGGTGGCAGCGCGGCGCACCGCGACGTCCGCCTCGACGCGCTCCTCCTCCGCCACCCGCAGAGACCTGTCGGCCGCGACCAGGGCCGCCTCGCTGCGCTCCTGCTCGCGGCGCGCCCCCTGGCAGGTTCGTTCCGCCTCCTCGCGCCGCCGCGCCAGGGCGGCCAGCAGGCCTCCGCCGGCATTCACGGCGTCCAACAGCGCCTCCAGCTCCGCCATCCGCGCCAGATGGTCGGCGGCGGCAGTGCGCAGCTCGGCCGCGGCGGCGGAGCGGGCCAGCACCCCGGCGCGGGCCCGATCGAGGC
>JBOHUD010000021.1:0-53436 GCA_050734155.1 Candidatus Dormibacteria bacterium
CCTCGACGCTGTATTCGGTCTGTTCGCCCACCACCTGGTGCAACAGGTCGAGGTCCAACGCTGAGGGCACCCGCTCCACCAGGGCCCAGTCGACGACCACGTACGCCTCCTGTTCGTCGATCCAGGCGCCGAGCTGGCGAGGCGAGGCGTAGATATACTCCACCGCTCGCGGCGGGTTGTGACTGCCACGACGATAGAAGCCGAACAGCCAGTGCTGCCCTCGCCACTTGATGATGTGCTCCCGCCCGACGTCCCGGGCGGTGCTGATGCTGTCGCCATCGGTGGACTTGAGCTCAAACTGCACGTCGAGGCCCTCGGGATGCAGCCGGAGGAGCGCATCCCTCCCCTCCCGTCCTTCGCCGGTGCTCTCGAGATTGAAGCGCGTCGCCATGTGGTCCTCGCGCTCGGCGGCCTGGAAGGCGCGCGCCTGCCCGCTCTGTTCCTCAGCCATCGAGTCGGTAAGTGTGCGCTGGTCTGGTTCACCTTCGACGTCCGCCGGCCGCAGCACAGGTTCATCAAGCAGTGCGTGCTCGAGAGGACGCGACCGCCAGCGCGGCGACGCGGCAACTCTGGCGGCTCGTTCAGGAGGACAGCACGCTCGCCGAGCGACTGGCGTGCCGTAGCCAACCGACACACCGACCGCTAGTCGTGGACCTTCACGGTGATACGGCGGTACGGCAGTACGGCGATACGGCGCCGACGTGGTTGCCTCGGCCCAGCGGCGACCTGCCGGTCGCGGTCAGCAGCATGGCAGTCGACCCCGTCACCCACCTGCTGCTCGCTGTCGGCTGGACCACCTCCACCCCGGGCAATCCCTCGATGTGGCGATGGGACGGCGCGGTCTGGCGCCCTGTCGGCGGTCGCACCCCGCCCTCCGTGCCCGGCCTGGTCCTCGACCCGGCAAGCAACCGGCTGCTCTCCTGGAGCTCGCCCGACAAGGTGGGGTCTCGCCGGCAGACGTGGTCATGGAGCGGAAACGCCTGGAATGCGCGGGCCAGCACTCAGCTTCCCGGGTTTGGCGAGGTCGACATCACCGGCGTCGTCGGCGGGCACGTCCTTCTGCTGGGCTGGCTTGCCGACGTGACCCAGGGAGCACCACAGCCAATCCACATCTGGGCCTGGACTGGCTCCGTGTGGGCCCGGCGCGCCTGAGTTGTCACAAGGACGGCACCGGCGGTGCTGTACCTGTATGAATGGAGAGGCAATCTGGCGCATGACCATCCCCCCCGCCGTCTCCGCCCCCACCGACAGGGCCTTTGATCGCGTCTTTCGAGCCGAGTACGCCAAAGTGGTGGGGATCGCCGCTCGCGTCCTCGGCGATCGCACCCGCGCCGAGGATGTCGCCCAGGATGCCTTCATGGCGCTCCATCGGCGCAACTGCAGCGACCAGGGGTGGGCCGGCGGTTGGGTGTGCGCGGCCGCCGCCCACGGCGCCCTCAACGTGCTCCGCGCCGAGCGCAGGCGCACTCGCCGTGAGCAGCTCGCGGTCCCCCCCACCGAGGCGGTCGATCCGGCCGCGGCGGCGGTGCGAGCCGACACCGGCCGCCTGCTGCGGGCGGCGCTGGCGCGGTTGCCGCGGCGCGCGGCCACGGTCCTGGTGCTGCGCCACAGTGGGTTGAGCTACGCCGAGGTGGCGGCGGCGATGGGTGTCAGGCAGGGCGATGTGGGAACGATGGTGCGGCGCGCTGAATCGGCGCTGCGAAAGGAGGTTGACCGTGCGGCATCTCAGTGAGGGGACGCTGCGACGCGTTCACGACGACAGGTTCGCTGTGTCCAATCGCGACCGCGAGCATCTTGATCACTGCGATCGTTGCGGACGGCGTGCCCTGGGCATCGCCGGCGACGCGGCACGGGCCACCCAGCTCTTCGCCGGGCCGGCGGCCGAGGTGCCCTCCACCGAGGCGGCCCTGGCACGTCTGCGGCAGCGCATCACCGCCGGCGGGGCGGATGGCCGCGGTGTCCTGACCACGCCGCCGCGGGCGGCGGCACGCCGCTGGGCGATCGGGTTGATCGCCGCCCCCGTGGTGGTGGCGGGGCTGGTGGTCTCGGCCAACGCAGCCGGCTGGCTGTCCATCTTCTCCCCCACCAAGGTGGCCCCCGTGGCCGTCACCGTGGGCGACCTCAACGGCCTGCCCGACCTCTCGGCCTACGGACACATGCACATCGGCGACTTCCATCCGCGGGCCGTCGCCGGGGGCGCCGCGGCCGCCGCGGCCACCGGTCTGCGGCCGCTCCAGCCGTCCCTTCCCACGGACGTCCCGGCGCAGGTCCGCTGGGAGGTGGTCGACCACGGCAGCGCCACGTTCACGCTCGACGCCGCCACGGCCGCCGCCGCCGCGGCTCGCGCCGGTCGAGCGGCTCCGACCATCCCCGCAGGCCTGAACGGCACCTCGGTGACAGTCGACGCCGGGCCCGCGATGGTGGCGGTGTATGGAGGCGGCCCGACCGCCGCGACAGACCAGCTCGCGGCCAATCCGCCAACTCTCGTCATCGCCGAGGGGGTGCGACCCACCGCCTCAACCAACGGCGCCACCCTCAAGCAGCTCGAGGACTTCCTGACCGCGCAGCCGGATGTGTCGCCCCAGCTGGCGGCCGAGATCCGCGCCATCGGCGACCCCGCCAGCACCCTGCCGATCCCCGTGATCACCGGGGTGATGACCTCGCAGACGATCACCATCGATGGGGTGCAGGGGGTGGTGACGGGCGACTCGACCGGGCTGGGCACCGCCGTGATCTGGGAGAAGGACGGCGTCGTCTACGCTGTCGGCGGCCTTCTGTCCCAGAGCGAGGTGGTCGACATTGCCCGTTCCCTCCACTGAGGTCTCCGACCCGCCGGGATCCCCTCCACGCGATCTGGACGGGATCCCGGCCATCCACGCCGTGGATCTCACCAAGAGGTACGGTCACATCGAGGCCCTCGCCGGCCTGACCATGTCCGTGCCCCGAGGCGAGATCTTCGGCTTCCTGGGACCCAACGGGGCCGGCAAGACGACGGCGGTGAAGCTGCTCCTGGGACTGACCACGCCCACCGCCGGCGACGCCTGGCTGCTCGGTGAGCCCATCGGCCGCGCCGAGGCTCGCCGCCTCGTCGGCTACCTCCCCGAGCTGTTCCGCTATCCCGCCTGGCTCTCGCCGGTCGAGGTGCTGAGCTATCACTGCAGGCTCATCGGTGTCCCGCGGGCGCAGCGTGACGACGAGATCGACGCCTTGCTGACCACAGTCGGCCTCCACCAGCGGGGCCGCGACCGGGTGGGGACGTTCTCCAAGGGGATGCAGCAGCGCCTCGGCCTCGCGGTGGCCATGCTCGGAGCCCCCCGGATCGTGTTCCTGGACGAGCCCACCTCGGCGCTCGACCCGGTGGGCCGCCACGACGTTCGCGGGATCATCCGCGCGCTCCGCGACAAGGGCACGGCCGTGTTCCTCAACTCCCACCTGCTCAGCGAGGTGGAGCAGGTGTGCGACCGCCTCGCCGTTGTCGACCGCGGTCGGGTGATCGCCACCGGCACCCTCGACGAGATCCTCGGCGGCGGTGCCGGGGTCCGGCTGCGGGTCAGCGGCCTCGATGGGCTCGCTCCGCTGCTCTCCGCCTGGGGCGAGGTGGTCACCGACGGCGAGTGGATCAGCATCCGCGGCGTCGACGCTGAGGCCGTCGCCGACATCGTCGCCGAGCTGGTGTCTCGTGGTGCTCGGATCCACGCGGTCGAACCCCAGCGCCACTCGCTCGAGGATCGCTTTCTCGACATGCTCCGCGCCGCCGACCAGGGAGCGGTGGCGTGAGCGTGGTGACCATCGCCATGATGACCGTCCGCGAGGTCAGCCGGCGCCGCCTTGTGCTCGCCCTGGTGGTCCTCAGCGCTGTCGCCATCGTCCTGACAGGCTGGGGCTTCAGCCGCCTTCCCGGGCTCCACGACCACGGAGTCCCGCTCACCCATGCGGAGCTCCTGGTCATCTCCTCGCAACTGCTCATCTTCGTGCTGTTCATGTTCAGCGCAGTCCTGGGACTGGGCGCGGTGATGGTGGCGGCGCAGTCGGTGTCGGCCGAGGTCGAGTCCGGGCAGGCGCTCGCCGTTTTGGCGAGACCGATCCGGCGGGCGCAGGTCATCCTCGGCAAGTGGCTCGGCCTCGGTGCGCTGATCGTGCTGTACGCCGCGGTCGCCACCACCATCGAGTTCCTGGTGGTGCGCTGGGCGACGGGCTACCTGCCCCCACACCCGGTGGCGGCGGCGGCCTTCGTCGCCGCCGAAGGCCTGGTCCTGCTCACCCTGACGCTCTGTCTCAGCGTGCGCCTCTCCGGGATCACCGCCGGGGTCATCGCGCTGATGCTGTTCTTCATCACCTGGATCGCCGGCGTGGCCGGAGCCGTCGGGACGGTGCTCAACAACGGGCCGATCGAGGCGACCGGGACCGTCAGCCGCATGCTCCTGCCCTCGGACGGGTTGTGGCGGGGGGCCATCTTCAACCTCGAGCCCGAGTCGGTGGTCGCGGTTGCCTCGGGGAGCCGCGAGGCCGCCGCCAATCCCTTCACCTCGCTGAGCGCGCCCACCGGAGCCTACCTGGCCTGGGCGCTGGCCTGGGTGGTGGTGGTGGTGGCGCTGACCATCCTCGCGTTCCGCCGGCGCGAGCTGTGACGCGCCCGCTCCCCGCCGCCGCGGCGCCCCCCGGGGCCGGCTCAGCGCTTCGAGCCCTCCCCTGCCCGACCAGCGTCGGGAGATTGCCAGCGCGTCCCTTGCCGGGTCACCATGGGCGCATGAGCGGGTTTCTCATCCTCAAGACGCTGCACGTGCTCTCGGCGATCGTGGCTCTGGGCGCCAACCTCACCTACCCCCTGTGGACGTCCCGCGCCGAGCGTGACCCCGCCCATCTCGGCTTCGCGCTGCGGGGAGTCAAGCTGCTCGACGACCGCGTCGCCAATCCCGCCTACGGGGTGCTGCTCATCACCGGGCTGATCATGGCGTTCACCCAGTACAGCATCACGCTGACCTGGATCCTCGCCGGGCTGGTGATCTTCGTGGTTGTCGCCGGCCTCGCCACCGCCCTCTACAGCCCGGCGCTCTCCCGCCAGATCAGGGCCGTGGACGCCGAGGGCTCGGCGGGCCCGGCCTACCGGAGCGCGCGGGCCACCGCCGCCGGGGTGGGCATGTTCATGACCATCCTGCTGGTCGCGGTGGTCGTCGTGATGGTGTTCAAGCCGCAGCTGTGAGCGGCGGCGCCCCGCCGGCGCGGGTCAGCGCCGGGAGCGAACGCCCGTCTCCGGGTCGCGTCCCTCCAGCCGCGCCTCGAGCTGCAGGGTGCGCTCGAAGGCGGCCCACACGGCGTCGCTCACCACGGTGCGGAGGCGGCCCTTCTCGAGCTGGTAGAGCGCCTCCGCGGAGGTCCCGCCCGGCGAGGTGACCATGTCGCGCAGCTCAGCGACATGCTTGCCGCTCTGCAGCGCGAAGTCGGCGGAACCGGACATGGTGTCGAGCACCAGCTCGCGGGCGACGTGGCGGGGGAACCCGAGGTGCACCGCGGCGTCGGTGAGCGCCTCGATGAACAGGAAGATGTAGGTCGGCCCGGTGCCGCTCACCGCCGTGGCCATGGCCACCTGGCGCTCGTCCGCCACCTCGAACTCACGGCCGAGCGCTCCCAGCATGGCTCGCACACGGTCACGGCCGCGCTCGTCGACGTCCGGGGTCGCGTACCACACGGTCACGCCCTCACCGATCTGCGCCGGGGTGCTGGGCATGGTGCGCACCACCGCGGGGTGCTGCAGCCCGCCTCCGATCGCCTTGGTGCTGGCCCCGGCGATGATGCTCACCACCAGCTGCTCCGCGCGCAGGCTGCCGCGCAACTCCGCCAGCACGCCGCCGAGCATCTGCGGCTTGACGGCGAGCAGCACGATGTCGGCGTCGCGTGCCGCGGCGGCGTTGTCGGGGGTGACCGCAACGCCGTGTGCCGCCGCCAGGGCATCGCATCGCTCGGCGCGGGGATGGCTGCAGGTGACCCGCGAGGCGGCGATCAGCCGGCGATCGACCAGCCCCGCCACCACCGCCTCCCCCATCACCCCGGCGCCGATGACGGCGAGGCGCACGTCGAGGAGAGGATGGTCGGTCATGTTGCTCACGCCACCTCGTCGAGGTACTGCGGCAGCATGCGCCGCCACGTCGGCCAGTCGTGGTCGTAGCCGGTGCCCCAGGCGTCCACTCGATTGGGGATGCCCTTCTCCCCCATCAGCGCCGCCAGCCGCCAGGAGTGCTCGATGTTCTCCCACCTGCCCTCCCCGGAGGCGAGGATGGCAAAGCGGCGGCGCAGCTGCTCGAGGAGCGGTCCCTGCAGACCGGGCAGGAAGTACATCGGGGTGGCGAAGAACAGCGCCTCTCCCGCGTCCTGGCCGATGAGGCTGGCCACGTCGTAGGTGCCGCTCATCGCCACCGCGTGGCTGACCACGTCCGGGTACCGGCAGAGCACCGCCACGGCGTTGAAGGCCCCGATCGAGGCACCGCTGACCACCACCTCGGCGCCCGGCGTCCTGCAGTCTGCCCAGATCGCCGGGATCATCTCTTCGCGGACGAACCCATGGAATCCGTCGAGGAGGGCGGCGCGATACCTGGCATCGCCGTCACCGCGCACCATCGCGTAGCCGGCGATGCTGTCGCACGAATACACCTTGATGCGCCCGGCCTCGAGGTGCTCGCCGAGGGCGTCGATGAGCAGCATCCTCTCGACCTCCTCGGCATCGCCACCCGCGGTCGGAAAGACGATCACCGGCCGCCCGAAGTGGCCCCAGCGCACCACGGTGACGTCACTCTCCACGCGGTTCGAGTACCAGCGCTCCCGCAATTTCATGATCGCGGAGTGTCGCGCATCATGGGTAGACGAAGCGTTGCTCGCCCGGGAAGAGCCAGCTCAGGCCGTCGAGGAGGCGGTCGCGCCAGCCCGCCCAGGTGTGCCCGTCGAGGGACTCGACAACCCTCACCTCGGCGGCCATGCGGCGCAGCACGTCGACCATGGCCAGGTTGCGCTGGGCCGAGGGCTCGAAGGCGCCGTAGCTGAGAAAGATCTGCTCCACCACCGGCTGCGGCTGGGCGCGGATGGCGTTGACGAAGCGCACCACCGGGTCGAAGACGGGACCGCCCTGATGCTCGTGGCCCACGATCGTGTACAGGAACGACGCCGACTGCAGCAGCAGCCCTCCGTAGAACCCGGGGGCGTGCACCGCCGCGGACAGCGCTGCGATGGCCCCGAAGCTGGCGCCGCCCAGCGCCCGCCCGGCAGGTTCGGCGCGGAGCGGCAGGCGCGCCTCGAGCAGGGGCACCAGCTCGGTGGTCAGGAAGCGCCCGTGGGCGGCGCTGGCACCGTACTCCCGCAGACGGTTGCCGTGGTGGGTGAAGGCCACCACGCAATCCGTCATCAGCCTCTGGTCCATGAGGTTGTCGAGCACGGTGGCGAACGAGGCATGGTTGAGGAAGTCACCGCCGTCGTGGACGATCAGCAGCGGCAGCCGGTCCTCGCGGCGCATGCGCGCGGGTGAGTACACCGTCAGGTGCGCCTCGCGGCGCAGCGCCCTGCTGGGGAAGCGCAGCTCGGTCAGCTCGCCTCGGACGGCGGCCGGATCGGTGACCGCCCACCGCGGGGTGTGGTAGCCCTGCGCACGCAGCACCGACATGGTGCTCGCCGGTCCCGTCACCGATTCGGGGTTGAGCGGGTCGAGGATGCTCTCGACGCTGTCACAGTGGCGCACCAGCAGGCGGTACTCGAGTCGCGATCCCGCGGGGAGCTCGATGGTGACGTGCCAGAGGTCGCTGCGTCGCAGCCGCTTGAGTGGCAGCGGCGCCGCCAGGCCGGCGACCGCGTGCTCGACCGCGACCCCGTCGGCGTGACCCCGAAACAGGAATGTGCAGGCCGCGCCCTCGACGAGGGGCACGCGGTTCTCGGCGAGGAGGCGGTCGATGGCCGCCGCCCCCACCCCCTCGGCGCGCAGCCTGGTGAGCGCGCGCCGCCGCGGAGCGTTGGGCGACGCGCTGGTCACGCCGCCTCGGCGGCGGCTCGGACCGTGCCGTCGAGGGCGACCACGCGCGCCCTGCTGAGGTCGGCGAGGCCGCGCCCGTCGAAGGCAAGGCGGTCGTGCTCGTCGAGGAGAACGCAGGCCCTGGGCGCCAGCCGCCGGGCCAGCAGCGCCAGGTGGTTGCGATCGTCGATGCGCAGCCGGCTCGCCGCCGCCGGCAGCGGGACGATCCCGCGGACCACCCCGATCCCGGCACCGAGGACCTCGTCGGGCCGGCCACCGAGGTCGTGGTCGTCCACCACCATGACCCGCTCGGCGATCGCCATCGCCCCCGACGACCAGGCCACCACCGGCCGGTCCCCGAGCGCGGCGCCGAGGTTGCAGACGTGCAGGCAATCGGTCAGCACGCCGACGTGGCCGCCCGCGATCGCCACCGCGGCACACTCCGCCACCACCGCGGCGACGGCGTCGCGGTGCGCCGCGATGGCGGCCCGTTGGTGGGGTGGGTACGCGCTGTAGAACTCCCCGAGGACGGCCTCCAGCCGGGCGGCGTGGCGTTCGTCGAGACTGCGCACGGTCTCGATCGCCTCGTCGAGCTGGACACCGGAGAGACGGCGCGCTCCCGCATCGTGCTGGCGCACCGCCTCGACACCGCGCAGGGCGTGGCGGAGCTGCACCAGGTAGACCTCGCGGAGCTGGATGCGCAGGCTGCGCACCTGGCGCACGGCGTCGGCGTACTCGGGGTCGCTCTCCAGGATGTCGAGACGCCGGCCGAAGAGGCCGAGGTTGCGGGTCCCCCCTCCCAGCCTCCGGTCCAGCTCGGCGTCGTTGCGCTCTGCCTCCTCCCACCCCGCCGTGACCAGCGCGATCGGCCCATCGACACCGAGAGCGGCGAGCTCGCCAACCACCGTCGCACCGCCCCCGACGGGCCCGAGCAGGACGCTCACGCTCACCAGGCGCGGACCTTGAGGGTCTGTCCGACGAAGTCGAGCATGCTGCGCAGCGTGTCGTAGTCGGGGTGGACCATGCGCACCCAGGCATTGGCCATGTAGCCCGCCTCCACCGCTTGCGTGGCGGTGCCGGGCTCGGGCAGGTGCACGTCGAGGATGTGCTCGCCGAAGCGTTGCTGCACCTCGTCGACACCATCGTAATGGGTGATCTGGCCATCCCTGTCCGGACGCAGAGCCACGATGCCGGCGGCGCGGCGCCGTGACAGCGGGCGCCCGATGTGCCCGTGCACGATTGTGTTGGCCCATTCCGTGTAGATGTCGACATCGTTGCCGGCGGCGTGGAGATCCCAGGCGCGGACGCCGGGCGGGCGGCAGCCGATCTCGCTGAAGCGCAGCCCCCTGGGCCCGAAGAACCACTCCATGTGCGTGGCCGAGGTGCCGATCCCCAACGCCTGCACCACTCGGCGGCCCATGTCGCGGACCTGCGCGTAGTCGGGCACGGTGTCCACCCGGTTGGTGGCGACGAACTGCGGGCTGATCCAGCGCGTGCGCATGGCATCGAGCACGTTGGGGTAGTAGTGGGTGACGAAGTCGTACACCGGCTCCCCATCGATGGAGAGGGTGTCGTAGAAGCCCTCGTGGCCCTCCACGAACTCCTCCACGGCGATCGAGTCGGCCGCGCCGAAGCTGACCAGCGCGGAGTCGAGCTCGGAGAGGTTGTCGATGCGGACGGTCCCTGATGCGCCGGCGGCGGCGCGGGGCTTGAGGATCAGCGGGTAGCCGACCGAGGTGGCGAACTCGTGCACCTCGGCCGCGGAATGGGCGGCGGTCGACGCCGCGCAGGAGACGCCGGCTGCGCGCAGCACCTCCTTCATCGACGGCTTGTCGCGGCACAACCAGGCGGTGCGCACCGAGGTGCCCGGGATGGTGCAGTTCTCGCGAACCTGGGCTGCGGCCATGGTGTGGGCTTCGACCACCGCCTCCAGGCGGTCGATCCAGAGGCGCTCCTGCATCCATCGAACAGCATCGGTCATGGTGTCGACGTCGGTGACGTTGCCGACCTGGTGGTAGTGGAGCAACCAGCCCTTGAGGTCGGGATCGAGGTGGTCCTGGGGACGCTCGCCGATGCCGAGCACAGTGGCGCCGGCCGCCACCAGACCGCGAACGAACTCGCGCTGGTTGGGCGGGAAGGCGGGCTCGATGAAGATGACGTTCACTGCCGCCCGATCCTAGCGGCTGCGCGGCGACGGCGAGCCGGCCCCGATCTCGGCTTTGCGCATGCGCCGCACAGCAGCGAGCAGCTATTGGCCGTCCTGGCGTCCGCGTTCCTCCCCCACCACCGCGGGTGCGTCCGCGGCGCCGTCCGCCTCCGGCGCGCCCGGCCGCGGGGTGAGGTCGAGCGACAGCGAGGGATGGGTGCGTGCCAGCCGCCGCTGGGCGCTGCCGAGCGCCCCCGGTGACAGCGATGACACGGTCAGCGCGTCGACGAAATCGCTGCCCCTGATGCGGTACAGCCTGCATGGCGTGACCGTTCGCACGGTGGCCGTGCGCGGCCGGTGGGCGAGCAGGCCGATCTCGCCGAAGTAGTTGGGTGGGGTCAGCCCGCCGAGCATCCTGGCGACGCCCGCCTCACCGGCGGCGATCACCTCGGCCTCCCCGTCGACGAGCACGAAGAAGTCGTCGGCATCGTCGCCCTCCTGGACCACCATCCTCCCTGCCGGTGCGGTCTCCTCGACCGCCGCCAGGGCCAGCCGCTCGAGGGTCGCGCGGGTGGCGCCCGCAAAGATGTCGAGGCCCTGCAGCGCAGCCAGTCGCGGCTCGATGACGTCGAGCTGTCCCGCTGCCTGCCGATCGATCTGGCGCACCTTGGGATAGGAGAGAACCGTCAACACGGGCACCGAGATGCCCACGATGAGCAGGGTCGTGGTCAGCCCCAGGGCGCCGAGCATGATCGGCATGAGCAGCGCACCCAGCGAGATGGCGGCGAGCACCAGCGCGAAGAACACGCCGAACACGCGTGCCACCACGTCGGCGCTCACGGCGCGCTGCAGCGCGGTGATCGCCAGGACGTCGACGACGATGGTGCCGCCACCGCGAACCACCTCGATCGCGAAGGCGATCCCCGGTGAGTGGACCACCGCGAGCAGCGCGGTGGGCAGACCGAAAACCATCATGCCGGCCACGATGATGGTGCCCAGGCGGCGCATCCCGGCGATGCGGTTCATGAATGGTGCGACCACGAGCCCACCGACACCGAGGGCCGCCAGCAGGTAGCCGTATCCCACGCTCCCGGTGCCGAGCTGCTGCTTGCTGAGCACCACGAACAGGACCGTGTCGGTGCCGTAGAGGAAGCTGGCGACGATGCTGAAGCCGGCCAGCACCACCACCGTCGACGAGCTGAGGAAGGCCCTGATGCCGACCGCCATCTGCTGCAGCGGCCCGAGGGTGCCTCCCGCGGTGGCGTCACCGGGCTGGCTGCGCCCCCTGATCCGGCTGACCAGCAGCGCCGAGAGGCCGAAGGTTGCGGCGTTGATGGCGAAGACCAGCGGCGCGGGACCGGCCACCAGGAGCACCGCCCCGATCGCCGGGCCCACGATGATGGTGAGGTTCTCGATGGCCGCCTGGACGCTGTTGGCGGCGGCCAGGTGCTCCTCGCCGACGATGGCGGGGATGGTGGCCCGCGCCGTGGGGTCGTAGGACGCGGTGCTGATCGAGGTCAGCGTCGCCAGCGCGATGATCAGCAGCACCGGGCTGGTGAAACCCGCCGCCACGGCGAGCGCGGCCTGCACCAGCATGGCGCTGACGTCGAGGGTGACCATGAGGCGCACGCGCTCGACACGGTCGGCGACGACTCCCCCGAATGCGCTCGAGAGCAGCGCCGAGAGGAAGCGCGCCATCGACGCCGCCGCCACCCAGGCGGGCGAATGGGTGGCGTTGAACACGTACACGATCAGCGCGACGTTGTATGCCCACGAACCGCTCTGCGAGGTCACCAACCCGAGAAACAGCAGCCGGTAGTCGCGGATGGCGAACAGAGAGCGGTAGCCGACCCTCGGCTTCCCGTTGGGCCCGGCCGCCGCCGCGGCGCCGGCGGCCATCAGCTGACCACGTTCGCAGAGGCCGGCTCGCTGGAGACGGCATCGACGCGGTCGACCCATGGCCGGGCTCGCAGCTCCTCGAACGTCGCCCGGGCCTCGCGGAGATGCGTGTGTCCCTCGTCGTGTCGCCCCGCCGCCAGCGCGCACGCCCCCGCCTCGAGCCGCGTCACCGCCGCCCAGAACGGCCTGTGCAGCGCCGCGAAGGCGTCGATGGCCCGCGCGAAGCCCGCGGCCGCCGCATCGGCGTCGCCGCCAGCCTCGTCGAGGCGGGCCTGCCAGCGGAGGATGTGCGCGTCCAGGGTCGGCTGCCGGCCGCTCCGGTGCCGGCCGCGCACCGCATCGATCACCTCGGTCACCCTGTCGAGACGGCCGAGCGCGAACGCCGCGTCCACCGCCTCGGGCGCCGCCTTGCGGGCGGTGAGCGGGAACGACGGATCCAGGGACTCGCGCAGCCCGACCGCGGCCTCCTCCAGCGCGCCGGCGTGATCGCCGGCGGCGTTGAGCAGCAGCGCGCGCGCGGCCCTGACGGCGGCCCGGGCCTCGGCCTCGGCATCCAGCAGGGAGGGCTCGACCCGGTTGAAGATCTGCCGGCCGACCTCCACCTCGCCCCGCCACACGAACATGGGGATCGCCTCGAGCAGACCCATGTGCCCCGGAACCTGCACGTCCATCAGCGGCTCATCGACCTCGAGGTACTGGTCGAGCAGCCCCGCCGCGTCGTCCCAGCCACCCAGCTCGATCTGCACCTTGACGCGCGCCAGCAGGTTGAAGGCGGCGCCGCGCCGATCGCCGAGCCGCCGTGCCCTGGCCTCACCGTCCTTGTACAGGGCCAGCGCCGCCTCGGGATGTTCCGCCTCCTCCAGGGTGGCTCCGGCGTTGCCGGCGATGACCGTTGCCAGCGGGTCGTTGTTGTCGATGGCGAGCTTCAACGCGGCGAGGTCGAGGATCTCCGCTTCGGCGAGCCGCCCACGCGACGCGAGGACGCAGGCCTTGGTGTCCAACCCGTAGGCCAGCACGCCGGGCAGCCCGGCTGTCTCCGCCAGCTGCAGCGCCAGCTCGGTGCGCCGCAGCGACTCCTCCATCTCACCGAGGAAGTAGAGGTGCTTGCCGATGTCGACCATGACGTGCGCGACCAGCGCTTCGGCCTCCGGCCCGGGCTCCGGCGCGCCGGAGAGGATGGCCAGCGCGCGCTCCGCGATGGGCAGCGCCTCGGCCATTCCCACCGAGCTCGCCTTCACCCTGGCCAGCTCCCTGAGCGCGGCCGCCTGGGCGAGCTCGTCGCCGGGTGCGCAGAGGTCGGCGGACGCCTCCAGGTGAGCTGTGGCAGCGCTCGCCCGCCCCTGCATCAGGGCCATGCGGCCGGCCTGGAGGTGGAGGTTGATGCGCACCCCCCGGTCACCACCGAGCTCGAGCGCACGCTCGTAGTAGCGCTGCGCGGAGTCGGCCCCCGCCAGCGAGGCGGCGTGGTCACCGGCCAGCACCAGGGCTTCGCGGGCCCGGTCGCGGATCTCTCCAGCATCGGCTGCGTCCGGGTCGGTCGCGTGCGCCTCGACGAGGTGTGATGCCACGACCTCGGTAACCTCGTCCTCTTCCTTCCACCCGCTCTCCAGGTAGGTGGCGGCGGCGAGGTGGCGCAGCTTGCGGTCACGCCTCGCCAGGGTGCCGTAGGCCACGCTGCGCACCAGGTCCTGCACGAAGACGTACTGGCCACGCTCCGGCGAGCGCGGGTCCGCCTGGATGCTCAGCAGGTCCTTGTCGACGAGCGCGTGCAACGCTGCATCGACCGCGTCGCCGGTGACCTCGGTCACCGCTCGCAGGGCGTGCGCGGTGAAGGATTTGCCCAGCACCGCGGCATCCTGCAGGACCCGGCGCTCGGCCTCGGGCAGGCTGTCGAGGCGCGCTGCGATGAGGGCGTGGAGGCTCTCCGGGACCTCCAGCGACTCCAGCGACGCCGTGGCGTGGTGGACGCCGTCACGCTCGACCAGCAGGCCCCGGTCGAGCAGCATGCGCACCGTCTCCACGGCGTACAGCGGGATCCCGGCGGCCCGGTCGCGGATGCGCTGACCGAGGTCGTCGGGAAGGCCGGGGACCAGGCCGTCGAGGAGCAGCTTCATCGACTCGGCGCTCAACGGCTCGAGGTACAGCGAGGTGAGCCCGCGCCTGCCGGCGCCCCAGCCGGGACGTCGATCGGAGATCTCCGGCCGTGCCAGCGTGATGATGAAGATCGGCGAGCTGCGTGACCACTCCAGCAGGTACTCGACGAAATCGAGAAGCCCGCTGTCGGCCCACTGCATGTCCTCGAAGACCAGCACGCTGAGGCCGTCCGCAGCCATCTGCTCGAAGAAGAATCGCCAGGCGGCGTAGAGGTCGCGCGGCTCGCTGGCCGCTCCCTCCTCGAGGCCGACGAGATGGGCCAGCCGCGGTTCCACCCAGGCGCGTTCCTCGTCGCCGCGGACCAGGTCGGTGACCGTCCTGTGCAGCTTGTCGCGGGCGTCCACGGGGGATTCGTTCTCGAGGATCCCGGCGCGCATCCGGATCATCTCGCTGAGCGCCCAGTAGGCCACGCCCTCGCCGTAGGCGAGACATCGACCGCGATGCCAGTAGACCTCCTCGCTGAGACCGTCCACGTACTTGAACAGCTCCCAGGCAAGTCGTGACTTGCCGACGCCGCCGACGCCCACGATCGAGAGCAGTCGCGCCCTGCTCTCCTCGGCGCTCGCGTGCAGGTACTCCTTGAGCAGCCGGATCTCGCGGTCCCGTCCCACGAAGGGGGGTTCGAGGCCGGTGGGTCGCAACGCACCGCTCCGTCCGGCGACCACCCGGTCCGCGCGCCACAGCCGCAACGGGGTGGCGATCCCCTTGAGCTGGTGGGAGCCGGCGTCGCTGTACACGATCGCCGACTCGGTTGCCTGGCGGGTGCTGTCACCGACCAGCACACCGCCGGGTTGGGCGGCAGCCTGCACCCGTGCCGCCGCGTTGACGAGGTCGCCGGCGACCATGCCATCGCCCACCGCGCCGATGCTGATCGCGGCCTCGCCCGTGAGAACTCCAGCGCGGGCGCACAGGCCGGGTGCGCCCACCTCCTCGCCGAACGCGGCCACTGCGTCGACCATCTCCAGCGCCGCGCGCACCGCCCGCTCCGCGTCGTTCTCCTGGATGGTGTGGGCGCCCCACACAGCCATCACGGCGTCGCCGATGAACTTCTCGACGGTGCCGCCGTAGCGGACGATCACCGTGCGCGCCGTCTCGAAGTAGCGACTGAGCAGGTCGCGGATGTCCTCGGCGTCACGCTGATCCGACAGCGAGGTGAAGCCCACCAGGTCCGCGAACATCACCGTGACATGACGGCGTTCGGCCGTCCGCGTGTCAGAGGCCGCCTCCGGCGACGCCAGGGCTGCCCCTGACGGCCTCGCCGGCGCCGCTTCGCCGAGCGGCGCGGCGCACTGCCCGCAGAAGCGCTCGTCGGCGTCGTTGGCGGCACCGCACGCCGGGCACGTGAGGGCCAGGGGGGCTGCACACTTGCCGCAGAATCGTCGTCCCTGGCGATTCGGCGAGCCGCAGGCGGCGCAGATCATGGCCGCAAGGGTACTTGGCCGCCGCGGGCATTCTCCCCGCGTGCCGACCGCCGTGTTCGTCGCCCCCTTCCTGCTCGAGGCCACGGTCCGCTTCATACAGGCGGCGGCGGCGCTGCCCGGCGCTCGGGTCGCCCTGCTCAGCCCGCCATCGAGGGCCTGGGGCGATTGCTCAGCGAGCTCGGTGAGTGGGTGACGGCGGTCGATCTCCTGCCCGTCGGCTCGCCGCGGCGCGACTGGCGCCAGACCCTGCTCTCCGACGGGTGGGTGATGGTCCGCCACCCCGAGCTGGCCTCGTGCATCGACATCGCCGACCGCTTCGCGAGCGAGCTCCGGATCTATGCCGGCTGAGCCCTGCGCAGCTGGGTCGTGGGGGCGATGAGGCGCGGCGCCGGACCATCGCTGCGCAGCTCGGCGACCAGGCCGTCGACGACGTCGGTGAGGCTGCCCCCGGCGGCGACGATCTCGCGCTGCCTCAGGTAGCTCGGTCCGCGGTCGAGGATTGCCAGGGTGTCCTGGACCTCGGCATGGCAGCCGAGGCGACGTGCCACCGGGCTCAGGTCCTCGACCAGCTCCTGGAGCTCGTCGCGAAGGGGTACGGTGGTGCCCACGTCGTCGACGATGATCGAGGCGTCGAGGCCGTGGCGCGCGGCCCGCCACTTGTTCTCGCGCACCACCCAGGCCTTGGGGATGGGCAGGGTGTGACCGCGGTCGATGAGCATGTCGAAGCGATGCACCAGGCACTGGCTCAGGGCGGCCACCACCGCCACCTCTCGCAGCGTGGGGATGCCGTCACAGATGCGCAGCTCGACGGTGCCGAAGCCGGGATGGGGGCGGATGTCCCACCACACCTCGCGGATGGTGGCGATGGTGCGTGCGGTGATGAGCGTGTCCATGAAGCGTTCGAACTGCGCCCAGCCGCTGAGCTGCCAGGGCGGCCCGGCGGTGGGCAGTCCCTCGAAGACCTTGGAGCGCGTCGACGCCAGACCGGTGTCCTGGCCCATCCAGTACGGGCTGGACGCGCTCAGGGCGAGGAAGTGCGGGATGTACGCCGACAGCGCGTTGACCATGGCGATCGCCTTCTCGCCGCTGCGCACCCCGACATGGACGTGGATCCCGAAGATCTGCATCTGTCGCGCCGGCCACTGCATCTCCTCGACCAGGCGTCGGTAGCGGTCGTTGGGGGTGATCTCCTGGTGCACCGGGTCGCTGAAGGGATGCGCGCCCGCGCACATGAGCAGCAGGCCGCGGCGCTCGGTGTGGCGGGTCACCTCCTCGAGGGTTGCGGTCAGGTCGGCGCGTGCCTCGGCGACGTTCCTGCAGATCCCGGTGATGATCTCGATCGTCGATTGCAGGAGCTCGGCCTTGGCCTTGGGGTGGATGCCATCGCGGTGCCCCTCGCCCATCTCGATGAGCAGCTCGTGGGCACCCTTGACGAGCTCGCGCGACTCCGGGTCGATGATGGCCAGCTCCACCTCGACGCCCAGGCTGGGTCCGGCGCTCGAGGCGAAGTGGATGGGCATGGCTACGCCGAGGCCGCCACGTGCTGGTCGTGGGCCCAGAGCTGGAGCAGGCCGCGGAAATGGGCGAGGAACATCTCGCGCTCGTGCTCCGGGTAGGTGGAGATCACGGTGTTGACCAGCAGGCGATCGAAATCGTCGCTCTCCACCCATTCCACGCACACCTCGTCGACGCCGGCCAGGTGCCGTGCGCAGAACTCCTGGTAGCGGTCGGAATCGAGCTGGCGATCCGCGAGGCGGCGATACTCCGCCAGCCTCTCCCCGTAGGAGAGGTCCTCGCGATCGGCGATGGCGAAGTACCTGGCGGTGTCCAGATCGACAGTCTGCCGGCGTCCGGTCACGCAGCAGAAGATGACCCATTTGAGCAGCGTGCGGATCGCCCACGGGAAGTAGTAGTGCAGGCTGGTGACCGCCAGGTCGGGGGTGGCGTTGGCGTAGTCGATGGGGTACGCGAGACCGTCCTTGATGAGCGTCTCACAGCTGTTCAGCTCCCAGCGAAAGAAGGCGTTGACGAGGCGGGCGATGGTCACCACCTCGTCGCCCAGGGCATCGCTCAGGAAGCCGTGCGACACCGAGTAGCGGGCGTGCATCGGCCGTGCCGGGTCGAAGCGCATCACCATGGTCTCGGCCCCGATGCCGAGGCTTCGCGAGAAGACGTCGAAGCCCTCGACGGCCGTCTGCAGGTGCATCAGCCGCTCCGCCGAGTCGTCGTAGGCGCGGTGCAGCGAGGCGCTCTCCTCGATGCGCGTGACCCCGACCCAGGCGCCCCCGTCGAACGGCTTCATGTACAGCGGCATGCCCACCTGGGTGGCCACCGCCTCCAGGTCGAAGTGGCGCAGATAGCGCTCCGCGGTGGTGGCGAAGCGGGGATTGTCCGGGGGCACCTTGTTGGGCAGCATCCATGTCTCCGGCACCCTCAGCCCCAGGCGCATCATGGCGCAGTAGGCAGCGTGCTTCTCCATCGACTGGAACGTGAACGGGTTGTTGAGCAGGTGCACGTCGTTCATCAGCCCCACCTTCTTCAACCACTCGCGGGGGAGGTGGTACCACCAGGCCAGCCGGTCGATGATCAGCGAGTAGCGCGGCACGGCCCGGAGATTGAAGGGCTCGATGGTGACCCGCTCGGTGCTGAACTCATGGGTGGTGCCGGCCTCGGAGATCGACGGGCGCAGGCGCTCCAGCAGTGACTCGAACGCCGCCGGCCAGTCCTCCTCGGCGCCGAGGAGCAATCCGATGACGTGGCTCGCGGGCATGGGACACCGAATACTGTCACGCCGCCTTGCGGGTGTGCCGCGCGGCGTGCGCGGCCGGCTCCTTCGCCCACCCACGCTGCCGCCGCTGCGGCGGCGCGGCGACGCCGAGGAGTGCCGGAAACCCGACAATGCGGGCCATGACGAGCACCGCCGCCCGAGTCGACTGGCGCGACTGGCTGGAACGCTGGGAGGCGCAGCATGGCGCCTACATGCCCAATCGGGAAGGTCGATTCACGGCAATGATCGACGTGATCGATGCGCTCTGCGGACCAAGCGCGCACATCGTCGATCTCGGCAGCGGTCCGGGCTCGCTGTCCCGCCGCATCCTCGAGCGCCTGCCGCAGGCGAGTGTCATCGCCGTCGACATGGACCCGGTGCTGCTGGCCATCGGCCGCAACGCGCTCGGCGACATGGGCGGCCGACTGCAGTGGCTCGACGCCGACCTGCGCTCCCAGTGGAGCGCGCCGGGGCGGCGGCCGGTCGACGCCGCGGTGTCCACCACAGCACTGCATTGGCTCCAGCCCAGCGCGCTGGCGGCCCTCTACTCCCATCTCGGCACCGTCCTGCGCCCCGGCGGGGTGTTCGTCAACGGCGACCACATGGGCTACCCCCCGGCCGAAGCCCGCCTCGCCACTGCGGCGCGCGCCATCCGGGAGCGGCGCCCCCCGGTCGCCACCGCGACCGGGGAGTCCTGGGAGGAGTGGTGGGCGGCCATCGAGAGGGAGGCCGGCCTCGCCACCGAGATCGCCGAGCGGGGGCGGCGCCATCACGACCATCCCGACCACGATCACCCCGCCGAGCTGGCGCTGCACGTCGAATCGCTGCGCCAGGCCGGGTTCGCCGAGATCGACACCGTCTGGCAGCACTTCGCCGATCGTGTCCTGGTGGCGATCCGCTGAGGACCAGCCATGGGGTGCGCCGGGACGGGGTTCTCGCGTCCGCGGCGGGTAGGATGGTTGCGGGGACGTAACCCGCACGCAGCGCAGGTGCGTTTCATGGCAGGCCGCCTGTCAGCCGCGCCCACCCAGGATCGAATTGCAACCCACCTTCCCCCCGCCCCCGCCCCCTCCCCGCCGTCCGCACCACCACCAGAGCGGCGACCGCCGGGAGATGGCGATCGCCCGCATCCGCGCGCGCCGCAATTCCAGGCGGCCCCGTTCGCGACGACTGGTCCTGGCTCTCGCCGCCGTGGCCGCGCTGGCGGTGGCGACGGTCGCCGTTGGCGGCCAGGTGGCCTTCGCCCTGATCACCTCCAACGTCGGGGCCCTGCCGCAGCCCCGGCCGCTGGCGTCGGACAGCATCGTCACCGATGCCCGCGGCAACGTCATCGCCGAGCTCCACCCCGCCGGCGAGACCCGGCTGCCGGTGCCGCTCGAGCAGGTGGCGACGCCAATGCAGGAGGCGATCGTGTCCATCGAGGACCGCGGCTTCTGGACCGAGGGGCCGGTCGACATCGGCCGGATGGTCGCCTCGGCCTGGCACGACTTCCGCCACGACACCTCCGCCCAGGGGGCCAGCACCATCCCCATGCAGCTGGCCAAGGTGCTCTACCTGACCGACGACAGGACCCTGGCGTACAAGCTGCGCGAGATCGGCTACGCCGGGCACCTCGTCGCCGCTCTCTCCAAGCACGACATCCTCGAGGCCTACCTCAACGACATCCCCTTCGGCGAAGGCGCCACCGGGATCGAGGCGGCCTCGCACGTCTACTTCGGGGTCCCCGCCGCCAAGCTGGACCTCGCCCAGGCGGCCATGCTGGCCGGCCTGCCCAATGCGCCCTCGAGCGACGATCCACTGGTCCATCCCGAGGCAGCCGCCCAGCGCCAGCGCACCGTTCTCGCGGCCATGGTCAACGCCGGGCAGATCACCGAGCAGCAGGCCGACGTGGCCAGGTCCGAGAAGCTGACCTACGCCGGCCCCCAGGTCGACGACATCAACACCGCGCCGGCCTTCGTCGCCCGGGTCGTCGGGCAGGTCGCATCCCAGCTCCACCTCGATCCCCTGACCGACGGGCTGCACATCGCCACCACGCTCGATCCCGGCCTGCAGCAGTTCGCCGTGCAGACGGTCCACACCCAGGTGGCCGACGTGCACCGGCTCCACGTCGGCGACGGGGCGCTGGTGAGCGTGGTCCCCCAGACCGGGGCGGTGGTGGCCTACGTGGGCAGCGCCGGTGTCGATGCCGCCAGCGCGCAGATCGACATGGCCAAGGTCAGGCGCCAGCCGGGATCGACGTTCAAGCTGTTCACGTACTCGACAGCGTTCGCCGACAGGCGCATCACCATGGTGACACCGGTGCTCGACGCGCCTCTGACCCTGCCCACCGGGTCGGGCCCCAACGGCCTGCAGGCCTGGAAGCCGCTGGACTACGACCGCAGCTGGCACGGGGTGCTGCCGGTGGGCAAGGCTTTCCCCAACTCCCTGAACATCCCCGCGATCCGCACCGAGCTGGCCACCGGCATCCCGCAGATCCTGGCCACGGCCCGCAGCATGGGGGTCACCACCCTCGACCAGCCCGATTCCAGCTACGGTCCCAGCCTCACCCTGGGCACCTATCCCATCCCGCTGTGGGAGATGGCCCAGGCGGCCACCACCTTCGCCGACCAGGGCAGGATGCACCCGGTCACGTTCGTCACCTCGGTGCGCGATGCCACCGGGCGCGAGATGTACAGGGCTCCTTCCCCGCGCCAGGTCATGGACCCGGGCGCCGTCGACATCGTCAACCAGGTCCTCACCAACGACAGCAACCGCCAGCTCGAGTTCGGGCTCGGGTCCGACCTCACCCTCGCCGGTCACTCGGTGTCGGCCAAGACCGGCACCAGCGAGGACTTCCGCGACAACCTGACGGTGGGCTGGACTCCCCAGCTGGTCACGGCGACCTGGGTCGGCAACGCCAACGACAGCCCCATGCAGGGCACCACCGGGATCACCGGCGCAGCGCCCATCTGGCACGCCTTCATGCTCCACGCGCTCAAGGGCGTGCCCGACGGCTGGCCCGCGCCTCCCGCCGACGTGTACTCGCAGAGCGCGGGCGGCTACCAGACGGCGTGGTTCCTCTCCGGCACCACGCCGCAGACGGGTGCCAACCTGCTCCTGGGGGGACGCGCCGGCTCAGTGACCGTCAACGACGGCTCGCCTGCCCAGAACCCAGGCGGCTCCGGCTCCGGCTCGAGCCCCAGCCCAGGTTCCGGCCGCAAGCACCACAAGCACTGATCCTGCCGCGGCGGTGCGCCGCGGAAGCGGTGCGATGATGGCCGCATGGCAGACGAGGTCCCCGAGTCGGGAACGCCCGGCACGTACGGGTGGACCGCACCGCCCCCCGACCCCTCTCCCCCGCCACCGGCTCTGATCCGCAGCAGCGGCGACGGCTACAGCTGGACCGCGCAGGGCGGCGCCCCACCGCCGCTGAGGCCGGCGTCGATCCACCGCGCCCCGCCGCGCGCGGGGCAGCGCCGGGGTGGCCTCACCGGCGGCATCCTCGCCGCCCTGGTGGCGCTCTTCAAGTACGGCTTCGTGTTCCTCAAGTTCGGCAAGCTGGGCGGGACTGTGATCAGCTTCGGGCTGTCCTTGCTGGTCTACATCGGCCTGTTCGGCTGGCGGTTCGGGCTGGGGGCGCTGCTCCTGATCGCCATCCACGAGAGCGGCCACATGCTCTTCGCGCGTGCTCAGCGGCTGCCCGTGTCAGCGCCCTTCTTCCTCTTCGGATTCGGCGCGGTGGTGACCACCCGGGGCTTCCGCGACGCCCGTCAGGAGGCGATCGTGGCCATCGGGGGACCCGTCGTGGGCACCGCCGCGGCGCTGCTCTGCTACCTCTTCGCGCTCTCGCTTCCGGCGGGACAGACGCGCTACCTCTTCCTGGCGCTCGCCTACTGGGGCTGCCTGATCAACCTGTTCAACCTCATCCCCATGTCACCGCTCGACGGCGGCCGCGTCGCCAGCGCGGTTTCCAAGTGGGCCAACGTCGCCGGCATCGGCGTCATCGTCCTGCTGATCGGCGGCTACTCGGCCAGCGGTGCGCCGCTCAACCCGTTCCTGGTGATCATCCTGCTCTTCGGCATCTTCAGCACCGTCGGCCGATTCCGCCGCGCCCGCACCGGCCTCGACGCCAAGCCACTGCCGTCACACATCCGCCTGGCCGTCGGGCTGGCCTACGTCGCCATGCTGGTGATCAGCGCCGTCGGCATGTCGGCGGCGCACAGCACCCTGCTCTCCCACGGGATCGGCCAGCAGATCGTCTGAGCCGGCCTCAGGTGGGCGCGGGCACCGGCGATGCCGTCTGCTGGCACGCGGGGTACGGGAAGGTGATCGAGTTGTAGAAGTCATTGAACACCTCGAGGTCGGCCGCGGCGCTGTAGTTGTAGTCCAGGGCCAGCGCGTGGGTGGCGTCGAGGCGCAGGCGGATCTGCGCAAGCAAGGCCAGCGGTCCGGCGGTTCCCGGAGTCGGCGTGGGCGGCGCTCCGCCGGTGTGGGTGAACACGTTGAGGTCGCCGGTGACCCCGCACACCACCACGGTCTGCTGGCCGGAGCCGATGAAGCCGGTGCCGCCGGCAGGTCCGAAGTCGGCCACCTGTGCAGCGTTGCGCACCACGATCGTCTGCGCGCCCGTCATCGGGTGGAAGAACACCGAGGTGGTGACCTCGTCGAATGTCCAGTCCTGGGGATAGAGCGCGCTGATCAGGCGGTCCTGTGATTGGTACTGGGTGAACTGGCCGGCCGCGGTGAGCGTCGGGTCGGCGGTGATCCAGCCGCTGACCGTCTGTCCCTGCACGTTGTACCAGCCGCCGTTCTGGTCGGTGTGCCCGACGACCGACAGCACCGCGCCCTGGGCGGCGGTTCCCAGCCGCGCCGCGGTGGTGGCGGGACCGCCGCGGATGTTGAGGCCGAGAGGGCTGAGCACGGTGCGCACACCGGTCGCCGCCGCGGCCGACGGTGTGGCCCCGCCCGGCCTGGTGCCGGGGCTGTGGGCGGGCGGATTGGTGGCCACCCCAGTCGGTGCGCCGCTGGTCGCGCAGCCTGCCAGCCCCAGCGTCGCCAGCACCGCGCAGGTCCATCGTGCCGGCGTCGCCATCCCAGGGTGGAGATGCGTGGTCATGCCGCGGCGAGGACCGCGAGCACCGCCGCGGTGGAGGCTGTCAGCGCGTCGACGTCGTAACCGCCCTCGAGCACCCACACCGTCCTGCCGGCGCAGGGCAGATCCGTCAACGAAACCAGCCGCTCGGCGACGCTGGCGTAGGTCTGGGTGTCGAGCAGCAGCCCGGCGAGCGGGTCGTCGCGGTGGGCGTCGAATCCGCAGCTGACCACCACCAGCTCGGGTGCGAAGGCGCGCAGGGCAGGGTCGACCGCCTCATCGAAGCCGTGCAGCCAGGAGTCTGCCGTGGTCCCGGACGGCAGTGGCACGTTGACGTTGAGCCCCGGTGACTCCACACCACCCCGATCGCTCAGCGCCCCGGTGCCGGGGTAGAACGGGTATTGGTGCAGTGAGGTGTAGAGAACCGAGGGATCGTCCCAGAACGCCGCCTCGCTGCCGTTGCCGTGGTGGACGTCGATGTCGACGATGGCGACGCGGGCGATCCCCAGCACCTGGCGCGCGTGCTGCACGGCGACGGCGACATTGTTGTAGAGGCAGAAGCCCATCGCCCTCGTGGCGGTGGCGTGATGTCCGGGCGGGCGGACGACGGCGAAGGCGGCATCGAGATCATCGCCGACGACGGCGCTGACCGCGCGCACCGCCCCACCGGCGGCAATCCGTGCCGCGATGTCCGAGGCGGGGGTCGCGTACGTGTCGGCATCGAAGTGGCCGCCGCCGGCGGAGCAGAGCGCGGCGACGCGCGCGATGTGCGCGGCATCGTGGACGAGCAGCAGGACGTCGTCGTCGACCGGCTCGGCGGCGAGTCGCGGCAGGGCGCCGAGCCCGGGCGCAGCTGCCAGGTGGGCGCGGATCGCCTCGACCCGGTCGGGACGCTCCGGGTGGCCGGCGAGCACGTGTGCCCGGTGCTGGCCATCGCCGTCTTCCACGATGGCAACCCGGCCCATGGTCAGCCGCCTGCACGCACCGCGTTGATGCGGTCACGAAGTTCGCGCGCCGCCGCGCCCGGCCCCTGTGATGCGGCGGCGATCCCGCGACTCACCGGGAGGACGGCCCCACCGCCGTCAGCGTCGAGACCTGCCGCCAACGCCTCCTCGAGCGATCCGCCCTGGGCCCCGACACCGGGCAGCAGCAGGGGTGCGGTCGGCGCCAGATTGCGCACCTCGGCCACGGCCGCGGGGGCGGTGGCCCCGACCACGAAACCGATGGTGCCCTCGCCCACGACCCAGGTCTGTGCCATCTCGACGATGCGCTGGTACAGCGCCGGCTCGCCCGCCGCGGTGGGTCGTTCGAGGAAATCGGCGGCACCGGGATTGCTGCTGCGCGCCACCACGAACGCGCCGCGACCCGGACGGGAAAGGAACGGGGCAACGCTGTCGCGGCCCAGCAGGGGATTGACGGTGACCGCGTCGGCGCCGAGCACGTCCAGGAGGGCGCGGGCGTAGGCGGCCGCGGTGTTGCCCATGTCGCCGCGCTTGGCGTCGAGGATGAGAAGACGATCGGCGGGCACCTCTGCGCGCAGCCGCTCCAGGACCGCGTACCCGGCGCTGCCGAACTGCTCGAAGAACGCCAGGTTGGCCTTGACCGCGCAGACGCTCTCGAGGGTGGCGTCGAGGAGGACGTGACACTGACGTTCCGCCTCGGCGGCCGTGGCCATGCCGTCGGGGTCAAGCCCCAGGCAGAGCAGCGAACCGGTGCCGGCGACGACCGCGGCCAGACGCGCGGCGAAGGTCTCGGTGCCCGCTACCAAGCGTCGCGGCTCGTGCTCGGCTGGATCGCCCCCTGGTCGGTGCGCGGGGAGTACGGGGTCTCGATGCGGTCGTGCTCGGTGGACATGCAGCGCGGGCAGATGCGCGCCATGTGCGAATCCAGGATCACCGCGGCGAGCCGGTAGATGGGCGTGGGTGTTGCGCAGTTGTCGCACGGGTTGATGACGGGCACGGCGCTCCTCGGTGATGCGGAACCGGCGCTGCCAAGTATGGCAGGGGCCGTGAGCCGGCCTGTCAGAAGACGCTGTCGATGCTGGCGAGCACATCCGGGGTTAGCTGTTCGAGCACGTCAAGCGCTCCCATGTTCTCGCGAACCTGCTCGACCCGGCTGGCACCGGTGATGACAGTCGAGACGTGGGGGTTGGCCGCGCACCATGCCAGTGACAGCTGCGGCAGCGAGACGTGGAGCGAGTCGGCGATGACCTTGAGCGCGCGCACCCGCTGGTTGGCCTCGGGGTCGGTGAGCATGTCGCTCAACCAGCCGTAGCCGGGCAGGGTCGCCCTGCTGCCCTCCGGCACCCCCTCGAGGTATTTGCCACTGAGCAGGCCCGAGGCGAGCGGGCTCCATGTGGTCAGTCCCAGCCCGAGCTCGACGCAGAGGGGCGCGAGCTCCTCCTCCACATTGGCACGGTTGAAGAGGTTGTACTGTGGCTGTTCCATCACCGGGCGGTGCAGATGGTCGCGCTCGGCGATGGCCCACGCTTCGCGGATGGCCTCTGCGCTCCACTCCGACGTGCCCCAGTAGAGCGCGCGACCGGACTCGATGATGTTGTGCATGGCCCACACCGTCTCGTCGATGGGCGTCTCCGGGTCGGGACGGTGGCAGAAGATCAGGTCCAGGAAGTCGAGGCCCAGCCGGCGCAGCGAGCCGTCGACCGCCTGCAGCAGGTACTTGCGATTGAGCGTGTTCCTGGCGTTGACCGTGCCCTCGATGCCCCAGTAGTACTTGCTGGAGATCACATAGGTGTGGCGGGGCCAGCCCAGCTGGGCGATGGCCTCGCCCATGATCTCCTCCGATCGTCCGCCGGCGTAGACCTCGGCGTTGTCGAAGAAGTTGACCCCGGCGTCGTAGGCGGCGGCGAGGCACTCGCGCGCGGTGTCGCCGGCGAGCTGCGGCCCGAAGCTGACCCACGACCCGAAGGACAGAACGCTGACCTTGAGGCCGGACCGTCCCAGGCGGCGATGGTGCATCTCCATGCGCCGGAGGATATGTGACCGCGGCGCCACGGTGACCGGGCGGTCCCCTCACGTGTCAGTGCGGTGCGCCCACCGGCCTGGCGCGCTCGGGCATGGGACCGAAGCGGTACCCGTGCCGTCCCGCCGTCTGGATGACCGCCGGGGTGGCCGGGTTGGCTTCGAGCTTGCGGCGCAGACGCTGGATGAAGGTGCGCAGATAGTTGCGATCCCCGACGTACTCGGGCCCCCAGACCCGGCCAAGCAGCGTGCGATGGTCGAGCGAGCTTCCGGCGTTCTCGGCCAGGAGCGCCAGAAGCGCCCACTCGGTGGGGGTCAGGCGCACCTCTGCCCCGGCGCGCGCGACGGCGCGTGCCCCGAGATCCACGACCACGTTGTCGCACCGCACCACCCGCGGTGAGCTGCTCGCCGCGCTGACCCGACGAAGCACGGCGCGGACGCGTGCCAGGAGCTCGTCGGCTCCGAAGGGCTTGGTGAGGTAGTCGTCGGCGCCCATGTCGAGAGCCCGAACCTTGTCGCCCTCCTCACCGCGGGCGGAGATGATGATCACCGACGGAAGGGGTCGGCCCTCCAGCTGGGCGAGGATCTCCCAGCCGTCGACGAAGGGGAGGCCGAGGTCGAGCAGCACCAGCTCGAAGGGCTCGGCCCGGAGGTGCTGGGCGGCCTGGATGCCGTCGCTGACCGAGTCGGCGACGAACCCACCGGCCAGCAGCGCACCCACGATGGCCTGGCGCAGGGCGTGATCGTCCTCGACCAGCAGGATGCGCGCCGGGTCGCTCACAGCTCCGTGTCCAGGGAGGCGGCGACGGTGACGGCGGGGAGCGAGAACGCGAAGCAGGCGCCCTGCATCGCCTCGCCATCCTCGAGCCAGACGCGTCCTCCCTGAACCTCGACCAGGCCGCGCACGATGGGCAGGCCGAGGCCCATCCCGGCAACCCGCCCCGGGCTCGTCTCCCCTCCCCGGACGAAGCGATCGAAGATCCGCCCGCGCAGGCTGGCGGGCACCCCCGGACCGCCGTCCATCACCCGCACCACCACCTCGCCTTCATCTGACCGGGCCGCGGTAACCCTGATGGGGCTGCCCTGCGGAGCCGCGTGGTCGGCGTTCTCGAGCAGGTTGTCGAGCACCTGGCCGAGACGGCTCCAGTCGGCCGTGACCTCAGGTGTGGACGCCGGCACCTCGACCTCGACCGGGCGATCCGGCACCTGGCGGTGCAGCCGCTCGATGGAGGCACCGATCGCCTCGGTGAGATCGACCTCGGCAGGACGGATCTCCACGATGCCGCCCTCGATGCGCGTCATGTCGAGAAGATCGGAGACGAGGCGGTTGAGCCGGCGGGACTCCCTGGCCATGGAGGCGGCCTCGGCGCGCAGGCCGTCGGGCAGCGACTGCCCCTGGAGGAGAGTGGTCGCGCCGGTGAGGATGCTGGCAAGGGGCGTGCGCAGCTCGTGCGAGACGTTGGCGAGGAACTCGCGGCGGAGACGGTCTGTCTCCTCGAGGATGCGGACCTGCCGCTCGGTCTCCGCCAGCCGCGCCAGCTCGATGTTGGCCTGCTGCAGGTCCCGCGCCAGGCTCTCGGCGCGGCGCAGCGCGGCGCGGCGGCGCGAGCCCAGGGTTCCCACCAGCCCGGCGGTGCCGAAGAACACGACAAGGTTGACCAGGTCCGTGGAATCGGCGAACTGAAAGGAGTGGACGGGCCTGACGAAGAAGAAGTCGACGAGGAGGAAGCTGCAGGCCGCGGCGACGATGGCATCACGCAACCCGGTCGCCAGCCCGAGGATGGCCACGATGCCGAGGTACACGAACACGTAGTTGCGGATGTTGCCCTGGTTGATGCCCACCAGCAGCGCTGTCAGCGCACCGGGAGCGACCACCGCCAGCGCGAGCGGCAGCACAACCTCGTGCCGGCGGACGGGCGGGCGCATGCCCCTCTTGTACCAGCCGGAGCGCACGCCGGCCATCTCTCTGCGGCACTGTGAGCTTCGCCTCAGGCGCTCCGCTCGCTTCGAGTGCGTAACACAATGGCCGCCATGCAGCGTCGTACGACGTGATGACACAGACGCTCACGCCTCCCCCGGGCGTCGGCGCGGGTTCACTGACGATGCGGACGCTGCGGACGTTGCCGCTGCTCGTCGTCATGGTCTCCTGCGGCGCCCCCGGGGTCGGCGCCGGCCCGGCTCCGTCAGCCGGCCCGTCAAGTGCGCCGGCCACGTCCACATCAAGAGCCGCCGCGGCCGGCCCGACGACCACGCCGCCCCAAACCCCGACAACCACGACCCCACCGGCATCGACCGGTGCAGCGGCATCCGTCGCGACGATCATGGCGTGCTCGAACGCCAGTGTTCTGACGACATGGAGCGTCACCCGCCTGGCGGAGCAGACCGTCGTCGTCCCTGTCGATGAGGGTGACGTCGCCTCCGTGGGCGCGGAGGTCGCGGCCGGTGCCGGCGGCGTGATCCTCTTCGGCAGTGCTGCTCCCGCAAATCTCCGGGCGGACCTGCAGGGCCTCGTCGCCCTGGCTCCGGCCGGCGTCGCGCCCTGGGTGATGACCGACGAGGAGGGCGGCGACATCCAGCGGATGGCCAACCTGGTGGGGTCGATCCCCTCGGCCCGGTCGATGGGCGCGACCATGACGCCCGACCAGATCCGCCGCCTGGCCGGCGGGCTGGCCCGGCGGCTGCGGGCGGCGGGTGTGACCATGGACCTCGCTCCGGTGCTGGACGTGGACGGCGGACCGGGACCCAGCGACCGCGACCCGGATGGCACGAGGTCCTTCAGCGCCAACGCCCAGGTCGCGGCCGCGGACGGGGTGGCGTTCGCGGAGGGTCTCCAGGCGGGTGGGATCGTGGCAGTGGTCAAGCACTTCCCGGGGCTCGGGGGTGCGACCGGCAACACCGATGTCAGATCCGCCGCCACGCAACCCTGGGGCAGCCTCGCCCGCGCCGGGCTCGTGCCCTTCGAGGATGCGGTCGCGGCTGCCGCTCCCGCGGTGATGATCGCCAACGCGAGCGTGCCCGGCTTGACCGATCTCCCGGCGAGCCTCTCCCCCGTCGTCATCACCACCGTGCTTCGCGACCAGCTCGGCTACCGCGGCCTGGTCATCACCGACTCGCTCTCGGCGATCGCCGTCGGCGCCAGGGGGTACTCCGTTGCCGGCGCCGCGGTGGCTGCGATCGGTGCCGGCGCAGACATGGTTCTCTACAACGCGGCTCCGAACACGGTGACGCAGCTGACCAGCGGGATCGTCTCGGCGCTGGTGTCCGCCGTGGGCGGGGGCCATCTCGATCGCGGTCGCCTGGAGAGCGCGGTCAGCCACATCCTCACGGCCAAGGGCATCGATCTCTGCCACGCCGGCTGAGATGTGTCCTTTCCCGAACGGGCGACGGAGACGCCTTCGGAACGTCCCGAGACCGCACCGTGGTGGATCATGGAGATCGCAGATGATCGAACCGGCATCGACGCGATCTCGAGGCGCGCTCAGCGCGACGATGGAGGTCCACTTCAAGCTCTTCGGCACCGATGGCGTCTCGCTGCAATCGCAGGAGCTCACCAGGGCGCTGCGGAGCCGGGGCTGGCGCGTCCACTCCTGCGCCTCCGACGTGCCTCCGGATGCCGAGGGGCTGAGGCTGCCGGAGCTCTCCTACCAATCGCCCGACGCGGTCGCGCTGCGTCAGCGCATCTTCCCCCCACCGGCTGCGAGCGTCGATCCCACCCCGGCGCCGGGCGCAAGCACTCTCGCGGAGGAGGTATCGGCGCGCGCCGAGCCCATCGCGCGACAGGTGGAGCACTACCTGGACACTCATCAGATCTCGCTCGTGCATGTCCGCAACCTGATGTCGCTGCCCTACAACCTCCCGGCCACCCTCGCGTTCTACCGCCTCGCCGTGGAGCGGCCCGACATCGGATTCGTCATGCAGCACCACGACTTCTACTGGGAGGGACCGAACGCCAGGACCTTCCAGACCCAGAACAGGGAGGTCATCGACCTGGTGGATCGGATCATGTGTCCTGCGCTGCCCAACGCCCGTCATGTGCTCATCAACCCAATCGCCGCGGAGGCGCTGCGTGCCAGGAAGGGCATCGACGGCACGGTCATCCCCGACGGGTTCGACTTCGATCGTGAGGTGGCGATCATCGACGACTCCGCCTTTCGGGGCAGTCTGGAGATACTGGCCGGTGACACCAGGCCGATCCGTGACGACGACCTGGTGGTGGCCATGCCCGCCCGCGTGGCCATCAACAAGACGATCGAGCTCGCCATCCAGTTCGTGGCCGCGCTCGACCGCCGGCGTGCCGAGTTGGAGGATGCAGCCGGCGGGATCGGACCAACGCAGAGACGCTTCACCTCCACCAGCCGGATCGTCCTCCTGCTCCCTCAGGGAGAGGACCTCGCCGAGAGCAAGGACTACTTCGAAAGGCTGCAGGCGTATTCGCGCCACCTGGGGATAACCCTGGCCTACGGGGGAAACATCGTCGTTCCCGACCGGACCTTCCGGTCTGGCGATTGGGATCACTTTCCCTTTTACAGCACGTACCAGTCAGTGGACCTGGTCTGCTACCCGCCCATGCACGAGGGATTTGGCAACCAGGCGATCGAGACGATCTGGGCAAGGAGGCCACTGGTCATCCTCGAATACCCCGTCTTCAAGCGGTTCGTGCGGAGTCACATCCCCCACTACATCTCGCTGGGCGACACCGAGCATCTGGGACGACTGGAGGACTTCGGCGGCCTCCATGAGCTCCAGCCAGCCATACTCGAGAAGGCGCTGGATGCTGCCATCGCTGTCCTTAACGACCATGTCATGGAGGCGAGGTGGACTGACGAGAACTTTCGCGCCCTGCGACCGTTCTGCGGGATCGACACCGTGACGGCCCAGTACATTCAGATCTACGGTGAGGTCCCTCACTGACGCTGATGCCTGGGGACCACCGCTCGCCTCCTGCTCGGCGGAGGCTACGTCCGCACGGCGATCTGCCCTGTGGGTACCAGGCAGATCCACACCAGGCCACTCGCCACCGGCGCGGGACCACCCCCTGCAACAGCGAACTGTGGTGGGCCTCCCGCGCTCGGCTGGGTCCAGGTGGCGGCGTAGACGGCCCCTCCGGTGAACACCTGGGCCTGGCCGGCTCCGGTGAGCGTGTACTCCCAGCCGGCCGTGCAGCAGCCATTCTCGATGTCCTGAGGATCGATGCGCGCCGGCACCTGCATCACCACCACCGTCGCAGCGACCACGGGCTTGCCGGTGTTGGCGTCGACGAACGACCCGGTGTCGGGTTCGGAGCGGGTCCAGCCCCCCAGCTCAGGATGCCACCGGTAGGTGGGATGCTCGCTCGGCGAGGTGGGAACGACGAAGCCCGGAACCGGGACACCTCCCGGTGCCGCGCCGCCGCGCGCCCACAGCGTGTAGGGCACAGCCGGGCGTGCTGCGCGGCGCACCATGTCGTCGACGCGCCCACCATCGCTGTAGAGGTTGTGCGGAGCTGGGCGTGAGAAGACCCGGAACAGATCCCGGCCCGCTGAGGTCTCGTCGAAGCGCGGTGTGCCCAGCACCTTCATGCGGTGCGAGACGTACGTCGACGAGCCCGAGTAGACCAGCACGCCGCCGTACTCCTGCATGAGGATGGGCGAGACCAGGCGCGCGCTGCGCACCGGGCCGACCCGCCCCTGTGGCGCGGAGAAGTAGATTGCGCTGAAACGGCCGATGCCGCCTTCGGCCGAATACTCGTAGACCACGTTGGCTGAGGCCAGCCCGGATTCCGGTCGGGCCGCATTGAGGTTCTCGATCTGCACCACGGCCGGCGCCGAGTAGGTCGCGCCTGCCACGATGGTGGGCACCGGCGTCGGTGGAATCGTCGGCGCCGGCGAGGGTGTCGTCTTCGCGGTGGGAGAGCTCGTGGCCGCCGAATGCACTGGCGGGGAGCCGCAGGCGGCAAGCGCGGAGGCGCTCAACATCAACGACAGCGTGGCGGCCCTCCGACCTCGCGGGCGACGCAGGCTGAATTGAAAGCGTGACATGTGCAGACCAGGTGAGCGGCTGTCGGGGACGGCGCGAAGCTACCACAGACCATGGCAGCATGCGCGTGACAACTCGGATCGCGGCCCACCGTCCCCCTCTGTCCGCCGAGGACGCTGAGCGCATCCGCTGCGTCGAGCGCAGCGAATCAGCGAAGACGCGCACGGTCATCCGTGCGAGGGTGTCGCGCGCGCCACGCGGACGCCTGCGGGTCGCGCCGAGCCCGTCTGCGCCGCCGGCCGTGCTCCACCAGGTAGACAATTCCGCCGAGCACTGCAAAGGGCAGCAGCTGCACATCGACGAAGAGGCTCAGCGCGGTGGCCGTGCTCAGCGCGACGTGTGCCTGCACGAGGAGCAGCACCACCACTCCTTCGCGCACCCCGATCCCATTCGCCGAGATGGGGACGAAGGTGGCCAGAAGCGCGATGGGCAGCACCAGCGCGAACACCGACCAGGATATGTCGGAGTGCAGGGCCATGGAGAAGGCGGCCATGGAGAAGAGGTTGAGACCCCAGGCGACGATCCCGGCGGTGATGCTGCGACCCACGATGTGGGGATGGCCCCGGTAGCGCTCGAAAGCGCTCGTGAACGGCCGCACGAAGCGACCCACGGCGTGGGGGACGGTGCGGTGCTCGGGGATGCGCCGGCGCAGCAGCTCGGCGACCAGCGCCAGCACCCAGGCGATGATCATCGCGGCAGCAAAGATGACGAAGCCGGTGACGGCGGGGATGTGGAGCCGGTCGCGGGAGATGACGGCGGCCGCCAGCGCCCACCACGACATCGCCAGCGTCCCGGCCATCCGGCTGGCCACCAGGGAGGCGACCATCGGTCCGTGGCCGGTCACCTTGCCCACCTGCAAGGCGCGCATGGCGTCGCTTCCCACCCCGGCGGGGGTGATCTGGTTGACGAAGAGACCCTTCAGGTACCAGGAACCGAGGAAGCTCCAGTCGAGCCGGTTGCCGCTGCCCCGGAGCAGCACCCCCCACTCCGCGACACTCGCGACCACGGAGATGGCGGCGAGCCCGGCGGCGAGCAGCACCCAGCCCGGAATCAGGTTGCCGTAGAGGCGCAGCGCCTCGGGAAGATCCACGCCGTGCACGAAGATCGCCACCGCGATCACGCTGCCGGTCAGTCGCACCCACGGCGAGCCGAAGATGCGCGAGGCGAGGTGACGCGCGTGAAGCAGGCTCACGAGCCCTGACGCTACCGCTCCCGCACCCCGGCCGTGCGCTCCGCAGCGCGGCGACGCGATCCGCGCTGGGGCAGGCCGCGAGGGGGCGCTCCGCCACCCCAAGTGCCCAAAATTGTCGGCTGCACACCCGGCGCGTGATCGCCACCGTGGCGCCGCCGGCCGTGCCCGCCATCGACCGCCTGAACCAGCCACCGGGAGGCAGTGCCCGCTCATGCTCGTCGGCGATCTCGCAACCAGCATCCACGGCCTGACCGGCCACGTCGGCCCGGTGGACGAGCTCATGCGCCTGCTCGCCGACTATCTGGTCTTCGGGGCCATCGTTGTGCTGGGGATGCTCTGGTTGAACCGCCGGGGGCTGCGTGCAGGGCTGGCGGTCGGTATCGGGGCGGTCGTGGCCCTGGCGCTCGGCCAGCTGTTGGCCTCGCTGGTCCCGGAATCCCGCCCCTTCGTCACCGACCACTTCACCCCCCTGGTCACCCACTCCGCAGACGGCTCCTTCCCGTCGGACCACCTCCTGGTCCTCGGGGCGCTGGTGGGCGGCTGCCTGGTCGCCTCGCGGCCACTCGCCACCCTGGCCGCCGTGATGGCGCTCCTGGTGGCGGCGGCGCGGGTCTACGTCGGCATCCACTACCCGGTCGACGTGGTCGCGGGTTTCCTGATCGGCGCCGGCTGCGGCCTCGGCGCCTGGAGGGCGCTGGCGCCGGCCCAGGGTGTCCTCGATCGCGTCGATCTCACCCTGCAGCGGCGCGGGCTGCGACCATTCCGGCGAGGCACGGCACCGTCCGCCGGGCCGACCGCGTGAGCGCGCTGCCTCGGCTCACCACCCTGACGGCCGGCGTGGTGCGGGCCGCAACGAACTACCGCCAGCGGTGGGCAGCGCGACCATGTCGGAATGCAGCTGCTCGGTACCGGCGGCACCGAGCAGCTGCACGGTCCGGGTGTAATCGCTCTTGAAACACCCCAGCAGGTGGTCAACTCCCCTCTCACCGCCAGCCATCAGCGCGTACAGGTATGGTCGCGCCACGAACGCCGCCCGGGCGCCGAGGGCCACCACCGCGGCAACGTCCGCACCTGAGCGCACCCCACCATCCAGGTAGACCTCGGCCCTGCCGGCGACGGCGTCGACAACCCCGGGCAGCGCCTCGAGCGGCGTTGCGGCGCGGTCCAGCTGGCGCCCACCGTGATTGGACACGGCTATCCCATCCGCTCCCGCGTCCACCGCATTCCTGGCATCGTCGCGCCGAAGAATGCCCTTGACAACAAGGCTGCCGCTCCAGCTCTGACGGAGCCAGGCGACGTCAGCCATGGTGACCGCCGGCTCGAACACACTGTTGATCAGGGACATCAGGTCCTTCGGCTCACCCAGCGATTCGAAGGAGAGCGGCTCGGTGGTCAGGGCGTCGGCCACCCAACGCGGTCGGCGGGCCATCCCGAGGAGGGTTCGCGTGCTCAGGGTGGGCGGCATGGTGAGACCGTTGTGGAGGTCACGCAGCCGTGCGCCGGCGACTGGAACATCCGCGGTGAGCACCAGGGTGCTGTAACCAGCGGCCGCCGCCCGGGAGATGAGATCGCGACTGCGGCCACGGTCCTTCCACAGATACAGCTGAAACCACCGGTCACCGCTGGTGTCGAGCCGCTCGATCGATGTGGTTCCCAGGGTCGACAGGGTGTAGGGAAGGCCGGCGCGGGCTGCGGCGCGCGCCACCGCCGTTTCGCCACCGGCATGCATCATGCGCGTGAACCCGGTCGGTCCAAGCACCACGGGGAATGATATCCGGCGGCCGAGCACCGTCGTGCCGATGTCGACGGAGCTCACGTCGCGAAGCACGTGCGGGTGAAACACCAACTGCCTGAACGCCTCGACGTTGCGCCTGCTGGAGGCCTCCGTCTCCGCCGCCCCGTCGACATAGTCGTAGACAGAACGGGGCGTTCGCCGGCGTGCGAGCCGCGCGAAATCCTCAACTGTCCTGACCTGGGTCCAGCGGTCGGGCCGGTCGCGGAACGACGGGCTCAGCCATCGCCACAGGTGAGACCAGCTGGGCACCTGACGGTCGAGTTTCATCGCTGCCCAGCATTGTCGTCCCAGGACCGCGGCGACACCCGATTTGGGTCGTCCTGCAGTGGCGCCGCGGTCCAGGCGGTCTCGCTTGCGATCGCCTCCAGGATCCTCTCCGCAACGAGCTCGGCACCGACTGCGGGGCCACCACCGGGGCTGAGGCCGGCCGCCGGCGGGGCGCCTGCCACATCCATCCGCCGTGCCGTCGCTCCGAACTCTGACCGCGTTCGGCCCGGGCTCACGATGAGGACGCGGATGCCGAGCTCGGCAAGCTCCACACGGGCAGACACGCTCAGGGTCTCGAGTGCTGACTTGGTGGCGGCGTACACCCCCACGTTCGGCCGACCCATGCGCGCTGCGTTGGAGCCGATGTTGACGATCAAGCCGTCATGTCTGGCGGCCATGCCGGGGAGCGCGGCTCGCATCAGGAGCAGAGGTGCGACCACGTTGATCTCGAACAGAGCGCGGGCCAGCGCGGCATCGACTTCCCGGAGTGGAAGGTGGGCACCCTGGCCCGCACAGTTCACGAGGAGGTCGAGCAAGCCGAGCTCGGCGATGCAACCGCCCACGACGGTCTCCGCCGCTCCCTCATCGGTGAGGTCGAGGGCGTGGACCGCGGTGCGAGCACCGGTCCTGCGCAGCTCCACCGCGAGCTCCTGCAGACGGTCCCGGCGCCGGGCAACCAGGCAGACATCCGCCCCCCCCGTGGCCAGCGCCCTCGCGGTGGCTCGGCCGATGCCGCTCGACGCACCGGTCACCAGGGCGACCCGGCCCCCAACCTCCATCAGTGCTCAGCCAGGACGCCCGTCCGCCGGGTGAGTGGACCACTCACCACCAGCACAGCCGCCAGGAGCACCGCGGCACCACCCAGGATCCGGGTGGCCGGAAGCCCCTCGGCCAAGAGGATGGCGGCCAGGACCCCGGTTGCAACCGGCTCGAGCGTGCTGAGGACAGCGGCTCGGGTGGCCCCAACCCTGGCCAGCCCGAAGAGAAACAGGGTGGCACCAATCACTGTGGGCAGCAATCCCGCACCCAAGATCGGTGCCCAGCCGGCAGCGTCGAATCCGCGCAATGATCCCGTCAGAGTTCCGTAGACCACCAAGACACAGGCCGCCGTCGCCGTGATCGCCGCCATGCTGAACAACGGTGTGAGGTCGTCGAGCGTGCGTTTGCCAACCACGATGTAACCGGCATAGAGGAACCCTGCGGCGATCCCCCAGAGGATTCCACCCAGGTTGAACCGCCCTCCCGCGGTCACCCCGATGACCAGGATCACTCCCAGGGTGGCGAGGGCCAAAGCGGCGGCGGTGCGAGACGTCACCTTCTCACCGAAGACGATCCACCCGACTGCGGTCACCACCACCGGGTAGATGTACAGGAGGACCGCCGTCACGGCGGCCGGGGTGGTGGTCAGGCTGATGAAGTACGCCGCCGACTGCCCGACGAACAGCAGTCCGAGCGCCGCCAGCTGCACGGCGCAGCGGGCTCCCGGCCACGCCGCCTGACGCGCCATGACCACCACCGCCCAGAGCACCGTGGTGGCGATGAGAAACCGCAGCCCGAGCAGGGTCACGATCGTCAGATGATCCCGCTGCGCGTACTTCCCGAACAGCGGGAGGGTGCCGAAGAGGAGAGCGGAAACCACCACAGCGCTGAGGCCCGACCACCGCTTCCCCGACCGCAGATTCACACTGCCGGCGACCGCAGGCGGGGCAGCACCTCCGCAGCGTAGCTGCGCAGGAAGCGCTCCTGATCAGGCCCCGGCGCGTGGAACACGAGATGCTGAAAGCCCAGGTCCACGTAGCGTTGGATCGCCTCGACGTGCTCGTCCACATCTGCCGAAACGATCCAGCGGGTGGCGGCGCGGTCCACGCTGAGCGCGTCAGAGAGGCGTTCCATCTCCAGTGGATCGTCGACGCCGGTCTTCTCCTCGTTGGTGAGCGCGAGTGCCGCCCAGTGTCGGGTGTCCTCCCGAGCGCGCTGGAGGTCGGAGTCGAACGACACCTTCATCTCTATCATCAACTCCAGCGAGTGCGGCTCGCGGTCAGCCTTGACCTGGCCCTCTTGGACTGCAGGCAGCAGGGTGTCCCGATACAGCTCCACCGGCTTGCCGCTGGTGCAGATGAATCCGTCGGCCATGCGGCCGGCGAGTCGCGCGGCCGCAGGCCCCGAAGCCGCTATGTAGATGGGCACGCGCTCTGCGGGCCGGTCGTAGATGGTGGCCCGGTCGGTCCGGTAATACGTTCCCTGGTAGGTGACCCGCTCCTCCGTCCACAACCTGCGAATGATCTCCACAGCTTCCTTGAGACGCGCGAAGCGCTCCTTGCTGTCGGGCCAGGCGGCGCCGAGGGCCACCTCGTTCAGGGCCTCCCCCGTCCCGACCCCGAGCGCCAGGCGGCCCGGGGAGAGACAGGCCACGGTCGCCATCGCCTGGGCGACGACGGCGGGGTGATACCGGAAGGTGGGCGTAACCACGCTGGTGCCCATGAGGACGCGCTCCGTGCGCTCTCCGAGCGCGGCCAGCCAGGCAAAGGCGAAGGGCGCGTGCCCCCGGTTGTGTCGCCAGGGCTGAAAGTGATCGCTGATGAACACCGAGTCGAAGCCAAGCTCCTCGGCGAGCACTCCGTATCCCAGCAGTTGCCGTGGATCAAACTGCTCAGCCGAAGCCTTGTAGCCGAGGCGCAGCGTCACCTCGCGTTCACGATCGCCCAGTTGGCGTACACCCGGCTGATCTCGTAGGTGTCGCTGAGATTGGTGAATTCAGTGTCACCATGACAGAAGCGCATGTCGATGGCCCCGAACATGACCGTCGGGATTCCGGCCCGGTTGAGGTAACCGGCGTCGATTGTGTAGTCGACGTAGCGGTAGTCGGGGTCGCGACCCAGGGCCGCGCTGAAGGCGTCGGCAACGCCGCTGATCAGCGGCGAGTCCTTGGCGTGCTTCGACGGGTACTGGAGGGCGCCCCGTTCGAAGGTGATCCGCCACGGTGACATGTCGCCGATGGCGTCTCTGATCTCCTGAATCGCCTCCTCGACGTCCTGGGCCGGCGTCAGGCGCCGATCAAGGAGGAACCGCATCAGGTTCTGCAGGGTGTGCCCGCCGCTGCCGACCCCGTTGTGGTACCCGGGCGAGAACGGGTAGCTTGCCAGGCCGATCACCGACAACCGCCCCGCGGTACCCATGTCCGGGTCGACCACCGCCCGGGGAGGAAAGGGCATGATCGCCTGCAGGCGCTCGAGGGCGAGCAGTCCTCCTTCGATCGCATTGCTCCCCTCGGAGAGCTCGCCCCCGCTGTGGACCGACTTGCCGAAGACGTTGACGCGCAGGTCGAGGCGACCGCAGTTCCCGAGAACGATCTCCTTGGTGCCGGGCGTGATGCACAGGTCGGCGGTGATCTGATCGTTGTAGAGGAGGTGATAGACAGGGTCCGAGCTGGAGGTGTGCCCCCCCGAGGAGATCACGTACACGATCCTCCCTGGGATGTCCAGCCGGGCCTGGTGGATGATCCGAGCGGTCTCCAACATCGCTGCGTTCGTGGGGTGCCACTCCGAGCCGCCGCGGCCCCAGACGACCTCACCCTCCACGCCGAACTGTTCGCCGTCCAGAATCTCGCCCGACCAGGGGCGGGGCATGGTGCCGATACCCCAGGCCATGGCATAGCTCATGAACATGATCGTGCGCCCGGATGTGCCGGTTCCCTGCTGGGCGATGAGGTTTCCGTAGTCATCGATCCAGGTGTCGCAGCCCGCTGCCTCGTAAGCCGGTCGGTAGAGGTTCCGGATCGCGCTGAGCAGGAGTGGCTCGCGGTCATAGAGCTCCGTCTGCGGGCACGGAGTGGTTGCGATGGCGATCACGCTGTCCTTGATCTTGGCCGTGTCAAGGTGTTGGTCGACGATCCTGGCGGCCTGCTGGTTATCCATGAACAACCTCTCGTGGGCAATGGCAAGTGCTGCGTGGTTCGAACTCAGTGGTCATCCATCAACCGATCCGTGCGGGGGGACTTGAGATATCGCCGAATGCGCTGACAGCCCTCCACGAGGAGGTTCTCCTCTGTGGCCAGTGAGATGCGGACTGTCCCCTCGGCGTGCTCACCGAAGGTGGCTCCCGGCGCCGTGGCCACGTGCTCGCGACGCAGCAGGTCGCGAGCGACGGCATTGCTGTCCCAACCCGCCCTGGTGACATCGATGAGCGCATAGAACGCCCCCTGCGGGACCGACGTCAGCAACCCGTCTGGACCGAGGATGCGCTCGACGGTTGCCGCCCGGCTGGCGTAGGACCGGCACATCTCCAGGGTCCGGTCGGGTGGGAGCAGCAGCGCGGCCTCGCCCGCCTTCTGCACAACTGAGGAAGCACAGGACACCAGTGGTTCGAGGAGCTTGGCCATGACGGCGGCGATCGGCGGAGGCGCGATGGCGTACCCCAGTCGCCAACCGGTCATGGCAAAGGACTTGGAGAAGCCAGAGACCACGATCACCCGGCCATCGTCGTCGAACGCGCCCATGCTCACGTGGACCCCATCGAAGACGAACGACTCGTAGACCTCGTCGGAGAGCACGTAGAGGTCGTGTTCAACGGCATGCTCGTACAAAGCCCGCATCGTGCCCAGCGAAAAGACGGCCCCCGTCGGGTTGGCCGGCGAGTTCACCAGCAGCAGCTTCGCCTCAGCGCCGGTCGCATCCGCCAGGCTCCGATCGCCGGGGAGGTAGCCGGTGGCGCGATCCAGCGCATAGGCCACCGGGTTGGCTCCGCGGAGGAGGACGGCCGAGCGGTAGTTGGGCCACCCCGGATCGGGTACGAGCACGTCCTCACCGGGGTTCACGGTGGCGAAGATGGCCGTGGCCAGTGCGCACACCGCCCCGGGCGTGATCACCACATGGTCAGGAGTGATCTTCACCCCGCCCTGGGCGGTCACCCGGTCGGCCACCGCACTGCGCAGGGACATGAAACCGGCGTTCGGGCTGTACCTGGTGAATCCCTCGCGAGCCGCCGCGGCTGCCGCGTCGATGATCTCCTCTGGAGTCGCGAAATCCGGTTCGCCGACCTCGAGATGGATGACGTCCTCCATCGTCGCCGCCACCTCCATGATCTCGCGTATGCCCGAGCGGGGCATCGAGGTTGCGCCCACCGCCAGCGCCCTCAACAGGAGACCCACACCATCAGTGAAGCCCGAGAATGGTGGGCGCTCGCTCCAGTGTCAGCCCGAGATGGGCGCGAACGACTGCCTCGATGCCCTGGGCATCTCCGCAGGACACCATCTCGACCATCTGGACATGCTGTGCATTGGCCATGCGGGCGAACTCGTCATCAATCTGCGACGCCAGCCGCACGTACGGCTCCGACTGCGCTCGGAGCATGCGCACCAGGGCCACAAGCCTCGGTCGACCGCAGTTCTCATAGAGGTGCATGTGGAGCAGGTCGTGGCTGCGAGACCGCTGCTGCCCAGGCTGAGCCCTGGTGAGGTCGGCCAGCCGGCCGCGGATCTCACTGGCGTAGGAGGGGGTGGCGCGCCGCACCGCGAGGCTCGCCGCCAGTGATTCCAAGGGGACCCGAATCTCGTAGATCTCCGTCAGATCAGCCACGGTCGGCTGAAACACGCTGGCCGCGCCGGCAGCATCTCGGATGACCAGTCCCTCGGTGACAAGCCGTGAGATGGCCTCGCGGACAGGTGTCCGGCTGACCTCCAGGCGTCGGGCCAGTCGAGTCTCCTGCAGCCTGGCACCACCCGGCAGACGGCCCTCGAGGATGTCGGCACGGAGCACCCGGGTGACGTCGTCGGCGGCGATGTGTCGCACCTGGGGCTGCGCCACGCTCACCGCATCTGTATACAAGCCAGACCTCCGTCACGCCGTCCTCTGTGAAGCGGCGAGTGACCGGTCGCGCCGCATCGGGGCGTAGCATACATAATGCTCTCGGCGGCGGGCCACGGGAGGGACGCAGCTCTGCTCACCGCATCGACCTTGACCGCGGGATACATGTCTGTATACAGTCTGGTCGATGGGCGGGCTGAGGCGCCACGGCCGCGAAGGAGACGGGAGGTCCACGCAATGGTGACCAGCGCCCCGGTCCCTCGTCCGCTGCCTCCGCGCCCCGCGAGCTGATGGCGACCCTCCACCTCTTTGTCGCCGATCTCGCCTTCGCAGCGGTCACGGCCGCAGTTCTTGGATTGGCGACTGTCGCCTTCAGCCTGCAGTACGCCGTGTCCAACGTCCTCAACCTTGCCTTCGGGGAACTGCTCACCGTCGCCGCCTACTTCGCCTACGCCGGCAGTCGCTACGGGCACCTTCCGGTGTGGATCGCCGGGCTCGCCGCGATCGTCCTCGTCGGCGTCCTGTCGATCGGTCTCAACCACTTCATCGTGGCCCCGTTCAGTCGGCGAAGCACCAGTGCCTTCACTCCGATGATCGTCACCTTCGCGATCAGCGCCGTTCTCGAGCACCTCGTTGTCGCCGTCTTCGGGCCGAACTCCTTCAGCCTGCCGCTGGGCAGCACAAGCACCGCGCTGCGAGTCGGTGACTTCGCCCTCTCCTTCAACGCGCTGGCGACCATCGCCATGGCGGTGCTCGCCATGGTGCTCCTCCAGGTGATCCTGAAGCGCACGCTGTTTGGCAAGGCCATGCGCGCGATCGTCGACAACCGCAGCCTGGCCCGCGCCTGCGGGATCCGGGCCACCCTGATCACCGACCTGGCCTGGTTCATCAGTGGCTGCCTCGCGGGCATCGCCGGGCTCGCCCTGCTGGTGAGCACGGGCACGGGCAACAGCCTGCTGGGGACGAACTTCCTCCTCTTCATCATTCCGGCGGCGTTCCTCGGCGGGATGGGGAGCATGTACGGGGCCATGCTAGGGGCGGTGGTGATCGCCTTCGCGGGTGACTGGTCCTCGATTCTCTTCGGAAGCGAGTACAAGGTGGTGGTCGGGCTGGTGGTCCTGCTGCTGATCTTCTTCCTGCGACCGGCGGGCATCGTGCCCATGCCCGAACGGAAGTGGGAGGGCGGCGGGTGAGCTACTACATCTACACCCTGGTCGTCTTCGGCTGCAGCTTTGGCATCGCCGCCCTGGGGTTGAACCTGCAGTACGGACTGACCGGAACATTGAACTTCGCGTACGTCCTCTTCTATGCGATCGGTGCGTACATCGGGGGCATGGTCGCGTTGGGTTCCCAGAACGCCCCCCTGGCCCAGTCCCTGGGCGAGCACTTCGCCTTCGGGCTCAACCTGGGTCTCCCCTACCCGCTCGGACCCCTGGCCGCCGCCGTGGGCGGGGCGGTCCTCGCCGCCGTGGTGGGGCTGGTCCTGAAACGATCGCTGCGCGATGACTTCGGCGCGCTCGCCACCGTGGCCATCTTCCTGGTCGCGTACACCCTGGCTGGGGCGGTGACCCCGGCGTTCAACGGCTACGATGGGATCGCCGGCATCCCGAGCCCGTTTGGCGATGCCAACACACCCCTCTACGTGCTGGTCGCGGTCGGCTGGCTGGGACTGAGCTTCGTCCTCGCCAGCGCGCTCACCAGGTCTCCCTATGGCCGGCGGATGCGTGCGATCCGCGAGCATCCCGAGGCCGCAGAGGCGCTCGGCAAGCCCATCTTCCGCACCCGGGTGACGGTGTTCATCCTCTCCAATGCCATGGCGGCGCTCGCCGGCGCCGTGCTGGTGGTCTTCGTGTCGGGCTGGAGCCCGCTCTCCTGGCAGTTTCCCGAGACCCTGGTCTTCTTCTCGGCGGTGATCGTCGGCGGTCGGGGCAGCAATCTCGGCGCGGTGGTCGGCGCCCTGCTGATCGGGGTGGGTCTCCAGCAGGCGGTCCTCTTCCTGCCTGCCATCCCCGCCGCGCCAACTCTGATCCCCGCCCTGCAATGGGTCGTCACCGGGGTGATCACGATCGTGTTCCTGTGGTTCTGGCCCGCCGGCCTCCTCCCCGAGCGGAAGACCAACTGGCGATCGATCGAACCCATCTCCACCCGGCTGGCATCGTTGCGACTGGGCCTCAGGGGGAAGCGGTCGTGACGGTGATGCAGCTCGACGAGCCTCTTCTGCAGTGCGTCGACGTGTCCCGATCCTTCGGCGGGGTTCGCGCGGTCGATCACTGCTCGCTGGTGGTTGCCAGGGGGAGCATCACCGGCTTGATCGGGCCCAACGGGGCGGGGAAGAGCACCTTCCTGGCCACCATCGGGGGGGCCATCAGCGCCACCACAGGCAGCATCAACTTCGACGGACGTGACATCACCCGTGCTCCGGTGCATGTGCGGGCGGCGCGCGGTTTGATCCGCACCTTTCAGCTGGGAAGCGAGTTCCCGCGGCTGACGGTGCTGGAGAACATGATGGTCGCGTGCCAGGACAACCCGGGCGAGATGCTGCTCGGCTCAATCTTCCGGCGGGGCCGTTGGAAGGCGTACGAACGCAATCGCCTTGCCGAGGCTCGAGAGCTGCTCCTCGAGTTTCAGCTCGACGGGCTCCAGGACGAGTATGCCGGCAACCTGAGCGGCGGCCAGAGGCGCCTGCTGGAGTTGGCGCGAGCGGTGATGACCAGACCGCGCCTGCTCCTGCTAGACGAACCCACCGTGGGGATCAACCCGTTGCTGCGCGCCCGGATCATCGAGATCCTCCTCGACCTGCGCGAGAGCGGGGTCACCTGCGTGGTGGTCGAGCATGCGCTGGATGTCGTCGAGCAGCTCTGCGACACCGTCGCCGTCATGGTCAGCGGAAGCGTCCTGCGCAAAGGGACGATGCAGGAGATGCAACGCGATGAGCACGTCATTGCAGCCTACCTCGGCTGAGTCCACGCCGGACCTCCGGCTCGCGACCAGCGGGCTCTCGGCTGGCTATGGACGCTCGCCCATCGTGGAGGGGATCAACCTGCACGTTGGCGCCGCCGAGGTCGTCGCCATCGTTGGACCCAATGGTGCCGGCAAGAGCACCTTCCTCAAGGCAATCATTGGAATCACGCGCATCTTCGGCGGAAGCATCCTGTTTGATGGCCGGGAGATCGCCCGGCTGTCCACCGACGAGGTGGCCCGCCGTGGCGTCGGATACATACCGCAGGGCAACGCCATCTTCCCATCGCTGACCGTGCGCGAGAACCTCGAGCTGGGTGCCTACCAGAATCGAAGGGACACTGCCGTCCGGATGGCTGAGGTGCTCGAACTCCTGCCCGAGCTCACCGACAAGCTCCCGCGCCGCGCCGGGGTGATGAGTGGCGGCGAACGAACCATGCTCGGTATTGGACGCGCCCTGATGGCCAAGCCGGCACTGCTCCTGCTCGATGAACCCAGTTCAGGTCTCGCCCCGCGGGTTGTCTCCACCCTCTGGCACTACCTGGAGCGGCTGCGCGCCACCGGCATCCCCATGCTGATCGTGGAGCAGCGGACCAATGACATCCTCGAGATCGCAGAGCGTGGCTACGTCTTTGTGAATGGGCGCGTGGCACTGGAGGCGGCCGCCGGAACGCTGCGCCATGACGTGGACCTTGCCGAGATCTTCCTCCAGGCGGGGGGTAGGGCTGTGCCACTCGGTGGGGCGCCACCGCGCCATACGCGCATCGGACCGTCGGAGCAATTTCGCAAGCGAGGAACAATCAACCCATGAGGACAGAGATGACGCGTCTTCGGGTCAGCGTGACACTCGGGGGTGGGTGGTGACTGTCGAACAGGTCAGCTTCTACAGCGGCGGCACGCGCGTCATCGGCCGCCTTCACCTGCCAGATGGCTCGACTGACGGCCCGCCTCCGGTGGTGGTGACGCCGCCCGGATGGATGGAGGTCATGTGCTCCAAGGTTGGTGAGCCGTTCCACGAGGGTTTCGCGCGCGCCGGGTACGCGGTGCTGACCTTCGACTTCCGCGGCTGGGGCGCCACCGGCGGCGAGCCGGGATGGGTCCGGCCAGGTGCGCAGCTGGAGGACATGCTGGCCGCCATTGCCTACGCCAGGACCCGCTCCGATCTAAACCGCAGCGCTCTGGTCACGTACGGTCTGGGCGGTACCGGGGGCGGGTTGGCGATCGCCGCGGCTGCCGCGGATCCGTCGGTGCGGGCGGTCGCGGTGCAGACGGTGGTCGCCGACGGCCGGTCGTGGCTGCGGGGCATGCGCCGCGAGTACGAATGGCACGAGTTCTGTGAGCGGGTCGAGAGAAATCGTCTCAACCGAGTGCTCACCAACGAGGACGAGCTTGTCGATCCCACCGAGGAGCTGATGATCGGAACGCCCGAGCGGCGCGCCGCCGGCATGCCGACCCGTGGCAGCGCCTTTCACCTCTCTTCCGCCGAAGAGCTGATGCGGTTCCGACCCATCGACGTGGTGGACCAGATCGCCCCCCGCGCTCTGCTGATCGCCTGCATCGAGAACGACCCCGTCACCCCGGAGGCACACGCGCGCGCCCTCTTCGATCGAGCCGGCTCTCCCAAGAAGCTGGTCCGGCAGCGCGGCGTCTCCCACTACTCCGCGTACCACAGGAACTACCCGCGGCTGCTGGATCAGTTCGTCGACTGGTTCGATACCCATGCACGGTTCGATGACTTTGAAGTGACGGACGGGCGCCAGCATCCGGCTGCCGCCGGCGCCGTGGTTGAGGAGATGTAGTGGATACCGCTGTCCGCCCCGACCCGAGGTTTCAGTATGGTGTTCTCCTGCCTCATTTCGGATCGCACGCCCAGCGCGAGCGGATCCTCCAAGGGAGCAGGAAGATCGAGGAGTACGGCTTCGATTCCGTCTGGGTACGGGATCACATCGTGTACCACCCGCACACCCACGAGGACCAGGATCGCACCCACCTCGACCCGCTGATCACGCTGGCTGCCATCGGATCGGTGACCAGGTCGATCACGCTGGCCACGGGAAGCCTCATCCCGCACCGGCACCCCATCCAATTGGCCCTGGCCGTGAGCTCGATCGATTTTCTCGTCGGACCTGGACGAATTCTGCTGTCGATGGGGATCGGCACCTACAACCACGAGTTCGCGGCCATCGGAATCGGCGACTGGGATCGCCGCGAGGTGATCGAGGAATACGTGGCGGTGGTGAGGCAGATGTGGACGGGAGAGGCGGCGAGCTTCGAGGGCAAGTACTTTCGCTACGCCGAGGTCGACGTTCACCCCACCCCAGGCGCCTTCATTCCCATCTGGTACGGAGGCATGAGCATGGCGGCGGTGCGTCGGGCTGTCGAGTACTGCGACGGCTGGATCCCGGGTCGGATGCCCATGCGTGACTACGCGCGCCTGCTGCGGCGCATGGACCGGATCGCCGCCGACCACGAGCGCTCCCGACCGCACACAGGCGCGATCCCCCTCGTCTGCCCGGCGCGCACCGTTGAGGAGGGTCTTGCGTTCCTCGACGTACCCCAGCTCGAGGTGGAGATGCAGCGGAACCGGTTCCTGCCGCCCGACGGGGTGGCCGGAGGCTTCTCGACACTGTCGGATTTTGACGGTGCGGTCATCGCCGGGCCGCCGGACGTGATCGTCGAGGAGGTGCTGCGTTGCCAGGAGGGCGGGGTGGAGCATTTTGTGTTCGATTTCCGACAGCGCTTCGACGCCTTTGAAGAGTGCCTCGCCATCCTGGGCGAAGAGGTCCTGCCTCAGCTTCACCGCGCTGCCGGTGGTCGGCCCGGCGTCCTCGAAGCGGCGTCCCCCGATGCCTCGCCAGAGCCCAGCGGACAGCCGTCTGACCACCCGCGCCAGCTGAGCAACGACGCATGAACGAACAGATCGCCAAGCAACTTGTCAACCGTCACTTCGATGCCGAATCACTGAAGGCCACAGTGGTTCGAATTGCGCAGACTCCGTGCCCGCAGACCGAGCTGTACGAGAGGGAGCCCCTCATCCTCCGTGCCATCCGCGAGGTGTACCGTCCCGCGTTTGAAGGCGCCGGCTGCGATACCTGGATCGATGACTACGGGAACCTGATCGCCACCCAGGGTGACGGGGCCAACGGCAGGAGCGTCATGTTCCTCAGCTACGCGATGGCATGGACGGAGGGGACCATGTCCAACCCGTGGTCGGGCGAGGTGATGGATGGCGCCAGGTTTGGTGTCAACGGTCCGGTGGTGTGGGGTCGTGGGGGATCGGAATATCACCCCACCAATGCCGGCATCATCGAGTGCGCGCGCATGATCCACGAATCGGGCATTCACGTCGCCGGCAAGATCATCTATGTGGTCTCCTCGGCAGGGCACACCTCCAGCGGCGACCCCGCTCTTCGCCTGCTCTACAACGATGACCTGAACGCGGACATGTGCGTCATGCCCGGCAACAATTTCGTGATGCTCGGCAACGATGGGCGCCTCGACCTTCGCGTCAACGTGTTCGGCAAGTCGGTGCACAGTGGCGGAGAGCTGGCGGCCGGGAGCAACGCGATCGAGGGCGGCCTCGAGGCAATCCGCCGCCTCCAGACCATCATGCCGCTGCCTCCCCGCGGCAAACGGGACCCGGACATGGGGCAGGGCAGGCTCTCCATCATCGGGATCGCCAGCTACCCCTTCTCCCCCGGCTATCACAATGGGGTCGGCAGCGGCGGCCACACCCTCCAGAACCTCTTTCGTTTCATGCTCGACCGCCGCCTGGTGCCGGGCGAGAGCGTCGCTGACGCCATCGCCGAGATCAAGGAGGCGGTCGGCAACCTGGCACCGTGGCGGGTTACCTTTGAGCGCGGCGCCTACCAGCTTCCCACCAAACACGACAGGGAAGCGCCGATCATCAGCAGCGTTGCCCGAGCCTACCAGGTGATGCTCGAGCGCGAACCGGAGTACCGCTACGTGGAGTACACGATCGATGCGGGCTTCACGAACAAGCTCGGGATTCCCACCGTCATGTGGGGCGGTATCGACATGCGCTTCGCGCACGGTGACACGGACATATGCCAGCTCGACGTCTGCACCGAGGTTGCCAAGGGGTACACGTTCTGGGCCCTGGTCAACACGGCGTGACCCGTCTGCGCACACCTGCCCTCGTCCCCGCCGGCGCCGGCGCTGGCAACCGGCTGTCCGTCGTCGTGGTCGCCGTGGCCGCCAGTCTGTGGGCGAGCGACGTCTTCTTTCGCACCGCCCTGATCCACCACGGCCTGACCAGCTCGCGGATCGTGTTCGGAGAGGACCTGCTGATCACCTGCGCATTCCTCCCGTTCCTGCCCCGAGTGCTCGGGTGCGTGCGGCGCGCGCCCCGCCGGTCCTGGGTGGCCCTCGCGGTGATCGCCGCCGGACCACAGGCGATCGCCACTGTGCTGTTCACCCAGTCTCTCAACCTCGCGTTCAAGGCGGGTGTCCCCAGCGAGACATACCTGCTTCAGCAGCTCCAGCCGCTGATCGCGCTCACGCTCGCGTGGTTGTTGCTGCGTGAGCGGCGGCGCCCGCTGTTCTGGCCGCTTGCCGGTGTGGGACTCGTCGCGGTCTACATGGTGATATTCGCACAGGACCCGGCCAGGCCATGGATGGATCTGCGCAATGGCCAGCTCACCGCGGGCCTGCTGGCCCTCGCAGCCGCCGCCCTCTGGGCGACGGGCACGGTGCTGGGTAGATACGCCCTCCGAGACATCCCCTACCGAGCCGTGACATCGATCCGGTTTGCGCTCGCGTTGCCGATCCTCCTGGTCATCGTTCTCATCAACGACGGTCCCTCTGGGCTCGCCGGCTACCGCCTGGTCGACCTGCCGCCCCTGCTGGGTCTGGCCGTGCTGCCGGGCGCCCTGGCTCTCCTGCTCTACTACCACGCGCTTCGTGCGACCCCCGCCTCGATGGCAACCGTCGCGGAGACCGCCTACCCCCTGGTGGTCACCTTGCTACTCGCGCTGCCGGCGCCCTATGGCTTCGCTCAGCACGTGTACATGCTCCAACTGGTCGGCAGCGGCCTCTTCATCCTGGTCATCGTGGGGTTGAACATCAGCAAGTCGCGCGGCCTGGTGACGGTGCGGCCAGCGCACCCCGGGGGAGCTGTCAGCGACGCCCGGGCGGTCTGGCCGCGGGCCACTTGACAACCCACCAAGCCGCGCGGTATACCGTCCTGTATACCGTCTGATTCCACCTCCACGCCAGCCAGCGACACGAGGCGATGCATGCGTCCAGCAGCCAGTCCGCCGATGGCGCAATTCGGTCCACAGCTCCGCCGTGCGGCTGCCGATGATGCATCAATTGGCTTGACACCACGCAAATGGCGTTACCCGTCGTACGCAGCGAACGAAGCGGGCACCACCCAGAGAGCAGGTGCAGCGCTTCTGTCAATCGATCTGCTCTCGCCGCACCCCCCAGGGAGATGAGACGTGGGCCACATCCCGATGTATACAAGCCTGGTGCGTCAGCGCATCGCCATGGCGGCGGCGCTGGCGACGGCAACCGCCCTCGCCGCCTGTGGCGGCGGCGGTGGCAGCGGTGGATCCGGCAGCTCATCGGTGGTCATCGATGAACTGGTCCCGCTCACCGGGCCCAGCGCGGACATCGGCCCCCAGGACGACATCCCCGGCTTCACCGCCGCCCAGGCCGCGATCAACGCCGCCGGAGGCATTCTCGGCAAGAAGCTGACCCTCGTCCAGACCGATCTCGGGGCGGACCCCGCCGACAGCGTCACCAACACGCGCCAGATGCTCGCCGCCAACAGCGGGCTGAGCGGGGTGGTGGGCCTGACCTCGGACACCGCGGTGGTCAGCGCCAACGTTCTCGAGTCATCGCACATCGTCTGCATCACCCAGGCCGGCACCCTGCAGCTGGATCACTACAAGAGCAAGTACATCTTTCGGCTGTTCCCACCGGACTCGACCAACAGCGTGGCGATGGCGGCGGTCGCCCTCAAGAAGGGGTACACGCACGCAGCCCTTCTGATCGGGCAGAACAGCGGGTCGCAGTCGGTCATCCCGCCGCTCCAGGCGAGCTACACCAAGCATGGAGGCACCATCGTCGACAACGAGGTCCTTCCGCTCGACCAGACCTCGTACCAGGTGGAGCTGGCCAAGATGATCGCCGCCAAGCCCGATGTGATCTTCTACGAGACCGATGAGCAGACCGCCGCGACGATCTTCTCGGAGCTCAAGACGCTCAACAATCTCTCGATCCCGATCATCGGGACCTCGGCCACCGGGACCGGCCCCTTCTGGCAGACCGCCTCTCAAGCGGTGGGCGGATACGCGGAGATGGCCAAGTTCTTCGTCGACGTCAACGCGCCGTCGCAGTATTCCGGAGCCGGGTACCAGACCTTCAAGAAGTACTACAGCAAGCTCTACCCGAGCGACACGCCCAACGTGTATCTGGCGGGCAACTACGACTCGGTGGTGGTGATGGCACTGGCGATGACCATGGCCAATTCCACAGATCCCACCGTGTACGTCGCCGACATCCCCAAGGTCGTGGCGGACCACTCCGCAACCTCCGTGACCAACTATGCGGATGGGGTCGCGGCGATCAAGGCGGGCAAGAGCTTCTACTACAATGGGACACTCGGCCCCGTCTCGTTCGACCAGTACCACTCGATCGCCGGCGAGTACGTGGTGGAGCAGTCGCTGCCTGACGGAAGCGGCTTCCACACCATCCAGGACGTTCCCAACGACGTCGTCGCCGCCTACGAGTGAGTGCCTGCCACCCTGCCCGGGCATTCGTCCGGGCAGGGGTGGTTTGGGCGCATCGATCGGGAGATCCATGAGCGGCGCCACCGACCGGATGGGCAGGCAATCGGCATTTGGGGGACGAATCGGTTTTGGGAGCCGGCCGGCCCTCCTCGTGGTTGATCTCATCCGCGGCTTCACCGATCCTGAGCTGCCACTTGGCTCCGCCCTCGACGCGGAGGTCGCTCGAACCGACGAGTTGCTCCACGTCGCACACGACCAGCGCCTGCCCGTCTTCTTCACCGCGGTGGCCTACGAGAGCCCTGACATGGCCGACGCCGGCGTCTGGTGGCGTAAGCAGGACGGGCTGCGCTCACTGCGGGCTGGCAGCCCTGCCGTCGCCCTCGACCGGCGTCTGTCCACTCGAGCCGGGGACACGCTGATCCTCAAGAAGTTTGCCAGCGCCTTCTTTGGCACCGATCTCCTGACACGGCTCATCAGCCAGCGTGTCGACACCGTTGTGGTGACGGGCTGCACCACCAGCGGTTGTGTGCGCGCGTCGGCTGTGGACGCCGTGCAGTACGGGTTTCGACCGATCGTCGTCGAGGACGCCGTCGGCGACCGCTGGCCAGAGGCACACGCGCAGAGCCTTCTCGATCTCGATCAGAAGTACTGCGATGTCATGTCCGCAGCTGACGTCCGCTCTCGCCTGCGTGGGCTTCGCCCCTCGCTGTGACGATCGCTGTCGGGTCGGTCGATGGCGTGGGGTTTCGTTCGCCACGCGGTCGGATCCTGGCGGCAGTGATGCTGAGCACCGGTCTGGTTGCGCTCGACAGCACCATCATCGCCACGGCGGTTCCGTCGGTGGTGCACGATCTTGGCGGATTCTCGCAGTACCCCTGGCTGTTCTCGACGTACCTGCTCACCCAGGCCGTCACCGTCCCTCTGTACGGAAAGCTGGCAGACGTGCTGGGACGGCGTCCCGTCATGTTCTTCGGCATTGGCATCTTCCTGCTGGGCTCACTCCTCTGCGGGGTGTCGTGGAACATGCCCAGCCTGATCGTCTTCCGAGCTCTTCAGGGAATCGGCGCGGGGGCGGTGCAACCGATGAGCATGACCGTGGTGGGCGACCTGTACTCGGTCTCAGAACGGTCCCGGGTCCAGGGCTACCTGGCCAGTGTCTGGGGAGTTGCATCAGTGCTCGGTCCAACTCTGGGCGGGCTGTTCTCTCAATACCTCACATGGCGCCTGATCTTCATCGTCAATCTGCCCCTGGGGGCGCTGGCTTGCTGGGTTCTGGTCCGGCACTTCCACGAGGGCATCACACGTCGGAGGCACCGGGTCGACTTTGCCGGCGTGGCCCTGCTCAGCTGTGGCTGCTCGGTGGTTCTCGTCGGTCTCATCGAGGGCGGCACCGCCTGGCCCTGGCTGTCGCTCAGCAGCCTGCTGGTGGGCGCCACGGGGATGACCATGCTCATCGCGTTCGGCGTGGTGGAATCGCGAGCCACCGAGCCGATTCTGCCCCTGTGGGCCTTCCGTCAGCGGACCATCGCCGGTGCCTGTGGCGCTGGCTTCGGCGTCGGCGCGCTGCTCATCGGTCTCAGCGCATACATCCCGACCTACGTCCAGGGGACTCTTGGAGCCAGCGCCCTGGTGGCTGGATTCACCGTTGCATCGCTCAACGTGGGTTGGCCCCTGGCGGCGACCGTCGCCGGCCGAATCTACCTCCGGATTGGCTTCCGCGACACCGCCCTGATCGGAGCGGCGATCCTCGTCGCCGGAACGCTCCTGTACAACCTGCTCACAGAGAGGGCGGGGATCGCCGAGGTGGCCGGGGCAGGGTTTGTGGTGGGCGCGGGCATGGGACTGGTCGCCAGCCCCACCCTGGTCGCCGTCCAGTCGGTGGTGAGCTGGGGTCGGCGCGGGGTTGTCACGGGTGCGTACATGTTCGCGAGATCGCTGGGAAGCGCCGCGGGAGCGGCCGTCTTCGGGGCGGTTGCGAAAGCCGGGCTGGCGGGGTCCCTGCGCGGCTCCGGACGCCCCTCAACACCGGGCGCCCTCGACGCGGCGACCAGCGCGCTCAGCGGCGGGGGTGGCAACCCTCACGCCACCCCTGCGTATCTCCGCGAGGCTCTCTACCAGGCCTCGCACGCGGTCTTCCTCACACTCGTCGTGGTGGCGGCGGTGGTCGGCGTCGCGGTGTTGATCGTTCCGCGCCGCACCCGTGCCCTGGTGTTCGACCGAGACC
>JBOHUD010000022.1:0-6383 GCA_050734155.1 Candidatus Dormibacteria bacterium
ATTCGGGTCTACTCACCAACCTCGACGTGGCCAGCATCATCGGGCTGCACAACGATCGCTCGGTGCAGCAGCGCTTTGCCATCGCGCGGATGCCCGAGCAGGTGCGGGCGATGGTGCGGCACACCCCGATCAGCCGCAAGCTGACCGAGCTCACCGCGCTCGCCGAGATGAAGGACCCGCTGCAGCAGATGGCCGTCGCAGAGAAGATCGCCGTTGGCGAGGCGACCTCGGTCAACCAGGTGCTCGGCCGCGAGTTCAAGGACCGCAACACCGATCGCACTCCGGCGGAGCGACGTGACGGCACGGTGCGGGCGACGCTCACCCTGGAGTTCGACCTGCCGACGCCGGTGCACCGGGCGCGCACCGGCAAGCACGGCGACGAGCGCGCGGCGCGGCGGGAGGGGATCCCCGCCAAGCGGGTGCTGACCCACGCGCTCACCGCGTCGGTGCTCGAGGGACGCGTCGGCCTCGCGGTGATGTTCCGCACCGTCACCAACAGTTGGAACCGGCAGCTGATCACGGAGGGGTGGCCGGAGAAGGGCGCCCCGACCCAGTAGATCCCTGGCAACGGCGTTCCGGCAACTACCGCTTCCCCGTCAGGACTTTCGCGCGCTCGACGTCGACGACCGGCAGACGGTGCGCCGCCGCCTCGTCGACCACGTCGGCGAGCTCGACGTGCTCCTGGTCGCGCTCAAGGACGCGTGGAAGGTCGGCGATGAGTACGAGGCGCGCGGCGTCATCGGTGAGGCGATCGCGCAGACGCGGCTCATCGACGGGCTCCTGGCGAGCCTACAATGACGCCAGCGCAGACGCTCTGAAAAGGAATCCCTGGGCCTCACCCCCGAAACCATCCAAGTCTCCGTCGCCACCTCCGGTCAGACGAAGCTCGTCGAGCCGAACAGCAACCGGCAGTTTCTCGAGATCCGCAACACCGACGCCGCCAACCCGGTGTTCATCGGCGGCCCGAAAGTCACCACCACCAACGGCCACAAGCTCCCCTTCGGCGAGGAGTTGACCCTCACCGGTCAGGCTGCCACCGTGGGGCTGTCCGCGGTGGCGACCGGCGCAGCGGTGGTGGTGAGCGTGCTCGAGGTGTCGGTGTGAGCGCCGGCTTCGACTGCTGACGGTGGCAACCCGTGAGCGACTGGATCAATTGTCCGCAGTGCCGAGGTCGACACGCGCCTGCAGCTGACTGCCAGCGGGGTGCGAAGATTCTCATGCCGGCGACTGCCGACAAGGTCAAGATCGCCGACGATCTCGAAGCCTTCCACATTCGTGCCCACGAGTTGAAGCGGCAGCGGCGGTGAGTCATTTTCATCTCCGCATCAGGGAACCAAAGGGCGAGGAGCGGGTCGGGGCCCTGTGCACCACCGACGTGGCAGCTCGCGAGGAGGCCGACGTCGAGCGTGGTGGCGTCGACGGCCGCCACGTCGACATCCTGCGCTGCGACAGACCCTGCTGGGCGACCCGGGTGAAGGCGTGACCCTGCGTCTCGTGCTCATCGCCAACGCGCTGGCCATCGCGTTGTGGGCTGCTGCGATCATCAGCGTGCGGCGCTGGATCGAGGGCGAGCAGGCCGAGTACCGGCGGACGCTCGCATGAGCCGGGGCAAGGACGCGGAGACCGACGCCAACCAACGGTGCTGGGTGGTGGGCTGCAGGGCCTGTCAAACATCCGGCTCGACCCTGCTCCAGCTGGCCCCCAGGATGAGCCTGTACGTGGTCCTCTGCGTCGCCCATGAGCAGTTGCTCCGCGAGCACGTTCGCCAACCGCTCGTCGAAGCGTTGCCGGCAATGGTGGCGGCGGACCGGAGGAGGCACGCGGCATGAGGGCGAAGCCGGCAGCCGTCGCACCCTGACCGGCATGGCGACTGCACCAAAGAGCGACCGCAAGCCCGCCAATCGACGCTCCGGACGCACCAAGGGCTATCGCAGTCAGAGGGGCGGCGCCCACCAGATCGAGTGGCAGGACGATCCGGTCATCCTCGGCCGCATCCGTGCCGGCATGGTCGCGTGGGCGGAGCGCAAGCCACCCCTGGAGTGCCTCGCCGAGGTCAACGACTGGCTGCGCACGGCGCACCCCAAGGAGGCACCGATCGCCCTGCGCACCATGTACGAGGACCGCACCCACGCCGCCGAGCTGGTGGCCATCGAGGTGATGGACGCCCAGGGCGAGCACCTCCTCGAGTACGACCACGTCATCGCCGAGAGCTACCAGGCGTTCCACGACGCCAAGGACAGCAGCCTCAACCGCAGCGCCTTCCTGTCGACGATCGCCGCCACCATCGAGCGCAAGGCCAAGCTGCGCGGCCTGCTCGATCCCAAGCTGCGCGCCAGCGTCAGCGGCAGCGTGCGCGGTGAGCCCATCGAGTTCAGCGTGGTCTTCGACCGGCCCAACGCGCAGGACAGCAACGGCAGCAGTCCGCACGAATGACGGCGACGGCGTGGCGCTGGCGCCGGCCGGCGATGTACCCCAAGCAGGAGGCGGCGTTCTTCGGCGAGGAGCGCTACGCGATCACCGAGGCCACCACCAAGAGCGGCAAGACGGTCGGTGGCATGGCCTGGATCACCGAGCAGGCGGTGACCGTCGGCCAGCCGGGGCGGAATTTCTGGTGGATCGCCCCGATCATCTCGCAGAGCAAGATCGCCTTCCGACGGCTCAAGCTGGCGCTGCCCCAGAGCGTCTACGAACCCAACGAGACCGAGCGCACCATCACCCTGGCCAACCACGCGGTGATCTGGTTCAAGGGCGCCGACGACCCCGACGGCCTGTACGGCGAGGACGTCTACGCCGCCGTCATGGACGAGGTGACGCGCTGCAAGGAGGAGAGCTGGTTCGCGGTGCGGACGACGCTGACCGCCACCCGCGGCCCCATCCGCTTCATCGGCAACGTCAAGGGAAAGCGCAACTGGGCCTACAAGCTCGCGCGCATGGCCGAGGCAGGCGCGCCCAACTGGACGTACCACCGCATCACCGCCCAAGACGCGATCGACGCCGGGGTGATCGACGCCGCCGAGGTCGAGGACGCGCGCCAGAACCTGCCCGAGCACGTCTTCCGCGAGCTCTACGAGGCGATCGCATCCGACGACGGGGGCAACCCGTTCGGCCATGAGGCCATCCACAACCAGGTGCGCCCGCTCAGTGAGCGCGAGCCGATCTGCTTCGGCATCGACCTGGCCAAGAGCGTCGACTGGACGGTGATCACCGGGCTCGACGCCAGGGGCGACACCTGTCGCTGGGTGCGCTTCCAGAAGCCCTGGAAGGAGACCATGCAGGAGATCCGGCGGGTGATCGGCGCCAAGCCGGCGCTGATCGACAGCACCGGCGTCGGCGACCCCATCGTCGAGCAGTTGCAGCGCTCCCCGGGCGTCGGCCACGTCCAGGGCTACCAGTTCACCCAGCCGAGCAAGCAGCGCCTTATGGAGGGCCTCGCCGTCGCCATCCAGCAGGGGACGGTCGGCTACCCCGACGGCACCATCGTCGCCGAGCTCGAGCAGTTCGAGTACGAGTACACGCGAACCGGGGTGCGCTACGCCAGCCCTGAGGGGCTCCACGACGACTGCGTGATGTCGCTCGCCCTGGCGGTGGCGCTGCATCGCCAGTACGCCAGCGACCCGTCGGGCATCTACGGGGTGGTGACCTGCGGGGGCTGCGGCCACATGTTCTACGGCGCTGACCTCGAGCGGCCCTGCCCGAAATGCAACAGCAAGCTGCGCAAGGAGCGCGAGTTCTCCATGGCCATCGACTGACGGCCCCACAATTCGAGCGTGGCCACGCCAGACCGCCGCCGTCATCTCCGGGTGGTGCCTGCCCCCGTGGCTCCAGTGGGCGCCGACTCCGACGTCCAGCATCTCAGCGAGACGGCGCGCCTGCTCGGGGCCTACCGCAACGCCCTGGTTGAGAACGGCTTCCTGGCTGGCGAAGCCTTCACCCTCGTTCAGGACTACCACGCCCTGGTCGTCTGCGACGCCGTCGAGATCGAGTGATGGGCAGTCGCGAGGATCGCGCTCTGATCGGCTGATGGACAACGGAGCCGAGCGCTGGATCGCGCTCTGGCGCGAACCCGGGGTGCGCGTGCTCGACAACGTGGCCATCCACCGCGCCAACGTGCCAACCCTCGGCATCGGCGTCGCCGCCGACTTCCTGCTCAACATCAGCGCCACGCTGGTGCACGCGGAGGGCCTCGGTGAGGGCTGGACGGCGGGGCCGAAGGTGCTGCCCAAGGAGTGGCCGATCATCGTGGTCGGCTTCACCGAGGACGGCCCGTCGGTGCTCTTCCCGGGTAGCGCGGTCGGCCTGACCTCGATCGCGCTCGAGGCGGCGATCTACTTCCGCGAACTCTGCACCTTCGAGCAGCAGCAGGTCTTCGTAGGCGCGGCGATGGCCCAGGCCCAGCAGCAGCGGGTGGTGAACGACATCCTCAAGGGCGCCCGGGCGACATGAGCAAGCACACCGTCGGTCTGATCCTGATCGCGCTGTGCGCGCTCAGCGCGATGCTGGCGATCCTGCGCATCGGCCAGGCACGCGAGCCGATCACACCGGGGCTGGCGGCGTGGTCGGTGGTCTTCGCCGGCCTCGAGGGGTGGGGCATCTGGTGGCTGATCTCATGAGCACGCCCCGCGCCTGCTGCCGCTGCCACCACAACCTCGCCGACCCCAAGTTGGTGCTGTACGGCTCGCGCGACCACTGGTGGCAGCGCAAGGCACCCTTCCGCTTCTGCGCCGACTGCGGGCCGCGCCTCGCCTCGCTCATTGGCCTGGTGGTCAACGGCAACATCCCGCTGCCCTCGACGCGGGAGCTTGCCTACCTGCGCGACCGGACCCTGACCACCGAGCAGGTGACCGCGACCCAGCAGCACTGGTCGCGACCTCGGGTGCGCCTGGCGGTGACCTGTCCCCGCTGCGGCCACGGCCAGTCGGTGGAGCGCAACATCACCGAGCCGGGGCGACTGTCGCTGCTCTGTGTGAAGTGCGAGTCGCAGGTGTTCGTCGACATCACCGCCGCCGACCTGCAGACGGCGATGGCGTCGGTTTGGGGCCGTCGTGGCTGAGGACCGAGGTGGTTGGACACCTGAGGAGGCGAGAGCTCATCTCAATGAGCGCTACGACGAGGTGGCCGCCGACCCGCCGACCGTACGTGAGCTGCGAACGAGCGCTGGCACTGCGCACCTGCCGACGGCGGTGGTCAGCCAGAGCATCGTCCTGCTACTCGTCCACGAGACGACGCCCGAGAACCCGCGCCTCGGAGTCAGCAAACTCGGCATCACGCTCGGCGGTCGCGAGAATCCCCCGCTGACACCGGACGAGGTCGAGTACGTCCGCGCCGCGGTGGACGCCAGCCTCGCGTCGCTGCTGCCGAATCTGCGGGCGGAGACTGCGCGGCTGGTCGAGGACAACAACCGCCTCGCCGCCAAGCTGTCCGCCGCGAGCACCGCAGAGCCAGCGATGACCGCGCAGGACGCGCGCGAGCTGCTCGCCAAGAAGCCGTGCACCCACTGCGGTTACCTGCACCCCACCACTGCGCCGGCCTGCCCGCGGATCGCCAGCGTCACCTTCAGCGCCGACGGCAACGCCCTGGCGGTGCGCTACTGGCCCCACGGCCAGTGGCCGACCGAGGGCTCGCACCCCGACGAGCTGGCCGCGATCATCGCCGCCGAGCAGGCCAACTCGGAGATCGCTGATGAGTGACCTGCGCATCGAGTTCGGCCGCAATGGCATCGACACGCGCGTTCTCATCGGCGGCGAGCAAGTGCTCAACGTGACCAAGGTCGCGGTGATGGCGGAGGCGGGAGGAATCACCCGCGCCGACATAACTGTCGTCGGAGCCGATGTGGTCTTCGCGGCACAGCACCCCGAGTGGATCCGCGGCCTGACAGCGTGCTCGCATTGCGGTGGGGGCCTGCCCCAGACCACCTGGTCCATCGCGCCACCGGACCCCGAGGACTGATGGCCCACATCGAGCGACCGCAGGCCCACCCGTGGAGCGTTGCCAAGAACGAGCGGGGCGCCTGCGCGCACGCCAACTGCGAGGCGCCGATGACCGCCACCGAGTACCACGCCAGCATCCCCGGCGTCGGCATCGCTCACGTCCACTACTGCGCCGAGCACGCGGCGCTGATCGCCGAGCCGGTGCGTGGAGTGGCGATCGCCAAGGTGACGGCACCTGTCGTGGTCGGGCTGAACCAGGCGCAGACCTTCGCCCGTGTCGAGCCAATCGGCCACTGTCCGAGCTGCGGGGTGGCGGACTGGGACGGCCAGCCGTGCATGCGCTGCGGCCGCCATCCAGCGCCGAAGCGATGAGCCCGCGCCGCCTCACCGTGGTCAGCAAGGAGGGCGTGCACCAGCACGAGGTGGCTGCACGCTACGACCCGATGACCGCAGTGG
>JBOHUD010000023.1:0-148824 GCA_050734155.1 Candidatus Dormibacteria bacterium
CCATGATCGTGGAGCGGCTCACCTAGATTCGCCGGCCGCGCCGCCCGGGCTGGCGCGAGCGGCGGTCGGAAGCCCGAACCCAGGGGAGCTCTAGACCGGGTCGAGCGTGGTGTAGAGGGAACGCTCCCTGTGGTCGAGAATCGTCACCGCCTCCCCGAGGATGAGCCGCCGGTAGTGCTCCGATGCGATGTGGGCCTCGAAGGCAGCCTCGTCGACGAACTGCTCGTAGATGAAGTACACGCCCGTGGCGGCGGCGGCTCGATGGGGCTCGTACATCAGGCATCCCGGCTCGGTTCGCGTGGGTGCGGTCATCTCGGCGAGGATGGCCTCGACGCGCTCCTCGCTGCCGCTGCGGGCATGCCAGGTGACGGCGACCGCCATGGTCATGCCCCGATCCTAATGGGTGGCGGAGACCGGCTCGTAGCCGGCCTCCTCGAGGCTGCCCACGCCCAGGTACCCACCCAGGACCTCGATGGGCTCATCAGCCGAGTCGTTGCGCAGCCAGTGGACATTCCCCCTGTCGACCATCTCGATGTCACCGGCACTCACCCGGTGCTCGTCGTCGCCGAATCCCGACATGCCGCGCCCGCGGATGATGTAGAAGAACTCGACAGCATTGGCATGAATGTGGCGGCGGTGGGCGGCGCCGGGGGCGAAGGTGGCCCGGAAGAGGCAGACGTCGCCAAAGCCGCTGACCGCCCTGGTGACGAAGCTGATGTCGAGGTCCACCCACCCCTGGTCAGGGCGGACCGGCGCGGCCTCGATGTCCGCGACGTTCCTGTGGAAGAGGGCTCGATCGCTCATCGAGTCTCCGGGAGCGCGCTGGCCTGAGCCGGCGGCGCGTTGAGGTGCATGCGCCACAATGCCAATGGGCCTGCCACGATCAACTCTCGTTCCCCGTCATGCGGCGCCAGAGCAGTCGCGGCACACCGGAAGCAGGAGTGGGATGGTGAAAGCGGTGAGCGTCACCCGGTACGGCGGACCCGAGGTGCTCGACCTCGTGGACATGGCGACGCCGGTCCCCGGTCCTGGTCAGGTGCTGGTCGGCGTGGCTGCCGCCGGCGTCAACTACATGGACATCTACGGGCGCACCGGCCGCGCCGGCTACGCGGCGGCGCCGCCGTTCGTCCTCGGCGCCGAGGGCGCCGGCCGCGTGATCGCCCTCGGCGATGGCGTCGACGGCCTCGACGTCGGCGACCGTGTGGCCTGGAAGAACGCCCCGGGGAGCTACGCGGCGGAGGTCGTCGTCGCCGCCGCAGAGCTGGTGCCCGTCCCCGACGCCATGTCCGACGAGACCGCGGCCGCAGCCCTCCTGCAGGGGCTGACCGCGCAGTACCTGGTGCACTCGACGTACGCGGTGCGGCCCGGCGACACCGTCGTCGTGCACGCGGCCGCCGGTGGGGTGGGGCTGCTGCTCACCCAGATGGCCGCGCGCAGGGGTGGCCGCGTGGTGGGCACGGTGTCGACGATCGAGAAGGAGCGACTGGCACGCCAGGCGGGCGCGAACGAGGTCGTCCGCCACGACCGGACCAGCCTCTCGGAGACCGTTCACGCGTTCACGGATGGCGAGGGAGCCGCCGTCGTGTACGACGGTGTCGGCCAGGCAACCTTCGAGGAGAGCCTGCGCTGCCTGCGCCCGCGGGGCGTGCTGGTCGCCTTCGGGGCGGCCAGCGGTCCGGTGCCCCCATTCGACATCCAGCGGCTCGCCCCAGCCGGCTCGCTCTACATCACCCGGCCAACGCTGGTCCACTACACACGCGACCGGGCCGAGCTGCTCGACCGGGCGGGTCAGGTGTTCGAGCTGATCGCCACCGGGCAGCTGCGCTTGCACATCGGGGGTCGCCATCAGCTCGCCGACGCGCGGCGGGCTCACCGTGACCTCGAGGGCCGGGCCACCGCGGGCAAGCTGCTGCTCATGCCGTGAGAGGCCGGCTCGAGGTGCCGACCTCGACCACCCGCCCCTCGCGCGCCGAGCGAGCGATCGCGTCGGTGAGCTGGACGCTGCGCAGTCCGTCCTCGCCCGAGGGGCTGGGGTCGCGATCGTGGACGACGGCGTCGCTGAAGGCGGCCACCAGGCGGCGGTAGCAGTCCGCGCCGGCGTGGTGGGTCGCCCGCTCACCCGCCTCGGTGACGACGCGCAGGTCACCCTCGGTCTCCGGGCGGGTGAGCCCCTGGCCGTCGAGGCGCCCCCTGTCGCCGTACACCACGATCTCGTTGAGCGGACGAAACGACGACTGGTTGCCGTTGGCGTAGGCGAGCGCGCCGCCATCGAAGCGAAGCAGCACCAGGGGCAACACCTCCATGGCGTGCTGGCGTCCGACATCGAACATCGCGCTCACCTCGGTCACCTCCTGGTCGAGCAGGAAGCGGAGCAGGTCGTACATGTGCACCGCGATGTTGTTGACGCTGCCCAGACCGGCCACGTCGAGGTCGGTGCGCCAGCCCGCGGGGCGGCGGGTGCCCGGGCTGGCGTCCACCTGGATGTGGCTCACCCTGCCGATCTCGCCGGACTGGATGATCGTGCGCGCCTCCTGGAAGCACGCGTGGTAGCGGGTCTGGAAGTTCATGCCCAGCCGGACCCCCGCGCCGGCGCAGGCGGCGATGACTCGCTCTCCGTCGGCCGTGTTCAGGGCCAGAGGCTTGTCGCAGAGAACGTGCTTGCCCGCCCGCGCGGCCGCGATCACCTGGTCGGGATGCAGCGCATTGGGGGTGGTCACCAGCACGACGTCGACGTCGGGTCGCGCCAGCAGGTCGTCGTAGCTGGTGCTCGACCACGCCACCCCGTGCTTGTCGGCGAAGGCGCGGCCCTTTTCCTGGTCGCGGGCCACGACCGCGACCAGCTCGCTGTTGGCATCGGCGGCGATGGCCGGTGCCATCTCCCTGTCGGCGATTCCGCCCGGTCCGACGATTCCCCATCCAAGTGGCATCTGTGTCTCCTGTTGAACGCGCCGGACGCAAAATGACATGGAGGTGGAGACCCTCGCGCGTCGAGGGCCTCCACCCTCCGGATTGCCCGTCGATCGGCCGCCGGCCGCTCGATCAGCCGCCCTTGTTGATCACCGCCTGGATGTCGGTTCCCTGCAGTGTCTCCAGGGTTGAGAAGCTGCCGGCGGCATCCCCGGTGGCCTGGACTACGTCCCACGCCCCCGTCACGTTGTGGTGCTTGTCGAAGTCCATGGGTCCGCTGGCGCCGGCGTAGTCGATCTTCTTGCCGGCCTTGATGTCCGCAACCGCCTGCTTGTAATCGCCCACCTGCGTGCCGGGCGGATTGGAGACGGCGGTGATGTCCTTCACCCAGACGTTGGGATCGGATGACCCCGCCTTGGTCATGGCCAGCGCGAAGTCGATGACGCAGTCGTAGGCGTACGACGACGCCGCCAGCGGTTGGTGGCCATTCACCTGCTGGTAGACATTGGTGAAGATCTGGCCGGTGGCCGTCAGCGCATTGCTGCCCTGCACCGAGATGAAGTGGTCGTGCGCCACCTTGGTGTTGATCGCGGTCACGAAGTCACTGCCCGCGGTGAGGTCCGTCCCGATGAACGGAATCGCCAGGTGATTGATCTCGTTGAAGTTGGCCACCGCCACCGATCCGGTGTTCGGTTCCATCTGGGTGAGGATGACATCGGGATGGAGGTTGACCACCTGCTGCACCTCGGAGAGGTACGAGGGCTGACCCACGCTGACGGTGACGGTGCCCGCGATGGTGCCGCCGAGCGCCCGGAAGGCCTTCTGGATGATCGGGATCAGCGTCTCTGTCGACGCCGAGTTGGAGACGAAGATCGCGGCGTTCCTGTACCCCTTCTTGTAGGCCTCGAGCGCCATGGCCACGCCGAGCTCGGAATCAGAGGCGTTGCAGCGCCACAGCCAGTTGTCGGTGTTGGTGTCGTACTGGACCGAACCGCCGTTGAAGCCATCGACGATGTGGTTGCGATCAAAGATGGGTTGCAGAGCCTTGATCGAGAGGGTGATCGGTCCGATCAACGCCACCGGGTTGCCGGAGGGGATCTCCTTGTTGAGGGCTGGGACTGCATCCGCCGGGTCACCGACGGTGTCGACCTGGTCCATGGTCAGGCTGCGACCCAGGATGCCTCCGTTGTCGTTGATGTACTTGGCCGCCGCCTTGGCCCCCTCGAGGATGGGGATGCCCTGCGACGCCGCCGACCCCGTCAGGGGGCCGACCATGGACATGGTGATCGGTCCGGAGCCGCCACTGCCGCCACCGCCACCGCCTCCGCCACCTCCGGAGCCGCACGCAGCGACGGCAAGAGCGCCGGACACCATGGCGGACCGAAGCACCAGCGTGCGCCGCCTCGCATTGGTCGGAAATTTCACTGCGTCAGACCTCCTTGCCGATGTACAGATTGACGACCTCGGGGTCGTCAAGCAATTGCCGTCCCGTGCCCCCGAGGGCGTTACGACCGAGGACCATCACGTACGCCCAGTCCGCATGGGTGAGCGTGCGTCGCGTGTTCTGCTCCACGATGACCACCGCCACGTTGAGCTGCCGGACCTTGAGCACCTGCTCCCAGACGCGGTCGATGAACTTGGGCGCCAGCCCCGCTGTGGGCTCGTCCAGGAGCAGCACCTGGGGATCGAGCATCAGCCCGCGGGCGATCGCCAGCATGGTGCGCTGCCCGCCGCTGAGGGTGCGGGCCTGGCGCTTCAGCGCCGGTCGCAGGTCGGGGAACATCTCGCACAGCTCGGCGACCTTGTCCCTGGTCCCGTGGCGGCGCGTGTACGCCCCCATCTCCAGGTTTTCGAGCACGGTCAGCGTCGGGAAGACGTTGGCGACCTGGGGCACGTAGGAGATGCCCCGCCTGACCAGCAGCTGGGCGGGCACTCCGGTGACGTCGCTGTCGTTGAGCACGATGCGGCCGCCGCTGGGCTTGATCAGGCCGGCGACGACCTTGATGAACGTCGACTTGCCGGCGCCGTTGGGTCCCACCAGCGCCGTCAGCTTGCCCCGCGACGCCCGCAGGGAGACGTCATTGATGATCGGCGGTCCTCCGTAGCCGGCGGTCACCGCCTGGACGTCGAGGATCCCGGTGTCGGGTGGAGCGGCCACGTCAAGCACTCTGCGCGACCTCCCCAAGGTACGCGTCGATGACCGCGCGGTCGTTGCGCAGGTGCTCCATCGACCCCTGGCCGATGGTGGTGCCCAGGGCCATGACGAACACATCGCTGCAGGCGCGCTCGATCCAGGAGAGGTTGTGCTCCACCACCAGGCAGGTGATGCTGCGCTCGCCCAGCTGGCGCACGGCGTCGAGCATGGTGGCGTGCAGCACCGGGTTGACGCCCGCCAGAGGCTCGTCGAGGATGACCAGGCGGGCCCCCGAGATGACGATGCGGGCGAACTCGAGAAGCCGCTTCTGGCCACCGCTGAGCGTCCCGGCGAGGTCGTCGGTCAGCTTGCTGAGACCGAACAGGTCGAGCAGGTGCCGGGCCTGGGCGCGGTTGGCGGCGTCGAACGCGGCCAGCCGGCGGCGCGTGGCAAAGGCGCGCCACATGGTGTCCATGCCCTGCTGCGGCGCGGCCGCGAGCATGTTGTCCATCACAGTGAGGTTCTTCCATTCCCGGGCCGTCTGAAATGTGCGCACGATGCCGAGACCGGCGACGCGATGCGCGCTCCAGCCCTGGATCTCCCGCCCGTCGAAGGTCACAGTCCCCTGATCGGGTGGGCGGAATCCCGAGATCAGGTCGATCGCCGTGCTCTTGCCGGCCCCGTTGGGGCCGATCAGCCCGACCACGGTGTTGGGCATCACCGTGAGGCTGCAGTCGACCACCGCCTGGACACCCCCGAAGCTCTTGGCCAGCCCGCGCACCTCGAGAAGGGGCCGGCTAGCCACTGTCCGGGACCCTCGACGCGGCCGTGGCCGCCACCGGGCGGCGCTTGCGGCGCAGGTCGCGCGGCCGCCGCTCGGGGAGCAGGCCCTGCGGTCGGAAGCGCAGCACGAGCAGGATGAGCAGTCCGCTGACGATGCCGCGGATGGCGGGGAAGAGGTCCGGGTGACCGGGGACGTTGGGCAGGAAGCGCGTGCCCTCGGGCACCAGGATGAGCACGACGACGGCGCCGATGAGCACGCCGCGCTGGTTGGCCGAGCCGCCCAGGAAGATCGCCGAATAGAGGATGAACACCTCGATGGTGTTCCAGGTCGCCGGGTTCCAGGCGGTCAGGTAGGTGGCGAACAGGAAGCCGCCCAGGCCGGCCACCGCTCCACCCAGCACGTAGGCCGTGAGTTTCGCCTTGAACACGTTGCGGCCGAAGGCGGCGGCGGCGATCTCATCCTCGCGAACAGCGCGCAGCCCCAGTCCCCAGGGGCTGCGGTAGAGCAGCTCGAGCACGATGTACACCGCCGCCAGCGCCACCAGGAGGATGATCAGGAACACCACGGGGTAGGAGAAGGCGTCGAACTGGTCGGAGAATGGTGAGGGAATGCTGTAGAGGCCGTTGAACCCGTTGAAGAGGTTGGCCTCCTGGGTGAAGATGGCGGTGATGATCAGGGAGAAGGCCACCGTGGTGATGCCCAGGTAGTCGCCGCGGAGGCGGCGCAGTGCGATCCAGCCGAGCACCAGGGATGCGAAGGACGTGGCGGCGATGGCCACCAGCGCGCCGACGAGAAAGTTCTGGTTGAGCCCGAGGATCCATGCCGACCCGCCGGTCAGCTCGGACCTGGGGAGCACGGTCACGCCGCCCATGTACGCCCCGATCGCGACCATTGCGTAGTAGGCGAGGTCGAAGTCGCCCGACCAGCCCCAGCGGACGTTCAACCCCAGGCAGAGGATGGCGCCGAGCGCGCCGATGGTGACGATGCTGATGATGTACTGGATCACAGCTGGACGGCCCTCCGCGAGGGTGATGGGATGATGCCGTCGGGGCGGACCAGGATGGTGATCACCAGCGCCAGGAAGGCGACTGACTGCTTGTAGTCGGGCGCGATGTAGAGCGCGGCCACCTCCATGCCGATGCCGATCAGCAGGGCGCCCAGCATCGCGCCGTTGACCTGGCCGATCCCGCCCACCACCGCGGCGGCGAAGACCACGAGCAGGAAGGTGAAGCCCAGCGAATGGTCGAAGGCGCCCACCTGTGCGGCCAGGACATAGCCGGCGAGGCCGGTCAGCGCACCCGCCCAGATCATGGTGAGATGCACCACCCGTCCGGCGTTGATCCCCGACACCAGCGCGAGGTCGGGGCTGTCCGCGACAGCGCGCTGAGCCTTGCCGAACTTGGTGTACTTGAGGACCCCGTAAACCGACGTCATCGAGACGATGGCGACCAGGATGATCACCAGGTCACGGGTCGTCAGCAGGAAGGGGCCGATCTGGTGGGGCGGAAAGTCGCCCAGCTTGTACAGGACCGGTGAGCCGCCGTAGATGGCCAGCATCGTGTTCTCCAGCACGAACGCGAAGCCGATGGTGACCACGAAGAGGATGAGCGGCCTGGCGCCGCGCCGCGCGAACGGCTGCAGCAGCGCCCAGTTCAGGAAGAACGAGATGGCTGCTCCCACCACCATCGCGAAGATGGCGGCCACCAGCACATTGTTGACCAGGAACTGGCTGCTGTAAGCGCCGAACGCGCCCGCCGTCATGATGTCGCCCTGCGCGAAGTTGGGGACGTTGGTCACCGAGTACTGCATGGTCAGCGCGACCGTCGCGATGGCCAGGATGGAGGCGGTGACGATGCCGAACCCGACAGCGTGGGTGAGGTTCAGCAGCACTGCGGGGCCTGCAGCTGATCGGTGCCCGACACCGGTCTCGCAAGACGCATCACGCCGCCAGCCTGCTGGTCGTGCACGGCGCGCAGAGGTCGTGGACCCACGGCGATGCATCATGCACGATGCAGCATGGCTGTGTAAACCGAACGTCCGCCGCGCCACCCGCGGGGCGGCGCGACGGCCCCGGGCCGCCGCGGGTCACGGCAGAAGCAACCGATCGTCGAAGCTGGTGCGGGTCAGCGCGCGCCCCCCCTGAGGCGTGACCACCATGGTGTCCTCGAGGCGCACACCGGCGCCCCCGCGGACGCCGGGAACCCAGATCAGCGGCTCCACCGCGAAGGTCATGTTCTCCTGCAGCACCACGGTCTCGGCGCCGGGGAGGTCCTCGCCGATGTAGGGCGGCTCGTTGGAGCCCACCCCGATGCCGTGTCCGATGAACAGGCTGATGAAGCGGCCCGCAAGGCCGTGCTCCGCGGCCACCGACCGGACTGCCCGGGCGACGTCATCGTTGGTGTTGCCCGGCTTCATCGTGGCCGTGGCCGCGACGAGCGCGTGGTGCACCGCGGTGTACACCTCCTGCTGACGCCGCTGCGGGTGACTGCCGCAGAAGACGGTGCGGCCCATGTCACTCCAGTACCCCGACCATCCGGCTCCGATGTCGATGAACACCATGTCGCCGTCGCGGATGATCTTGTCCGACGGAATCCGATTGGGCGGCGCCATGTGCTCACCTGAGGCCACGAATGGGGTGTCGACATGGGCCTGCTCCCCTCCCAGCCTGAAGAGCGTGTGCATGGCCTCGGCGACCACGTCGGTCTCTCGCACCCCGGGGCGCACCGCATCGATGGCGCTCTGCGTCACCGCCTCGGCGATGGCCGCGACCTCCTCCATGAGCGCGATCTCCTCGGGGAACTTGATCAGCCTCGCCGCCTGCATGACAGCATCGCCGTCGCTGAGCTCGACGTCGGGCATCTGCTCGCGGATCGCCTGGACGAGGGCGAAGCCGCACTCGTCGACGCCCACCCTGCCCGCGCTGATGCCGAGACGCTCGAAGAGGGGCCGCAGCGTGCTCTCCACCATGCCGCGAACCAGGCCGCGGGCCTCCATGATGGGCACGGCGTGGGCCTCCTCGATCCACGTCATCACCAGCCTGACGCGCTCGATCTCGCCACCCGAGCAGAGCAGGATGGGATCGCGGTCGCGCACCAGCAGGCAGCCGTTGAGCACGGCGCTCTTGCCGGCAATGATCTGCGCGCGCAGGCCGGTCAGGTAGCGAACGTTCTCGTTCTTCCAGACCAGCAGCGCGTCGACCCCGGCGCTGTCCATCGCCTCGCGCGCCCGGCCGATCCGTTTGGAGCGCAGCACCGCGTGATCCGGGCGGTCCTCGTAGTCGACCCGAAATTGCCCATGCGCGTACTGGCCGAGATCAGCCCGCGGTTCGCTCACCGGCTGCACCCGCACGCCGCCCGCCGTTCCGCGTGACGGAACAGCATTCCACTCACGGGCACAGTATCGTGATTCCGCTGAGGACCGTCAACCCGCGCGCTGGCCGGAACCGCAAGCCCGTCCGCAGTGCTCAGGGACGCTCAGGCCCTGTCGCCACCCCGCACGGGGCGCTCGAGATTGACCACCACCGCCTCCTGGGTGCTGCGCGCCACGATCATCTCGACCGCGATGTCGGCGCTCCCGTTCTCCTCCCAGTGCGGGACTCCGGGCGGCACGAACACGAAGTCACCGGCGCGCGCCTCGCGCACATCGTCGGGATCGTCGCCGACCCACCAACGCCCCACCCCGCTGAGAATGTACAGCGCGGTCTCGGAGTCGCCGTGGTGGTGCCAGGCGGTGCGTCCACCCGGGGGCAGGACGGACAGCCCCATCCAGAGGCTCTCGCTCCCCACCAGGCGGGCGGAGATGGCCTCGAGACGGCGCAGCCCCGGGGTCTGCGGGGTGCCGTCGTCGAGATCGTCGCCGCGGCGGATGGTCACCTCTGCCACGTTGTCGTCTCCTGGATGCCCTCTGCAATCGATACGGTGCCGCCGGGCGGTGCCGCCGTAACCTCCCCCGCCACATCAAAACAGGAATCACCGGGCACGCGCAGCCCGAACAGCAGCGCGGCGTCGCCGCCCTGCCACTCTCCGCGAAGCTGCGCCTCGCCGAGCTCACGCGAGCGGCGCACCAGGCTGCGGCCGAGCTCGAGCTGACCCGGTTGCCAGCGGCGCAGCGCCGCGCTGATGTCGTCGGCATCGGCGAGCTCTGCCGCCAGCGCCCAACCGTCGGCGGCCGCCTTGGCGGTGCCCGCCGCCGCGTGGGGCCGGGCCACGAAGGCGGCGTCGCCGACCAGGGCGACCCGGCCGAACGCCATCTGCGGCACCTCCACGTCCACCACCCGCTGGATGAATGGCTGGGGGGTGCTCAGCACCAGCTCGGCGAGGTCATCCGCGAGCAGGGTGGACGCCGCCGCGCGCAGCTCGCCGGCGACTCCGGCGCCGACCGCTCCGGGAGGCACGGAGAGAGCGTGCTCCACGCCGTGGGCGTCGGTCATCGCCCTGGCGAGCGCGGAACCGTCGCGGACGCGCCGGTACCAGACCCAGTTGAGCGAGGCGTCACCGGCAGAGCCCCCGGACGCCGGGATCGGGTAGGCGAGCGTGTGCCCGGAGTCGAGCAGCTGGTAGGTGATGTGGTTGCCGAGAGACGCGCGCAGGCGAGAACCGAGCGCGGCGACGGGCACGATGCCGCGCCAGCCGATGTAGCCGGCGTCCGCCGGCTCGACGCCGGGGAGGAGAAGGCGCCGCGCGGTCGAGGAGATCCCGTCGGCGCACACGAGCAGGTCGCAGCGCTCCTCGACACCGCCCTCCAGGCTCACCGTCACCTGATCGTCCTCGACGCTGATGTCCGCCAGCGCCTGTGAGAAGCGCATCGCCCGCCGCGGCAGTCTCTCCAGCAGTCGCGCGTGAAGCGCGTGCCACGACGTGAAGCGGTAGCCGACCGGCCCCTCGTGGATGATCCCGCCCGCGCGGTCCAGGTAGCGAAGCTTGCCGCTGGGGATGCTCACGTCGTCGAGGGTGGCGACACCGCGGTCGAGCAGGTAGCGGAGCGACTCGGGGTGGGCGACGATGCCGGCGCCGCGGTCGGAGAGCTGTGCGGAGCGTTCGTGGACGGTCACCGAATAGCCCACCTCGTCGAGCAGCAGCGCGCTGGTGAGGCCGCCCAGCGATCCACCGATCACCACCGCCCGACGCTTCGCGGAGGCCACCTACCTCACCGCCGCGAGGCTGTGGTCCTCCACGAATCCGAGCTGGCGCGACAGCTCGCGTGCCGCCGACACCACCACGGGGATCAGCTCGGCGAGCCGCTCGCCCTGGATGCGGGTTCGGGGCCCGGCGATTCCCAGCGCCGCGGTGACCCTACCGGTCTGATCATGGACGGGGGCGGAGATGCAATGCAGCCCCTCGGAATACTCCTCGAGGTCGAGGGCGTAGCCCTGCGTCCGAACGATCGCGAGCTCGGCGTCGAAGCGCTCCAGCGAGGTGATGGTGTGCGTCGTGAACGCCGTCATGGAGTGGGCGCGCACCTCAGCGACCAGCTCGGACGGCGCCCAGGCGATGAGCACCTTGCCGATGCTGGTGGCGTGGCAGGGTGCCCGCCCCCCGACGCGCGAGGACATGCTGATGTTCGCCGGTCCGTCGATCTTGTAGACGTAGACGGCCTCGAAGCCGGAGAGGACGGCGAGGTGACAGGTCTCGCCGGTGGCGCGCGACAGCTCCTCGAGCTGCGGCTGCGCGGCCCCGTGCAGACCGCGCTCGTGGATGGCCGCCGAGCCGAGCTCGAAGAGCCGGATGCCCAGCGTGTAGCGACGCGTCTCCGGGTCGCGGTCGACGAAGCCGTGCGCGATCAGGGTGGTGAGCAGGCGATGCACCGAGCTCTTGGGGAGAGCCACCCTGTCCGCCAGGTCGCCGAGGCTCACGTCGCGCTCGCGGGCCCCGAACGACTCGAGGATGCGCAGCAGGCGGTCGGCGGACTCAACCATCGCTGCCAACCATACAGGCGCTCACAATTCCCGACGATCGCGACCGGTCAGCGTGCCGGGACCCGCTCGACCAGCCGGTAGACGCGGGCGATGTTCTCCTCGGCGACCACCCGCACCGTCTCCTCGTCGGCGACCTCGCGCAGCATGGTCATGGGCTGCGGCGTGGACATGTCGAACGGCGAGTCGGTTCCCATCACGACGTTGTCCCGGCCCACCCTCGAGATCAGGTGACGCAGCGTCTCTGCGTCATGGGTGAGGCTGTCGACGACGACCTGCCCGAAGAACGACCAGGGATCCCGGGGCGCATCCTTCAGCTCGGCTCGCACGGTGGTGGCGTGCCTGAGCCGTCCCGCCTGGAACGGGAAGTAGCCGCCACCGTGGACCAGCACGACGCTGACGGCAGGGTGACGGCTGAGCACGCCCGAGGCGATCAGCCGCTCGATCGCGACTGTGGTCTCGAGCTGGTTGCCGATGACGTTCTGGAAGTAGTAGGGCTGCAGCCCGCAATGCGCCTCATTGAACGCGGGATGGAGAAGCACCGGCGTGTGGAGACGTTCGGCCGCCGCCCAGAATGGCTCGTACGCCTCCTCGTCGAGGCGGCGTCCGGCGATGCAGGTCCCCACCTCGACCCCGATCGCTCCCCACCCGACAGCCTCCTCGAGCGCGGCGACGACCCGTTCCGGCGCCGCCATGGGCAGGGTCGCCATCCAGCGCAGGCGATCGGGCTGGGCGGCCGCGAAGTCGCGCAGCCCTCCGTTGGTGGTGCGCGCAATCCTCTCGCCGAGGTCGGCATCGAGGTCGTAGAAGAACAGGGGCGGAGCCGTGCTGAGCACCGCACCCTCCAGACCCATGGCCTCGAGCTGGGCGATCTTGGCGTCCGGCTCGTAGAAGCCGGGATCGAGCCAGAACATGCCGTGGTTGCCGCCGGTGAACTCGGTGTCGGTCACGGTGGCCCCGTAGGCGCGGTCGGTGCGCAGCACCTCGAGCGAGGCCCTGGGAAGGACGTGGTTGTGGATGTCGAGCTTCATGGTGGATCTCCCCTGGTTATCGCATCACCCGGCCGCCGGCGACATCGATGGTGATGCCGGTCAGCCAGGAGGCGGAGTCGGAGGCGAGGAAGAGGGCCGCCATGGCGGAATCGTCAGGCAGCCCGATGCGCTTCATGGTGGACAGCTGGGTCATCTGTTCGATCCGTTCGTCGGTCATGATCGAGGACACGCGCTCGGTCAGGGTCGTCGCCGGAGCGATGCAGTTGACGCGCACTCCGCTGGCGCCGACCTCCATGGCGACGTGCCGTGTGAACTGCACGATGCCGGCCTTGGCAGCCGCGTACGATGCGGTCAGGGTGACGTCGAGGTTCCGGGCCGCGTTCGACGAGATGGTCACGATCGCGCCGCGACCGCGCTCGATCATCCCGGGAAGAAAGGACTTGCAGGCGAAGAAGGTGGCGGTGAGGTTGGAGTCGATGACATACCGCCAGTCAGCCTCGCTGATCTCCGCGACGGGGGTCATCCTGGCGAATCCACCGGCGAACGGCATGAGGATGTCGGCTGGCCCCAGCTCCCGCTCCACCCGCTGTCGCATGTCCTCCACGGCGGCGTAGTCCATGGCGTCGACGCTGACGCCGATGGCGCGGCCGCCGGCGGCGTTCAGCGATGCCACCGTCTGGTCGATGCCGGACTGGTCGCGGGCCACCACCGCCACCCTGACGCCGTTGCCGGCAAGCGCGCGGCACGTGGCCGCGCCGATCCCCTTCGAGCCGCCGGTCACCACCGCCACGCGGCCCGCCAGGTCGGGGTAGATCGGCTGGGTGCTGCGCACGGCCTCAGCCACCGGGGCGCACCCTGGTGAGCACCTCGGGATTGACCGGGCAGCGCGGCGGCTCCCCACGCAGGCGCCTGGCCACCTCCTCCGCCACGCGCCTCTGCAGCTCGTCCTGGGCCTCAGCGGAATAGAAGGACGCGTGCGGGGTCACCAGCGCCAGCGGATGGCGGCGCAGAGGATGATCCACGGGCAGCGGTTCGGGCTCGGTCACGTCCAGCGCGATCCCGCCGAGGCGCCCCTCATCGAGCGCCTCGATCACCGCTTGGAGGTCGACGAGCCCGCCCCGCGCGGTGTTGACGATCACCGGCGCCCGGCGCATCCCGGCGATGCTGGCGGTGCCGATGACGTGGCGATTCCCGGCGGTCAGCGGTGCATGGAGGCTGATGAAGTCGGCGTCGGCCACGGCCGCCTCGACGCTGTCGACCCGGGTGACCCCGCCCAGGTCCCCCGGGGGGGCGAAGGGGTCGTAGGCGACCACCTCGAGCCCGAAGGCGAGCGCCCGCGCCGCGACCCGCCCCCCGATGCGCCCGACCCCGATGAGCGCGAGGCGGCGGCCGGCGAGCCTGTGCACCCCGGAGCCGGGGACCCTCCACTCGCCTCGACGCACCTCGCGGTCCATGTGGGCGATGCGGCGGGCCATGGAGAGCAACAGGGCCATGGTGTGGTCGGCGACCTCGTCGAGGCAGTAGTCGGGCACGTTGGTGACCACCATGCCGAGTCGGGTCGCCGTGGCCACGGGGATGTTGTCGTAGCCGATCCCGTAGCGCGCCACCACCGTGCAGGTGGGCGCTGCCGCCTCGAGCACGGCGTCGCTGATGGGCGCGTAGCAGACGATCATGCCGGCGACGCCGCCGGCGAGGCCCACCAGGGTGGCCTCGTCAGCGGATGGGGCCTCGACCACCTCCACGCCGAGCGGCTCGAGAACGCCTCGCTCGATTGTGGTTCCACCGAAAACCTGGTCGGTGATGAGGACCCGGTCAGCGGCAGCGGTCATACTCTGCTCCATTCCGCTTTGTGGAATCAAATTCCTGCACGCGCAATGCAGACTGGGGAGTGTATGACAACAGCGTCCGGCACCGGCGACCGGTCCCCGTCCCGCGCTCGCCACCGGCCGCCGCCCCGACCAGCGCTCACGCCGGCTTCGTGAGCGGCTGGGCCGTCCTCGCCGTCCTGGCCGCCGGCTTCGTGGCCGGGACCATGAACGCAGTCGTCGGATCCGGTTCGCTGCTCACCTTCCCGGTGCTCCTCTCGCTGGGGTTCGCCCCGGTCGTCGCCAATGTCACCAACACCATGGGGCTCGCGTTCGGCAACGTCAGCGGGGTGGTCGGCTACCGGCGCGAGCTGAGAGGCCAGGGGTCGCGGATGCTCGCGCTGGCACTGCCGGCGCTGATCGGCGCGATCGTCGGGGCGGTCCTGCTGCTGACCCTTCCCCAGGGTGCCTTCAGGATCGTGGTGGCGCCGCTGATCGTGATCGCGGTGGTGCTGGTGATCGCCCAACCCTGGCTGACCGCGCACATCGCCCAGCGCGGCGAGAGCCACGGGATGGGCGTGCTGCTGCCCGTCGGGGTCTTCGCAACCGCGGTGTACGGAGGCTATTTCGGCGCCGCCCAGGGGGTGATCCTGATCAGCATGTTCGCAATCCTGCTCACCGATTCTCTGCAGCGGCTCAACGCGCTGAAGAACGTGGTGGCCATGATCGTCAACGGGGCGGCGGCGATCCTGTTCGCGGTGGTCGCGCACGTCGCCTGGGAACCGGCGCTGCTCATCGCCGCCTCCAGCGTCGTCGGGGGCCAGGCCGGAGCGTCCGCGGGGCGCCGGCTCTCACCGGTGGTGCTGCGCGGGCTGCTGGTCCTGGCCGGCCTGGTCGCCGTGGTCAAGCTGCTGATCTGAGGCCAGGCCGATGGCCCGCACGCCCGCCAGGGCGCAGGCGAGGTCCTGCTCGCCGCTGGCGCCGCTCACCCCGACCGCGCCCACCACGCGGCCCTGGTCGCGGAGGATGACCGAGCCGGCCCCGGGATCAGCGGCACCCTGGTGAGCCGGCCGACCGCCTCGAAGAACGCGGGCCGCTCTTCCTGGAGTGAGGCGAGCGACGCCCCGTCCCGATACCACACGGCGGCGCCCAGGGCCTTGGCCTCGGCGATCTGCGGGCTCAGGGCGAAGGCGCCGTCCATGCGGCCGAGGGCGACGAGGTGGCCCCCCTCATCGACGACCGCAACGGTGGCGCGTATCCCTGACCGGTTGGCGTGCTCGTGGGCGGCGGCGATGAGGGCCTGGGCCTGTTGCAGGGACACGGGCATCCGACTCTCCTTCACGGCTGGGCGATCGTGGGTGCGCTGGCCGGCTGTTCACGATGGCGCGGGCGAGATCATGACCCCTCGCGGCGCCGGCGTCGCGGGCGGGGTCCGATCACGCACCCGGTTGGGCATCGATGACCACCCGACCTCGATCCCCGTCCACGGCGACGAGCCGGGTGCCGCCCTGGCCGAGGAGGGCGAAGAGCCGCTCATGGTCGCAACCAACCACCGCGGCCACACCGCGCGATCGGGCCACCTCGAGAAGGTGCGCCGCGCCGCTTCCGCCGGCGGTCACAAGTCCGGCTGCGCCCCACAGCAGCGGCGCCAGCTGGGGGATCGGGCGGGGCGCGACCAGCACCATGCGGGGGCGACGCAGGGCACCGGCTGGCAGGCCACGCTCCACGACCGACGTACCTGCCCCTGAACCCGCCGACGCCGGTTCACCGGACAGCTCCGTGCCGGTCGCGCCCACCGCCGCACAGATGAAGGGCTCCCAGCGCAGCAGGGCGCGGCGCCGGGTGTCGCGACGACGTTGCCAGGCGCGTGCCGGCTCGGCCGCGGCGAGGAGATGGTCGACATCGGCCGGGGTCATCGCCCACATGTCCTCGACGGCGGAGATGATCTCCATGTCCCGCAGCCATGCTGCCACCCTCCCGAGGTCGGCCAGAAGTGCGGCCAGGTCGCCGGCCGGGCTCGGAGGTGCGGCCGCGAGCTGAGCGACGGCGGCGGCCAGGTCACCTCCGCGCAGCTCGGCGAGGACTGCTGACGCCCCCTGCCCGGTGGTGCCGTCAGCTCCCCAGGCGCGCGCGCGCAGCGCCCGCGAGAGGGCCTGCGCCGCCACCCAGGCGGCGGCGGCAGTCTCCCGCGCCGCCGCCGCCGGTGCGGGCAGGGGTGGCCGCGGGGTGTCGGGCGCCACGCCACAGAGAGCCACGGGAAGCACCATGTCCTCGCCGAGCCGGCCGGCAAACATGTGGACGAGACGGGCCACGCCGGCCGCGGCCTCCGGCACCGCCCCCTGATCTCGGCGGCTGTGCAGGGTCGTCGGTCGGCGTGCCCCCCGGCCGGCCTGGAGGAGGACCAGCCGACCGTCGGTGGCGGCCCATTCGATGAGGTCGTATCCCAGCTCCCGCTGCACCGCCAGGCTCAGCGCCGCCACCTCGGCGAGGAGCCTGGCACCGGCGAGTGCCAGGCCCGGGCCCCGAGCCACACCATCGGCGTCGACCACAGCGCCGTCGCCGCGTGACCACCCCGCCAGGAGCGGGGCGGGCGGTCCCGCCACCGCCACCACCGTCACCTCGCCGGCGCTCACCTGGGCCGTGCCCGAGACCGAGGGCTGGACCCGCGGCTGGATGAGCACAGCCATGGGGTGGGGAACGGCGGCATCAGCAGCGCCTCCGGCCGCCAGCCCGGGATCGAGAAGCGCGGACGCCCACACCCCACGCACCGCGGTGGCAACCTCGGCAGGGGTCACCCCGACGTACGAGCTGAACGCGCCCGCGTACCCTGGCGCGACCTCCAGCGGAGACGAGGAGCGAACCACGAGATCGTCCCCGAGCGCGCCCACCTCTGCCTCGAGCCCCGCCAGGGAGGGCGCTGACGTGCTCATCACGAGAAGACGGGCGGCGTGGACGCCGCCGGCCTCGATGTCACGGGCGGCTGCCGCCAGCAGGCCGGCATCGGCGCCGATCGGGATCACCATCCCGGGCAGGGCGGGGAGCCGGCAGCGCAGCGCGCGGCCCAGAGCGGCGGCCTTGCCGCCGACCCGCGCCACCTCGAGGCAGCGCTCGCCGTGCAGCGAGAGCACCTCGACGCTCACCAGCTCAGCCCGCGACGGTGATCTCTTTGACCGGGAAGGTGGTGATGAGCTCCGGGCCATCGTCGTGGACGATCAGCATCTCCTCGATCCTCACCCCGAAGTCGTGCACCTTGCCGTGCTGCGTCTCCAGGGCGAACACCATGCCGGTCTGGATCTCCTGCGGGAAGTCGAGCGACCAGATCCGTGAGATCACCGGCATGTCGTACTGCGCCAGGCCGAGGCCATGGCCCCAGAGGTTGGCGGCTGCCTGGTCCTCGTCCTGATAGCCCCACGTCTCCTGGGCGGAGGGCCACCTGGCGGCGATGTCGGCTGTGGTTGCGCCCGGTCTCACCGCCTCGATCGAATCGTAGAGCCACTTCAGGGCGATCTCGTAGTACTCGCGATGCTCCGCTGTCGGGGTGCCGCCAACGCAGTAGGTGCGGTAGTAGCAGGACTTGAATCCGTTCCAGGTCAGTGCCGCCAAGTCGATGATGACGATCTCGCCGGGCCGGATGATGCGGTCGGAGAAGTTGCGCCAGTTCGGCCAGGCGTTGGGCCCAGAGGAGACGATGATGTCCTCCACGTCCTCCATGCCGGGGATGTCGAAGAGATACTTCATCCCGAAGGCGGTGACCTGGTTCTCGGTGAGACCGGGCTTGAGGAACTTCGAGAACTCGTAGTGCAGCGCGTCGCCGATGGCGCCGACGATGCGCATCGCCTCCTGCTCGTCCTGGTTCTTGACCGAGCGTGCCTCCATCATCGGGGTCATGCCGTCGGTCCAACTGACCCCGGCGCGCTCGAAGGCGCGGATCATGTTGATGTCGATGAAGTCGACGCCGAGCGGCCTGTCCTTGACGCCGGCCTCCTCCATGGCTTCGAGAAGCGCCCTGGTGAACTTGGCGACCTGCATCTCGGAAGCGGGGCCGGCGGCGCCCTTGATCCACGAGAAGGAGTGCCGGATGTTCTCCTTGCGCAGCCACGGTGAATGCCTCTCCACGTGGATGCCGATGTCACCCTGCTCGAAGAGGATGGGGTCGCCGCCCTCGGTGAGCATCGCGTAGCGCAGCCCCGGCTTGAGGCGATTCCATCCCGGCGTCAGGGTCGAGGTGACGTAGCGGACGTTCTCGTCGTACATGAAGAGCATGGCCCCGAGCCCATGCCGGCTCATTGCCTCGCGGGTCCGCGCCAGGCGATACTCGCGCATCCGCTGCCAGTTGATGCGCTCCTGCCAATCCATGCCAACCATGCCGAAAGACATGCGTGAGGTCCTCGCAAACGACGTGAGACAGAGGGCGTCGGGTCATCGCGGACGCCGGTCCGCCGTGGGGCCGAAACGCTACATCATGCAATCTGCAAAGGTCAAGCCGCGCGCTCGACGTGCCCCTGGGGCACCGGCCGACGCCCAAAGAAGCAGCGTGGATCGTCGACAATGCAGCCACCAGCCGCTGCAATGCGGCCCCGCATGGAGAGTCGATGACCAGCCTCGGCGGCCTGCAGATCCAGAGCCTCCACACCGCCACCGAACGGCTCACCGCCCACGAGATCGTGCGCGAGACGCTGCGCCATGCCATCCTCAGCGGCGACCTGCCCGGCGGCACCCACCTGGTCCAGGCGGAGCTCGCCACCCAGCTCAGGGTGAGCACCACGCCGGTTCGAGAGGCCCTTCGCGACCTGGCGTCGGACCAGCTGATCCGCTTCCACCCCCACCGCGGAGCGGTGGTGCACGAGCTCGACATGGACGAGCTGCGCGAGATCTACGAGATCCGCAAGGCGCTCGAACCGCTGGCGCTGCGACTGGCCGCGTCGCGCATCACCAAGGAGCAGCTCAGGGCAGCAGCCGCGTTGCAGGCGCGCATGGAGAAGGAGGCCGATCCTGCCGTGTGGGTGGAGACCAACTGGAAGTTCCACGCCCTGCTCGAGAGTGCCGCGCAGTCACCGCGTCTTGCCAGCGCTGTCAAGAACGTGCAGGACTCCTCAGCCCTCTACGTCGCGCACGCTGTTCACCTGGAGCGGGGGCGCATGAGAAAGGGCAATGTCGACCACCGTCGCATCCTGGCGGCGCTGCGGGCGGGCGACGGCGACGGCGCGGCTGAGGCGCTGCGGCGCCACCTCGACTCGACCTTGCAGGCCATCCTGGCCGCCGACGTCTCCCCCGGCGCGGCCGGCGCCCTCCTCCGACGCGGCTCCCTCGACCCAGGTCACCAACCCGAATGAGAGGCGCCGGCGCGGGAGGTCAGGTCCCGGCCTGCGCGGTCAGCTGCTCGAGGACCGCGAGCACACACGCCGGGTCCTGCTTGGCCCGACCCTGGGCCATCGCCGCCTCGTAGAACTGCGCGCTGAGAGTGAACAGCGGCGTGGGGCTGTGCACGCGCTGGGCGAAGCGACGGATGATCTCGATGTCCTTCTGGAACAGCTCCACGCGCATGGTGGGATCGTCGTCGTAGTCGCCGTCCGCCATGAGCGGTCCACGCACCTGGAACATGCGCGACGCGCCGGCGCCATCGCCGACGACGTCAAGCATCATCCGCGCGTCGAGGCCCGCCCGCCTGGCCAGAAGGAAGGCCTCGGCCGTGGACATGTTGTGAATCGTGACCAGCAGGTTGGCGATGTATTTGAGCTTGGATCCATTGCCGAATTCACCGGTGTAGAAGTGGCGCCGGGCCAGGCCGTCCAGCACCGCGTCGACGCGCGTCGCCGCCGCCTCGTCGCCACTCACGTAGGCGACGACGTCCTTGACCCGCGCCTGCGCGCCGGTGCCGCTGAGCGGACAGTCGAGGACCTCGACACCGAGCGGGGCCAGGGCGTCGCGTGCGGCGAACTTGGCCTCGAGCGGGAGCGTGCTGGTCTCGATCACCACCGACCGCCCGGTGGCGCGCGAGGCCAGACCACCGGCGCCACCGACCACCGCCTCGAGGGCGGCCACGCTGGGCAGCGAGAGCACCACCGCGTCCGCGCTCTCGGCGACCGCCGCCGGGGAGTCAACCACCTCCCCGCCCGCCGCGGCGTGGGCATCTCGGCGCTCCGCCGCCACGTCGAAACCGACGACGCTGAAACCGGCCGCAAGCAGGTTGCCGCCCATGGCCGACCCCATCACGCCCAGGCCAACGACGCCGACTGTGGTGGGCATCAGACCGGGAGCCTCCGCGTGCCCACCGCTAGGCGTGGGAGACCACGGAGTCGGCGATCGCCTTGAAGTCGCCGTCGTCGAGCAGGGCCTTGCGTTCCAGGGAGCGCAGCTTGACCAGCTGCAGGATCTCGAGGCTCTCCTCCTGGGAGGCGGTCACCCCGATGCGCTCCAGGCCCTCGACGATGTTGTCGATGCCACTGCCCTTGCCGAGCACGATGCGCGGCCCCGTCTGCCCGACCAGCTCGGGAAGGTAGGGCAGCGACTCGGTGCGGTCCACGTCACGCACGTTGCGCGCCCAGGTGGCGATGATGCCGGACTCGATCTCGAAGGTGCGGCTGCCGGTGACCGCCCGGTTGGATGGCTGCTGCACGCCGGAGAGGTCACCCACCAGGCGCGCCAGCCCGGTGAGCGCCTCGGTGCGGATGCCGAGGTCCTTGCCGTACAGGGTGAGCAGGGTCAGCACCGTCTCCTCCAGCGGGGTGTTGCCGGCGCGCTCGCCGAGGCCGCTGACGGTTACCTGGACGCAGGAGGCGCCGGCCGCCGCGGCGATAACCGTGTTGGCCACGCCCATCCCGTAGTCCATGTGGAAGTGTGTCTCCAGGGGGACGTTCAAGCGCTCGCGGCTGACCTTGACGAATCGCTCCACCGCATGCGGGGTCAGCACGCCGAAGGTGTCGACGAGCCCCAGCGAGTCGACATGACCGTCGCGTGCCACCGTCTCCACCAGGTTGAGATAGTCCTGCACCGACGCACGGGTGGCGTCGATCGGGAAGAAGGAGACGAGCAGACCGTTGTCGTGCGCGAACTTGGTCGCCTGGATGGACAGCTCGACCGCCCTCTCCACGCTCCAGCGATAGCCGAGCTCGATGAGGTGCCGGCTCGAGGGGATCTCCATGACGACACCCTGGGCGCCGCAGTCGATCGCCACCTGGACGTCCGCCACCATGCAGCGCGAGAAGGCGTAGATGGTCGAGGGCAGGTCGGCGGCGACGATCCGCGAGACGGCCTCGGCGTCGGCGGCGGAGACGGCGGGAAGGCCCGCCTCGATGCGGTGGACTCCGGCTTCCGAGAGCGCCTCGGCGATGCGCACCTTGTCGTCGGCTGTGAACTCGACCCCCGCCTGCTGCTCACCATCGCGAAGGGTCACGTCATGGACGGTGATCCTCTCCGGGAAGGCGAAGGCCGCGGCGACCTCGGGATCGTGGTTCCACGGGCTCGTGAACCACTGCTCGGTGTGCCAGGGCTCATTGGGGCGGACCGACGACATGGCTGACCTCCTTGGCGCGAATTCTGCCCGGTCGGTGCCGCCTGCTCGGGCCCCGCGGCTGACCGTCCTGGGCCCACGGGTATTGCAGGATACATCGTGCACACTGCCGCCAACCACCCCTCTCTGGCCCCAGGTCCTCAGGAGCGGCGGATGGCGGGTGGCACCGGGGCTGGTGCGGGCGCGCACCTCGACGGTCTGGTCGGAGGGCCCGAAGAGCCCGCTGCGGGCGGCGGTTTCCTCGATCCGAACCTTGAGCTGTTCGGCGCGGAGACCTCCGGCCGTGGTCGGGCTCGGACGCGCGGCCCTGGAGTCGAACCAAATTCAAACAGGCTCAACCGCCCTGCAGGGGAAGCCACGAGGAAGCACGTCTCCTTGGCACGGCCCCGCGAGTAATCGCAGGGTTGCGAATCGCTGGCCGAGGTACCCGGGATGGTCGTCACCCGTCCGACCGCTCCAGCGGCCAGCTGGACTAGGGCCACCGGCCCGTTCACCGTCGCGTCTGCGACGACCACAGCACCGCCTGGCGTGGCGCTCACACCATGCCGATTCTGGACGTGATGCGTCTCCACCGCTGCAGCGGTGGACGGCGCGGCGGCGTCGGCCACCCAGACGACGCCGGAGTCCGCGGCGATTGCCACCGCAGGGCGAGAGCCCAGATCGACTTGCAGAGAGATGTGCCAGCGCTGCTGACCAACAGCCGTTGGCGAACCGGTCGCCGCCGTCGATGGCGGTGTCGGAGAGCTTGCCGAGCACGACGACGCAAAGAGGCAGATGGCCGCAGCCAATGGCGTCCGAATGATGCGCGTCGGGTGCAGTGCGGCGCCCCTCCGCTGATGCCCAGCAGCACCCAGGGTTAGGGCGCTGCCTCGGAAAATCCGTCTGAAACGAAATTGAAGTACACCGTGGCGGAGGTCGCCGACGTGAGTTGCAACCAATCACCGTTGATGTGCGCGATCGTGAGTGCGCCCGAAGTGCTGGGGTCGGTGAAGATCCCGACAGGAATGAAGTCCACGCCGCAACCGTCCGACCCCACCTGTTCGGTGTACACGTCCACTGCAGGGACCCCCGATGCCGGCGACGTCACGCCGGTTGTGCCCGACCAGATCGCATAGGTCGCGCCCCTGGGCAGCGCCGAGCCCATCCAGCTGCTGTCCGCGTAGAAGTTTGCCGCAGATCCAAAGGGACCACCCTGCCCGCCGTCGTGAATCCGCGTGTCGGGATACGGCAGCGTGACAGCAGGAACGCATGGCGTTGCCGCCGGGATCACCACGCTGGACTCAGGCGGCTTGGTGGCACGGGGAGCGGCCTGCGCTTCAGCGATCTGTTGTTGCTCGCGGGCGACGAACTGTTGCTTTGGTGTCGACGGCGGGGTCGTTGCGACATCTGCCACGGCCAGAACGACACCGATCGCAAGGGCGAAGAGGACGGCCACCGTTGCCGCCACGCGAATTCCAACCCTTCTGGTCATCGATGAGTCCCACAGGAATGGGTCATGGCATGGCCTCACCACCCAGTGGGCTGATGCTCGACCATCGTGGACTTGACGCTAGCCCATGATCGGTCACGAGTCAATCTAAATTGGATCGGACGCCGCCGGCGCTCCCCTACTCCCGCCCGTGGGACAGCCGTTCGCGCTGGGGAACAATGGTGTATCTCGGGTCGCGCGCGGACGCCTGCCCCGCCTCGAAGATGCCGAAGCGTAGACAGGCGGATCCCGCCAGCAGCGCCGCTCCCGATGCCGCGGCAAGCACGCGGCTGCGCCCACCGAGCACCAGCCCACCGATGGCGCCCGCGGCGGTGAGCACCCTGCTGGTGCGCATCAGCCGCCCGGCCCGGCCGGTGCGCAGCGGCTCGGCGACGATACCCATGCCGCTCTCCAGACGCCGTTCCATGCCCAGCTCGAGCAGCGCTCCACCCGCTGCCAGGAGACGTGCCGGGCGGGCCTGGGCCACGGGGGCGCCGATGATGCCAAACCCACCCGCGGCCGTCGCCGCCGAGCCCACGAACACAAAGGGCAGCTCGCGCTGCGCCGCGTGCCAGGTCGGGGTGGCGGTGTCGGAGAGCAGCACGGCGGTGTAGGAGGCCACGCCGGCTCCGAGCGCGGCGGCAGCGATCCCCGCCGGCCGGCCGGTGGCGCCCACCAGGGCACCGAGCGGGCGGGGCAGAGGGAACGGCATCTCGCTGGCGGCGGCCAGCCCGGCAAGGGGGCCGTACGCCGTGATGATCCAGGTGCCCACCGACATCGGAGAGGTTGGTTTGGCGACGCGCAGCATGTTGAGGAAGCGCTCCGGTCTGCCGAGGTCGTGGATGAGCGCGGCGAAGCCGGCCCCGATGCCCGCAAGTGCGCCGATGCGGGCCGTGCGACGCAGCGCCGGGCGGCCGGTCAGGTCCGCGCCCGCCGCGAGCATGGAGGATCCGCCCGCAAGGCCACCGAGGAAGAGGTACGCGGGGATGTCCGCCTTCCACGGCGAGTGCTTGACCACCGGGCGGCCGTAGTACGAGGTGAACTCGGCCGGCGGCACCATGGCGCGCTCGCCACCCTCGCGGCGGCCGGTGGACCGGCCGCTGCCGTCCGACCGAGCATCCCGCGCGGCCGGGCTGCGGGTGGCTTCGCCCGGCGCTCGCGCATCCGGGGTCATCGGCGGCCCGCGAACGCGGCTGCGGCTCCGGCGAGCAACGTCAGCCCGGCCAGCGCGGCCGTGCGCCACATCTCCGGGAGGTCCCTGGTGGTCACCACGGGGTCAGGGGGCAGGCCGTACACCTCGGGCTCGTCGAGAAGAAGGAAGAAGGCGCCGGCCCCGCCGATGCCGTCGTCATCCCCGTCCAGGTAGAGCCGGGCGTCGGCGACGCCGTGCTCGTGCAGCGTCTCGACGCGCTCGCGAGCGCGGACGCGCAACTCGTCGAGGTCGCCGAACTGGATCGATTCGGTGGGGCACGCCTGGGCGCAAGCCGGCACCATGCCCGCTCCCAGCCGGTCGTTGCAGAGAGTGCATTTCTGCGCCACCCCCGCGTTGTGCACGGTCCCGTCGCCCTCGCGGCGCTCGATGACGCCGAACGGGCAGGCCGGCACGCAGTATCCGCAGCCGTTGCAGATGTCCGCCTGGACGACGACGGTGCCGAACTCGGTGCGCATCAGGGCGCCGGTCGGGCAGACGTCGAGGCACGCCGCCTGCGTGCAGTGCTTGCACACGTCTGACGACATCAGCCAGCGGAAGTCCTGCGGCCCGTCGGGGATCGTCGCCGCCCCCACAGCCCCGCCATCACGCACGGGGAGCATGCGTATCGGCTTGCGCTGCTCGATGAAGGCGACATGCCTCCAGGTGCTGGCTCCAAGGCCGCCGGTGTTGTCGTACGAGGAGGCGAGCATGGTCAGCCCGTCCTCGGGAACGTGGTTCCATTCCTTGCACGCCACCTCACACGCCTTGCAGCCGATGCACAGCGAGGTGTCGGTGAAGAATCCCTTGCGCGGCGGAGGATCCTGCCAGCCGGCGCCGCGAGCCGCATCGAGCGGGCCGACGAAGGTGGTGCTCACGGCGATGGCTCGGCCGGGGTCACACGGAGGTTGCCGGTGTCCACTGTGACCTTGGCGCGGCGGCGGTAGCCGTCGACGAAGTCCAGCAGCGCCGCCCCGGTGGGACGGCGACCCGGCTGGATGTCGCAGGTTGCCGCTTTGGACTCCTGGATGTGCACGTTGGGATCCAGCGACACGCCCAGCAGATCGTTGGCCGAGTCGCCGCTGACCACGGCTTCGCCGCCGACTCCCCAGTGGAAGGGCAGGCCGACCTGGTGGAGGACCCGCCCCCCGACCCGCAGGGGCACCATGCGGTCCGTGACCAGCACCCGCGCCTCGATGGCGGTGCGGGCGCTGACGATGGTCGCAAAGCCCCCATTGGTGAGACCACGCTCCCGCGCCAGCTCCGGCGACACCTCGCAGAAGAACTCGGGCTGCAGCTCGGACAGGTAGGGCAGCCAGCGGCTCATGCCGCCGGCGGTGTGGTGCTCGGTCAGCCGGTAGGTGGTGACCACGAACGGGTACACATCGCTGCGGGCATCGGGAGGTGACGGGTTGGTGAGGTTCCCCTGGCGCGGGTAGATCTCGCGGGTGGGGTTGGACTGCTGGCTGTACAGCGGGTTGCGCAGCGGCGACTCCACCGGCTCGTAGTGCGCGGGCAGCGGACCGTCGAGCAGGCCGCTGGGCGCGTACAGCCACCCCTTGCCGTCCGACTGCATGATGAAGGGGTCGTCGCCGGCGAGGCCCTCCGGACCACCCACTCCCGGTTCGGGGCGGTACGAGGGCGGCTTGGTGGCCGCGAAATCGGGCACGTCATGGCCGGTCCACCGGCCCTGCTCCTCATCCCACCACACGTACGCCTTGCGCTGGCTCCAGGGCTTGCCGTCGGGGTCCGCGGAGGCGCGGTTGTAGAGGATGCGCCGGTTCATCGGCCACGACCAGCCCCATTCCGGCGCCACCCACGACTGCTCCGAGGCGGGCTTGCGTCGCGCCGACTGATTGATCCCTGCGGTGTAGACACCGGTGTAGATCCAGCAGCCGCCGTCGGTCGACCCGTCCGCCTTCATCTCGGTGAAGGAGCTGAGCATCTGGCCGCCCTTGTCCCCGCTGAGGTGGCTGCCGTTCACCTCCCGCAGCACCGCCTCCGCATCCGGCTCGCCGGCGGTCGTGACCGGGTAGTCCCAGGTGAGGTTGCGCAGGGCCAGGTCGCGCTCCTCCTGAGATGCCGCCACCCGGGCGCGCAGGGCGCGACCGAGCTCGAAGAAGAACTGCAGCTCGGAGCGCGCGTCCCCGGGCGGGTCGACCGCCTTGTCGTGCCACTGCAGCATCCGCTGGGTCTGAGTGAAGCTGCCCTCCTTCTCGGTGTGCGCCGCGGCCGGGAGGAAGAACACCTCGGTGGCGATGTCCTGGGTGCGCAGCTCGCCGGTGGCTATCTCGGGACCGTCCTTCCAGAACGTCGCCGACTCGATCATGTTGAAGTCGCGCACCACCAGCCACTTGAGATGCGCCATGCCGAGCCGCTGCAGCCTGCCATTCGACGAGCCGACGGCGGGGTTCTGGCCGAGCAGGAAGTAGCCCTCGACCTTGTCGTCGAGCATGTCCATGACCGTGCGGTAGGTGCCGTGGTCACCGTTGATCCGGGGAAGCCAGTCGAAGCCGAAGTCATTGTCCTGGGTGGCCGCGTCCCCGAACCATGACTTGAGCAGGCTGACCATGTAGGCGTCGGCCGCGGTCCAGAATCCCTTCTGCTGCGGGCGCGAGATGCTCTCCAGGTAGCCGCGCAGCCCCTGCTCCTCCCCCGCCCAGGGCATCGGCAGGTAGCCGGGGAGGAGGTCGAACAGGGTGGGGATGTCGGTGGAGCCCTGGATGCTGGCGTGCCCTCGCAGGGCCATGATGCCGCCACCGGGGCGACCCATGTTGCCGAGCAGGAGCTGGATGATCGCCGCGCAGCGGATGTACTGCACACCGACGGAGTGCTGGGTCCAGCCCACCGAGTACACGAAGGCGGTGGTCCGCTCCCGGCCGCTGTTCTCGGTGACCGCTCTGCAGACCTGGGCGAACGCCTCGGGTGCGACACCGCAGACCTGTTCCACGAGCTCGGGCGTGTAGCGAGCATAGTGCCGCTTGAGGATCTGGAAGACGCAGCGCGGATCCTGCAGCGTCTCGTCGCGGTGCACCAGGCTGTCCTCGAGCTGAGCCCCCTTGCCGCCCAGCGCATGCCCCGGCTCGTGGACCGGCTGGCCACCGCGCTTGCCGTCGACGGCCGCGCGCTTGCGCACCCGCCGGCCGCCCACCGCTGGGGCCTCCTCCACGTCGAGGTACTGCCAGCTGCTGGAGTCGTAGGTCCCCGTGGTGTGGTCGTACCCGGAGAACAGGCCGTCGAGCTCATCGACGTCCTTGAAGTCATCACCCACCAGCGTCGCCGCGTTGGTGTAGCTCACCACGTACTCTCGGAAGTACGTCTCGGTGCTGAGGATGTGGTTGATGATCGCGCCGAGGAAGACGATGTCACTGCCGGCGCGCAGCGGCACGTGGAGATCGGCCAGCGCCGAGGTGCGGGTGAAGCGGGGATCGACGTGGATGATCGTCGCCCCCCGTGCCTTGGCCTCCATGACCCACTGGAAGCCGACGGGATGGCACTCCGCCATGTTCGATCCCTGGATGACGATGCAGTCGGAGTTCTGCAGGTCCTGCTGGAAGGTGGTCGCGCCGCCCCTACCGAACGAGGTCCCCAGACTGGGGACAGTGGAGCTGTGTCAAATACGGGCCTGGTTCTCCACCTGCACCACTCCGGCGGCGGTGAAGAGCTTCTTGATCAGGTAGTTCTCTTCGTTGTCGAGCGTGGCTCCTCCGAGGCTGGCGACCGCCATCGTCCGGCGCAGCGGATGCCCCATCTCGTCCGCCTCCTGCCAGGTGCGTGCGCGGCTGTCGATCAGGCGGTCGGCGATCATCTCCACGGCGCGGTGCAGGGGCAGGTCCTCCCAGTCGGTCGCGTGGGGCGGCCGATATCTCACCGTGGTGACCCGCCTCGGGTTGTTCACCAGCTGCTCGCTGGCCGCGCCCTTGGGGCAGAGCCGTCCCCGCGAGACGGGCGAATCCGGGTTGCCCTCGATCTGCACGACCTTCTCATCCTTCACGTACACCCGCTGGCCGCAGCCCACCGCGCAGTAGGGACAGACGCTGTGCACCACCCGGTCAGCGGTGAGGGTGCGCGGCGTCAGCGCCGCGGTCGCGCCGGATTGCACCGCCTCGCCACGGCCCAGGCCATCCGGTCCGGTCAGCTGGCGCAGCACCGGCCAGGAGCGAAGTCTGCTGAACGCGTCCATGGTCCGCTCTCCCGCACTCGCCGATGATCAGCTGCTCTGTCGCTTGGATTTTCTCACGCCGGTCCCCCGGCCGACCTCGACGGCTCAGACGGGGATCTTGAAGCCGGCCGAGAAGTTCAGGGTGACGCCGAACATGAGGTACATGAGCCAGAGCCCGGTGGCGATGTGGAAGAAGCCCAGCAAGCGCTCACCCAGGCCGACGGGGCCCAGCGTGAGGCTGGCCGCGATGTCGCTGAGGTAGATCAGCGTGAGGCCAAGGAAGAGGCCGCCGACGCCGGCATCGCCGACATCGAAGAACACGATCATCCCCAGGATGGAGATGAGGGCGAACGCCACCGCCATGAAGCCGTTCGGCTGCGGCGAGGCCCCGCGCAGCCGGTTGAACCCGATGGCAAACCAGTGCACGCCGTAGGCGGTGAAGGCGAGGGCGGCCATGTACAGGGGGTGGTCGCTGAAGGAGTGGAACCAGGCCAGACCGACGAACAGATAGGTCCCGGCCAGGAACTGCAGGAACCCGGGCATCCAGATGCCCCACACGCCGGTCGACAGGTCGACGCGCTCATTGCGGGCTGGGAACTTGAACAGCTCCTGGGGGCCGTAGATGAGGTAGCCGGTGCCCAGGCCGAAGAAGCCGAGGGCCAGGGGCGGGAACGCCGAGGTGGGGAGGCTGACGACGCTGCTGAGCAACACGGGTATCCTCCAGACAGCCATTACGTGTCATCGCGATTGTACGGCGAGCCCGGTGCCATCGGGGGAAACGGTCGCCGCACTCGCCATCACACCGAGTGCGTGCGGTCACCCCGCGGCCGCCTCCTCCACGCCCGCTCCGACCGCGACGACTCGCTGCTGGGCCGTGTAGACGTTCATCTGCTCGCCGCGCAGGAAGCCCACCAGCGTCATCCCGCTCTCCTCGGCGAGCTGCACGGCGAGGCTTGACGGCGCCGACACAGCGGCCAGCAGCGGGATGCCGGCCATCAGAGCCTTCTGGGTCAGCTCGAAGCTGGCTCGCCCCGACGCCAGGATGATGTGGGAGCGCAGCGGCAGCCGGCGCTGGGTCGCGGCCCAGCCGATCACCTTGTCGAACGCGTTGTGACGGCCGACATCCTCGCGCACGCAGACCAGCGTCCCACCTCCATCGAACAGTGCCGCGGCGTGCAGTCCGCCGGTGCGGGCGAACATCTTCTGAGCGCCCCGCAGCGTGCCCGGCAGCGCGGCGAGCAATGCTGGAGAGACGACCAGCGGATCGCCCGAGACGTCGTGGCGCGAGCGCGTCCGCACCGCGTCGATGCTCGCCTTTCCGCAGACACCGCAGGACGAGGTCATGAAGAAGTTGCGCTGCCCCACCGCCGCTGATCCCGCCGCCACCAGACGGACCTCGACGACGTTGAAGCCGCCCCCCGCATCGGCCTGGTGGGGGCACATCCGCATCGAGGCGATGTCGCCGGCGCCCTCGATGATGCCCTCGGTGACGAGGAAGCCGGCGGCGAGGTCGAAATCGGCGCCGGGGGTGCGCATGGTCACGGTGAGCGGCACACCGTCGAGCCGTATCTCCAGTGGCTCCTCGGCGCTGAGCTCGTCGGTGATCCAGCGCGCGTCGCCGGCCACGCCCACCTGTCGCACTCGCCGGCGCAGCCCCGTCATGGTCGCGTCCGGCCCCCCACCGAGGTGATCATCGGCCGCATCTCAGCGGACCTCGATCGAGTGCTCGCGGCGGGGCACCAGCTCGCCGATGACCTGCGCTCTGTCGAGCTGTCCCGCGATGAGCAGGCCGCCACTGGTCTGCGCATCGGCGAGCAGCAGCCGTTCCGACTCGGCGGTGGCGGCACGCCCGCGCCACTCCACGTGGGCGTCGACCCAGGCCAGGTTGCGACGGGTGCCGCCGCTGACGAAGCCGTCGGCAAGCGCCTCGCGGGCGCCCTCGAGGTAGGGCACCGAGTCGGCATCGATGATCGCGGTGACGTTGCTGGCGCGGGCCAGCTTGAAGAGGTGCCCGAGCAGCCCGAACCCGGTGACGTCGGTCGCGCAGCGCACGCCCGCCGCCACCGCCGCCTCCGACGCGTCCCGGTTGAGCCGGGTCATGGTTGCCACCGCCTCGGGAAAGACCTCGCCCGTCTGCTTGTGACGGCTGTTGAGCACCCCGATGCCGAGCGGCTTGGTGAGCGAGAGCGGCGTACCGGCCATGCCCAGGTCGATGCGCAGGAGGCGGTCGGCGGGGGCGACGCCGCTCACCGCCATGCCGTACTTCGGTTCAGGGTCGTCGACGCTGTGACCGCCGGCGACCGGGCAGTCGGCGGCCGTGGCCACCTCGAGACCACCGCGCAGGACCTCGGCGGCGAGCTCGAGCGGCAGCACCTCGCGCGGCCAGCAGAGCAGGTTGACGGCCAGCACCGGACGCCCGCCCATGGCGTAGATGTCGGACAGGGCGTTGGCGGCGGCGATGCGCCCCCAGTCGTACGCGTCGTCGACGACCGGGGTGAAGAAGTCGACCGTGCTCAGCAGTGCGGTGCCGCCGTCGCCGAGGCGGACCGCGGCCGCGTCGTCGCCGCCGTCCAGCCCCACCAGCAGCGAGCCATGCGGTGTCCCGACCAGCCCGGCCACGATCTGCTCCAGCTCACCGGGCGGGATCTTGCAGGCGCAACCGCCGCCGTGCGCGTAACCCGTGAGACGCATCGCAGCGAGTGTTGCACAGGCGCGCGACCAGCCATCGCCGCGGCCTCCGGCCGCGCCGGTACCCTGTGCGGCGGAGGTGTGTGGGCGCCTGGTGGCCCTCCTGATCTTCAAAATCAGTGTGGCCGGGCATCTCGGCCAGGCGGGTTCGATTCCCGTCCGCCTCCGCCCGGCGAGGTGCCAGCATCATGTCCGTGGACCCCCGTCGCGCCGTGCCCCCCACCGACGCCGTGCTCGCCGACCCGCGGCTGCGCGAGGTGCAGCACCGCCTCGGCCGGACGCTGGTGCTGGCCACCGTGCGCGAGGCCCAGCAGCGCGTCCGCGGCGGCGCGCTCGAGCCGGCGGCCATCATCGACGACGTGCTCCAGCACGTCCCCCCGCGAGCGGCGACCATGCGCCCGGTGCTGAACGCCACCGGGGTGGTGCTGCACACCAACCTCGGTCGGGCCGCCCTCTCCGCGGCCGCGCGCGAGGCGGTGGTCGCCGCCACCGGCTACGTCGACGTCGAGTACGACCTCCGCACCGGGGCGCGAGCGCCGCGCGGCCGCGGCGCGGTGGCGGCGCTCAGGGCTGCGCTGCCCGACGCCGGCGATGTCCACGTCGTCAACAACGGGGCCGCAGCCCTCCTGCTGGCCGTCACCGCGCTGGCGCAGGGACGCGAGGTGGTGTGGAGCCGGGGTGAGATGGTCGAGATCGGCGACGGCTTCCGCCTCCCCGAGCTGGTGGCGTCCGCCGGCGCCAGGGTGTGTGAGGTGGGCACCACCAACCGCACCGTGCGGGCCGACTACACGGCGGCGATCGGCGAGCGCGCCGGCTGCGTGCTCAGGGTGCACCCCTCCAACTTCCGCGTGACCGGCTTCACCGCGTCGGTCGGCGTGTCCGAGCTGGTCGACCTGGGCGTGCCTGTGGTGGTCGATGTGGGCTCCGGCCTGCTCACCGCCAACCCGCTGCTGCCCGACGAGCCCGACATCAGCACCGCGCTGCGCGCCGGCGCGCACCTGGTGACCGCCAGCGGCGACAAGCTGCTCGGGGGCCCGCAGGCCGGCATCATCGCCGGTGACGCCGAGATCGTGGACCGGCTGCGCCGCCACCCCATGGCACGGGCGCTGCGCGTGGACAAGCTCACCCTCGCTGCCCTCGAGGCGACGCTGGCAGGACCGGCGACGCCCACCGCGGCCGCGCTGCGCATCGGCACCGACGGGCTGCGGGCGCGAGCCCTGGCCATCGCCTCGCGGCTGGGCGGCGACGCCGCGGCGGTGCCCAGCGACGGAGCTGTCGGCGGCGGAAGCGCGCCCGGCGTCACCCTTTCCGGCTGGGCCGTGAGCCTGCCGGAGCGGCTGGTCGCCCCACTGCGCAGCGGCGACCCGGCAGTGGTTGGCCGCGTCGAGCGTGGCCGCTGCCTGCTCGATCTTCGCTGCATCCCTGAAGCGGACGACGCTGCGCTTGTCGGGGCGGTGCTGGCGTGCATGTGATCGCCACCGCCGGGCATGTCGATCACGGCAAGTCCACTCTGGTGCGGGCGCTGACCGGCATGGAGCCCGACCGCTGGGCGGAGGAACGCCGCCGGGGCATGACGATCGACCTTGGCTACGCCTGGACGCGGCTCCCCTCGGGCGCGGAGGTGGCCTTCGTCGACGTGCCCGGCCATGAACGCTTTGCCACCAACATGCTGGCCGGCGTCGGCCCGGTGCCGGCGGTGCTCCTGGTGATCGCCGCCGACCAGGGCTGGGCCGCCCAGACCGAGGACCACGTTGGCGCGCTCCACGCCCTCGGCGTCCGCCACGGCCTGGTCGCAGTCTCGCGCAGCGATCTCGCCGATCCCGCGGGCGCGATGGAACAGGCCCGGGTGCGCCTGCGCGGCACCAGCCTCGCGGGCATCCCCGCCATCGCTGTCTCCGGCGCCACCGGCGCGGGGCTCGATGAGCTGCGCGTCGCTCTCGACGAGCTTGCCGGACGATTGCCCCACCCCGATCCCGGCGCCCGGGTGAGGCTCTGGCTCGATCGCTGCTTCACCATCCGCGGCGCCGGCACCGTGGTGACGGGCACCCTGCCGGCGGGAACCATCCGGCGCGGCGACACCCTCGAGCTGGCCGGCCGCCCGGTGACGGTGCGCGGCCTGCAGTGCCTCGGCACCGCCGTCGACGAGGTGACCGGGACAGCCCGCGTCGCCCTCAACCTCCGCGCCGTGGGCCATGACGAGGTGCGCCGCGGGGACGCGCTGCTCACCCCGCGAGCCTGGCGGCGCAGCAACGTCGTCGACGTGCGCGCCGACACCGGCGCCGTGCCGTCTCGGCTGGTGGTCCACCTCGGCTCGGCGGCCACCCCAGCCGTCGCCCGTCCGCTGCTCGACGGTCCGCCGCTCGCTCACGCGATCGTGCGGCTGCGGCTCCGGGTGCCGCTGGCGCTGCAGGTGGGCGACCGCATCCTGCTCCGCGATCCCGGCCGCCGCCTCGTGGTGGCCGGCGCGACCGTGCTCGACCCGGCGCCTCCGCCGCTGCGCCGGCGCGGCGCCGCCCGCGCCCGCGCTGCCGCGCTCCGCGACGACCGAGGCACACCCAGCCTCGAGCGCGAGCTGTCGCGGCGCGGCGCGGCGCCCGCTGCCCTGCTCCAGGAGCTGGGCGTGCCCGTTGCCGAACCCCTGCCTGGAGTCGCCGTCGGGGTCGCCGGCTGGATCGTCGACCGCGTGCTGTGGGAGAGGTGGGGGCGGCAGCTGGCAGCGGCGGTCGAAACGCGGCCGTCAGCGGGCCCGCTCGATGCCGGGGTCAGCCGCGCGGAGCTGGTCGCGGCCCTGGCCCTGCCGGACGAGCGTCTCCTGCCCGAGCTCCTGGCGACGCAGCCCGGCGTCGAGGAGGATCGCGGCCGGGTCAGGCTCCGCGGCACCGCCGCCGCCCTGCGTCCCGACGTGGCCGCCGCCGTCGCTCGCCTCGTGGCTTGCCTGCGCGAGCAGCCGTTCAGTGCCCCGGAACAGACCGGGCTCGCTGCGCTGGGGCTCAGCCGCCGCGAGCTGGGCGCCGCGGCGTCCGCCGGCGCGATCCTGCGGCTGCCGGGCGACATCGTCCTCCTGCCCGACGCACCTCGCGAGGCCGCGCTGCGCCTGCGCGGCCTCCCCCAGCCGTTCACGCTGTCGGCCGCGCGCCAGGCACTGGGCACCACCCGGCGCGTCGCCGTGCCCCTGCTCGAGCATCTCGACTCCCTGCGCGTCACCGAGCGCATCGACGAGGGCCGGCGCCGGCTGCGCACCCCGGTGCCGCCGCCATGAGCGACCCCACCGAGTGGATCGCGCGGTTGGTCGTGGAGCTCGCCGCCAGCGGCGCTGAGGCTGTGAGCGTCGACATCGTCGACGCGTCGACGGTGGGGGCGCTCCTGCGCCTCGCCCGGGACGTGGCCCACGGCAGCGAGCGGTTCAACGCTCCGCTGAGCACCTACGTCGCCGGGCGGTACGTGGCCGCACGCGTGGCCGCGGGTGTCGATCAGGCGACCGCCATCGCCGAGGTCGAGCAGGCGGTCACCCGGGTGCTGGGGGCGCCTCCCCCAGGGTGACCAGGTCGTCCGCGCAGTTGAGATTGACGGCAAAGCGCCCCGCGCGCTGGTCGGCGAGGAGGTCGGCGACGTCGATGGTTCGCACCCGCAGGTCGTCGAGGACGGCGCGCATCCGCAGGCGGCCCCCGGCGAGCGCGCCCGCCATCGCCGGAAGTGCGGAGCGCGCGTACACGGCGTGGAGCGGCTCCAACCCGTTGACGCTCAGGGGCACGACCGCGTCGTCCTCGGTGCTGCACGCGGCCGCCAGCAGGGCGAGGAGCTCGGCGTCGAGCCACGGCATGTCGACCGCGACGACGGCGGTGAGGTCGTGTGGTGAGGCACGCAGCCCGGAGACGATCCCGGAGAGCGGGCCGGCGGCGACGCTCTCCGGGACCGAGGCGCAGCCGGACACGGTCAGCGGCCGCTCCCCGGGGGCCAGCAGCACCGGGTCCGAGACCGCGCGCAGGCGGCGGGCGGCGCGGTCGACGAGGCGCTCGCCGTCCACCACCAGCACCGCCTTGTCCACTCCCATCCGCCGGCTGCGGCCGCCGCAGAGGATCAGGCCGGTGAGCGGCGGCGCCGCGACACGGTCGGCGCGCATCATGGTCTGATGATGACGCCATGGTGAGCGTCGCTCGTCCCCCGAGCGCGGCGATGAGCGTCGCGGACGCCCGCGCGAAGCTGCTGGAAGGGCTGTGCCCGCTGCCCGGCGAGGACGTGACGCTGACCCTCGCGCTCGGCCGGGTCCTGGCCGGCGAGGTGCGCGCGCAGACCGACCTGCCGGGCACCGACAACTCGGCCATGGACGGCTACGCGGTGGTCTCCGCAGAGATCGCCGGCGCCACGGCCACCTCCCCGGTGCGGCTGGCGCGGGGAGCAGAGAGCCGAGCCGGCCACCCGGCGCCCGAGCACCGAGCGGGCACCGCCACTCTCATCGCCACCGGCGCCCCGATTCCACGCGGCGCCGACGCGGTCGTCGCCTTCGAGCAGACGGAGCAGGAAGGCGCTGCGGTGGTGTTCGCGGCCGAGGCAGACTCTGGCCAGCACATCCGCAACCGCGGCGAGGACATCTGCGCGGGAACCGTTGTCATGGCGGCGGGCCGGCGGCTGCGCAGCGTCGACCTCGGCGTGTGTGCCGCCGCCGGGCTGGCGCGCGTTCGTGTGGCGCGGCGGCCGCGCGTGGCCCTGCTCAGCAGCGGTGACGAGCTGGTCGAGCCGGGCACGGCGCCGCAGCCGCACCAGGTCACCGACGTCAACAGCGCCATGCTCGCCGCGGCGGTGCAGGAGGCGGGCGGGGTGCCCGTGCCCCTGGGCGTGGTCGGCGACGATCGCAGCGCCGTGCTGCTCGCCCTGGAGAAGGCCCGTGACAGCGCCGACCTGGTGGTGAGCAGCGCCGGGGTGAGCATGGGCGGGCATGACCATGTCCGCGACTGCGTTGCCCAGCTCGGCTCGGTCGATCTCTGGACGGTGGCGATGCGTCCCGGCAAGCCGCTGGTCATCGGCCGGGTCGGCCAGACGCCCTTCGTGGGACTGCCCGGCAACCCGGTGAGCAGCGCGGTGACCTTCCTGCTCTTTGCGCGGGCCGCGATCCTGGCCCTGCAGGGCGCCGACCGGCTGCTGCCCCGGACATTGCCGGTGGTCCTCGGCGAGCCGTTCGAGAAGCCCGCTCACCTGGAGACCTACCTGCGGGTGCGTCTGGAGAGCAACGGACGCGACCTCGTGGCGCGCTCCAGCGGTGGCCAGGGGTCGGCGATGATGCACGGGCTGGGCGCCGCGGAGGCGCTGCTGGTGCTGCCCGTTGGCGGCAGCTCCTTTCCCTGCGGTGCACCGGCAACGGCCCTGCAGCTGCCATGACCGCGGCGCGCGGCCCCGCAGCCGCACCTGCCAGCCCTGAGGCGGGGATCAGAGACCTGTACTCGCGGGCGCTGCGTGACGTGCGCATCTCGGTCACCGATCGATGCAACTTCCGCTGCACCTATTGCATGCCGCGCGCCTCGTTCGGCCCCGGTCATCGCTTCCTGGGCCGCGAGCAGCGGCTGACCGCAGTCGAGATCGTCCGCCTTGGTGCACTGCTGGTGCGCCTGGGCACGCGCAAGATCCGGCTCACCGGCGGAGAGCCGCTGCTGCGCGACGACCTCGAGGAGATCGTCCGCGGGCTGGCTGGAACCGGCGTCGCCGACCTGGCGCTGACCACCAACGGCAGCCTGCTGGAGCGCCGGGCGGCACGGCTGCGCAGGGCCGGCCTGCACCGCCTCACCGTCAGCCTCGACAGCCTCGACCCGGCGGTGCACGTGCGGATGAGCGACAGCGGCGTCGGCATCGAAACGGTCCTCGCGGGAATCCGAGCGGCGACGGAGGCGGGATTCGCGCCGATCAAGCTCAATTGTGTCCTGCGACGGGGAATCAACGACGAGGCGGTGGAGCAGTTGGTGGATTTCGCCCGCGCCAATCGCCACACCCTGCGCTTCATCGAGTACATGGACGTCGGCGAGAGCAACCGGTGGTCCCGCGCGGACGTGGTGCCCGCCGCTGAGGTGGTGGCTCGGGTGTCGGCGCGACACGAGCTGAACGAGCCTGCCCGGGATGATCCGGCCGACGTCGCCCAGACATACCGATTCGCCGATGACCTCGGCGAGGTGGGGGTCATCGCCTCGGTGACCCAGCCCTTCTGCGGGGCCTGCACACGCCTGCGGGTGAGCGCCGACGGCAGGTTGCACACCTGCCTCTTCGCCAGCACCGGAACCGACATCCTCGCCGCGCTCCGCGGTGGGGACGACGCCGAGGTGGAACGGATCATCCGCCACACCTGGATGGCTCGCACCGACCGCTACTCGGAGCGGCGCGGCGAGGACGTGCCCGGGCGGCGTCGTGTCGAGATGTCGTACATCGGCGGATGAGCGAGATGGAGGCGGTGGCATCCGCCCAGGCGCCGCCCGCACCGGGCAGCGTTCGCGTGCTCTTCTTCGGCTCACTTGGGGAGCGGATGGGCAGGGAGGTCATGGTCGCGACCCCCGGCCAGACGGTGGGCGACGTCTGGGAAGCGGCAACCGCACACTGTGCCGGCGGGCCGCCCAGCCGCGCCGGGCTGCTCTGCGCGCGCAACCTCGAATACTGCACCTGGCACGATGTGGTGCAGCCCGGCGACGAGCTGGCATTCATGCCACCGGTGTGTGGCGGTTCGACGGATCAGGGCTGCGTCATCGGCACCATGGCCGGCGCGGCGCCGCTGACCTGGTCGCAGGGGTGAGCGCGAATGTCGCCTGGCTGTGCATGACGCCCGTCAAGGGCATGCGCATCCAGCAGGTCGACGAGCTGCGGCTCGAACGGCACGGGGCTCACAACGACCGCCGCTTTGTGATCACCGACGAGCGGGCCCACCTGGTCAACGGCAAACACCTCGGTGTGCTGATGCAGCTCGTCGCCATGTGCGACGAGCCCGCCACCACGCTCACCGTCCGGTTTCCCGACGGGATGGTGGTCACCGACCGGGTGAGGCTGGGCGAGACGCAGGCGATGACCGCGTACGGGGAGCCCCGAGCGGTCCGAGCGGTGCTGGGCCCGTGGTCGGCTGCGCTCTCGCGCTGGGCCAGGCATGAGCTGCGCATCGTCCAGCCGGTCGACCCCGCCGACGGGATCGACCGGCGCCGGCGGGGCGGGGTGACGCTGCTGTCGGTGGCATCTGTGGACTGGCTCGCCGGGGCCGCGGCCGTTGCCGAGGTCGACGCACGCCGCTTTCGCATGACGATCGGCGTGGGCGGCGTCGACGCGTTCGCCGAGGACCGCTGGCCGGGCCGGGCGATCGGCGTCGGAAGCGCCTCGGTGAGGGTCGGCGGCAACGTCGGGCGCTGCGCGGTGACCACCAAGAATCCGAGCACCGGCGCTGCCGACCTGCGGACCCTGCATGTTCTCGCCCGCTGGCGCGGGGAGGTCGACTCCTCTGAGTCGCTGCCATTCGGGGTGTGGGGGGAGGTTGTGGTTCCCGGCGTTGTGCGCCTGGGTGACGCGCTCGACGGGCTGGACTGATGTGGAGCCGCTGACCTGGCCTGCCGCTGTCCGCCGACGTCGTCCCCCTGGTCGCGACCAGGTCATGCCCGGCCCTCGCGGGCCAGCGCGCCAGCTGCCGGCTGGTGATGGAGAACAGGCGCGGCGGTCAGGGCCGAGGCCACCGCGAGCACGCTGAGAGCCGACCAGACGAGGCCGCCGCCCCACAGTTCCGGCTTCCAGCCGAGCCCGTGATCGTGCAGGGCGACACCGAGCAGGAAGATTCCCCAGAACAGTGGCGGGCCGATCCCGGCGAACGCCAGCAGCGCCGTCCGGCGCGCGGGACCCGGCCTGAGCATCGTCGCGGCGACGCACACCGCGGCGGTGCCCACCAGCCCGAGCGCGACCAGACCAGGGTCGTTGAATCCCTGCAACGCCTGGAGCAGAACGATCTGGACGCCCATCACGATCGCCGCCATCGAGGCGGTGACCCGGAACCGGCGCGCCAGCAGCAGCAGCGGCACGAAGAGGGTGAGGCTGCCGATCATGAACGCGGCAACGCCGGCTTCGACGTTCAGGTTGGAGGTGAGGTCGCTGATGGGACGGATGAAGCCGATGCCCAGGGCGGCGTTGACGCTGACGAAGGCGTTCTGCCGAAGCTGGGCGAACTCCTGGAGGATGAAGATGGTCAGACAGCCGGCCAGCGCGGCCGAGCCGATCGCCGGGAGCAGGTCGGAGAACGGCGAATCCTGGCTGCGCTCCGGGTCATCCCAGGCGGCGCGCAGCGGGGCGGTGATGATCAGCAGACCTCCCGTGAACAGCCCGAGATGAGTGGGGCTGAGAAGGGCACCGATGCTCCTCTCGATGCCGAAGAGCAGGTGCCAGGTTGCGTCACCCGCGCCACTGGCGAGGAAGATGACCACTCCGGCCACCGCGGGCGCGTAGCCGGGCGGAATCGCTTCCCGCCAGGAGCGCTGCGGTGCTCTGCGGCGCCAGACCGACAGGCAGATCCAGCTCGCGGACGCGGCAAACCCCGAGTAAAGCGCGGCATGCCAGGGTGTGAAGAAGGTCTCCACCAACGTGCCCGTGTTGTGCGCCCAGCCGTCGAGGAAGATTCCCAGGACGAGCCAGCTGGCCAGGCCCAGGGTGATGGCGTCCTCCCTCGGGCTCATCCGGCGTCGCCGGCTCGGGTCCCACCGATCGACCGCTTGCATCACGTCTCCTCCTGGCCATCCATTCCCGGCTGCTCCGGTGGAGGCATCGTGGGGCTCGGCAGCTCAGCCCTTCGTCCTCCTCAGTGGCCAATCCGGCTCATCATTTGGGAGGAGATGTGACCGCGGCGGCGGTCGCCTCAGCTGACCCGCGGCTCGACCACTCCCATCTCGTACGCGAGCACCACGGCCTGCACTCGGTCACGCAGTCCCAACTTGTCGAGCATGTGGGCGACGTGGGTCTTGACCGTGGTCTCGCTGAGGAAGAGCTTCTTCGCCACCTCCTGGTTGCTCAGCCCACGGGCGACCAGCAGGAGCACCTCTCGTTCACGCTCGGTGAGGCTGGCGATGTCGGCCGAGGAGGGCAGCGCGTGGCGCCCGGAGAAGCGCGCGATCAGGCGTCGGGTCACCGACGGCGCCAGGATGGCGTCGCCTGACGCCGCCACCCGAACGGCGCGGATCAGGTCATCGGCGGGTGCATCCTTGACCAGGAACCCAGACGCTCCGGCGCGCAGGGCCTCATACACGTACTCGTCGAGGTCGAAAGTGGTGAGGATCACGATGCGTGGCGGCGCTGCTGCGGCGCAGAGGTGCCGGGCAGCTTCCAGCCCATCCATGGTGGGCATGCGGATGTCCATGAGGATCACGTCGGGTGCGAGGACCCGTGCCCTGGCGATCGCCTCCTGGCCGTCGCCCGCCTCGCCGACCACCTCGATGTCGACCTCACCCTCGAGGATGGCCCGCAGCCCGGCCCGCACCAGGACCTGATCGTCGGCGACGAGCACGCGGATCATGTCGTGGGTGACTCGAGCGGCAGCCGTGCCACGACACGGAACCCGCGTTCGAGGGGCCCCGCGAGGAAATCGCCGCCGAGCAGGCTGACACGCTCGCGCATGCCGGCCACCCCATTGCCTCCTGAGCCACCGCGGCCTCCACCCCGACCGTCGTCACAGACCTCGACTGTCAGCTCGCGGGGGCCGTAGGTGACGTTGACCACCGCCCTGGCGGCAGCCGCATGCTTGAGCACGTTGGTGAGCGATTCCTGGACCAGGCGATAGGCCGACAGCTCCACGCCCGGGGGAAGCGCGTGGCGGTTGCCGGTGATGCTCACGTCGACGGCCAGGCCCGCCTTGCGGACGTCGTCGATGAGCGACCCGAGCTGGTCGAGGCCCGGCTGTGGTTCCAGGGCAGCGTGGTCATCGCCGGGACAGTGCAGCACACCGACCACCCGGCGCAGGTCGGACAGCGCCCGCCGTCCGGTCTGCTCGATCACATCAAACGCCGCCACGGCCTGGGCAGGATCGCGTCGGGCGAGGCGCCCCCCGGCGGTGGCCTGGAGGACCATCACGCTGACACTGTGGGCGATCACATCGTGGAGCTCTCTGGCGATGTGGGTTCGTTCCTCGGCAGCCGCCTCGCGCGCCAGCAGCGCTCCCCGATCCTCGAGCTGGGTCAGGTACGCCCGCCTGGTGCGCACCCCGTAGCCCAGCACCGCCGGGGACGCGAAGAGCAGCCCGTTGTAGGGCAGGTCGGAGAGGTTGACGTGCCCCTGGTTGTGCCAGCTGAGCAGGATGCCGGCGGTCATCCCGGCCAGCAGCCCCACCACGGCGGTGGCGACCAACCACGTCCCCAACTCCCGGGTGAAGGCGGTGTAGAGCGCCGCGAGCAGGGCGAAGTTCTCGAAGAAGGAGTTGTTGAACCCGAGGATGAGGTTGCCGATCAGGGCTGCGCCGATGAGCCATACGATCGGGATTGGCCAGCGGCGGCGCAGGGTCACCGGCACAGTTATCAGCGCGATCATCAGGGCGTGCAGCGCCGAGAGCGTGCCCGTCTGTTGGGAGGTCAGCAGATCGGCGCTGCCCATGAGCAGGAGCGCCAGGGCGCCGTCGACGAAGGGAGCCGGGATCGAGCGGACGCGGTGCCAGAGGTCGGTGAACATCAGGGATCAGTCGCGAGGGTAGCGTCTCGGCCTCCGCCAGGCGTCATCCCTGCGGACGACATCGGTGTCATCCCTGTCCATTTCCCGCCGAGCCGTTCGTCGTCGGGTCATGATCAACCCTCTTTTGGAGGCTGTCGTGATGGAGTACATGGTCTTGCTGTCCCGCGGGGAATGGGAGGACAACGCGCCCGAGGATGAGCGCAACCGGACGTACCAGGAGATTCAACAGTGGTGGGGCCGGCTCGCCGCTGAGGGCAAGATCGTCGGGGGTCACCAGCTGCAGCACCCCGACACCGCCACCACCGTGGTGCTGCGCGGCGGTAAGTCGACCGTCGTCGACGGGCCCTTCATGGAGGCGAAGGAGGTGATCGGGGGTTACGGCATCTTCGATGTTGCCGACCTCGACGAGGCGATCGCGCTGGTCCGCACCTTCCCGTCGCCGAGCGGCGCCGTGGAGATCCGCCCTGTCGTCGTCCGCTGACGATCCGGCGCCCTCGCAGGGCCCGATCGAACGCGTCTTCCGGGAAGAGGCGGGCCGGCTCACCGCGAGCCTGGTCCGCCTCACCGGCGACTTCGACCTCTCCGAGGAGCTGGTCGCCGACGCGCTCGTCGAGGCGTTGGAGCACTGGCCGAGCCAGGGGGTCCCCGATCGACCCGGTGCCTGGTTGCTGACCACCGCGCGCCGCAAGGGCCTCGATCGACTCCGTCGCCAGACCCGGTACCGCGAGCTGCTCCGGAGGATGGCGGCGATCCCCGATCCACCCCGCCGCGAGGCCGACGATCGGTTGCGGCTGATCTTCACCTGCTGCCATCCCGCGCTGCCGCGTGACGCGCAGGTCGCGCTCACCCTCCGAGCCGTGGTGGGGCTGACCACCGCCGAGATCGCGCGCGCGTTCCTGGTCGCCGAGCCGACCATGGCCAGGAGGATCACGCGGGCGAAGCGGAAGATCGCCGGCGCCGGGATCCCCTATCGCGTCCCTGCCCCAGCCGAGCTCCGCGGCCGCCTCGACGAGGTGCTCGCCGTCCTCTATCTCGTCTTCAACGAGGGGTACCTGGCCAGCGGCGGCGATGATCCGATTCGGCAGGACCTTGCTCGTGACGCGGAGTGGCTTGCCGGCCTGCTGGTGCGCCTGCTGCCCGACGAGCCGGAGCCGTTGGGACTCCTCGCGCTGATCCGCCTCCACCTCGCCCGCTGGCCGGCGCGCCTGGATGCGGACGGTGAGCTGGTGCTTCTCGCCGACCAGGATCGCGCGGTCTGGGATGGCCGCGAAATTGCCGATGGGGTGCGGCTGATTGGCCGCGCCGCAGCCGCGGGAAGGCCGGGGCCATACCAGGTGCAGGCGGCGATCGCCGCCGTCCATTGCGAGGCACCGACGTGGGAGGCAACCGACTGGACTCGGCTGGTCAGCCTCTACACGCTGCTCGCAACCCTCGAGCCAACGCCGGTGGTGCGGCTGAACCGCGCCATCGCGGTCTCCCATGTTCGGGGAGCGGCGGCGGCGCTCGCCGAGGTGGATGCCCTGGGCGACGACCTCGACTCCTACCACCTCTTCCACGCGACGCGCGCGGCGCTGCTGCGCGAGCTTGGCCGCGACGATGACGCCGGTGACGCCGATCGCCGCGCGGTGACGCTCACCGCGAATGTGGCTGAGCAGAGGCTTCTCAGCAATCGCCTGGCCGGAGCCTGAGCGGGATACCGCCGTCGCCTGCCACGGCACGCCCGCCGGAGGCGGTGACCGCAACGCCGGGATGTTGCAGCGGTCTACCCTTCGCGATGGTGGCTGCGGGCAGCCATCGAGGCTTCGACCACCGCGACCAGGAGGGCGCCCCATGGCATGGCAGCGGCAGTGGCACAAGCACCCGGGAGTGCGATCCGGTGACCAGCTCTCGGTGGGCGAACGTGCCGCCGACCGAATGCGCAACGGCATGGGCTCGTGGCCGTTCGTGTTCGCCTTCTTCGGGGTCATGATCCTGTGGGCGGTCATCAACGGGGTCCTCCACGTCGGCGGCGGATCGGGCTTCGACCCCTACCCCTTCATCCTTCTCAACCTGTTTCTCTCGATGTTGGCGGGCGTCCAGGCAGCCGCCCTCCTGATCGCGGCCAAACGATCCGACGGCATCTCCTCAGAGATCGCCGTGCACACGGAGACGAACACCGAGTTCATCAAGACGCTGTTGCAGCAGAACACGGAGCTGACGCAGGCGGTCGAGGCACTGACCAAGGAGGTGCACCAGCGGGTCTGCGCCGCCAGCCCGTAGGCCGAGCCACTGGCGAGTTCGTCGGATTGGACGTGCACAAGGCCGTCTTCGCGGTGGCAATCGCCGACCATGGTGCGCTGTAGACGTCTGGTTAGCAGAGACCGACGACGACCAACGTCGTGGCCGGCTCGGCGTGGTGCTTCAGTACGTCGTCGCCAACCGCGACGGCATCGCCAGCTACGGCCGCCGCCACGCCCAGGCCTCGAGCCCCACCGAGAAGGTCATGGATGTGGTCATCGGTCGTCGCTTCAACTCAAGGCCCAAGGCACCTCCTGCCATCGTCCCGGTGCCGGCCGCGTCCACCAGCTCCGCGTCCTCAAGGAGAACAAGATTGGACCGCTACTGGGCCGCTCGCGCACCCCCAATCATCGCCGCGCTGGCCGCCTGGCGCCGAAACATTGGATGCATCCGCCCGGCTCCCAATTCGATTGACTCGAAACGGGCCCAGTGCTACCCTCCAGTCCACGATGGCTTCGGGCCGTCAGCGTTTGGGTCGTCCGGGGAGGTCGTCCCGTGCCACCCGGCAACTCGTGCGCCGGGCGCGGCTTTGCTAGTTACTTGCAGGTCCCTTGATCTTTGCCGCCGAGGGTGCTCAGATCGCTCACGCCACCCAATCCCTGCCGCGAACCGTCGGCGCTTGGTCGTGGTACATCACCCACGGAAATGACTCGACTGGCGTGGCCTACCAACTCGGCTGCAACGAGGGGCACGCGAGGGCGGGTGACCTAGGCAACAGCGAAATCATCCTAGATTTCGGTTCGCAGGTGCCAAACCAAAGCGAGACGCGGCTGCCGTTCCACGATGGCTTCGCCAGCTACTCGCTTGTCGAGAGCATGTCAGAGCAGTTTGCCCGTGGCTATTTCGAGTGCACCGGGAGCGACACTACGACCGTGCTCAAGCTTGCAGTGGGCACTACCAACGACAACGTCGACGGGGAGTACAACAGCACAACAACCGCTTACAATGGCGGATATGCGTGGTCTCAGGTAGCTCTGATTGTGAGAAATTGGGTCGCCTCGAGCCATTACACCGCTCAGGTTGACGTCGGTGCCGCCAGCGATATGGAGACTGAATTCGGTGGTCAGTCCGCCACATTGGCCTTCACGAATGGTTACTCTTCAAACAGCGGCGCTCCGTTCTACCTTGACTTCGGTGATGCTGGCGGGTGTCCCATCAATTCCTACACCGGTGGGAATGGCTACGGCTGCAACAGCGGCTGGAATCAGTACGGAGTGTGGTACAAGAGTTGGGGTCCCGCTCCGGCGTTTCCGCTCCCGGAGATCTACAATCAGCCACTGGCAAACCAGTGGTGGACCATCTCGCGCTACGGCTACTACGAGCGTAATGCCGCGCTTCACTTTGAGGGTCCTCTAGACGACTACGATCGTGACCACAGCACCTTCACGCCGACACAAGCATGGAATGCCTTGTCCAATGAGATTGGGTCCGATTCCCACACAAACTATTCAATGACGTATTCCTGTGAGATCCACTGATGACCCGGAAGTTTGGAATTCGCTTGGCAGCAGCCACTGTCGCTGTGGCCGCCGCCACGATCGGCGTCGTCCTGGGCGTGGCAGACGCGCCGAATGGTCCGGCATTGTCGCCGAAGCAGCAGTTTGTTGCCCGGGAGCGGCAGCAGATCGCTGATGCCCAAGCGGCCCCCCGGGCCTCGAAGCCGCCCGAGACGAGCGTTGTCATCCCCCCTCCGACGCCGTGCGTCCCACCCATCACCCTGCCATTCCCGGACCGCCTGATTCACGTCGGAGGCCAGGGCGGCCCATTCGGGTCCGCTTCGAACTTCTACGCCGTCAGCAGCTGGGTGGGCTCGGTGTCGTCTACCGGCCCGACGTATGCGATCTGGTCTGGACTCAGCGGCATAACATCGAGCACGCCGGGGCTCTCTGCGGTGGACGTGTACATTGAGCAGCTCGCCTCGGATGGTTGCGGGGTGAACTTCATTCCGGTTGGAGTCTTCACCGATTCAGGCACGCGTGGCTTGCTGACGATCACGCGCATCGATGGCGAGTGGTTGCAGCTGACCTCGTCAGCGTCCACCTCGGTGTATTTCAACTTGGTCCGCGACGTGTTCTCGATCGGCGTGCCCACTCCTGGATGAGTCGCGGTGTTGACCAGGGTGCTGCACGGCCGCGCTCGCGCATCCCCCAGACGCTCCTCGTGGCGGGCATGTGCGTCATCGCGTCGGCGTGCTCGGCCGCTCCTCCAGCATCGCCATCGGTGAGCGTAACCCCCTCGCCTGCTTCTGATGCCGAGCAGTGGCACGTCACTGAACAGATCAGCCTGGGGCCGGTTGTCGCCACGGCCCTCGCCGAATCCCGGGGGGGGGTGTGGGTGACGATCGCCGCCGACCCAGAATCAGCATCCGGCAAGGGTGAGGCCCGACGGTATGACGAGACGACAGGTCGAGAGTTGGGCTCGTGGTCGATCGGCGGCGACCCAGCCAGCCTGAGCGTTGCTCCTGGGACTGTATGGGTCGCGAATGGCCCCGGGGACGGGAGATCATTGATTGCCGACGCGAACACTGTCGTCCAATTGGACTCGTTCACAGGCGCTGTGGAGCGTACCTACCATGTGCAGAACCCGCGTACCTTGATCGCAACTCCCAGCGGTGCCATCGTCGTTGCTGACGCAACTCAGAACGGCCCGGTGATGGTCGAGGAACTGGCGGCCGGATCGGCGGCTCCGGTGGCGACCATCCCAGGCACGGCCGCCAGCGAATCGCGAGAGTGTCACTACTCGCGACCGGATGCGCCGGGCACCTGTTTGCTCGTGAGTACGGAGGCAGGAGGATTGGTCCTGTATGTGAGCGAGTCGGCTGGCGCGCGACCAGTCGGAAAGATCCCGGCGACTGGCAATGCTCGCCTCGCATGCGGGCCGGCCTCCTGCTATGTGGCGGTTGACAATGCAAACGACGGCGGAGTCTTTCGCGTAGCCGCCCCCGGAAGCCCAATTGCGGGGCCGTGGGGGGGGCGGTTCCCAAATAGCATTTGCGCGATGTCAGATCAGGTGTGGACGCTGACCAACCAACAGGGAGCGACCCAACCCGCCTTCCTGCAGGCGTTCGATGGCGCGACTGGTCGGCTTCGAACTCCTGCGGTCAGCCTCCCCCCTGGCGACGCCCACCTCCTGACGGCCTCCGCCTCCGGCGCGCTGTGGGTGATCGTAGGACAATCGCTGGTCAAGGTCACCCACGTCTGACCACAGGTCGCGCGGCGTCTCCGGAACTCAGGGCACTCGACACCACCATCCGGGTGCCCTCGGTCTCACTTCGCCAGGCACGGCCGCCGGTACACGCGGCGGTGCGGCCGTGCTATGAAATCCGGGTGAGCCAGGCCGTCGGCGCTCCACCACCCGGCGACCAACGCCACCCGGCGAGCGCGCCACCAGAGGTTGCCGGTGGCGCACCGGCCGCTCCAGCGCCGGCTGCGGTCCCGGCCACGCGCACCAGCATGGTGTGGTGGACTCTCGGTTTCAGCCTGCTGCTCCTCATCGTGGTCCTGGTCTTCGTTCTTCAGAACCTCTCGCCGGTGAGCACCAGCCTGTTCAGCGTCAAGTGGACGATCCCGCTCGGGCTCGACCTTCTGCTGGCCACTCTGCTCGGCGCCGTGATCGCGTTCCTGCTCGGCACCGTCCGCATGGTCCAGCTGCGCCGGGTGGCCCGGCGCCATTCGCGCACTCAGACGCCGCACCCCTAAGGGAGCGGCCGCCGACCGCTTTGGCGGATCGCGCCGGAGCTCGCTGCGGGAACCACCACACTGTGACCGGTGTAGCGGGTTTGACATCGACCCGTGGAGGGCCGCCCACTGGACGAAGCAGAGCTCATCGTTCGCGCCGCCGGCGGCGACGAGGAGGCGTACGCACAATTGGTCATGCGTCACTCAGACCTCGCCTTCCGCACCGCGTTCCTGCTGACGGGCTCGGCTGCGGAGGCTGAAGAGGCAGCCCAGGACGGCTTCCTGGCCGCGCACAGCGCCCTGCCACGGTTTCGCGCGCCGGCCCCGTTTCGGCCCTGGCTCCTGCGGATCGTCGCCAACGCCGCGCGCAACCGCCGCCGCGCCTCGGTCCGCCGTACCCGCGTCGAGCTCAGGTTGGCGGACACCTTGGAAAGGGGCGGTGCGGCCCCATCGCCCGAAGCCGAGGTGGAGGCTGCGGAGGAGCGCGCGGCGCTCCTCCGTGCCGTCGCGTCGCTGAACCACGCCGATCGCCAGGTGGTCTGGTGCCGTTACTTCCTGGAGCTCGATGTCGCCGAGACCGCCGCCGTGCTGAGCTGCGCCGCCGGAACCGTGAAGTCGCGGCTCTCCCGTGCGCTCGGACGCCTGCGCGAGCGCATGGGCGGCGGGGCCGGCCAGTGATGAACGACCAGCTCGAGCAGCAGCTCACCGACCTCGGCCGGCACATCGCCTTTCCCGCCACCCCGGAGCTTGCCGCGCCGGTGCGGCAGCGATTGGGACATCCGGTGCGGCGGCCGATCATCACGCGGTGGCGCGCGGTCCTCGCCGCCGTGCTGGTGGCTCTCGCCGTCGGGTTCGGCGTTCCGCCGGTGCGCACGGCGGTCGCCCACTGGCTCGGGATCCAGGGCGTCGTGATCACGCCGGTCCCCTCGCTGCCGGCTGTGCATCCCTCGACCCCGCCGTCCTCGTCCGCGCTCGGCGCCGGCCTCGATCTGGGGCGGCCGACCACGATCGCCCACGCCCGTGACACGGTCGGCTTCACGCCGCTGGTGCCGAGCGGCCTCGGGGTTCCGGATGCCGTCTACACGCGCAGCGACATCGGTCCTGTGGTGTCGCTGGTGTACGCGCCTCGAGACGGCCTCCCCCAGTCGGGTCGGACGGGGGTCGGGCTGCTCATCACCGAGTTTCGCGGCAGCCTCAACCCGGAGTTCACGCAGAAGTTCGTCGGGCCGGGCACCACGGTGGTGCCTGTGACCGTCACGGGGCAAGCCGGGTACTGGATCGGCGGCGCGCACGACATCGACTACCAGCTCCCCGACGGCACCTCTGCGGCGGACACGCTGCGGCTGGCCGCCCCCACCCTGGTCTTCGAGCGCGGCGACCTTACTCTCCGCATCGAGGGCGCACGCACCGAAGCGCACGCGCTCGCGCTGGCAGCGACCCTCAGCTGAGCAGCGGGAACCGGCCTCGGGCGCGCGGTGTAGCACATACGGAGGGTCGATCGGGTGAAGAAGCTGCGCCGCCATCTGCTCCTGTTGCTCACCGCAGCGCTGGTCGCCTGCGGTGGTCCGGCGGTGTCGATCGCAGCCCACCGCTCCACGCCCACCCCCGGCGCCGCGACCGCGGCCATCGCCCCGGCTCATCTGCTGGTGCGGCAGGGCCAGCCTCCCGCTCGCTCGATACAGCTGCTGGACACCGGCTCGGGGAGGGTGCGGGCGTCGTATCCGGACGGCGTTGCCACCGGTGATTGGTCACGCCTCTTCGTGGTCACCGCCGCCGGGTCTCACAACCGACTCGAGGAGATCGATCTCAGCACCGGTCACACCATCTCGACCACGGCCACCGAGCCCGGCTTCGCGCTGCCCCGGACCGGGCCCGCCGGCAAGCCCGCCGGCCTCTCGCCCAACGGCAGCCACCTGGTGCTCGCCGGCGTGGCCACCGCCCAGGATCCACCGGCGACCAACCGCTTTCTCGTCTACGACACAGGACATCTCGATCGGGGGGCTGTGCATGTGACCCTGAGCGGGTCGTTCCTCTTCGACGGCATCAACAACGACGGCACCGGCCTGTACCTGCTCGAGGATCTCAGCTCGCCCACCAGGGGCGGCGAATACCACGTGCGTCGGTATGACCTGACGGCGGGGGCGCTGGACCCCGCGAGCATCGTGGACAAGAGCTCTGGCGAGCAATCGATCACCGGAAGCGCGATCGACAGCGTCACCTCACGCGACGGAGCCTGGCAGTACACCGTGTATGCCTTCGGGGGCAAGCCCCCGTTCGTGCACGCTCTCAATCTCGACCATGCCACCGCATTCTGCGTGGATCTGCCCGCTGCGCCCCTCGACGAGGGGCTCGACCTGCTCTGGAGTGTGGTCGCGAGCCACAGCGGTCGCTTCATCTACGCGGTGAACGCAGGCAACGGAGCCGTGGTCGAGATGGCCGCCGACAGCCCGTGGCAGGTCCGGCAGGCGCTGCTCCCAGTACCAACGCCGACGAGCGCAGCGGCGTGGATTCCGTGGGCTCCCCTGACCGTGGAGGCCAAGCGCCTCGTGGAGGGCGCCGCGGTGATCAGCCCCGACGATCGCACCCTGTACAGCATCGGGGACACGGCCATCTACCGGGTCGACACTGCGCGTCTGCAGCTGGAGGGGTCACTGCTTGCCGGCCAGGCTCTCAACTCGCTGGCCATCAGCCCGGACGGTCGGCGCCTCTACGCGACCAGCGTCGACTCTCCGACACCGCTGCTGCAGGTGGACGTGCAGAGCGGACGATGGGCGTCGATCGGCGGTCCGCGCGGGCCGGTGAGCGTCCTTCGCGCCTTGAGCTGAGACGCCGTACCTGCGGCGGAGCCATGGGTTGGCCACCGGCCATACTGGTCAGGAGTTGCCGCAACCGTCGGTGACGCTGCTGAACCACCGCAACGATCCCGAGGCCAGTCGTGAGGACGAGCGAGGTGAGGGCTGAGGTCACCGTCGTTGGTGCCGGAGCCATCGGTCTGGCGGCGGCCCTCCAGCTGCGACGCGCCGGAGTGGACGATGTCGTGGTTGTCGATCGCAACTCGGCGCCGGGCATGGGATCCACCGGGCGAGCCAACGGAGGGGTTCGCGCCCAGTTCGCCACCGCCATCAACGTGGCGTTCTCGCAGTACACGATCTCCGCGCTCGAGGAGCTCGACGACCTGACCGCGGGACGGGTCGGCTATCGTCCGATCGGCTATCTCCTCATGGCCGGCACCGACGTGGCCGCCGACGCTCTGCGGAGCGCGCTCCACGTCCAACGCTCCCTGGGTGTGCCCGCACGATCGGTCTCCGCCGATGAGGTGGCCGAGTTGGCTCCATTCGTGCGTCGCGAGGGGATGCAGGGGGCCACCTTCTGCGCGTCTGATGGCGTCATCGATCCGCACGGCCTGGTCAGCGCGCTCTGCAGCGAAGGCAGGCGGCTGGGCGTTTCCTACCTTTTCGACACCGATGTCGTGGGTCTCGAACGGGATGGCCCACGCGTGCTGATCCACTGCACAGGGACCGACATCGAGGCCGCGCACGTCGTCAACGCGGCCGGTGCCGGGGCGCGCGAACTCGCTGCCAAGGCCGGAGTTGAGCTCCCGGTGTTGCCGTACCGACGCAACCTCGCCTGCACCGAGCCGGTTGCCACCATGCCCGAGTCGATGCCCATGTGTGTCGACCTGGACACCGGAGTGCTCATCCGGCGTGAAGGCGACGGCATTCTCATCGGCTACTCGGATGCGGCGAGCCCCAGCACCTTCGACACGACCTTCGAGCCCGGGTTCCTCGAGGCCATCTCCTCGCGAGTTGGCAACCGCTTCCCGCTGCTCGAGGGCGCCTCGATCAACTTGCGAAAGTGCTGGGCGGGTCTGTACCCGGAGACCCCCGACCAGCATGCGATCATCGATGCGCCCGCCGATGCGCCCTGGTTCATCCAGTGTGCCGGCTTCGGCGGCCACGGTGTCATGCACTCGCTGGCGGCAGGACAGGCGGTGGCGGAGCTGGTGCGCGATCAGCGCTGCAGCACGTTCGACCTCACAGCGCTGCGGCTCGACCGTTTCGGCGGCGCGCCACTGACTGTGGAAGCGGTGACACTGTGAGCGATCTCTCCATCGGGATCGGCAAGCAGTCGCTCCAGCTCGTCGAGCTCGCCCACGTCGAGCCCGCGCAGCGGAGCCCGGACGGTGGTTTCGATGGGCACACCGCGCCAGCGCAGGATGTGCTTCACAGCCGCGTGGAAGGGAAAGCGCTGCAGGCTGGCGCGCACCCGACCCGCTGCCGCGCTGTGCTCAGCCGAACCTGAACGGACCGCCCGGACGGTCAGCTCCGGCAGGGCTGCGGCCAGGCCGGAGACGGCCCCGCGGGCTCCGCCCACCAGGCCCCGATGGATCAGCTCCTCGGCCCCGATGAAGACATCAAGTCCGGAGACCAGGTACGGCTGAACGCGGTCGAAGGGGGTGTCCGAGACCTTGAGGCCGGTGAAATTCGGCGCCAGGTCGCGGAGCCTGGCCACCACGGAGAGTGGGACCGCGTAGCCGCTTCGTGCCGCGAACTCGTAGATGTAGAAGGGAGCGGGAGCGCACGCGCTTGCGGCCACCACGAAGTGTTGCTGGAGCGCCCGCTCGTCCGGTGCGAAGTAGGGGGGCGCGATCACCGCCACTCCCGCCGCGCCGAGGCCGGCGGCGTGCTCGGCAAGGGTGGCCGTGTCACGGGTGGATTGAGCGCCGCAGTGCACGATGATGGGTATCCGCCCCGGCGAGCAGCGCAGGAACTCTGCGGCGGTGGCGCGTCTCTCGGCAACCGATAGAAGGATGCCCTCACCGGTGGTGCCGAGGACGAGCAGGCCGTCCAGACCCGCGGCTGCATAGAAGCCAACCAGGCTCGCGATGGCCGGTACGTCGACCTGCTCGCCGGCACCGGTCAGGGGAGTGACGGCCGCAGCCAGAGCTCGAGCTTGTGCGTTCATCGTGGGTGGGCTAGTCTGCCACAGCCGCGCTGGCCCGCCTTCGGCCCGGCGCCACCCCGATGGGTCGAGGAGAACGGCAACGGCGATGAGCGGCACCGGGGACGTTGATGCCAGGGCATCTCAGCAACCGGGCTTGGTGGCTCTCGCCGCCCTGCTCTCCGGCGCCGGGTTCATCGCGGCCGAGGAGGAGGCGCACGAGCTCATGGCCCGCGCGTGCGGCGATGTCGAGCTCCTCGACTCGATGGTGGGACGCCGCCTCACCGGCGAACCACTCGCCTGGATCACCGGGACGGTCACATTCTGCGGCAGCGAGATCGAGGTCGCTCCCGGTGTGTACGTGCCCCGCTGGCAGACCGAGGCGATCACGCGTCGCGCCGTCGAGCGCCTCCCGGCCAACGGGGCTGCCATCGATCTCTGCACCGGCTCCGGAGCTGTGGCCAAAGTCCTGTCCGCCCACCATCCCGGCGCACGCGTGCTGGCATCCGACATCGATGAGCACGCCGTCGCCTGTGCGACGGCGAACGGTGTGGAGGTCTACCTCGGCGATCTGTTCGCGCCGCTGCCCCAAGGGCTCGCCGAACGTGTCGACCTCGTCGCCGCCGTTGTCCCATACGTGCCCACGGCCGCGCTGCCGCTCCTGCAGCGCGACACCTTCACCTTCGAGTCGCCTCTCTCCTACGACGGCGGCAGCGACGGCACCGACATCCTCAGGCGCGTCCTGGCCGAGAGCCCTCGCTTCCTCCGACGCGGCGGTGCGCTGCTGCTCGAGCTCGGCGGCGACCAGGCCAGCGCTCTCGGCGATGACCTCGCGCGCCTCGGCTACGTGGACGTCACGGTCCTCGTGGATGACGACGGCGACGTCCGCGGTATCGACGCGACGCTCGGCCCCCACAGCTGAGCAGGGCTGAGCCCTGCTCGGTTAGGCTGCTGGCTGCCTTTTGCTCCGGCGTTCACAGCCGGGCAGGGAACCCCAGATTCAGGAGGCCGCGATGCTCGCTCTCAATCTGCTCGGGACCAAAGAAATCATCGTCTATGTCATCGTGGTGATCATCATCATCATCGCCGCCGGCTGGTACCTGATGAGAGGCAGGCCGCGCTGACCCCGGCGCAGTTGCGCGAAACTCTCGACGCCCTCTCAGGGTCGGCGGGCTGCCACCCTGCTCGGCAGGTCTCGTAACCTCAGCTCGATCGCGTCTCTGCGGGTGTGGACCTCCGCTTCGAGTTGGGCGAGCTGCCCCTGGCGATGGTGGACCAGCTCCAGCTGGGTGTCGGCGCAGCGCAACGCCGCCGCCAGGATCCGGCGCTTGTCACCCACCTCCGTCGCTCCCGCCCACTCGTCCCTGAGGTGGCTGCGCACGGACTCGACCTCGATGAGGGTGCCGAGCTGCTCCAGTGAGAGGCCGAGCAGATCGCGCAGCCGCATCACCTCGCGCACGCGCTCGACATCGCCTGCCGTATAGAGGCGGTGGCCGCCCTTGCGACGCTCGCCGGCGGGTGTGAGCAGGCCGATCTCCTCGTAGTAGCGAATCGTTCGCGGCGTCGTCCCCGTCTGCTCGGCGACCTCGCCGACGCGCAGACGTGCGGGCGGGGCATCGACCGCTGCCATCATGCGCACACCTTCAGGGCGCGGCTGAACGCCCGATCACCTTGAGCTCGGGCACATGAGAGGGGCGCAGCAGCGACACGGCGGCTCCCACCAGTGACACGGCGGCCAGGATCCAGAGTGCCGCGTGCATGTTGCTGATGAAGGGTGTCAGCTGGCCCGCGGTCAGGCCCTGCGCCAAGCCGGAGAAGATCTTGAAGAGCACAGCCGTGGGAATCGCCGCCGTCACCACCGCCATGACAAAGGCGATGGAGATCACCGCGCCGGCGTTCTGGAGGAGCAGACGGGCGCCGGCCGCGATGCCCCGGCGGTTCGCCGGCACCGATCCCATCATCGCCGCGGTGTTCGGCGAATTGAACATTCCGGAGCCGCAGCCGACCACGAAGAGCCACAGGCCCGACTGCCAGAAGGGAGTGGCCACCGCCAGAGTTGTCATCGCCGCCAGCGCCGCCGCACTCACCGTCATGCCCGCGGCGGCAAGCGTGCGCGACCCGCGACGATCCGCGATCATGCCGGCGATCGGGGAGGCGATGAGCATTCCCACCGCCAGGGGGGTGAGCTTGATGCCCGCGGTGAGCGCGGAATCGCCCTGTGCTCCCTGGAAGTAGAACACGAAGATGAACATCAGGGCAAAGCGCGACAGCCCGTTGAGAAAGGCCGCACCCGAGGCGGCGGCGAAGAGCCGGTCACGGAACAGGGAGAGGTCAAGCATCGGTGCTCTCTGGCGGGCCTCGATGTACACGAACAGCGGCAACAGCACGACTGCTCCGGCGAAGCCTCCGATGACGACCGGGTCGTCCCAGCCAGTCAACCCGCCGCGTGAGATGGCCAGCACCAGGCCGGTGAAGCCGACCAGGAAGGCGAGCGTTCCCAGCGGATCCAGACCGCGCACCAGGTCACGGCCGCTGGTGTCGCGCAGGACGATCAACGCCCAGAGCGCGCCCGCCAGCCCGATGGGCACGTTGAACCAGAAGACCCACGGCCAGGAGATGCTCACCAGCGCCCCTCCCAGGACCGGGCCGAGAACCAATCCGACGGCCGCGACCATGGTGTTGGTCCCCATCGCCACCCCGAGCTGTCGAGCGGGAAACGCGTCGGTGACGATGGCGGCGGCATTGGCGAAGAGGAATGCCCCGCCGATGCCCTGCACGATCCGCCAGAGGATCAGCTCTGTCCCATCTCCTGCGAATCCCGCTCCCAGCGATGCCAGGGCAAAGACGGCGAAGCCCGCGGCGAACGCGTGCTTGCGCCCGAAGAGATCGGAGAGCCGGCCGGCGGTGAGCACGAGCACGGTCGAGGCGATCATGTAGGCGAGGATCACCCAGACCAGCTCGAGCAGTGACGTGTGCAGGCTGGTCTCCAGGGTGGGCAGAGCGATGATCAGCGTTCCCGAGTTGATCGTCGCCATCAGCATGCCCAGTGAGGTGCACGACAGCGCCCACCACTTGTAGTTGCGGTGATCGGAACTGACGCCGGGTCGTCGCCGCGGGGTGGCGGTCGTGGTCGCCATCGAGCTCCTTGGGTCGGGAGGTTCAGGAAATAGACGTTTACGGAAGAATCCGATTCTAGCACGCGGCACGGGCGAGTCTGTCGACCCGGCGTCGGGGGATCTCCGAGCTTGTCTTAAGACGTTCGGACGTTGCCCCCGGCGACGGCGCCTGTCCGACACTGAGGTCACGATCAATGAGGAGGACGACATGACATTCACCATCACACGCCGCGTGCTCGCCGGCGCCGCCCTGCTCGCCATCGCCGGCTGCGGGTCGGACGCGCTCAGCACCAGCTCGGCAGGCGCAGGCAGCACCAGCTCGACCGGCAGCGGCCCCAGCTCGCCGGCTCCGGCATCGAACGTGACCGTGGCCTCGGCGACCGTCAGCGGTCATGGCGCCGTCCTGGTGGCCGGCTCCAACCACAGGACCCTCTACGAGTTCGACAAGGACACACCTGGAAACGGCACCAGTGCGTGCGTGGGTGGTTGCCTAACCACCTGGCCGGCGCTCACCGTCGCCGCCGGCACGTCCCCCACCGCCGCCTCCGGGATCAGCGGAAAATGGGGCACCATCACGCGCTCGGACGGAAAGGGCATCCAGGTCACCTACAACGGTCTGCCGCTGTACCTCTACTCCGGGGACACCAAGCCCGGCGATGCCAACGGCGACTACCCTCATTGGGCCAGTGTTCCCGCGGCTGTCGGTGCGGCCGCGTCCGCACCCACGGCGACGCCGCCGGGGAATGGCTCCAGCTCCTCCAATCCGTACGGCTACTGAGCGAGACCTCGAGAGTCCGAGCCCGGTGCATGGACAGGTGACCGTCCGCCACATGGGGCCAGCCGCACCGCCACCGCGATCCCATCCGGCACCATCTTGGTGTGCAGGCGGTGACGGCTGGCGAGCGACCGCCATGGCGGCGGCTGGACGAGCTGCCCGTGGCATCGTTCGCAGCGGTGATGGCGACCGGGATCGTCTCGGTCGCCGCGGGCCAGGAAGCGCAATCGGGTGTGGCCACGGTGCTGTCGTGGCTGGCGGCGGCGACCTTCTGCGCCCTGACGGCCCTGCACGCGACCCGCGCGGCACTGCATCCGCGGGTGGCGCTGGCCGAGCTTGGTCATCCGAGCACCGCGTTCGACGCAGGCAGCGCCGTCGCCGCGCTGGCCGTCACCGGAGTGGCGCTGGCGTCACGGTTGTCCACGACGGCTGTCCTCACCATCTGGCTGTGCCAGGTCGCGCTCTGGTTGGCGACGATCAGCGTCGCGATCCGGGCGCTGCGCCGGCATCGTCACGCCGGGTTGGTCCACGTCAGCTCCGGCAGGTGGCTGCTCGCCGTGGTGGCCACGGAGTCCGTCGCGGTCCTGGCGCCGGCGGCCGGGGGCGGCGCCCAGCATGAGGCGATCGCGGTGGCCGCAGGGGCGTGCTGGGCGGCAGGTCTTGCCGCCTATCCCGTCCTGGTGGTGGTCATCGTCACCAGGCTTCGCCGCCGCGGCTGGCGGGCCGTCGACCTGACCCCGGATCACTGGATCCTCATGGGAGCGCTGGCGATCTGCACGTTGAGCGCGACGCGGCTGCTGGCCATGAAGGCGGACGCGGGCTTGCACAACAGCCTCGCGGTGGCGGCGATGGCGACCTGGGCCGGCGCCAGCGTGCTGTACGCGGTCCTCGCCGCGGCCAGCGCACGTCGCTGGATGGTGTCGACCGCCACCCGTGCCTATGACACCAGGTGGTGGGCCTCGGTCTTCCCGCTGGGGATGTACTCCGCCTGCTCATTCGCACTGTCTGCGGTGCTCCCCAGTGGGGCGCTGCATGGGCTCGCCATGGCCACGTTCTGGGTCGCTCTGACGGCGTGGCTGCTGGTCTCGCTGCTGTCGGTGGCTGCGATCGCGCGCACCTCGCCCTGATGGCTGCGGTACGCGGTCGCCGGGCTCGGCATCGTAGGCTGTCGGGATGCTCGGGTTGCCGGACGGGGTGCGCGCCTGCCTGTTCGACCTCGACGGCGTCCTCACCCAGACAGCCAAGCTCCATGCCGCCGCGTGGAAGGAGATGTTCGATCAGTTCCTGCGCGAGCGGGCTGAACGGGAGGGCGATCGGTTCCGGCCCTTCGATGCGGTCGCCGACTATGACGAGTACGTCGACGGCAAGCCACGCGCCGACGGCGTGCGCTCGTTCCTCGCTTCCCGGGGAATCGGTCTCGACGATGGCCACCCGGGCGACCCGGCGACGGCCGCCACCGTGGCGGGGCTCGGCAATCGCAAGAACGCGCTGGTTCTCCGCCTGATCCACGACCGGGGTGTGGAGCCATATGACGGCTCCGTGCGGTACGTTCGTGCGGCTCGCGACGCGGGCCTGCGCCGCGCCGTCGTCTCGTCGAGCAGCAACTGTCGCCAGGTGCTCGCCGCCGCGGACATTGCGGACCTGTTCGAGAAGCGCATCGACGGGATCGTCGCGGAGCGAGAGCACCTGAAGGGAAAACCCGCTCCCGATGCCTTCCTGGCGGGGGCGCGTGCCCTGCGCGTCGCCCCCAAGGAGGCGGCGGTTTTCGAGGACGCGCTGGCGGGCGTGGCCGCGGGGCGAGCCGGCGAGTTCGGGTGGGTGGTGGGAGTCGACCGCGTTGGCCAGGCCGGCGAATTGCGCAAGCATGGGGCTGACATCGTCGTCTCCGACCTGGCTGAGCTGCTGGCCCGATGATCAAGCATCCCGCCTTCGCCGTCGAGCCGTGGGCGCTGCGCGAGACGGAGTTGAGCCTGGACGTTCTCGCCCAGTCGGAATCCGTGTTCGCGCTGGCCAACGGACACATCGGTCTGCGCGCCAACCTGGACGAGGGCGAGCCCAACGGTCTTCCGGGCACCTATCTCAACGGCTTCTACGAAGGTCGTCCGCTGCCCTATGCCGAGGCCGGCTACGGCTATCCCGAGGCGGGTCAGACGGTGGTCAATGTCACCAACGGCAAGATCGTCCGTCTGCTCGTCGACGACGAGCCCTTCGATGTCCGTTTCGGGGAGCTGCGCGCCCACGAGCGACGGCTCGACTTCAGGGCCGGGGTTCTCCGACGCCAGGCGGAGTGGGTGTCCCCCGCGGGTCGTGGGGTGCGGGTGTGCTCGGTGCGCCTCGTCTCCCTCGTGCAGCGGGCGGTCGCGGCCGTCCTCTACGAGGTGGAACCGCTGGGCGCCGCCGCCCGCCTGGTGGTGCAGTCGGAGCTGGTGGCCAACGAGCCCATGCCGACCCTGTCCGGCGATCCCCGCACCGGCGCGATCATGAGGGCTCCACTGCGCTCCCTGCAGGTCGCCGGGAGGGGCAGCCGGGTGGTGCTGGTGCACACCACCAAGACCAGCGGGCTGCGCATGGCCGCCGCCATGGACCACATCGTCGAGGGGCCCACCGGCACTGACACCGGCCCCGAGGAGAGCGGCGAGGATCTGGGGCGGGTCACCGTCACCGCCGACGTGAAAGCGGGTCAGAAGCTGCGCATCGTCAAGTTCCTGGCCTACGGCTGGTCGAGCCAGCGCTCGACCGCCGCGCTGCGCGATCAGGTCGCGGCGGCGCTCGCCGAGGCCAGGCACACCGGGTGGGACGGGCTGCTCGCCGCGCAGCGCGAGTACCTGGATGAGTTCTGGGAGCGCGCCGACGTCGAGGTGGAGGGCGACGCCGAGCTGCAGCAGGCGGTCCGCTTCGGGCTGTTTCACATACTGCAGGCCGGCGCCAGGGCGGAGCGCCGTGCCATCGCCGCCAAGGGACTCACCGGCCCGGGCTACAACGGGCACACGTTCTGGGACAGCGAGAGCTTCGTGCTCCCGGTGCTCACCTACACCGTGCCCCACGCCGCCCGTGACGCTCTGCGGTGGCGGCATGCCACCCTGGACCTGGCCCGGGAGCGTGCTGCCGTGCTCGGGCTGGCCGGGGCGGCATTCCCCTGGCGCACCATCGCCGGCCAGGAATGCTCCAGCTACTGGCCGGCGGGGACAGCCGCATTCCACGTCGGAGCCGACATCGCCGACGCCGTCGGTCGCTACCAGGCGGCCACCCAGGACGAGGCGTTCGAGCGGGACATCGGGCTGGAGCTGCTCGTCGAGACGGCGCGACTGTGGTATTCGCTGGGCCAGCTCGACACCGAGGGCCGGTTTCGCATCGACGGCGTCACCGGTCCCGACGAGTACAGCGCCGTCGCCGACAACAACGTCTACACCAACCTGATGGCGCAGCACAATCTGCGAGCCGCCGCCGATGTCGTCGAACGCCACCCCGATCGCGCCGCTGACCTCGGCGTCGCCGGGCACGAGGCCGCCACCTGGCGCGAGGCCGCCAACGCCACCCTCATCCCCTATGACCGCCGGCTGGGCGTTCATCCCCAGGCCGAGGGTTTCACCGACCACCGGATCTGGGACTTCGCCAGCACCGCCGCCGAGCAGTACCCGCTGCTCATGCACTTTGCCTACTTCGACCTGTACCGCAAGCAGGTCGTCAAGCAGGCGGACCTGGTGCTGGCACTGCACCTTCGGGGCCATGCTTTCAGCGCGGAGGAGAAGGCCCGCGACTTCGACTACTACGAGCGTCTCACCGTTCGCGATTCATCGCTCTCGGCGTGCACCCAGGCGGTGATCGCAGCCGAGGTCGGGCACCTCGAGCTGGCCTACGACTACTTCGGCGAGGCCGCCCTCATCGATCTCGACGACCTGGAGCACAACACGCGTGACGGCCTGCACATCGCGTCGCTCGCGGGCGCTTGGATCGTTGCGGTGGCCGGTTTCGGCGGGCTGCGCGACCACGACGGCTCGCTGAGCTTCTCTCCCCGCCTCCCGGAGAGCCTGCGGCGCCTGGCCTTCGGGCTCCTCTACGCGGGGCGGCGCCTCAGGGTCGAGGTCGAGCCGCGACTGGCTCGCTACACGCTCCTCGAGGGCGCGCCTCTCCAGATCAGGCACCACGGGGATCCACTCATGGTCACGGCCGAGAACCCGGTGACGCGTGGGATCCCAGCTCCACCGCGGCGCGACGCGCCCACCCAACCGCCGGGGCGGGCGCCGCAGCGGCGCCGACCCGCGGGCTGAACCGAGCCCGGCGCTACGAGGTGTGCCCAGGCCCCCTGAGCTCGTCCGCGTAGCGAGACACGGACCGGTTGTAGCGGGGCAGGTACTTCGACAGGGCGGTCAGGGCCACAGCCACCGCCTCTCGCTCGCGGCCCACATCGACCAGCGCCAGCGCGAGGAAGGTCGCCACCGCCCCGTCCAGCTCGTCCGAGGCGGCGTCCGTCTCCTCGGTCAGGAGGGCGAGTGCCTCCTCTGGCTTGCCGAGGTTGCGCAGCGAGCTGGCCATCTGGATGGCCGCGCGCCGTCGCCGCTCGCCGGCCAGGCCCGCGGCGATCCCCGCGGCGTACAGGGGAACCGCTCGGTCGGGGTGGCCGGTGGAGTCGAGCGCCGCGGCACGCTCGAACATGCCGATGGGGTCGCCGGACGGCAGCTCGCCGGCCAGGGCGTCGACGCGATCGACGAACTCGTCCTCCTCGCAGCCCTCCATGCCCGCCCAGAGGTCCGCCATGCGCCTCTCCCAGTCGGCGTCAGCTTCACCCACGCGCAAAGAGTAGGGGCGACGGCAGCGAGTTGTACTTGTCGACCCACCGGTCGTGGATCAGCCTGATCGTCACCGGATTGAGAAAGCGCTGGCGTGGTAGCCTCCGTCGCGGCGGCCGGCCCCAGGAGCACGGTGCGATCCACGCCAGGCTGGCTCAATCCGCGCTCCTCCACCACTGGCCCGGAACCTGACGGCAAGGAGGAACTCGTGAGCGTATTTCGGCGCTTCAGCAACATCTTCCAGGAGAAGAGCAACGCCGCCCTGGATCGGATGGAGGATCCGTCGCAGGCGATCGACCTGTCGTATCAGCAGCTCCTCGAGCAGCAGCAGAAGCTGCGCACCGCGCTGGTCGGGGCCACCACCGGGCAGAAGCGCCTCGAGAACCAGGCGGCAGAGATGGACAAGCGCATCGCCCAGCTCAACACCGCAGCGCAGCAGGCGATGCAATCGGGCAAGGAGGAGCTGGCCACCCAGGCGCTCACCCAGGCCGAGGTCCTCGGCCAGCAGCGCCAGGCGCTGGACCCGCAGATCCAGTCGATCCGCGCCCAGGTCGCCAAGCTGCAGCAGGGCATCCAGAGATACCAGGCCAAGGTGCAGGCGTTCGCCAACCAGCGTGAGTCGCTGAAGGCATCCTACGAGGCCTCCAAGGCGACGAGCGCCGCCGGTGACACGCTGGCCGGCATCGGCGAGCACACCTCGGATGCCGCGATGATGATGCAGCGCGCCCAGGACAAGATCGCCCGCACCCAGGCCCACGCCGATGCCGTCGACTCCCTGCTCGACAGCGGCGTGCTCGACGCACCCCTGCTGAGCGGCGGGGCGACGTCGCTGGACGATCAGATCACTGCCACGGTGGTCGACACCAACGTGCAGGCAAAGCTGGCGGCGATGAAGTCACAGCTCGGCCTCGCCGGTCCCGCCGCGGCCCCGCAGCTCGACACCGCCGGCATCGTGGTGCGCGTCCACGGCGAGGATCAGTACCGTCTCGATGCCTCCGCTCGCCCTGAGCTCGACGCCTTCGACCACCGGCTGATCGCGGCGGTGCGCGCCGACGATGACGCCGCCTACCACGCCGCCCTCGGCGAGGTGACAGCCTTCGTCAAGGAGAAGGGCATGGCCCTGCCGCACGGCGACCTCTCCGCCAGCACCATCATCCTGCCCAGCGACGACATGTCCCTGGACGAGGTGACCTCCATGCTGCAGCAGGAGAACTGGATGGGCGAGCCGGCGGCGAGGTAGGCGGGCCCTAGGCCTCGCCAGCGACCCCGGCGGAGGCGCCGGAGGTCTCGCCGGCGCCGGGATCGAGCCGGTCGTTGAGCGGCAGCACCATCGCCGGAGCGATCAGCTGATGGGTGGCGCCGGCGAGGCGGACCGCCGTTCCGACGGCGAGAAACTCGATGACGTGGGTGCCCCATAGGTGGGACTGCTGCTCGATGCGCATGGCCACTATCCCCTGCGCTCCCGTGCCGCGCGCCTCATCCTGCATGCGCGTCATGGCCAGCTCGCGTGCCTCGTAGAGAGCGGCCGTGTAGTTGCTGAGCTCGACATTCTGACGAGCCTGGCCGACCCAGGTGGACAGCCCCTGGTGCGCGATGTGGTAGACGCAGGCACCAAACGCCAGTCCCACCGGCGTGTAGCCGGCGCGGATCAGCAGGTACAGATCCTGACCGGACAGGTCGCTGATCCACAGGTGGGGCGCGGACTGCGACGTGCTCGCCACGGCCGTGCCCAGCGCGACGAACTCGGCGAGGTGCTCGGTCCCGCGATGGATCCGCACCTCGAGCTTCAGGCCGATGACGCCCTGGCCACCGACCTGCTGCGCGTGCCGCTGCATCCGGCGGACGGCGTCGGTGCGCGCCGCGTACATGACCTCGGTGAGGCCGGTCATCTCCTGATTGCTGTTCCAGTTCTGATACTGGATGCCGATGTGGTAGACACCGCAGCCCACCACGACCCCGCGCGGCTCGTAGCCCACCTCCTTGAGCAGCACCGCCTCGTCGACCGAGAGATCGCTGCTGAAGCGCCGTCCCCGGTGGCGCTCGCCTGCGCCGGTGGCGAGGCACTGCAGCGCCGCATCGGCACGCGGATGCGCGACGGCGGCCATCAGCGCAACCTCATGATCGGCATCGGCTCCTCGTCCATGGGGTCCTTCGCGTACCTGCGGACCGCGGTTCCGACACAGACCAGCTCGATGAGCAGTGATCCGTGGGCGAGGTCGTGGGCGCCGAAGTCGATGTCGACACCGACCGCGCCGTCGGCGTCCACCTGGGCGACCTCGGCCTCGATGCGGCTGATCCCCAGGAGCCTGGCCTGCTCGATGCCGTCGCTGATCTGGTCGATGCGGACGTTGTTCCACGAGCTGAGCAGGAACTCCGTCCCGCATCCCGGATCGATCTCCACAGCGCCGATGCCGATGACCAGGGCAACCGGGACGTAGCCGCCGTGCAGCAGCTTGCTGAAGGACACGCCGTCGAGGTGTGACATGAACGGCGCCGCCAGCTCAGGGCCACCCGACCGGCGAATCGCGGTCCCGATGACGGTGAACTCCATGGTGTTGCCGACCCCCTCCAGGTGTCGCCGGATCAGCCGCACCCCGACCACCCCGTGGGCGTTGAGGTCGCGTGCCTCTTCGGTCATCCTGGCCAGGGCCGCGTCGCGCGCGCCCACCACGCCGGCCTCGTACGCGGTGTGCTCCCAGTTGTAGCCGTAGCGGTGCTCCCCTCCCCTCGCGTAGTACATGCCATAGCTGTGAGGGCAGGGGTAGCTCTGTCCCGGACCAGCCCCGGACCCCCCGAAGATGGTGCTGTAGCCCCATTGGGCGGCGATGCGCACCACGCTCGACCCCATCACCATCCCCACCGGTTCGAAGCCGGCGTGCCCGATGGCGGAGAGCTCACCCACGGAGAGGTCGCTGGTCCACGCCGCCCCGGTCTGACGCAGCTCGTCGATCCGCTCGCGAGCCGCGAGCGGCAGCTCACCCCTCTCCAGGGCGGCGATGCTCTGCTGCTGCCGTTGCGCCGCCGCGGCCTCGTCCGGCATCAGCGATCCAGAGAGAGCACCATCCGCGGCTTCTCGATCTCGCGGTCGGGAAGCTTGCGCACGGCGGTGCCCATGGCAAAGAACTCGATCGTGTGGCTGCCCCACACGTGCGACTTCTCCTGGATCTGCACCCCGACGATCCCCTCCGCCTGCAACTTGCGAGCCTCGTCCTGCATGCGCTCCATGGCCAGCTCACGAGCCTCGTAGAGGGCCTGGGTGAAGTTGGCCATCTCCTTGTTCTGGCCGATGTTCCCAAGGGCCTGGAACATCCTCTGATGAGCCACGTGGTAGACGCAGGTCCCCATCACCAGGCCGAGGGGGGCGTGGCCCGACTGCAGCAGGGTCCAGAAGTCCTGACCGCTGAGGTCAGAACTGAAGGGCTTTCCCTCGCCGGTCTTCCAGTTGCCGCCATCCTCGGCGGAAACAGCGGTGCCCAGGGCGAGGAACTCGGCGGTGCCGCGCCCCCATTCGTAGAAGCCGACATCGAGGCGCACGCCGACGACGCCGTCGGCGCCGAGGACCGCCGCCTCCTCCTCCATGCGGGCCATGGCCAGCTCCCGGGCCGCGTACATCGCCTGGGTGAGGGTGGCCACCTCCTGGCTGGAGCTCCAGCTCTTGGTGGTGAGGCCGATGTGGTAGATGCTGCTGCCCACCACCAGGCCGCGGGGATGGAAGCCCGCCTCCTTGACGAGCAGGAATTCGTTGACGGAGAGGTCCGACGTGAACAGGCCATCCTTGCCCTGGAGCTCGCTGAGACGGCGCAGCGCGTCCTTGGGCAGGCCCTCGAGCTGCGGCTGGGTGGGGGCGGTCGGCTCAGCCGGTGGCGGCGGTGGTGGCGCCTGCTGGGTCATGGCTGCGCTGCCTCCGAGGATGCCCTGGCGACCGTGCCGATCATGTGACCAGCGACCGCAGCGCGGCGCTCGCCTGGGCGCTGTTCTGAGCCTGGCCGGCGAGGACGCCGAGCAGCGCGCGCAGCCAGGAATCCAGTCCCGTCTCCTCGGAGCGCAGGGTGATTCCGCGCACCGCGTGGGCGTGCCGGCAGCTGATCGCACCGTCGCGCAACTGCGCCTCGAAGACGTCGTCACCGGCGCGCACCACGATCTTCCTGATGGGATGATCCTTCTTGAAGAGGCCACCCTCGCGGTCCAACTCAACGGCCCCTGGCATCGAATCCGCGAGCTTGCCGCCGAGCACCTGGAAGAAGACGCCGATGTCGCTGGCGTCCGCGCGCAGCGACGCGGCGAGTGAGTCGAGATCCGGGTCCGACGATGGCACCTCACTCATCAGCACCGCGAGTATAGGAAGTTGCCCGCCGGCGACGAGGCCTACGTGACCAGTGAGCGCAGCGCGGCGGCGGCGGATCCCTCGGTCCGCGCCTCCCGGGAGACCATCTCGACCAGGGCGCGCACCCATTCGTCGACGGACGCCGGCTTCGACCAGGGAAGTCCACCGCCGACCCCGTGGACCGAGTGGATGTGGCGGCAGGTCACCTTGCCGCGCTCCAGCTCGGCCTCGAACGTCTCGTCCCCCAGGCGCACATTGATCCGTCGCGCCCGGCGCCGCTTCTTGAACACGCTGCGATCGCGTTCGACCTCGGTGTTCTCGGGGAGCGCGCTGAGCAGCTTCTCGCACAGCACCTGGAAGAAGACACCCGCATCGCGCGCGTCAGCCTGCAGGGAGGCGGCGACGGCATCGAGATCCTCGCGGGGCGGGAGCGAGTCGCTCATGTCGCAGATCCGCGGCCGCCTAGAGGCGGTACAACCGCTGCCCGCGCCGCGTCACCACCCGAGCCCCCAAGCGCTGAGCACGGCTGCCGATCGAGCGCCCGTCGACCACGCGGTGCCCCGCCGTCTGGTTGATGTGCGCGGCGATCTGCGCTGACGTGGCCGGCCCGAGCTCCAGCATCGCCGCCCGAACGGTGCGGTCGGTGACCGGCGCCGGTGCCGAGCCCTGGGTGGGAGGGCTCGCCGGGGGGCGCCGGGCCCTGCGGGAGGCGGCGCGCCGGCGTGGTCGGCTGGGCTCGGCCGCGGCCGGTTCGAGGGCCGAGGCAATGGAGTTGAGCACCCGGGCCAGATCGTGAGCGGCGCCGTTGAGGTTGTCGGCCACCGTGCGGAGCGCGGCGGCAAGCGGTCGGGATTGGTTCACACCGCTCAGGGTAGCTCAGTCGCGGTGGCGGAACGAGCGCATGGCGACGCCCAGCAGCACCGCGCTGAAGGCCACCAGGACGGCTACATCGACGGCCACGGGCACCACGTAGGTGCCGATGGTGACCGACGCCAGGCGCTCGACCGCGGCCGCGGGCAGACCGCTGCCACCCAGGATCGCGGAGCGGATCGGGGCGATGCCGTAGGCCACGGGGTCGAAGCGGGTGAGCACCGTCATCCAGCCGGGCAGCCCGCTCAGCGGGAACAGGGCTCCGCTGAGAAAGAACATCGGCATCATCAGGAAGTTCATCACCACCTGGAAGCCCTGCATGGTCTTGAGACGCGCCGAGATGGCGACCCCGAAACAGGTCAGCGAGAAGGCCAGGAGGAAGAGCAGCGGGATGGCCTCGAGCACCGACACCACGGTGAGGTGCACCCCCACGAAGGGGGCGAACACCAGCATCACCACCCCCTGGACCGCCGCCTGCGTGGCCCCCCCGAGGGCCTTGCCGATGGCCACCGCCGAGCGGCTGATGGGTGCGACCAGGATCTCGCGGAGGAAGCCGAACTCACGATCCCACACCACCGACATGGCGCTGAAGATCGCCGTGAAGAGCACGGCCATGCCCAGCACACCCGGGTACATGAACTGGATGTAGCTGAACGACGCCGGCAGCCCGCGCCCACCGATGGAGTTGCCCCGACCGAGCGCCGCGCTGAGACCGACGCCGAAGATGGCGAGGTAGAGGACCGGTTGGGCCAGCGACATGATCAGCCGCACCCGATCACGCCAGAAGCGGATGACGTCGCGGTACCAGATGATGTACACCGCCTGCGCCAGGGGAACGGTGACCCGCCCCGGCGCGGGGGCGACAGCCAGCGGTGTCGGCGCGGTCTCCACCGCGGTCTCAGCCGTCATCGACGCCCCCGGGCGGCGAACGCCCGCATCATCGACATCCGGGAGTCGGCCTCGGCGTCGCGGATGGCGCGGCCGGTGAGCTTGAGGAAGACGTCGTCGAGGCTGGGGCGCCGCACCGTCACCGTGGTCACTGGAACGGAGAGCGCGGTGATCAGCTGGGGGACGAATTGCGCTCCGTCCTGCACCTCCACTCGGAGCGTGTCGCCGTCCGGCACCGGGTTGACGCCCAGCGTGGCCATGATCTCCCGCGCGGCGCGGGTGTTGTCGTCGGTGCTGACCACGACGATGTCGCCACCGACCTGTGCCTTGAGCTCGTCGGGTGTGCCCAGGGCCACGATGCTCCCGTGGTCGATGATGGCGATGCGATCGCAGAACTCCGCCTCCTCCATGTAGTGGGTGGTCATGAAGATGGTCAGGCCGGTGGTGGCACGGATCCTGCCGAGGTGATCCCAGACGTTGGCCCGGGTCTGCGGGTCCAGCCCCTGGGTGGGCTCGTCGAGGAAGAGCACCTCGGGGGCGTGGAGGATGCCGCGGGCGATCTCCAGACGCCTCTTCATCCCCCCGGAGAAGGTGCTGACCAGCGCGTCCGCCCGGTCGAGGAGGTCGACGGTGGCCAGGGCTGCGCCGATGCGCTCCCTGCGCTGGTGGCGCGCCACCCCGTACACCATGGCGTGGAAGAGGAGGTTCTCGCGGGCGGTCAGCTGGACGTCCAGCGAGGGGTCCTGGAACACCAGGCCGATCCGCGCGCGCACCCCGTCGGGATCACCGGCCACGTCGATGCCCGCCACCGAGGCGCTGCCCGAGGTGGGCTTGAGGAGCGTGCAGAGAACCGAGATGGTCGTGGACTTGCCGGCGCCGTTGGGCCCGAGGAATCCGAAGATCTCACCGCGCCGCACCGCGAGGTCGATGCCCCGGACGGCCTCGACGGTGCCGTACCTCTTGACCAGACCCGTCACGGCGATGACCACGCCGGCCCGGCCGGTGGGGATCCCGGGGCGCAGGCTGACTGCGGTGGCGACCATGAGCGCTAGTGTGCCGATTCTCGGGCGAATCGGGTCGTTCCGCCGGCGGCGCCGGACCCGGGGTGCGGCAGGGTAAGGTGCGCCCCTGTGCAGCGCCACTGGTCATCCGCAGCCTGTGCCGGGGACTGAGCCGTGCTGACAGTCGACTTCGGCCGTCTCCACCTTCGGCGCGGCACCCGGGTGCTCGATGTCGGCTGTGGCAATGGGCGGCACGCGCTCGAGGCGCTTCGCCGCGGCGCGGAGGTGGTCGCCACCGACCTCGACGGCACCGCCCTCGGCAGCCTCGAGCGGGTGGCGGGGGCGATGGCCGCCGCCGGCGAGGTGGCCGGCGGGACGCTGCGGACGGTGCTTGCGGACGCGCGCAGCCTGCCCTTTGTTGATGGGGAGTTCGACGTGGTCATCGCCGCCGAGGTGCTCGAGCACATCCGCGAGGATGCGGCCGCGCTGGCAGAGCTGTGCCGGGTCCTGCGTCCCGGCGGCCTGCTGGCGGTCACGGTGCCGCGGTGGTGGCCCGAGAGGATCTGCTGGGCGCTCTCCAGCGAGTACCACGACATCCCGGGCGGCCACGTGCGCATCTACCGGCGCTCCCAGCTCATCGAGCGAATGCTCGGCTCGGGCCTGGTCATCGCCCCACCCCACCACCATGCGCACGCTCTCCATTCGCCGTACTGGTGGCTGCGCTGTCTGCTGGGAATGTCCCGCGAGCAGGCCCTGCCGGCGCGTCTGTACCACCGCTTTCTGGTGTACGACCTGATGCGCCGTCCGCGCTGGACCCGCAGCCTGGAGCGGGCCCTCAACCCAGTCCTCGGCAAGAGCGTGGTGGTCTATGCGCGGCGCCCGGCGCAGGCGCGCTCGGGCCGGTTGTAGATGATCGACGCCCCTCTGAGCCGCAGCGACGTCCAGGCCACAGTCGAGGCCATCGCCCGCGTGCAGCGAGGCGACGGAAGCATCCCCTGGTACCAGGGCGGCCAGGTCGATCCCTGGAACCACGTGGAATCGGCGATGGCTCTCGACGTCGGTGGACGCCACGCCGAGGCCTCACGCGCCTACGACTGGCTGGGCGCCACGCAGCGTCCGGACGGGGCGTGGCACGCCGCCTACCGCGACGGGGAGGTGATCGACGCCACCCTCGACACCAACCTGTGCGCCTACGTCGCCACCGGGCTCTGGTTGCACCTGCTCTGCGGCAGGCCCACCTCCGAGGTGCGCACGCGATTTGCCTGCCTCGAGCGCGCGCTCGGCTTCGTGCTCTCCCACCAGGGCGAGGACGGGGCAGTGTGGTGGGCCTGCGACCCGGCCGGCCGGCCGTGGCGTCGCGGGCTGGTCACCGGTTCCTCCTGCATCCACCTCAGCCTGGCATGCGCGACCCGGCTGGGTGACGCCCTCGGCCTGCCCCATCCCCAATGGGAGGCGGCGCGGAATCGCCTGCGTGGGGCATTGCGCGGAGCGCCTCACAGCTTCCAGGACAAGCGTCGCTGGGCGATGGACTGGTACTACCCGGTGCTCTGCGGGGTGGTCTGCGAGGGGGATGCGCGGGCCCGCATCGCCTCGCGATGGGAGCAGTTCGTGGTGCCGGAGCGCGGTGTCCGCTGCGTCTCGGACCGGCCCTGGATCACCGCGGCGGAGACCTGCGAGCTGGCGCTGGCGCTGGTTCGCTGTGGCGACCGTGCCGGCGCCGCGCAGCTGCTGGATTGGGCGCAGCACCTGCGCGGCGACGACGCCGCCTACTGGACCGGCGCCAACTTCACCGACGGTCGCATCTTCCCGCCCGATGAGCAGCCCACCTGGACCTCTGCCGCGGTCGTGCTCGCCGACAACGCCATCAGCGGCGGTGTCGTCGCCGAGGTGCTCGACGCCACCCGCTGAATCTTCCCGGGCGCAGCCGATCAGCGCCGGAGCACGCGCAGGCTTCCCTGCGAGGCCACATCGCGGTAGCCCTCGTCGAGGGCGCGGCAGTACACGTGGAATGGCGCCTGCCCGCCCTGCGCGGGGTCGGCGAAGACGTCGTGGATGAGCAGCAGACCACCGTCGTCGAGGTGCCCAGCGAAGCCGCTGTAGTCGGCGTGGGCTGCCTCGTCGGAGTGGCCACCGTCGATGAAGAGCAGCGAAAGAGGCGTGCGCCAGTGAACTGCTACCAGCGCGGAGCTGCCCACCACCGCGACCACCCACTCCTCGAGGCCCGCTGCCGCGACGGTGCGCCGGAAGTGCGGCAACGAGTCGACCCGCGATGATCCCGGATCGATCACGGCGGGGTCGCAGTACAGCTCGCCGGGCTGGTTCTCCTCCGAACCGCGGTGGTGGTCGAGGCTGAAGAGCACGCCACCGCGACTGCGGGCCGCGCTGCCGAGGTAGATCGCCGACCTGCCGCAGTACCCACCGATCTCCAGCATCGCACCCCGCGAGGCCGCCGCAAGCCCCGCGCGGTGAAGCAGCACACCCTCAGCCTCGGGCATGAAGCCGCGGGTGGCGCGCGCGACCAGGCGGTCCGCCCCGGTCATGGCCGGGACCGGCAGCACAGAGTCGGCCTGGAGCACCGTGCTGACGATAGCGGGAGCGGGGGCGTGCGCCGTGTCGCGCCGCCGGGTCGATGGTCGCTCGCCGCGCTCCACTAGCATCGGCGGCCGTGCCCGATCCCTCCGCGCTGCGCGTCGCGCTGCTCAGCTACCGTGGCAATCCCTACTCCGGCGGCCAGGGCGTGTACGTGCGCCATCTCTCCGCCGCCCTGCGACGGCTTGGGCATGCGGTCACGGTCTTCTCCGGGCAACCGTACCCACTTCTCAGCGAGGGGGTGCCGCTCGTCGAGGTGGCCAGCCTCGACCTCTACCGCGCCGAGGATCCGTTCCGCACTCCCCGCCCCGGGGAGTTCCGCGACTGGATCGACGCCCTGGAGTTCGCCACCCTCTGCACCGCCGGATTCCCCGAGCCGCTCACCTTCAGCCTGCGCGTCCGGCGGCTCCTGCTGGCGCGCCGAGCCAGCTTCGACATCGTGCACGACAACCAATGCCTTGGCTGGGGGATGCTGGGCCTGCTGCGCGCCGGCGTGCCCATGGTGGCGAGCGTCCACCATGCCGTGGTCATCGATCGCAACCTCGAGCTGGCACGGGTGCGCAACCCCGCGCGCCGGCTGCTGCTGCGTCGCTGGTACCAGTTCCACCACATGCAGGATCGAGTGGGCCGCCGGATGCCGCGAGTGATCACTGTCAGCGATCAGTCACGGCGGGACATCGTGGAGAGGATGCGCATCGATCCCGCCCGCATCCGCGTCGTCCCGGTGGCGGTGGACGACGCCGTGTTCGCACCGCACCCGGAGATCCAGCGCGTCTCCGGGCGGATCTTCGCGGTGGCCAGCGCCGACATTCCGCTCAAGGGCGTGGTCCCGCTCCTGCAGGCAATCGCTGCGCTGCGGCGCACCCGGCGCGTGGAGCTGGTCCTGCTCGGTGAGGCACGCCCCGGGGGGGCGGTGGCCAGGGCCATGGAGGAGCTGGGGCTGAGCGACACCGTGCGCTTGGTGCGCGGCATCGACGACATCGACGTCGCCCTTCAGTACGCCCAGGCCGAGGTTGCGGTGGTGCCGTCGCTGTACGAGGGATTCTCGATCCCGGCTCTGCAGGCGATGTTCTGCGGGGTGCCGCTGGTGGCCACCACCGCCGGCGCGCTCCCCGAGGTGGCGGGCCGCAACGGTGAGACAGCTCTGCTGGTTCGACCCGGCGATGCCGCGGCGCTGGCGCAGGCGATCGGCAGGCTGCTCGACGACGCGCCGCTGCGCCGCCGGCTCAGCCAAGCCGCCCTCGACCGTTCGCGACGCCGCTACAGCTGGGAGGCTACGGCGCGCGCGACCGCCGACGTGTACCGCGAGGTTCTCGAGGCTGGTTCTCCGGCTGTGGTACCGCCGGCGCATCATGGCTGAGGGACAGAGCGGCAATTTCGTCGCGACCAGATCAGGGTGCAGAGGAGGCCGAGATGGCGGAAACGGTGGGCGACGCACTGGTGGGCCGCCTGCAGGAGTGGGGGATCGCACGGATCTACGGATACCCCGGCGACGGCATCAACGGCATCCTCGGGTCGCTGCGCAGGAGCGGTGACAAGCCGCAGTTCATCCAGACCCGGCACGAAGAGATGGCCGCCTTCATGGCGTGCGCGCACGCCAAGTTCACCGGTGAGGTCGGTGTGTGCCTGGCCACCTCGGGCCCGGGCGCGATCCACCTGCTCAACGGCCTCTACGACGCCAAGCTCGACCATCAGCCCGTGGTGGCCATCATGGGGCAGACCTTCGCCAGCGTCATGGGAGGCGATCAGCAGCAGGAGGTCGATCTCCTCAGCCTCTTCAAGGACGTGGCCAGCGCCTATGTGCAGCAGGTGAACGTGCCGGCCGCGCTGCACCACTGCGTCGACCGCGCGCTGCGCATCGCCGCCGCGGAGAGGACCGTCACCGCGGTGATCATCCCCGCCGATGTCCAGGACATGAAGGCGGCGATGCAGCCTCAGTCCATCAAGTCGGTGCACACCGGGGTGGGCTTCGTGCGCGATCGCGGGCTGCCCGCCGAGGATGACCTCCGCCGGGCGGCCCAGGTGCTCAACTCGGGCAGGAAGGTGGCCATGCTGGTGGGAGCCGGTGCCCTCGATGCCACCGACCAGGTGCTCGCCGTCGCCGACACGCTGGGGGCGGGCATCGCCAAGGCGCTGCTCGGCAAGGCGGCCGTTCCCGACGACATCCCCTACTGCACCAATTCGATCGGGCTCCTGGGGACCAAGCCGAGCTGGGACATGATGCAGGACGCCGACACCCTGCTGGTGGTGGGCAGCTCGTTCCCCTACGCCAACTTCCTGCCACCGCTGGGGCAGGCGCGCGGTGTCCAGATCGATCGCTCCGCCAGGATGCTGAGCCTGCGATACCCGATGGAGGTGAACCTCCTCGGCGACAGCGCCGCCGCCCTGACGGAGCTCTTGCCACTGCTGCGGCGCAATCCCGATCGCTCATTCCAGGAGAAGATCGCCGCCGACGTCGCCGACTGGTGGCGCCTCATGGAGGACCGCGGCCAGCCCGAGGACCGCGAGGGCGAGCGCGTCCGTCCGCAGGCGCTGTTCGCCGCGCTCTCGCGCCACCTCCCCGACAACGCCATCATCAGCAGCGACTCCGGATCGGCGGCCAACTGGTTCGCGCGCCACGTCCGCATCCGGCGGGGCATGAAGGCGTCTCTGTCGGGAAACCTGGCAACCATGGTGCCGGGCGCGCCCTACACCATCGCCGCCAAGTTCGCCTACCCCGACCGGGTTGCCGTGGGCACCATCGGCGATGGGGCCATGCAGATGGGCGGCATGGCCGAGCTGATCACCGCCGCCAAGTACTACCCCACCTGGGCCGACCCGCGGATGGTGCTGCTGATTCTCAACAATGAGGATCTCAACCAGGTGACCTGGGAGCAGCGGGTCATGGAAGGCGATGCCCGCTTCAACGCGTCACAGGACATCCCCTACGTGCCCTTCCACGAGTACGCGCGCCTGATCGGGCTCCGGAGCGTCAAGGTGGACCATGCCTCACAGATCGAGGAGGCCATGGAGGCGGCGTTCGCGGCTGACCGTCCGTTCGTCATCGATGCCATGACCGACCCCGAGGAGCCACCGCTGCCGCCGCACATCACCCTGAAGCAGGCGGAGGGCCTCACCAGGTCGGTGCTGGCGGATCCCACCGAGGGCGTGGCGGGCGTGGTCAACGCCATGCGCGAGAAGGTGGACGAATTCCTCCCGGGGCGCTGAGGTGAACTGGCTCGGCCGGCGATCCCCCACGTCCCCGCCGGAGCACCTCATCGACCGCATGGTTCGCAATGTCGAGCACGGGCGGTTCGAGCGCTCCCTCTCTGCGCTCACCGCCGTCGGTGCCGCGGTGACCACCGCCGAGATCTACTTCGAGCACTACAAGGGCAGCTTCGGCAACAAGATGATGTGGAGCCCAATCGTGGTGACCCCGCCGGTGATCGTCGCCGGCATCGGCGGGGTCTTCAGCCGGAGGTGGGCGAAGACCTGGCTGCCTCTCACGGCGGGCATCTACACCCTGAACGGCGTGGTCGGCGAGTACTACCACGCCCGCGGTGTGGCGCGCAAACCGGGTGGCTGGCGGCTGGCCTCGTACAACGTGCCGATGGGGCCGCCCATCATGGCCCCGGGGCTGATGACCATCGTCGGCGGGATGGGGCTGCTCGCCGCCCTCCTGCGCCGGGAACGCTGAGCCGTGCCCGACGTCTCCCGGCCACAGCACCTCCCCAACCTCCGGCCCGACCGGCAGCCACCAGACAAGTCGTGGCTTCCCAGGCAGCGACGCGGCACCACGCCGCAGATGATCGGACGCTATCCGGACTACGACGTCTTCGACGCCGCCGCCACCTGGGATGACGCCACCCGCAAGCTTGTCGAGGAGCGCCTGCACCTCCAGGGACGGCGGCTCAGCTTCTTCGACGCCCGCGAAGAGTCCGCCCTGCGCGCCTTCTGCGACGCTGTCACGGCGCAGGATGGCGAGCCGCGCGTCCCGGTCGCCGAGATGGTGGACGAAGTGCTCAGTGCCGGACGTCTCGACGGCTACCAGTACGCCGGCATGCCCGACGACCGCGAGACGTGGCACATCGTGCTGCGGGGCCTCGACGAGACCGCCCAGCGCCGCTACGGAGCGCCGAGCTTTGCTCTGCTCGCCAGCGCGGCGCGCGAGGCCATCGTCGGCCAGCTCAGCGAGGGGACGCTGCAGGGCGGCGCCTGGGATTCGCTCGACGTCAAGCGCGCGTTCTCGGTGTGCATGCGGGCCATCCTCGGCGCCTTCTACTCCCATCCCTGGGCGTGGAATGAGATCGGCTTCGGCGGGCCCGCCTACCCGCGCGGCTACATGCGCCTCGGACCGCTGGCGGTGCGCGAGCCGTTCGAGAGCCCCGGTGCCACCGATGAGGACCCGGTGGGCTTCGCCACCGAGGAGCGCTGATGCCGGCGAACCTGCTCAAGGGTTCGCGAGGTCCCACCGCCAACGACTCCCGCTTTCTGCTCGCAGTCGATCGCCGCGACCTGCCCGGCGAGGACACCATGCGACGCTACCGCGACGGCGACGAGGTCGATCTCTGCGTCGTCGGCGCCGGTGCCGGCGGCTCGGTGCTCGCCCAGCGCCTGGCCCGCCGCGGCTGGCGGGTCGTGATCATCGAGGCGGGACCCTTCTGGCATCCCGACGAGGATTGGGTCAGCGACGAGGCCGGGTCGCACCCTCTCTACTGGACCCAGAAGCGGATCATCGGTGGCGCCGACCCGATCGAGCTCGGCAAGAACAACAGCGGTCGCGGTGTGGGCGGCTCGATGGTGCACTACGCCGGGTACACGCCGCGCTTCCACCCGTCCGACTTCGAGACCAGGCGTCGCGACGGTGTGGGCGCCGATTGGCCGATCAGCTACGCGGAGCTGCGCGACCACTACGCGCAGGTGGAGCGCGAGCTCCCTGTGGCCGGTCAGAGCTGGCCCTGGGGCGAGGCGCACGCCTACCCGTTCTCGCCACACCCGATCAGCGCGGCCGCCTCGATCATCTGGAAGGGCGCGCTCGCCTGCGGCATCGAGATGCGCGTCGGGCCGGTGGGGATCGTCAACGGCACGTTCGGCAATCGTCCCCACTGCATCTACCGCGGCTACTGCCTGCAGGGCTGCAAGGTCAATGCCAAGGCAAGCCCCTATGTCACCCACCTACCCGACGCCCTCGAGCACGGCGTGGAGGTGCGCGCCGACAGCATGGCGCTGCGCGTGGAGATGGACGACGCCACCGGGCTGGCGCGCGGCGTGGTCCATGTGAGCCAGGCAGATGGCGCGGAGCGACTCCAGCGAGCCCGGCTGGTTGCCGTCTGCGGGTACTCGATCGAGACCCCGCGCCTGCTGCTCAACTCCGTCTCGCGACGCTTCCCCCATGGCCTCTGCAACAACGAGGACCAGGTGGGCCGCTACGTCATGGTGCAGGGCGCGACCCAGACCGCAGGCCGCTATCCCGACGAGGTTCGCATGTACAAGGCGCCGCCCCCCGAGGTGTCCTCCGAGGTGTTCTACGAGACCGACGCCTCGCGGGGCTTCGCGCGCGGCTTCAGCATCCAGACGGTGGCGCCGTTGCCGATCGGCTGGGCCGAGCACGTGCTCGCCGAGGGCCACTGGGGCCGCGCCATGCGCGAGTACATGCGCGACTACAACCACTGGGCGACGGTGGGCGTGCTCAACGAGCTGCTCGCCCAGCCGGAGAACCGAGTGACGCTTGCCGACGAACGCGACAGGTACGGCCTTCCCATCGCCAGGTTCGACTACGCACTCTGCGACAACGACAAGGCCAACATGGCCTATTCGGCGCAGGTGATCCGCGAGATCGTGCTCGCCTCTGGAGCGCAGGACGTGCTCAGCATCCGGCGATTCGCTCACCTCATCGGCGGCTGCCGGATGGGAAGCGGTCCCCAGGACAGCGTGGTGTCGTCCGATCAGCGGAGCTGGGCGGTCCCCAACCTCTTCATGTGCGACGGCAGCGTCTGCCCGACGCAGGGCAGTGCCAATCCGGCCCTCACCATCATGGCCCTCGCCTCCCGGCTGGCCGAGCGTCTCGCCTCCGGGGAGGTCGACGCCGGCAGGGCCGTCTCCAAGGGCGCTCCGGCGGTGTCGGGAGGAGGACGTCGATGACCGAACCATCCGGGGAGGTCGTGGTGGTGACCGGCGCTTCCGGCGGCGTGGGCCGGGCGGTGGCGCACGCCTTTGCTCGCCGCGGAGGTCGCGTCGCCCTGCTGGCCCGCGGCGAGGAGGGTCTTCGCGCCGCTGCCCGCGAGGTCGAGCAGCTGGGTGGGACCGCGCTGGTGCTGACCACCGACGTCGCCGACGCGGCCGCGGTTGAGGCCGCCGCCGAGGAGACGGAGCGCGCCTTCGGACCCATCGATGTGTGGATCAACGATGCCATGTCGACAGTGTTCGCAGAGTTCATCGACATCCATCCCGACGAGTACCGCCGCGCCACCGAGGTGACCTACCTCGGCGCGGTCCACGGCACCATGTCCGCCCTGCATCGCATGGTGCCGCGCGACCACGGGGCGGTCGTCCAGGTGGGGTCGGCGCTCGCCTACCGGGCGATCCCCCTGCAGTCCGCGTACTGCGGTGCCAAGTTCGCCATCCGCGGCTTCACCGACAGCGTGCGCACCGAGCTCCTGCACAACCGCAGCCGCGTGTGGATCTCCATGGTGCAACTCCCCGCGGTCAACACACCGCAGTTCTCCTGGTGCCTCACCAAGCTCCCCGATCACCCCCAGCCGGTGCCACCGATCTTCCAGCCGGAGGTGCCCGCGGAGGCGGTCTGGTGGGCGGCCCATCACCGCCGTCGCGAGGTGGCCTGCGGAGGCAGCGCGGCGGCCGTGATCCTGGCCAACAAGCTGGCCCCGGCGATCGCCGACCGCTACCTGGCGAAGACCGGCTACGGGTCGCAGCAGATCTCCGGCATGCCGGTGCCGCCGGACAGGCCCAACAACCTCTTCGAGCCGGTGGCCGGGCTGGCCGCCACGCACGGGATGTTCGACGGCCAGGCCAAGCGACGCAGCGCGCAGGCCTGGCTGAACACGCATCGCGGCATCGCTGCCGGAGCTGTGGTGGGCTGCGCGGCAGTGCTGTCGGGCGCCTGGCGCGCCGCGCGATCGTGAGCCCCACCGACCATGGGCCGGGGGGCGCCGCCGGCCTGCTCCCGTCGGGTGAGCAGATCGACCTCCGCCACGAGGGTCACCACGCGGTCATCGTGGAGGTGTCCGGTGGGGTGCGGTCGTACGAGGTCGACGGGCATGCCCTCCTCGACGGGTACCGGGCGGAGGCCATGTGCGACGGCGGGCGCGGCCAGCTGCTGGTGCCCTGGCCGAACCGGCTGCGCGACGGCCGCTATTCGTTCCAGGGCGAGGAGTACGAGGTGCCCCTGAGCGAGCCGGAGAAGATGAACGCCATCCACGGCTTCCTTCGCTGGGAGAGCTGGCGGCCCGTGGAGCGGTCCAGCGCGTCGGTGGTCATGGAGCACATGCTGCATCCCCGCGCCGGCTACCCGTTTGCACTGCGGATGGCGGTGGAGTACCGGCTGGAGGGCGACGGCCTGACCTCGACTGTCACCGCCAGCAATGTGGGCGACCGGCCCTGTCCGTACGGCATGGGTGTGCATCCCTACCTGCGCATCGCCGGCGGTGTCGTGGACGACTGCTGGCTCGAGTCCGATGCCGCCACCTACCTGGTGGCGGACCAGCGGGGGATCCCCGTCGATGCTGCGAGCGTCGCCGACACGGCATTCGATTTCAGGGCCGGCCGGCGGATTCTCGACACCGTGCTGGACACCGCGTTCACCGACCTGTCCCGCGACGCTGGGGGGCGCGCCTGGGTGCGGCTGCGCCGAGGACGCGGTGAGGACGGTGTCGGGCTGTGGATGGACGATCGATATCCGTACTGCATGCTGTTCACGGGTGACTCGCTGCCCGAAGAGCGGCGCCGCCGGCGCTCCCTCGCCGTCGAGCCCATGACCTGCGCGCCCAACGCGTTGGCATCGGGCGCGGGGCTGGTCACCCTGGCGCCTGGGCAGTCGCTGGTCAGCCGGTGGGGCATCAGCCCTCTTCTGGCATCCTCTTGAGCGACGGCCTGCGCATCCAGTCGGTCGAGGTGCGCGTGTACACCATCCCGACCGAGGCGCCCGAGGCCGATGGCACGCTGCAATGGGACCGCACCTCGCTGGTGGTGGTGCGGCCACTCCTCGACAACGGCGTTCGCGGCCTCGGCTACGCGGTCGGCGACCTGGCCACGGGGGTGGTGGCGCGAGACACGCTGGTCGACGCGGTCGTGGGCATGGATGTGTGCGACACCGCGGCGTGCTGGGAGGCCATGGTGCGACGCATCCGCAACCTCGGCCGCCCCGGCATCGCGTCGATGGCGATCGCCGCAGTTGACATCGCCCTGTGGGACACCAGGGCGCGCGCTCTCGACTCTCCCCTGCACCGGCTGCTCGGCGGAGTCCGTGACCTGGTCCCCATCTACGGGAGCGGCGGGTTCACCAGCTACAGCGAGAGCGAGCTGTGCGCGCAGCTGGCGGGCTGGGTGGAGGCGGGCATCCCGCGCGTCAAGATGAAGATCGGCAAGGACCGAGGCGCCTCGTGGGAGCAGGACATCACCCGCGTCCGCGCGGCGCGCAACGCCATCGGGGACGAGGCGGAGCTCTTCGTCGACGCCAACGGTGCCTACGATCGCAAGCAGGCGCTCCGCCTCGGGCACCTGTTCGCCGAGGAGCTGGCGGTGACCTGGTTCGAGGAGCCGGTGACCTCGGATGACCTCGAGGGGCTGGCCGCGCTCCGGCACCGGCTTCCCATGGAGGTCACCGCCGGCGAGTACGGGTACCACCTCGAGTACTTCCGGGCCATGCTCGGCGCGGCGTCCGTCGACGTTCTCCAGGCCGACATCGGCCGCTGCGCGGGGGTGACCGAATGGCTGCGGGTGGCGGCCACCAGCGCAGCCTTCAAGGTCCCCTTCTCGGCGCACTGCGGGCCGTCGATCCATGTCCACGCCGCCACCGTGCCACCCAACCTGCGCCACATCGAGTACTTCCACGACCACGTCCGCGCCGACCATCTGCTCTTCGACGGGGTGCTGGAGCCCCAGGACGGTGGGCTGCTTCCCGCCGACGATCGACCCGGGTTGGGACTGGTGCTCAAGGAGAACGACGCCGAGCGCTTCCGGGTGGCCTGAGCAGAGCCTATGGCGAGCCGACCCCTCCGCCAGAACCGGCTTCGAGGCTAGCTGGGCTGAGCCTGCTCGAGCATGGCGTCGAGGGCTGCGACCAGCTCGACATCGCGGGTGGTCAGTCCCCGGCTGTCGTGCGAGTACACCTCGAGCTCCACGAAGCACCACTCGTGCAGGCGGATGTTGGGATGGTGGTCCAGGGCCTCGGCGACGGCGGCGACGCGGTTGATGAAGGCGATCGCCTCGGCGAAGGAACCCATGCGGAAGTCGCGGTGGAGGCGGTCGCGCTCGACGGCCCAGGCGGGATGCTCTCGGAGCGCGCGGTAGGCGTCTTCGGACGTGATCACAGCCGGCCGCGGCGGATCAGAACGTGCCATACGCCGGCACCACCGCCCCGGTGATCGCGCCGGCCTGGTCGCTGCACAGAAAGGCGATGACCGCCGCGAGGCCCTCCGGCGCAACCGCTTTGCGGAGGTCCGACTCGGTCATCCACGACCGGTTGGCGGCGGTGTCGATCACCGCCGGGAGCACCGCGTTGACGCGCACGCCCTGCGGCTTCAGCTCCGCCGCCAGCACCTGGGTGAGCTTGAGAACTCCCGCTTTGGCGACCGCGTAGGCCGCGGCGCCTTCCCCGCCCACCAGCGCGGAGCGTGAGCCCACGTTGACGATGCTGCCTCGCTTCGCCTGGGTCATGCGCCGGGCCGCCGCGCGGCATGACCACCAGGTGGTCTCCAGGTTGAGCTGGAGCATGAAGCGCACGTCCTCCGGGCTGGATTCGATCACCGTCCCGCCGCGGAAGCCACCGGTCACGTTGACCACGGTGTCGATGGACCCGGAGAGGCGGTCGAGGCGCTCCCACAGGGCCTCCACCGCCCCGGGGTCGGTGAGGTCGGCCCGCTCCCACCCGATCGCGGGTGACACTGCCCTGAGCTCCTCCTGCGTCTGCCTTGGTGAGGCAACACCGATGACGCTGTGATGGTGGGGAGCCAGCGCCGCCAGCACGGCCGGGCCCAGGCCGCCGCTGGCTCCGCAGACCACAGCGATGTCGGGCATGGATGGAACTCCCTGGACGGTGAGCGTGGCGGCCAACGTAGCATGCGTGGGGCACGCGGCAGAGCAGAGGGCGCGACATGGCCAGTCCCCTGGTGGCAATCACCTGGAGCAGCGACCTCGTCGATCGCTCAGAAGGTCGCGGCGAGAACGCCCTCAAGTACGCGCAGTTGCTCACCCAGGCGGGCATGCTTCCCGTCCTGGTCACCCCGGGGGTGAGCACCAACATCCTGGCTCGTCTCGACGGGCTGCTGCTGCCCGGAGGGCCGGACATCGCGCCCGCGCTGTACGGCCAGGAGGCGGAGGCCGCCCTCGGTGCCGTGCTTCCGGAGCTGGACACCCTGGAGATCGAGTTCGCCAACGCCGCACACTCCCGTCACCTCCCCATCCTGGGAATCTGCCGCGGTCAGCAGCTCCTCAACGTGGCCCTGGGCGGGACCCTGCACCAGGACGTGCCTCATCCCCGCTGGGACGGTGATCCGTCGAGACCGGCGCACCCAATCGAGATCGTCGCGGGCACCCACCTGCACCGCATCCTCGGGGTCGACCGCGCCGAGGTCAACAGCGGCCACCATCAGGCGGTCGACGTGATCGCGCCGCCCCTGCTCGTCGCCGCGCGCAGCCCCGACGGACTGGTCGAGGCGCTGGAGGCGGAGGACCTTCTCATCATGGCCGTACAGTGGCACCCTGAGGAGATGGCGGACGACGTGGTCTCACGCCGCCTCCTGGCCGGGTTCGCGGGCTGGTTCGCCAGCTGACAGCCGACCGGCCGGCTGCGCGCCTGCGGCGCGTGTTCAGTCCCGCAGGATCCCCTGCAGCTTCATCGCCAAGCCCATGTCGCCCTTGATCTTGAGCTTGCCGGCCATGAACGCTGCGGTCCCGTCCAACTTCCCAGTGGCCAGGTCCACGAAGTCGGTGTCCTTCATCGAGATCGTGATGTTGGGGTTCTCGGGTGCGCCCGGACCAGCCTCCCCGGTGCCGTCCCTGAGGTTGATGTGATACGCGCCGCCGCCGTCGCCGCTGAGGTCGAACGAGTAGGCGGCGTTGATCCCGGCGATCTTCGAGGGATTCGCCTCCAGCCGGCTGTTGATCTCGGTGAAGATCTCGCTGGGATCGGGCACGGGCGGTCCTCCAGATTGGCGCGCGGGTCGCCGGCGGAGTCTAGATGGGTGGGGATCAGGTGTGCCGGGCGAGCGCCGCGATCCGCGCGTAGAGAATCTCGTGTGCCGCTCCGCTCGCCTGCCCACTCAGTGATCTCTCGGCATGGCCGCGGCAGTCCGCTCTGCGCAGGGTTCCCACCCGGCCGAGGGCCGCGGCGGCCGCCGCCACGTCCTGCGGGGGCACCAGGTACCCGGTCACCCCGTCACTGACGACCTCGGGGAGGCCGCCACGCCGCGTCGCCACCACCGGGGTGCCCGCGGCCTGCGCTTCGGCGGCGACCAGTCCAAAGGGTTCCTCCCAGCGCGAGAGACAGAGGGCCGCACCCGCGGAGCCGAGCGCTCTCCAGAGGAACCGGCGAGCCAGAGGTGGGTGGAATCGAACCGCCGAATCCCGCTCCCACCGCCGCCGGACGGTGCGCTCGAAGGCGTCCTCGTAGCCCGTACCGAAGACGTCCACCTCCCACCCCGCCAACCGGGCAGCCGCAACGCCGAGGTCGATCCCCTTCTCGGCGCTGAATCGAGCCGCGACGACCGCCGTGCCGTCCCCCCGTGGGTTGAAGGCGATCTCATCGACCGGCACCCCGTTGGCGAGGACAGAGTCGAGCTCGACCACAGCACGCCACCTCGCCGCCTGTGCCTCGGATACGGCGGCGCACCAGACCTGCTTCGAGCGCCGTCGCGCCTCCGCCAGGGCCGCGGCCAGGACGGTGTTGGGGGGGAGGTGGAGCGTGTGCAGCACCGGCACGCCCATCTCCACCGCGACGCTGATCGCGGGCGCGTCGAATCCATGATTGTGGACGATGTCGAAGTGGCGGTCGCGCACGTGCCCGTACACCCGCATGTACGCCGCCACCATCGCCGCCGAAGCCGGTTGCTCTCTGCCGTCGCGGAACAGGTCGGACGCGAGCGGGGCGGGGTCGATGTCGACGGCGGCGATGGGGACGCCCTCGACTGCCGAACCGCGGCAACCGTACACGACCACCTCGTGGCCACGACGTTGCAGCTCGCGCGCCAGGTCGGAGACCACCGCCTGCGCACCACCCAGCTGGGGCTCACATATCGGGGTCACCAGCGGGGCGATCAGGGCAACGCGCACGGCGTCGCCATCAGCACACCGGGGTGGAGTGCAACGATCATCGGCAGCGCTTCCAGCACACATCCCTGGGCGCGTTGAGGCCCAGCGTTGCGTAATCGACGAAGCGTGACCCGCCGCGCACGATGCTCGCCAGCGCGTCCGGGTAGAAGATCCGTGCCAGCAGCATCGCCTCCTCCACCGATTGGTATTCAACGGTCATCGGTCCGGCGAACGCGATGTGGTCGAAGCCATGAGAGTCCAGCCAGGCCACCTCGCTGGGCCACACCAAGACCACCATGCCGCCCCGGGCACAGCGGCTCTCCATCTCTGCCAGACAGCGATCGGGATCCACCAGACCATCGCGAGTGAAGGCGGCACAGCTGATCACCAGGTCGTGGCTGTGCGCGGGGACGGGCAGATCGTCGAAGAATCCGCGGACAGCACGGGCATGGCCGGCGCCGGCCTCGTGCAGGCGCTCGGCGAGGATCTGTCGCAGCGGTGCCGCGGGTTCGACCGCTGTGAGGTGCGCTGAGCGCCTGGCAAGCTCGAGCGTCAGCCGCCCGGCGCCGGCGCCCACCTCGAGGATGCGCTCGCAGCGCTCGGGCAGCCAGCCCAGGATCCCCTCGTGGAGCCGCTCCCCCGCCACCAGCCGGACGTACAGGCTGGGCTCGATCCGATAGAGGAGCTCCCAGGCCAGCTGGCCATGGTGGCGTGCCACCCCGGCCTCGTCGAGGAAGCGCGCCCGCTCGTCAGCGTCGAAGACCTGGACCGCGTCGCTCGCGTACCGCTCGGTGAGCGGCAGCTCGGAACCGACGATCACCGAGCTCATGTCCACGACGGCGGCGTGGCCCGGCGCGGTCAGCGACCGGTACGACAGCGGGTGACCGGGGGCCCACCGCCCCCGGTCACCGTTCCCGGCCTGCGCTCAGGCGCCAGCGGCGCGGACGCGGCTGGCACGCGGGCCCTTGTCGCTCTTCTCGACCTCGAAGGTCACGGCCTCGCCGCCGGCGAGGCTGTCGAAGTTCAGCGAGGGATCCAGACCACTGCGGTGGAAGAAGTACTCCTCCCCATCCTCAGCGGCGATGAAACCGAAGCCGCGGTCGCTCTGGACCTTTTTGATCGTCCCATTGGTGGACATATCGTGTCTCCTGCCCTCTCGACTCTTCTGAACGACGCGCGGTCCGTTCGAGAAGGCGAGGACGAAGCACGAGCGACTACCGACCGTCAGGGCCGGCTGCCAGCAGTGTACGCCGCGGGAGCCCGTCGCGGTTGTGGGGGGTGCGCCGCGGGTCAGCGCCGCTGCTCGGTGAGGTAGACAAGGGTCGCCTTGACGCGACGGTGAGTGTCCGGCTCCTCGGACAGGCCGAGCTTGGAGAAGATGGCGTTGATGTGCTTCTCGACCGCGCGGTCGGTCAGAGACAGGACCGCCGCGATCCCGGCGTTGTTCCTGCCCTGGGCCAGCTGGGAGAGGACCTCGAGTTCGCGCGGGGTGAGCTCGGCGAGCGGCGAGTTCCTGCCGGCGATGCGTCCGGCCACCAGGGCCTCGACGACTGCGGGGTCGATCACCGACCCTCCCCGGGCCACCTCGCGGATGGCGCGAAGCAGCTGGTCGATGTCGGACACGCGCTCCTTGAGGAGGTAGGCCCGTCCCGCGGCACCGGCTTCGAGAAGGGCCAGCGCATAGTCCGGTTCAGCGAACTGGCTGAGGACCACGACCCCGACCTGCGGACGGTCGATGCGCAGGCGGTTGGCCGCGCGCAGACCCTCGTCGGTGCCGGTCGGGGGCATGCGGATGTCGGTGATCACGACGTCCGGATCGGTCGCGCTGATGGCCCGCTCCAGCTCGGGAAGGTCGCCGCAGGCCGCGACCAGCTCGACCTCGTCGGACATGCCCAGGAGTTGGGCGAGACCCTCGCGGAGGAGGTAGTTGTCCTCGGCGAGAACGACTCGGAACGGCACGGGCAGAGGATAGGCGAGGCAACCTGTGTCAGGGGCTCCCCCCACCAGGGGAGGGAGGCTGGCACCCTTGGGCGATGCCGCGCCAGCGTCTATCCTGCGGCTTGAGATGCCGGTGCAAGTGCTCATCGTCGACGACCAGGAACCGTTCCGCGCGGTTGCTCGCACCGTAGTGGAGATGACCGATGGGTTCGAGGTGGTCGGCGAATCGGAGAACGGCGAGGACTCGGTCACCAGCGCGCACCAGCTCAATCCGGACCTCGTGCTCATGGATGTCAACCTCCCGGGCATCAGCGGGCTCGAGGCGACCCGGCGAATCCTTGCCGACCATGCCGACGGCAAGCCCGTGGTCGTTCTCGTGCTCTCCACGTACGAGGCCGCCGAGTACGGACCTCAGGCCGAGGAGGTTGGGGCCGCCGGCTTCATCTCCAAGTCGGAGTTCAGCCCGGAGCGGCTCGTCGAGGCCTGGTCGGCCGCTGGCGCAGCCTCGTAAACTGGCAGGGAGCCTCGCAACTCGGTCCCCGATCCCGGTGTCGAGTGGATCCGCAGCCTGCCACCGAGCGCCTCGAGCCGGTCGGCCATGTTGGTGAGCCCCGACCCCGTCCTGGTGGTGGCGGCGTCGAAGCCCCTGCCGTCATCGGCAACATCGAAGCGCAGCGCTCCGTGCTCCTCGCGCAGGCGCACCGTCACCCGCGACGCCCGCGCGTACTTCTGAACGTTCTGCAGTGCCTCCAGGATCGAGAAGTACATGGCGGCCTCCACGTCCTGTGCGTAGCGGCCGATACCGTCCGAATCGACAATCACCGGGATCGTCGCCTTGCGCGCCTGTGACCTCAGAGCCACCGTCAGGCCCCTGTCGGCGAGCAGCGGCGGGTAGATCCCGCGGGCAAGGTCGCGCAGCGTCTCCAGCGCCTCGTCGGCGTCGTGCTTGAGCTGGTCGATTGTCGCCTTCGCCCGCTCCGGGTCGCGGCCCAGGAGCAGCTCGGCCAGACCGAGCTTCACCTTCAGGGCCACCAGGTGCTGCTGGGCCCCGTCGTGGAGGTTGCGCTCCAATCGGCGCCGCTCCTGGTCCTGGGCCGTGACCAGCCTCTGCCGCGACGCGCGCAGCTCCTCCAGCCGTGCCTGCAGGTCGCTGGTGAGGCCGACGTTCTTCAGCACCAGCCCCGCCTGGGCGGCGAGGTCGGACAGCAGCTTCTCCTCGACCGGGGTCAGCGGCTCACCATTGCGTTTGGTGACGCTCAGCGCCCCCAGCAACTCGCCCTGGTGGCGCACCTCGACGAGCCGATTCACTCCATCGACCGCTGGCAGCATCCCGTCGGCGACCTGAACGGCGTGGGCGGGAAGGGCGTCAGCCGGCCACACCGCGGCCTCCCGCCACATGGTTCCCGCCCGCAGCCAGACGTCGGCGCGCTGCGCCCCGGTTCCCTCGGCCAGCACCCGCGCCATGCGCGGCATCACGTCCTCGGTAGCGTACGACTCGGCGACCCGTTCCGAGAATTGCGAGAGCACCTCGTAGGGGGTCGCTCGCCGGCCGTAAACCAGCCGGTTGGCCACCTTCTGGAGGCGTTCGCGGACCGGCTGGAAGCCCACCGCGACGATCGCCGTGGCCAGGATCGACAGCCCCAGGTTGGGCCTGCCGCCGCCGCCGATCAGCGCGCCGATGCCCACCGCGATGCCGACGTACACCACGGTGATGAACACAGCCAGTGCCCCGTACACGAGGGTGCGGCTGATGACGATGTCGATGTCGTACAGCCTGTATTTGAAGATGGCCACGGCCGCCGCGATCGGCAGCGCCACCCCGAAGCCGAAGATGATGGCGACGTCCAACACCCAGCCGGGAAGGATCGTGCCACTGCCCAGGCCGAGGGACAGGCACGCGACCGCCGTGGTGAGCACCGCGTACGCGATCCACTTCAACTGTTGACGCTCATCGCCTCGCGACCTGCGCATGCGCACCAGCGGCGCTGACGCGGCAGCGGTCAGCAGGAGCAAGCCGAGACTCCACACCCCGTTGCCGAAGACCGAGGATCCGCTGGTCCCCCAGGGAGCCAGCGCGGCAACACCCAGGGGATTCGGCGGGGTGGACTGGCTCAAGGGGGTTCCACTCGAGCTCGCCAGCAGAGGCCCCGGTGCGAGTGCCGAGAGAACCATCAACAGCGCGCTCACGACGATCCCGGACACGAGCAGCGGCCTCCATCGCGGGGAAGGCAGGCGGCCGTCGGGGAGGAGCAGGAGGAGCAGGAGGACCGCGCCGGTCGGGAAGATGAGCGACAGGGACCAGCTGTTCAGCCAGAGTGCCCAGACTGCACCGGGCAGCGCTCCGGGATGGGTGATCAGGGCGAATCGCGCGTACTGCTCCTCGACGCCGACGGCACCGGTCAACAGACCTGTGAGAAGAAACAGCCACCCGGTGGCGTTGGCCGGGTGCCGGGCGGCCACCAGCGCTCCGACGACGGCGATCCCTATCGGGACCACCATGGAGATGGGGTCCGCCGCATCCAGGTTGAGGAGAGACGCCCGATTGAGGTACGCGAAGGCTGCGGTTGCCGCCGCGGCCGCGATGCTCAGCGCGGCCAGGCTGCAGGCCAGCACCGTCATGCGACGGCTTGGCACATGCCCGGTCACGCCGGCACCATCGGCGCGGGCAGTGCGAGCCGGCCGCGCAGCTCGGTGCCGGCGCCGGGTGTCGAGCGGATCTCCATGCTGCCGCTGAGCGCGTCCAGCCGGTCGGCCATATTGTTCAGGCCCGAGCCCCTGCGCGTGGTCTCCTGGTCGAAGCCCGCGCCGTCGTCGGCGATCTCGAACTCGAGAGCACCTGCCTGCTCGCGGAGGCGAATCACGCCGTGCGACGCCTCGGCGTACTTCTGCATGTTCTGGAGGCCCTCCACGCAGCAGAAGTACACAGCGGCCTCGATCTCCTGCGGGTAGCGCCCGACACCGATCGCATCGACAGTGATGGGAACGCTGGCCTTGCGTGCCTGGGAGTCGAGGGCGGCCGGCAGGCCCTTGTCCGCCAGGAGCGGCGGGTAGATGCCCCGCGCCAGGTCCCTGAGTGTTTCCAGCGCCTCGTCTGCGTCGTCCTTCAACTGCCCTATTGCGGTTCTGGCCCTCTCCGGGTCCCGTCCCAGCAACATCGCGACGAGCCCCAGCTTGACTTTGAGCGCGACCAGGTGCTGCTGGGCGCCGTCGTGGAGATTGCGTTCCAGGCGACGGCGCTCCTCGTCCTGCGCGGTGACCAATCTCTGCCGTGATGCCCGCAGTTCCACGAGCCGTGCCTGCAGGTCACCGGTGAGGCCGACGTTCTTGAGCACGAGACCCGCCTGGCCTGCCAGGTGAGTCAGGAGATTCTCCTCTACCGGCGTCAGCGACTCGCCGGTGCGCTTGGTGATGCTCAGCGCGCCGAGGAGGTTCCCCTGGTGGCGCACTTCGATCAGCCGGCTGGTCTCACCGACCGCCAGCAGCGTCCCGTTCGACTCCGGTACGGGCTCCGCGAGCCGTGCATCAGCCGGCCACACAGCAGCGTTGCGCCAGGTTCCGCCACCACACACCCAGACGTCGGCTCTCTGTGCGCCGGTCCCTTCGGCGAGGACGCGTGCCATGTTCGGCATCACGTCGTCGGTCGCGTAGGACTCAGCGACGCGCTCTGAGAACTGCGCCAGCACCTCGTAGGGGGTGGCGCGCTTGCCGTACACCAGCCGGTTGGCTACCTTCTGCACCCGTTCACGCACGGGCTGGAAGCCGATGGCAACGATCGCCGTGGCGAGGATGGAGAGACCGAGGTTCGGTTTGCCACCACCGCCGATCAGCGCGCCAATGCCGACCGCCATGCCGATGTACACGGCGGTGATGAACACGGCCAGCGCGCCGTAGACAATGGTGCGGTTGATCACCACGTCGATGTCGTACAGCCTGTACTTGAAGACGGCGATCGCGGCGCCGACGGGAAGGGTGCTGAGGGTGGCGATCAGCAGCGCGCTGCTGACCTGAGTCGCGGTCGACGCGCCGGCGCTGAGCTGGGTCACCACGTACGCGGCGAGACCGGCAGTGCTCAGCGCAGCCCCGTACATGAACCACTTCATCTGTTGGCGCCGCTCGCCTGCAGAGTGGATCGTGTTGAAGATCAACCCCGCTGCGCCAACCGCGAGATTGGCCGCCAGCAGGGGGAATGACGCGATGAAGGCCGTCCCCAGCCCACTGGGCGGCTGCGGCGAACTGAGCACGCTCAACTGACCATCCAGTCCGACGCTCACGGGTCCAGCGATGACGATGGAGGCGGTGAACCCCACCAGGGCTGTGGTGAAGATCGCGCTCATGACGATGCATGCCCAGAGGCCCAGCCGCCAGCGGGGTGATGGCAGGCGGCCGTCCGGGAAGAGAAGCAAACCGATGGGGACCAGCGCCAACGTCGGCCCCCACAATGTCGATCCCAGCCATGCGGCGAGGGGGCCAAGAGGAAGTCCGCGGTGGCCGGAGCGATAGACCAGCAGCGCATAGAGTTGAGCGTCGCTCACCACCATGAGAGCGGCACCGACGACCAGCAGGATCCACCCCACCGGGTTGCGCGCGTTCCGCGCAGCGATCAGGGCGCCCATCGAAGCGAAGGCCAGGGAGCCGATCGCGGCGCTGCCCGGGAACCCGAAGACCCGAGGGCCGGTACCGCGGGTAAGGAAAAAGAGCGGCAGGTTTGCCACCCCCAGGACCACGACCACAGCAAAGATGGTGGCCGCGGCGATGGCCGCCGTGTGATGGTCTCCAGGGCGGCGACGCCTGCTCACGCTGTCCCGATGTACGCCGCTGGGATCACGTCGTGCACCTCGGCGCGCCGGCGACAGGCACGCCGATCCGGTACGCTCCCACCGGCGTCTGCCTGCCCTTGACCAGCGCGGGTTCGAGGCGCTGCGCATGGGGCGCCTCCGCCAACCCGGCGTACGTGGGTTCGCTCAGCACCGTCTGGCCACCCTCGGCCCACTGCTGCAACCGCTGCGCCAGGTTCACGGCATCGCCGACTACCGAGTACTCGAGCCGCTCGTCGGAGCCGAGCAGAGCGGCCGCGACATCGCCGGTCGACACCCCGATGCCGAGGTGGAAGGGCGGCAACCCCGCGGTCGCCCAGCGCACATTGAGCTCAGCCTGACGGGCGTGCATGGCCCCCGCAGCGGCGACAGCGCGCTCGCACTGGTCGGTCTGCGGGAACGGTGCACCGAACACCGCCATCACCGCGTCGCCGACGAACTGCATCACCGTCCCGTTCTCTGCGAGCAACGCGTGGTTCATCTCGGCGCGGTGCTCGTGGAGCTGGCCGGCGAGGACGCTGGGATCAGCCATCTCGGCGATCGTCGAGTAGGCGCGAATGTCAGACATGAGCACGGTGACGGTCAGCCTCTCGGTCTCCCCGGGCCGCACGCCCTGCTCGCGCAGCTTCTGGGCGAGCCCTCCGGGCAGCATCCGGCTGAGGCTCTCGCCCTGCTCCTCGCGGTCGACGATGGCGCGGTGCAGGAGGCGGAGGCGCTGCAGCGCGCTCTGCGTGCCGGTGCTGGCCTGCCGGGCCAGCTGCAGGAAGAGCTGCTCGACGGCATCCGAGACCGCTTCGGGCGTCGAGCCCATTGCCACCGCGATGGCCTTCATGGGACGTCCCTGCGCGACCAGTTGGAGGAGGCGCTCGTCGCTCTCGCTCAGACTGCCCGTGTCGGTGACCGGCTTGGTGAGCGCGTTGACGATGCGCGGATCGAGCATGGAGCCGCCGGTGCTCACCTCGCGCACGGCGCGGGCCAGCTGGTCGCCCTCGGCAACCCCGTCCTTGAGCAGGTACGCGTACCCGGCGGCGCCCTCGCTGAGCAGAGAGATGGCGTACTCGGGCTCATCGTACTGGGAGAGGATCACGATCCCCGTCCCCGGATGCTGCTTGCGGATCAGCCGCGCCGCGCTGATCCCCTCGTCGGTGAAGTTCGGTGGCATCCTGATGTCGGTCACCACCACCTGCGGGGTGAGCGCGTCGGCGCTGGCCACGAGCTCGTCGTGGTCACCGGCCACAGCGACGACGTCGAAGTCACCGGCGGCGAGCAGCAACGCCCGGACCCCCTCGCGGACGATCAGGTTGTCGTCGGCGAGGACCACTCGAATGGTTGCGTTTGCGGCCATGGCGTGACTGTAGGCCCGGATCGGCATTCGGCAATGGGGGTGGGTACCACCATGACCGGTGGGAAGCATCCCCCCGGGGTCTCGCGCCGGCACCCTCGTAACGGCGCGAGCGCGACGCGATGCTGTGCGGCGGAGGTACAGAAGTGCGCATCGAATCATCAGTGACCTCGATCTCCTGGATCCCGTCCGAGGCGGTCCGGGGCATGACCCGCCTGCCCTTCGACATGGGGGTGGCTCATTACGACGAGCCACCGCCCGACCAGATCGACGACCTCGACGCTCTCCGCAAGGCGGACCGCTTCCGGTTCGCCAACAGGCTCGGGGCGTGGATCGAGGTCGCGGACGGCCGCATCACCGGCCACGGCTACAGCGGTGGCGGCCAGATCGGATCGACGACGATGCGCCTGCGCGGCAGGGTGGCGACCTTCGCCGCCGTGGCGTTCCCCGACCGGCGCCTGGATCCCGTGGTCAGTGAGGGCTCGGTGCGCTTCGTGCAGACCGCGGGAGGACGCACCGGGGTCCCCGCCCCGCGCCGCGTCAAATTCCCGCCCTTCATCCAGGTCTCGGCGCCGCTCGCCTGGACGACGCTCGCCCTGACCCTCAGTGCGGACGGCTCCTCGACGCACGAGGTTGTTGGGGCGAGCCCGTTCCCGCGCCACTGGATCTACGACCCGGCGGGCAAGCTGGTGCTCAAGTCCGGCCTGGTGGACTTCAAGGACTGGTACCGCCGCGCCTTCGGCCCGCACACCCCGTGGGGGGCCGAGGACTCGCCGGCCCTGGTCAGCGAGGTGGAGACCGCGCTCGAGCGCGAGCTATCCGGGCACATCATGCGCGGCGGCCGCAAGCCGCGCATCGGCAAGCTGGCGCAGGGTGAGATCCTGGTCAGCGAGGGCGACCCGGGTACTGACGTGTTCCTGGTTCTCGACGGCGTCGTGTCGGTCGAGGTCGATGGAACTGCGCTCGGCCAACTCGGACCGGGCGCCGTGCTCGGCGAGCGCGCGCTGCTCGAGGGCGGTCGCCGCACCGCGACGCTGCGCGCGGTCACGCGTTGCAAGGTGGCGACCCTGAGCGGCGATGACCTCGACCCGAGGATGCTCACCGAGCTCGCCGCAGCTCACCGCCGCGAGGACGGGTAGCCGGACCGGGACACGGCGGGGGCATCAGTCGCAGCGGCGTGCTCCGTCAGCAGTGGCAACGGTGAACACGCGCGGCACGCCGTAGCGGTGGCGCGCAAAGGCCGCGCCCACCGCCTCGGCGACCGCGGTGCAGGCATCGTCGGGAACGAGCGCGATGGCGCATCCGCCGAAGCCCGCCCCGGTCATCCGCGCGCCCCAGGCCCCGGCCGCGCGCGCCGCCTCCACGGCCACGTCCAGCTCTGCCGACGAGACCTGGTGGTCGTCGCGAAGCGACGCATGGCTCTCCTCGAGCAGACCACCGATGGCCGGCACGTCATCGTGGCGTAGTAGTTCCACGCAGCGCCTCACCCTGTCGTTCTCGGTGAGGACGTGACGCGCGCGCCGTCGCAGGACACCGTGCAGTCCGAGGTCGACAGCGTCCAGGGTCGCGTCGCGAAGCGAGTGCACGCCAAGGGCGGAGGCCGCGTCTGCAGCCTGCTCACGCCGGGCACGGTAGCCGGCGCCGCCTGTGGAGTGCACCACGCCGGTGTCGATGACCAGAAGCGCGGAACCAGCGCTGTCCGGTTGGAACGCGATGAGCTCGCGGTCAAGGCTCCTGCAATCGAGGAACACGGCGTGGCCGGCACGGCCGGCAAGGACCGCCAGCTGATCCATCACGCCGATCGGGGCGCCCGCGATGGTGCTCTCCCCCTGCTGGCAGCAGCGGGCCATGTCATCGACCGTCAGGGGCTGTCCGGTGAGCTCGGTGAGGGCAAGCACGGTGGCCACCTCGAGGGCGGCGCTCGAGGCAAGCCCGCCGCCCAGCGGTATCTCGGAATCGACCACCAGGTCGACGCCGGGGATGGCCACGCCGGTGCGGCGCAGCGCCCAGACCACTCCGAGGAGCGGTGCGGCCCAGCCCAGCGCTCCCGCGGGGGCGATGTCGTCGAGCGCGATGGCCACCTCAGAGGGCCTCTGCAGCGACAGGCAGCGCACCCGGCCGTCGTGGCGCAGGCCGGCGGCCACCACCGCAAACCGATCGATGGCGGCCGGCAGGGCCAGGCCCTCGTTGTAGTCGGTGTGGTCACCGATGAGGTTCACCCGACCGGGTGACATCCACACCCCGCCGGGCGGGTGACCGCTCGCCTCACGGAACGCTGCCACAGCTGCGCTCGGGTCAATCACCGCTCCCGCCCCAACCCGTGGACGGACCGCCCATCGTCCGCCAGCGTGCCGACAGGGTGGGGCGGCGACCCGCATCATCCGTGAGCGGCGGCGACGTGTTTTCGACTCGGTCGGTCACCCCCACTCCGCCCCCTCCATCCGGCAGCGCGGCGCACGTCGCGCTGCCGTCTCGTTGTCCTCACCGGGCGCCCGACACGATACAGTCCCCCTCATCCCAACTGCCCGAACGCCAAGAGAATGCGCCTCCGCTACCTGATCCCTGCCCTCCTGATCATGTGCGTCGCGGCGGGGGGTGGCATCACCGCGCACGCCGCAGGCGACCGCAAGAACAGCTTCGGTGACTCCGCCGCGCACCTGCGCGCCCAATGGGATCGCGACCAGGCCGAGGGTGTGCCCGCCGCCAGCCTGGCCCCGCTGCGCACCGAGCTGAGCAGCAAGCAGCCGGCCTCCGTGTGGTGGTCGCCGAGCTGGCTCAGCGATGATGGTCATGCCCTTCTCGATCGGCTCCAGGCGGAGACGCGCTCGGCGTGGACCGCCGCCCTCGACGCGCAGCGGGCGCAGGCCGAGACGGTGATCGGAGAGTGGACCACCTTCGCCACCCAGCAGACCGGCTGGCTCGGCGGCGATGCCGTGGCCGCGGCCGGGCGGTGGTCCACAGAGCTCGGGGCGGCGTCCACCCCGGCGGCGATCAACGCGCTGATCACGGCCTGGCAGGGATTTCTCGCCCAGCAGCACACCGCCGTGGTCGCCGCCCAGCAGGCCAAGCTCGCGGCCGAGCTGCAGTCGGCGGGTGGACCGCAGGCCGTCCTGACCACCGCGCGCCATCTGGTGGCGGCGGCGGGATCGGCAAACCTCGACGCCGGGAACGTGGCGGCGCTGGCGGCCCAGCTGAATGGCGAGATCTCCGCCAACTCCGCCGACGCCCTGGTGACCGGCGAGCAGCTGCTCAGCGCCGTCAGCACGCTGCAGTCGCTGGTCAACCTCAACAACCAGGTCGATGGCCAGGTCCGGCCGCTGATGCTCAGCGTCGACCAGGCGGAGGCGGAGGCGACGCCCAACGCCGCCGCGCTGGCCGCCCAGGACTCGGCCATCAGCGGCCAGTTCCGCGCCGCCCGCACCGCTGCTCAGATCAACGTGGTGGCCGCGGCGGTGACCAGCCTCCAGGGCCAGGTCGCCGCCGAGCTGGCCGCCAACCAGTGCGGTCACGCCGTCGGAGCCGGCAAGGTGATCACCATCTCGCTGTCGCTCCAGGAGATGGTCTTCTACCAGGACGGCTGCGTTGCCAGGGCCACGCCGGTGACCACCGGACGCCCCCAGCTGCGCACCCCCACGGGCAGGTTCGCGATCTTCTACAAGACATCACCGTTCACGTTCATCTCGCCCTGGCCACCGAGCTCGCCCTTCTACTACTACCCGAGCCCGGTGAGCTGGGTGATGGAGTTCGCCGGCGACGGCTACTTCATCCACGACGCTCCCTGGGAGGGAAGTGGCTCCTATGGGCCCGGCGGCGAGGACAACCTCTCCGCGGCCAGCCACGGGTGCGTGCACACGCCCACCTCGGTGATGGGGTGGGCATACTCCTGGACCCCGATCGGCACGCCGGTGGTCATCAGCGCCTGAGGCGGGCGGCCGAGCTCGACCGGGCCACGGCCCGCGTGCGAGGCGGCCCCTGCCCCACTCAGAGGTGGGCGCGGTAGAACGACATGATGTTGGCCAGCACAGCCGCGCGGTTGCGGGTGAACTGGTGGTCGTCACCGGGATACATCCGGTAGTCGACCAGGCTGCTCCCGGCGGCCCGCAGCGCCGCGTAGAGGTGGTCCGAGAACAGCCTGGGCACCTGGCTGTCGCTCACGTCCAGGTCGATCTGCACGGCCGCGCTGCTGCTGCCCACATAGTTGATCGGCGACGCCGCGTTCCAGAAGGTGGGATCTGTGCGCGGCGTCCCCCTGGCTGCGATGAGAGACTGCGCCACCTGCTGCTGCACGGGTGGCGGCGCAGCCGTGGGAGTGGGCGTGACCGTCGACCAGTTGAAGAAGATGTCGCTCAGCGACCCCACCACCGCGGACATGAACACCACCGCCCTGATGTCGCTGGAGATGACCATGGCGCGCAGCGCCTCATAGCCGCCGAGGCTGTGGCCGAACAGCCCGATGCGAGTGCGGTCGACGCGCGGGTCGAGCCTCACTGTGCTGATCAGGTTGAGCAGGTCGTACGTGTACACCGGTGAGAGGTAGCCGCCCTCGGGCACGCCCTGACTCCGGCCGTGGCCGCGGAAGTCGGGCTTGAGGACCATGTAGCCGGCGCGGGCGAAGGTGGCGATGAACTGCGCGTACGATCCGTCGTCGGTCCGGTACGTCCGCGGGTCGATGTAGCCATGGCTGACGATGACCACCGGCCATCCCGCCTGCGGCCGTCGGCCGTCGGGGACGCTCAGCAGCGAGTACTCGGTGAGCCCGTCCGAGACGAACGACACCACGGTGTTGACGTAGCCGCCCTGGTCGCCATCCGATCGCACCGTGGTCAGCCTGCTCGCCGGGTACGGGCGGGCGCGCATCGCGGCGATGGTGAGCGCTTCCGACGGGGCCGTGTGAATCGGCGGCGACCCAGTCGGCAGGCTGATCGTCGGCGTGGCGTGCGAGGCCGGAGCCGGGTTCCGCGCCGGCGTGGCGAGTCGTGAGAGGCCGAACGCCGCGGCCGCAACGACCAACACGCCCGCCCCGAGCCGAGCGCTGCGTGGTGTCATCGCGTCTCAGCATACGCAGGGCACGTGCAGTGGGGTTGGCAGGTGCCGGCTGCTCAGCTGCGCACGTAGATGACCGCGACCGGGTCGGAGTGCACCAGGTGCCAGTCGGGCTGGACGGCCAGCGCGGAGGTGAGCGGCATGTCCGGCTCGAACACCACGTAGTCGACCCTCCAGCTGTTGAGGATGCTCAGCCAGTCATGGTGCAGGTTCACCACGTCCACGTACTCGTTCATGATCGTGTCGCCCATGAGGTCGGCCTCACCGAAGAGCCAGACGCGGCGCGACTGCTGCGGGTAGAAGCGGTAGATCATGTAACCGCCCCATGCGTAGTCGGTGAACATTCGCGTGCCGGTGCCCGGGTGGGCGTCGAGGTAGTCGGCCGCACGCGACGGGTAGTTGTCGATGGTGCTGGCCGCCTGGTGGGCGAGCAGCGAGCGCAGCGCCACCAGCACCACCACGGTGACGACCACCGTCGCCCCGGCCACGGCGCGGAGCAGCTGCCGTGAGGAGATGCGCAGTCGCGAGCCAGGCCCCGACCACCGTGTGCCCAGGGCGGAGAGCGAAGGTCCCCACGTCCAGGCCAGCAGCGGCGTCGCCGTGGCCACGAAGATGGCGATGTGACGCACCGACTGGAGGGCGAGCAGCAGGCCGGCGACGGCCACCACCACGCTGAACACGCTGGGACGCGCACGCCGCAGGGCCAGTCCGATCACCAGCAGGATCAGCATCGCCTCGAAGCCGCGCATCTCCCAGCTGTGGAAGTCAGGTGACTGCCACTCGCGGATGAACGCCTGCTGCACCGCGCTGGTCTGGGTGCGCCACGCGTACACGTACAGCGAGATGCCATGGGGGTTGAGCAAACCTGTCAGCGCTGACGCAACCGACAGCAGGGCGATGCGGCCGGATCGCGTCAGCGCCTCGCGATTGGCGCGGTCCACCAGCCAGGCGACCAGCTCCACCGCCACCGCGATGCCGAGAAACAGGTAGGCGATCACGAAGCCGCCATGGAAGTTCGCCCAGGCGATCATGATCAGCGGCATCGCGTACAGGCCACGGTGCCCGGTGGCGAGGTACCGCTCGATCAGGCACAGCTCCACGCAGACCAGCGCGAACGTGATCATCTGCGGCCGCGGTCCCCACACCGCCACCCCCGCCAGCGCGGCCAGGGCCAGCGCCGCCGCGGTGGCCACGAACTGGGTGGGGCGCAGGCTGATGCGCCGCAGGACGAACCAGAAGCCAGCCCAGGTGATGGCCCCGAAGCCGAGGCTCACCGCCAGCTGGCCGCCCACCTTGCCGAGTCCGTACATGAGCAGCTCGGCAAGGTACTCGTGGTCGGTCCACTGGTGGCTGGGCACGGTGTAGGTGTAGAGGTCGTGCGCGGGCAGCGCGTGGTGGTCGAGGATCCATCGCGCGGTGACGATGTGCCACCAGTAGTCGGCGTCACCGACGCGGCGCACCACCAGCGGCAGCATGCCGATCATCACCACCAGCACGGCGAAGCTGCCGACGCTCCAGCTCGTCCGCCACCGTGGTGGCCGGCGCTGAGCCACGCTCACCGACGCCTCGGTCACGGCGTCCAGCTGGGGGCTGTCCGGGGTGTGCAAAGTCGCGCGAGGATACCGCGGATGAGTGCTCGCGGCAGCACCTCGTACACTCCGCCGATGACAGCCGGCAAGTGGCGCCTGACACCATGTCGCGCTTCCTGAGGCCCTCGCTGGGCGCCGGGTTCGGCTACGTCCCCGGTGAGCAGCCGGCTGACTCGGCGGGGTGGATCAAGCTCAACACCAACGAATCGGCCATGCCACCGTCCCCGCAGGTGGCGCCGGCGCTCAGCGCCGCGGCCGCGGATCTCAACCGCTATCCGAGCCCGGCCGGCGAGCCGCTGCGCTCTGCGCTGGCCGAGCATCACGGCGTCGACCCTGCCCGGGTGATCGTCGGCAACGGTGCCGATGCCCTCATCAGCGACTGCCTCCGCGCCTTCTGTGAGCCCGGCTCGACTGTGGTGATCACCGAGCCCACGTACTCGCTGCTCACGGTGGCGGCGCGGCTCCACGGGTTGGCCACCCGGGCCATGCCCCTGGAGGCGACCGGCCGCCTCCCCGAGAGATTCGCCACCGTGGCGGCGCCGCTGCGCATCGTGGTCAACCCCAACACGCCGACCGGGACCTGGCGCGAGCCGGAGGAGCTGGCCGCCGCGCTGAGCAGCGCGCCCGGGGTGGTGGTCATTGACGAGGCCTACTGTGATTTCGCCCCCCGCTCCTGCATCCCCCTGCTCGCCGAGAATCCCGCCTGGCTGGTGCTGCGCACCTTCTCGAAGTCGTACGCGCTCGCCGGCCTGCGCGTCGGCTACGCGATCGGTTCGTCCGAGCTGATCGCCGATCTGCGCGCGGCCGGCGAGTCCTACCCGGTCGATCGCTGCGCGCTGGCTGGGGCTCACGCCGCCCTGGACGACGCCGCCCACCACGGCCGGCTCGTGGAGGGGGTGCTGTCCCAACGCCACCTGCTCAGCGCGGCCCTGACCGGGCGCGGCTGGCGGGTCATCCCCTCCCACGCCAACTTCGTCTCTGCCCGGCCCCCCGCCGGCACCGCCAGGGAGGCGGCATCCAGGCTGCGCGAGAGCCGGGTGCTGGTGCGCTGCTTCAACGGCGACGACGGCGGCCTGCTGCGGATCACGGTGGGGTCCCCGGCGGACACCGACGCTCTCCTCGCGGTGCTGCCGTGAGGGGCGCGGCCAGGGCGTCCGTACACTGTCGCCAATGAGGTCCAGCGCCGCTGCAGCACGACCGGGCGGATTCGGTGACTGGCTCCCCGGCGCCGCGGCCGCCCGGCGCGCAGTCACGGCCGCGCTCGTGGACACCTTCGAGTCGGCGGGGTTCGAGCTGATCGACACCCCCGCCGTCGAGTACGCCTCCACCCTGGAGCGCGGGCTCGGAGCGGACGCGCAGAGCGAGCTCTTCCGCTTCATGGACGCCGACGGCGCCATGCTCGCGCTGGTGGGGGAGCGCACCGTCAGCGTGGCCCGCACCGTCGCCACCCACCTCCGCCGGGGCCCATTCCCGCTGCGGCTCTGCTACGCGGGCCCAGTGGTCCGCAATCGCGCCCTGCTCGGCGGGCGACGGCGCGAGACCGTGCAGGCCGGCTGCGAGCTGGTCGGCGACGCCGCGCTCGGGGCCGACGCCGAGTGCATCGCGCTGGCCATCGCCGCCGTCGACGCCGCCGGGGTGCCGGACATCCAGGTGGACGTGGGCCACGCCGACTTCCTTCCCTCGCTGCTGGCGGGGGCCGGGATCGATGACGCCAGCCGCGCCGAGATCGTCAGCGCGCTGGCGGCCCGCGACCTCGTGGCGGTGGAGAGCCACCTGGCCGGGACAGCGCTGGGAGCCGCGGAGCACGCGCTGCTGCTCCGCTTTCCCGCGCTCCGCGGCGGGCGCGAGCTCCTCGAGCAGGCCCGCGCCGGGCTGCGCGCCGAGCGCCCGCTGCGCGCCCTCGCCGAGCTGGCGCAGCTGTGGGAGCTACTGGCCGCCCGCCGCCTCGGCGATCGCGTCCACCTCGACCTCGGGGCGGTGCGCGACTGGACCTACTACACCGGGCCCACCTTCGAGCTGTTCAGCGGCGACCTGGGCTTTCCGCTGGGTGCGGGCGGTCGCTACGACTCGCTGCTGGAGCGCTTCGGACTGCCCCAGCCGGCCACCGGGTTCGTGGTGCACGCCGACCGCTGCCACGATGCCATCGCTCGCCGAGCCGAGGCCACGGCGGCCAGGCGCGGCGCCGGGCTGCGGATCGCGCTGCCCACCGGGGTGCTCTTCGCGGCCGCCTGCTCGCTGCTTCGCGAGTCGGGGGTGGCCCCCGATCTCCGCCCGGAATCGTTCCAGCGGCGTCTGCAGCTCAGCGCCGGGGACCACGAGGTGATCACCGTCCGGCCCACCGACGTCCCCGTCTACGTCGAGATGGGGGCATGCGATTGCGGGATCGTGGGCAAGGACGTGCTCTGGGAGTCGCGGCGCGAGCTGTACGAGATCGCCGATCTCGGCTTCGGGCACTGCCGCCTGGTGCTCGCCGCCCCCGAGGGGTCGGCCCTGGCGGGGGACAACTGGCCGCAGTCGATGCGAATCGCCACCAAGTACCCCAGGGCGGCGCGCCACCACCTCGCCGGCCGCGGCGACGGCGCCGAGCTGATCAGGCTGCACGGGTCGGTGGAGCTGGCTCCTTCCGCCGGCCTCGCCGACGCCATCGTGGACCTCGTCGCCAGCGGCGCCACACTGCGGGCCAACCGCCTCTGCGAGGTGGCCACGCTGGGCCAGTCGACGGCACGCCTGGTCGTGAACGTGGCCTCGATGAAGACGCGCTGCGCCGCGGTCACCGAGCTCGCCACCACGCTGCGACGCCGAGTCGAGGAGCTGCGCGGGTGAGCGCGCTGCCCCTGCTCGCGCTCGAGGATTGGCTGGCCCGCGCCGGTGGGGCGGAACGCCGCTTCTCTGTCCCCGAGCCGGACAGCGCGACGGCCGAGCGTCTGCACAGCCTTTTCGGGCGCTCCATCTCCGCCGTCGACGCCGTTCGCGCCATCGTGGCCGACGTTCAGCAGCGCGGCGACGCGGCGGTCGGCGACTGGACGGAGCGCATCGATGGGCGTCACGTCGAGACGGCCCGGGCGGATCCGGCCTGGATGGCGCGCTGCTGGAGCTCGCTCGAGGCGCCTCTGCGCAACGCCCTGGCCGCCGCCGCCGAGCGCATCCGCACCTTCCACGACCTCCAGGTGGACGGGCGCCTTCGTGGCGTCCCCGACCTCTGCCTCCGGCCCGAGGCGCTGCGCCGCGTCGGCTGCTACGTTCCCGGCGGTCGTGCCGCCTATCCCAGCACCGTCCTGATGAGCGTCATCCCCGCCCAGGCGGCCGGGGTGCCGTCGATCACGCTCACCAGCCCGCCGACACCTCAGGGCGGAGTCCACCCCCTGGTCGCGGCCGCCGCGCACCTGCTCGGGATCGATGAGGTCCACGCTGTCGGCGGCGCCCAGGCGATCGCCGCGATGGCCTACGGGACGGCCACGATCGCCGCGGTCGACAAGGTGGTGGGCCCGGGCAACCTGTTCGTCACCCTGGCCAAGCGCGAGGTGTTCGGGGCGGTTGGCGTCGACCAGCTGGCCGGCCCCAGCGAGATCATGGTGATCGCCTCCGAGGACGCCGATCCCGGCCACATCGCCGCCGACCTGATCTCCCAGCTGGAGCACGACCCGCTGGCCTGGGCGGTGTGCGTCACCGACTCGCGCGCCCTGGCCGGCTCGGTCCAGGCGGCGTTCGAGCGCGCCTCGCCGGCGGCGGTTCGCACCGGGATCATCGCCGAGTCGGCGGGGCGGCACGGGGCGGTTGTCGTCGTCGACCGGCTGGAGCAGGCGCTGCCGGTGGCGTCGGCGTTCGCGCCCGAGCACCTCTCGCTCCAGGGCACCGCGGCAGAGGCGCTGCGCGACCGGGTGCGCGGTGCCGGCGCGGTGTTCTGCGGCCCGCTTTCGCCGGTGTCGATCGGGGACTACGTCGCCGGTCCCAACCACACCCTGCCCACCCAGGGAGCGGCCCGCTACCGTGGCCCGCTGTCGGTGATGGACTTCGTGCGCTGGCCGTCGGTGGTCGAGCTGAGCGCCGACGAGTTCGCCGCTCTCGCCCCGGTGGCCTGCGTGCTGGCCACCGCGGAGGGGCTGCACGGCCACGAGCAGGCGATCCGGCTGCGGATGCGAGGCCCTGGCGGTGACTGAGCGGCGAGCCCAGAGCACACGCGAGACGCGCGAGACCCAGATCGTGTGCGCGGTCAACGTCGATGGCCTGGGACGGTCCACGATCGACCTTCCCCTCCCCTTCTTCCGCCACATGGTCGAGTCCTTCGTGAAGCACAGCGGCATGGATGTGGAGCTCAGCGGACGCGGCGACGTGGAGGTGGACACCCATCACCTGGTCGAGGACACCGGCCTGGTGCTGGGCGGCTGCGTGTCCGAGGCGCTGCGCGACCGTGCCGGGATCGCCCGCTTCGGACACGCCTACGCGCCGCTCGACGAGGCCCTGGTGCGCTGCGCGCTCGACTATGGAAAGCGCCCCCACGTCGTCTACGAGATGACCGGCCTCGCCGGCCGGATCAACGATTTCGACGTTGCCGTGCTCCAGGAGTTCGTGCGCGGCTACGCGCAGTCGGGCGGGATCAGCCTGCACCTCGACCTGATCCGCGGCGACAACCTGCACCACATGGCCGAGGCCGCCTTCAAGGCGCTCGGCCTGGCAACCCGGCAGGCTCTGATGGTGGTCGGGGACGGCATTCCCTCGACCAAGGGGACACTGTGAACGCCGCCGGCCCGCCCCGCGTGGGCATCTGCGACTACGGCGTCGGCAACCTGCGCAGCGTCGAGCGCGCGCTGATCGCCGGCGGAGCCCGCCCGCTGCTGAGCTCGGACCCCAGCCGGCTCGCCGACTGTGACGGGCTCGTGCTCCCCGGCGTGGGAGCCTTCGCGGTCGCGGTCAGGGTGCTGCGCGAGCGCGGCATCGACTCGGTGGTCGCCGAGATGGTGGGGCGCGGCCGGCCGATCCTCGGGGTCTGCCTGGGTTTTCAACTCCTCTTCGAGCACAGTGACGAGGGCGCCGGGGGCCGCGGGCTGGGGCTGCTGCGCGGCAGCGTGCGCCGCCTCGAGGCGCGCCGTGGCAAGGTGCCGCACATGGGCTGGAACCGACTGACGGTGAGACGCCCGTCGGCCCTGCTCGACTCCCGCACGGACTCCGACTTCGTGTACTTCGTGCACTCCTACGCGGCGATTCCCGACGACGCCGGTGACGTGGTGGCGACCGCCGACTACGGCGGTGAGCTGGTGGCCGCGGTGGAGCGCGGCATGGTGCACGGCACCCAGTTCCATCCCGAGAAGAGCGGCGCTGCCGGGCTGCGCGTCTACGCCAATTTCGCCAGCCTCTGCGCCCTGCCGGTGCGCGCCTGAGCCCAGTCGTGCTGGTCATCCCCGCCATCGACCTGCGCGGCGGACGGGTGGTCCGCCTCCTCCACGGTGACTACGCGCGCGAGACGGTGTTCAGCGACGACCCGGTCGCCGTGGTGAGGACCCTCGCCGCCAGCGGCGCCGGTCGCGTCCACCTGGTCGATCTCGACTCCGCCAGGGGTGCGGCCGACGCGGCGTCGGCGCTGGCGGCGTCGGCCGTGGTGCGGACGCTGGCCGGGCTGGGCCTGGAGGTCGAGGTGGGCGGCGGGGTGCGCGACGTCGCGGCCGCGCAGCGATGGTTCGACGCCGGGGCCTCGCACGTGGTCATCGGCAGCCTCGCCGTGGGCGATCCCATCGCCGCCCTGGCGCTGTGCACGACCTTCGCCGGTCGGGCGTTCATCGCCCTCGACGTCCGCGGTGGCGACGCCCAGGCGCAGGGCTGGACACGGGCCGGCGGAGACGCGATGGCTCACCTGGCGCGGTGGGCGACCTGGCCGGTGGCGGGCGTGGTGTTCACGGCGATCGAGCGCGACGGCGCCCTCGGCGGCCCCGCCATCGAGGCACTCGGTGACGTCTGCAGGCGATTCCCGGGACCCGTGATCGCCAGCGGGGGGATCACCACCATCGACGACGCGCGCGCCTGCCGCGACGCCGGCGCGGCCGGTGTCATCGTCGGGCGCGCCGTCCACGAGGGCATCTTCGACCTCGGCCTGGCGGTGGCCAGCCTCGCCGGCGGCGCCGGGCCGTGAGCCTCGCCAAGCGCGTGGTCGCCTGCCTCGATGTCGATCGGGGTCGCGTCGTCAAGGGCGTCAACTTCGTCGCGCTCCGCGATGCCGGCGACCCGGCCGAGCTGGCAGCGCGCTACGACGCCGACCTCGCCGACGAGCTGGTCTTCCTCGACATCACCGCCTCCAGCGGCCACCGCGAGATCCTCGTCGACGCGGTGCGCCGCACCGCCGACTCCGTGTTCATCCCGCTCACCGTCGGTGGTGGTGTCCGCAGCCTCGACGACATCGACCGGTTGCTGCGAGCCGGCTGCGACAAGGTGTCGCTGAACACCGCAGCGCTGCAGCGGCCCGAGCTCATCGAGGCAGCTGCGGAGCGCTTCGGCGAGCAGTGCGTGGTGGTCGCCATCGATGCTCGCCGGAGCGGGGACGGCTGGACGGTGTACTCCCACGGCGGCCGTCATGACGCGCACCGCGATGCGGTGGGGTGGGCGTGCGAGGCGGCCGAGCGCGGCGCCGGAGAGATCCTGATCACCAGCATGGATCGCGACGGCACCGGCAGCGGCTACGACATCGCGCTCACGGCCGCCACCGCCGCCGCCATCCCGGTGCCGGTCATCGCCAGCGGCGGCGCCGGCGAGCCCGAGCACCTTCGCGTGGTGCTCACCGAGGGCGGTGCGGATGCGGCGCTGGCAGCGTCGATCTTTCACTTCGAGTCCTATCCGATCCCGGTGACCAAGCGGTACCTGGCGAGCGCCGGAGTGGAGGTGCGCCGGTGAGCGAGCGGCCGCGTTTCGACGGCGAGGGGCTGGTCCCGGCGATCGTGCAGGACGCGTCCAGCGGGATGGTTCTCATGCTCGCCTACATGAACGCGCAGGCGTGGGAGCGCACCCTGCGCACCGGCCAGGCCTGGTTCTGGAGCCGCTCGCGCGGAGAACTCTGGGAGAAGGGTGCGAGCAGCGGTCACCGCATGGCGGTGCTGGAGATCCGGCTCGACTGCGACCAGGACACCGTGCTGCTGCGCGTCGACCCCAGCGGACCCGCCTGTCACACCGGTGAGCGCTCCTGCTTCTTCACCGTCGTGGAGGGCGACGGGGATGGGTGACCGGGGCGGCGATCTCCGGTTGGCGCTGGAGCTGGCCGACCTCGCCGACGAGATCACCACCCGCCGCTTCCGGTCGATCGACCTGCGCATCGACAGCAAAGCCGACGGCAGCCCGCTGACCGATGCCGACTCGGCCGTCGAGGAGATGATCCGCGCGCGCCTCGCCGCGGCACGCCCCGGGCATGCGGTGCTCGGTGAGGAAGGCGGCCGCAGCGGAGAGGGCGACTGGCGCTGGGTCGTCGATCCTGTCGACGGGACCAAGAACTTCGCCCGCGGGGTGCCGGTTTGGGCGACGCTGCTCTCGCTGCAGCACCACGGCGAGGAGACCTGCGCGGTGGTCAGCGCCCCGGCACTGGGGCGGCGGTGGTGGGCGGCTCAGGGCCGCGGCGCGCACTGCAACGGCACACCGCTGCGGGTCTCGACGGTGTCCCGGCTGGAGGATGCCAGCGTCTCCTTCACCGACGTGCGCCACTTCGCGCGGCTGGGGTGGGGCGACGGCTTCGCGCGCCTCGCGGACGCGTGCCGGGTGCTGCGCGGCTTCGGTGATTTCTGGTCGCACATGCTGGTGGCCGAGGGCGCCATCGACTGTGGGATCGAGCCCATCGTCAACGAGTGGGACGTCAGCGCGGTCCGCCTCATCGTGCGCGAGGCCGGGGGCCGGTTCACGGACTTCTCCGGCGTCGACGACTGCCGCGGGGGCAGCGTGATCACCAGCAACGGCCACCTCCATGAGCAGGTGCTCGCCTGCCTGGGCAGCACGCCCGATCGGCCGGGGGATGTCCGCGCGGCGCCCTGATGCTCTGGCCGCCGGGCTCAGCGGTGACGGAGGACCACGATGATGGCGACGCAGCAGTGTCCGGTGTGCGGCGAATGGGTCGACGACATGGCCGTCGAGTTCTGCCCCACCTGTGGGGAGGCGATCACACCGGAGGACTCCGCCGTCTGAGCGCAGCCGGTCAGTGCGCTCCCGCGCCCTCACCGACGGGGAGCTCGGCGTCGATCCACGCCTGCAGCGCGTCGCCCGATTCCCACGAGGTGATCAGGGCATGGCGGGGCTGGGGTCCGGGGTTGTGCACCACGTGCCAGAGGCGCTGGGTGTCGATGACCATCTGCATGCCGGCGTGCAGCGGGATCAGCGATTCCGTCGCCTCATCGTCCTTGTCCTGGCGGAGGATGAAGGTGGCGTTGGTGTCGGTGAGCTCCAACCACGAGCGCACCACCCACCCCTCGCCGTCGGGGTTGAGCCGGTTGTTGTCGTCGAGATGCTGCTGGCGGCGGGCGTACGCCTCGTCGCTGGGGTTGAGCTTGATGACGCGCACGCGGCCGTAGCGCGCCCCCACCGCCTCGACGTAGCGGACCAGCGAGGGGGCGATCTCGCGGTTCCTGGTCCAGATGCCGTCCTTGTCGGGCTTGCCATGGTCCCAGAAGCCGGCGCACTCCATCTCGCCGAGCGCCGAGGCCAGGGGTGCGAAGTTGGTGTCTCCCCCGCTCTTCCAGTCCAGGTACTCGAGACCCTGCCACTCGCTGGTGGGGATGGCGGGACCCTGGTGATCGCGCAGGACGACGAAGCCCTTCTCATCGAAGATCGGCAGGGTGCGGTGGGCCATGGCTGGAGACTCCTGTGGGGGGAGGACGCCGAGCGATTGTCGAAGCTGCCGCTAGGGTACGCCGGGCGCCACCGCCGGGGTCGCCGGTAGGCTTGCGCCGTGATCGGCCCCGCCGTCGCCGCGCTCGACGAGGAGCTCGCGCTCGCCCACGAGCTGGCCGACCTGGCCGACGCCATCTCGATGGATCGATTCCGGGCCCTCGACCTGGTGGTCACCTCCAAGCCCGACCTCACCCCGGTCACCGAGGCCGACCATGGCATCGAGCGCGCCATCCGCGAGCTCTTGGGCCGCCGTCGCCCCGACCACGGCATCGTCGGCGAGGAGTTCGGGGGCGACGTGCACGCCCGCGCGGGGTGGCGCTGGGTGATCGACCCCATCGACGGCACCAAGAGCTTCGTGCGCGGCAACGAGACGTGGGGGACGCTGATCGCCCTGCAACAGGACGGACGCTCGATGGTGGCGATCGCCTCCACGCCCTCCTACGGGCACCGCTACGCCGCCGTTCGCGGGGGCGGGGCAACGGTGGACGGACGCAGCCTGCGGGTGTCGCAGATCAGCAGCATCGAGCAGTCCCTGATCGCCCACACCTCGGTGTCAGGATTCGCCCGCATCGGCATGTCCGCGGCACTGGTGGCGATCGCGGGACGGTGCTGGGACGCGCGCGGGATGGGCAACACCCATTCGCACCTGGCCGTCGCGCGGGGGACGGCGGACATCGGCTGGACGTCGCGCGCCAATCTCTGGGACTACGCCGCCCTCTCCCTGATCGTCGAGGAGGCGGGGGGGCGGTTCCTGGACCGATCCGCCGATGGTCCGCTTGGCGGCACCGGGCTGTCCACCAACGGGCTGCTCCACGACGAGGTCGTCGCCCTCACCGGCGCCGACCGCCACCGCCGGCCCTGAGCCGGCTCAGCCGCGCCGTCGCGACCAATCCGCCGCGTTGTCCTCGAAGTTGGCAGCGTCCTCGGGACGCGATCCCGGTCCGGTCAGCTCCGCAGCGGCCAGTTGATCGGCGTCGGGTGAGTCGGCGAAGGCGTCCTCGCGATCCCCGGCCTCGGGGGCCGCCCCCGCCGGGCTCACCTCACCCTCCTCCTCGGACTCGCGATCGGCGCTCTCCAGCGAGATCGCCGGCTCCGCCGGCGTGGTCTCCTCGGACGGGCTGTCGGGGTATCCCTCGGGGATGTCGTGCTCGGCCATTGCTCACCTCCTTGACCGCCATCGTAGGGGGCGGACCTGATCGTGGTCGGCGTGCGCACCCACCCCGCCAGGGACGCCGTGCCCACCTCGGCGACGGCGCGCACGCTGGGGATCGACGACGAGCTATCCGGGCTGGGCGCCTCCGCCTGACCCGCTCCAGCCGCGCCGCATGTGCAGCCGCACGGTCGTTCCCGCCGCGGAGGAGCGCAGCTGCACGAGGTCGCAGAGGTGATTGACCAGCCACAGGCCGCGACCGTCGCGCCAACCATCTCCCGGTCGCCGCCGGTCGACCAGAGCAGAGATGATCCGGCCGGAATCGCTGATCTCGCAGACCACGCCGTCGCGGTGGCGCCACACTCGGACGACGCCCGAGCCTCCGCCATGGCGAAGGCTGTTGGTGGCCACCTCGTTGGCGGCGAGCACCATGTCGGCCACCCGGGCGGAGAGAAGCCCCGCGCGAGCCGCCGCGGTGGACACCAGGGTGCGCACCTCGGCGAGCGACTGCCAGCTGAAGGACAGCTCGGCGGCGTCCGCGGCCGGCTCGTCGAGCGGCGCATCCAGGGTTCCATCCGGGGCCACGCCGCCATAGGAGGCGCTGCTCCGCGAGGTCCCGCCGGCGCTGACGAAGGGATGGCCGCGTTCGGCCTCGGCGATGACGGCGGCGTCGAGGCGCGAGGTGTCGTAGGGGCAGAGCAACCACCAGGATGGTGCCTGCTCGAAGGCGACGTTGAGCAGCATCTCGTGGCGCTGGCACTCCAGCAGCGCGTTGCGATCACGCTCCGCCCACACCGGCTCACCGACACCGCGCAGGCGGCGCCCCGAGGCCCTGTGTCCATCGACGAACTCTCGCCACGCCGGGATGATCCGCCCGGGATTGGCGCCGACGCCCGCCATGTCGGCGAACCTCACGCCACCGGCCAGGCTGCCGAGCTCGTCGCGGAGACGCTCGACCTTGGCTCGGGCCACCAACACCAGGGTCGGCTCTCCCGCCTCGACGCCGTCACGGATGAACCGGCCGGTGGCGCGCAGGAACTCGTCGTCGCCCGAATAGAGCAGCGCCTCGTGGCGGAATCGCTGCCGGCCCTGCGCAGAAGCCGCGGTCATGCCCTGCCGCCCAGGGGATCGCGGATGGTGACCACGGTGGCTTCAAGGATCACCGCCGAGGGGGTGCCGCTCTCGCCGGGACGGCCAGGCGCGGCACTCATGCGCAAACCCCTGTGCCGTCCACCACGACCAGGTTGGGGAGATCCGCCCAGCCGACGATCGCCAGAGCACGGCGCAGCTGGTGGGGCAGCCCACACACCACGATGCGCTGCTCGGTGCCACAGTCCCCAGCGACGCGCACCAGCGCGCGCAGCCCGCTGAGGTCGCAGAAGAGAACGTCGCGGAAGTCCACGACGACCTCGCCGGCCTCGGCGATCGCCGCCGACACCGCGGTCGCGATGGCGTCCGAGTTGGCCACGTCGACGTCTCCGCGGAGGTGGAGCGTGAGCGGATCGCTCGTCCTTTCGATGACCAGCCGGCCGGCGGCGGCGAGGATCTCTGCGTCGGCCCGCGCCCCTCCGGCGCGGCTGCCGGCTCCGAGGAAGGCGGCTGCAGGCTCGGCAAACGCGGTGAGGCGCATCTCGGCAACCGCGGGCGAGAAGAGGTGCCGGCTGCGCAACCAGGCCAGCGACCAATCGTGGAGGACCTGCTGCAACAGTTCGGCGGGCAGGCCGATGTCGGAGAGCCGGTCGCGGCGCTCCACGATGAGATGGTCGAGACGATCGAGGAACGCACTGAGCTGCATCTCCAACAGCTCGACCTGGGCACCCTCCATGGCTCCGGCCGCGAGCAGCCGCGCCTTGCTCTCCAACAGAGCGGTGCGATCGCCGGCGATGAGCTCGGCGAACTCCTCCTCCAGCGAGCGCATCATCGCCAGCCGGGCGGGGGTGACCGTCGCCACCCAGCTCAGCCGCTGGGCCGGATCACCGAGCCCGCAGCGGGGATAGAAGCGACCGGAGCGCAGCGAATCGTTGCCGACGGTGAGGTGCCGGCAGGTGGTCGCCGGACCGAGCACGCGCTCGGCGGTGTCGGTGACGGTGAAGGCGGCCGCCTGGAAGGCGGGGCACCGCGGGTTCTCGATGAACGACGCCGAGAACGAGCGCGAGTAGGGGCAGTGATCGCGACGTTCGGCCTCGCCGGCCGTCTCTCCGGTCTGCGCCATCCTACAGGTGGATGCCGCGCATCAGCATGCCGAGCGCGTATGCCTCTGGCGTCACCGGTGCATCCTCCCCGTCCTCGGTGGCGCCCTTCCCGGGCCCCGCGCCGCTGTCGGGGAGCATGTGGAAAGCGGCGCTCATGAGCAGGTTGTGCAGCCCGGGCAGCATGGCGTGGGTGAGCTCGCCGAACTTGCCGAGCCGCGTCGACACCTCATGGGGGCGCGTGATCATCGCCTGCACCACCATCTCCGCAGCCTCCTCCGGGCTGATCGTGGGAAAGTTCTTGTACATGCCGGTGGGCGCGATCATCGGGGTGCGCACCAGAGGCATGTGCACAGTGGTGATGTCGATGCCGTCGGCGGCGACCTCCGAGGCGAGGCAGCGCGAGTAGGCATCGAGCGCAGCTTTGCTGGCGACGTAGGCGGCGAAGCGCGGCGGGTAGGTCTGGCCACCGATCGAGGTGATGTTGATGATGTGGCCGCCACCACTCTCCTTCATGTTCGGCAGCGCGGCCATGATCAGCGCGATGGCGCCGAAGTAGTTGAGCTGCATGGTGCGCTCGAAGTCGTGAAATCGCTCCAGCGAGTCCATCACCGAGCGCCGGATCGAACGACCGGCGTTGTTGATGAGCACATCGACCCGGCCGTTCTCAGCGATCACCCGCTCGAGCATCTCCCGGCAGGCGCCGGGGTCGCTGAGATCGGTGGGATGGAGGCGCACCGTGGCGCCTCGCGACTCCGCCTCGGTCTTCATCTCCTCGAGCTTCTCGACACCCCGGGCGACCCCGACGATGGTGGCGCCCGACCCGGCCAGGGCGTTGGCCACCGCGCGGCCGATGCCGCTCGACGCGCCGGTGATCACCACCACCCTGCCGCCGGCGACGCGGCGGATGTTGTGCGGAGTCGGCAGATCGGGGTCGAGATGGCGCTCCCAGTAGTCCCACACCCTCCAGGCGTAGTCGTGGAGGAGCGGCACCTGGATGCCGCTTCCCTGCAGCGCAGCCTGGGCCTGGCTGGCGTCGAAGGTGGCGGGATAATCCATGTATTCCAGGGCCGTCTCGGGGATGCCGAGGCGGTCGAGCAGCTGGCGGCGGATCCGCTTGATGGCCGGCAGGCTGCCCGCCACCTTGAGCGTGTCGCCGGGGATCATCTTGGTCATGCGCCGATCGAACCGCAGCGCGAACTCGGGAGCGTGGGCGGCCCGACAGAAGGTGTTGAGCGTGTCACCGAGTGAGAGCGGCGCGGGGTCGACGAGGTGGAAGGCCCGGGTGTCCAGTGAGTCGAGATGGGCGATGTGGTCCATGGCGCGGGCCACGAAATCGACGGGCACCAGGTTGAGTGGGCCTCCCTCAGGTCCGACGAAGGGAGCCCACTGGGGAAACTGGCTGCGCAGCGTCTGGATCAGCTTGAACGCGTAGTACGGGCCATCGATGCGATCGGCCTCACCGGTCTGCGAAGAACCGATGACCATGCCGGGGCGATAGATGCGCCAGGGAACCGTGGCATCGTCGCGAACGATGCGCTCCGCCTCGTACTTGGTGGAGAAGTATGGATGGTCGAGATCCTGCCCCTCGGCGAACATCTCCTCGGTGAAGACGCCCTTGAAACGCCCGGCCACGGCGATGGAGCTGACGTGGTGCAGCCGCGTGGCGGCGATCGCGTTGGCGAATGCGACGGTGTTGCGAGTCCCCAGGACGTTGGCGCGCTCCGTGTCGGCCGCCGCCGCGGTGAGGTCGTATATGGCGGCGAGATGGAACACCACCGACCCCGCCAGCCGGGATCGATCAGCCTCGGTGACGGCCAGCCCGGGCTCGCCGATGTCTCCGGGAACTGCGCGCAGGCGCTCGCCGCCCGGGCCGAGGCGCTCGCGGAGCGCCGCGAAGCGATGTCGCGAGCCGGGTCGCACCAGCACGTTGACCTCGGCGCCGCGCCCCACCAGCAGCGGGATCAGCTGGCGGCCGATGAACCCGGTGGCACCGGTGACAAAGTACTGCACCTCGACCTCCTCGCCGTGAAGCGCACAGCCCTCCGCGCGACCCGGAGAATAGCCCGCGCAGCGGTCACCGTACCCGCTGCCCCACAATTGACATCAATGTCAACATCGCCCGGAGGCCTCTCGACCCATGCCTGATGCCGTTGTCGTCGCTGCCGGCCGCTCCCCCATCGGCCGCGCCATGAAGGGCTCCCTGGTCAACGTCCGCCCCGACGACCTCGGCGCCCACATCGTCACCAGGGTGCTCGAGCAGGTGCCGCAGCTCCACCCCGGGGACATCGAGGACCTGATCTGCGGATGCGGGCTTCCCGGGGGCGAGCAGGGCTTCAACCTGGGTCGCGTCGTGGCTGTGCTCGCCGGGCTCGACGTGCCCGGGACGACGGTGACGCGGTACTGCTCGAGCTCGCTGCAGACCACCCGCATGGCGGCGCACGCGATTCGCGCGGGCGAGGGCGACGTCTTTGTCTCGGTGGGCATCGAGTGCGTCTCGCGCTTCGTCAACGGCGTCAGCGACAACCCTCAGAACCAGAACAAGCGCCTCGAGCCGGGCAACCCCGAGGGGTATCCCGACATCTACATCGCCATGGGCCAGACCGCCGAGAACGTGGCCCGCCGCGAGCAGGTCTCCCGCCAGGAGCAGGACGCCTACGCGCTGCGCAGCCAGCAGCGCGCCGTCGCCGCCCAGGACAGCGGCTTCTTCGCCCGCGAGATCATCCCCGTCCCCCTGCCCGACGGCGCCGCCGAGATGACCCAGGATGACGGCCCCCGCCGCGACACCAGCCTGGACAAGCTCGCCTCACTGGCCCCGGTGTTCCGCGAGGACGGCACCGTCACCGCCGGCAACTCCTGCCCCCTCAACGATGGCGCCGCCGCCGTGGTGGTGATGAGCGACACCCGGGCCAGGCAGCTGGGCATCACCCCCCTGGCCCGCATCCTCAGCACCGGGCTGAGCTCGCTCCACCCCGAGTACATGGGCCTCGGTCCCATCCAGGCCAGCGCCCAGGCCCTGGCCCGCGCCGGCATGGCCATCGCCGACGTCGACGTGGTCGAGCTCAACGAGGCCTTCGCCGCCCAGTGCATCCCTGCCGCCCGCGGCATCGGCATCGACCCCTTCGACGAGCGCTTCAACCCCCACGGCGGCGCCATCGCCCTCGGACACCCCTTCGGCATGACCGGGGCGCGCATCCTCTGCACCCTGCTCAACGACCTCCGCACCGCCGGCAAGTCCATCGGGCTGGAGACCATGTGCGTCGGCGGCGGCATGGGCATGGCCATGATCGTGGAGCGGCTCACCTAGATTCGCCGGCGGCGCCGCCCGGGCTGGCGCGAGCGGCGGTCAGCCTGGGTCGGGCCCGGTGGCGACGGGGCGGGCCGGGTCGCTGATCCACTCGCTCCACGAGCCTGGATAGAGAGCGGCCCTGACGCCGGCGAGCTCGAGGGCCATGACCTCGTGGGCTGCGGTGACCCCGGAGCCGCAGTAGGCGCCCACCCGCTGATCGTCCCCGATCACGCCCACCGCGAGGAACCGGGCGCGAAGAGCCTGGGGATCGAGGAACCGTCCCTCGGCCCCGAGATTGCCCGCCGTGGGGACGCTGCGCGCCCCAGGAATGTGGCCCGCCACCGGGTCGACGGGCTCGACCTCGCCACGGTATCGCTGGGACGCGCGCGCGTCGATCAGGGTGCCATCGCGGGCCAGCCGAGCCGCGGCCTCGGCGTCGAGCAGGGGCATGGCCCCGGGGTGGGCGGTGAAGTCGCCTTCCCGGGGCGGCGGGTCGATCGGCGTCAGGGGGAAGCCGGCGGCAAGCCAGGCAGCGACCCCACCGTCGAGGAGCCGCACCTCGGCGTGGCCGAAGTAGCGCAGCAGCCACCAGGCCCGCGCCGCGCTGAGGCCGCCGCCGCCGTCGTACACGACCACGGCGGCACCGGCGTCCAGGCTGGAGCGGCGCATGGCTGCTTCGAACGCCGCGGCATCGGGGAGGGGGTGGCGGCCCCGCCCCCGGCCCGGTGGCGCCGCCAGGTCGGAGTCGAGGTCGATGAAGCGCGCGCCCGGCAGGTGTGCGGCCCTGTACTCGTCGAGGCCGGGCGGTCCGCCGAGGTTCCAGCGCACGTCGAGGAGCACCGGCGGATGGCTGGAGGCCAGGGCGGCGGCCAGGTCCGCCGCGGTGATCAGAACGCCGGTCACTCCTCTCCTCCGGAACGATCTTGGCGCCGGTGTCGTTGCACTCCCGACACGACGGCGTACATCCGTGCCCTCGCACGGCGTTCGATCAGTGTGCTCATGGTAAGTTCATCGCAATGATTGCTCGGCGTCTCATCGTGCTCACCGCGGCGGGCGGTGGGCTGACCCTCCTGGCAGGCTGCGCCTCGCCCGGTGTGGCCCGCGTCGTGGTGGGCACGCCCAACGCGGTGCTGGTGGTGGCGCCCCCCCAGGTCACCGTCACCCCGGCCGACCACGCCAGCGGGGTGGCGCTCGACACTCCTGTCTCGGTGTCGAGCAACGTCGGCAACCTCACCGCGGTGGCGGTGACCAGGGTCGGCGGAGCTGCGGTCACCGGGCAGCTGTCAGCTGACGGGCGCACCTGGACTGCCAGCGACGGCCTCGACCCCGGCGCCAGTTACCGGGTGACGGTGGCCGCCGCCGGTCCCGGCGGGACCCACACCAGCACGGTCACGAGCTTCTCGACGCTCGGCACCGTGAACGGGCGCCTGCTCACCACCTCCACGCCTGACGATGGCGCCACCGTGGGTGTGGGTGAGCCGATCGATCTGCACTTCAACACGTCGGTGCCGGAGAGCCTGCGCGCCGGCGTGGTGGAGCACCTCCAGGTGGTCTCAACCCCAGCGCAGGCGGGAGCGTGGCACTGGTTCTCGGGCTCCGAGCTCCACTACCGTCCCGCCGTGTACTGGCAGAGCGGCACCACGGTCACAGTCACGGCCAAATTCCACGGCGTCAACGCCGGCAATGGCATCTGGGGCCTGGCCAGCTGGAGCACGAGCTTCACAGTCGGCGCCAAGCACGTCTCGCTGATCGACGACACCACCCATCAGATGCAGGTCTACACCAACGATCAACTGGTCGACACCTGGCCGGTGAGCCTGGGCAAGGCAGGTTTCCGCACCCTCGAGGGCACCCTGGTGGTCCTCTACAAGACGCCCAAGGTCATGATGGATTCCTGCAGCACCTTCGGTGGGGCGGCCTGCCATCCGGGCAACGTCAACTACTACCACGACTACGTCTACGAGGACACCGCCGTCTCCACCAACGGGTTCTTCATCCACGCCGCGCCGTGGTCCGAGCCCTCCCAGGGCTCCAGCGACGTGTCCCACGGCTGCGTCAACCTCAGCACCGCGCACGCCACCACCTTCTTCAACTACTCGCTTGCGGGTGACGTGGTGGTGATCAGCCACACGGGCAACGTCGCCGACTACAGCAACGGCGAGGCCGACTGGCAGATCCCGTTCGCCCAATGGGACAACACCGGAGTGGCCCAGGCCGCACCCTCGGTGCCGCCGGCGGCACCGGGCGGCCCGTAGGCCTGCGAGCATCGGGCAGGGCGCTCAATCGGGCGCCGTCGTCCCCGCCCTCCCCAGGGTGCGCCGGATGATCGACCTCTCCTCGTCGTCAGCGGTGCGCAGCACCAGCAGCAGCACCGCGTAGACGAGCGCCGCCGCGAGCGTGACCGCCAGCAGCGCGATGCGGCCGTGCGGGTTGCACAGCCACACGAATGCGCCCATGACGACACCGGCGAGGAACGGCTTCCAGCAGTTGCGCACCACATGGAGCGGGCCCAGTGCAGCGCGCAGCGCCAGCCAGCCGGTCAGCACCAGGCCCACCTCGGTGGCCACGGTGGCCCAGCTCGCCCCGATGTAGCCGAAGCGTGGGATCAGGATCATGTTGAGCCCGAAGTTGATGACCAGTCCGCTGAGCGCCACGTAGGCGAAGAGCTTCTGGCGGTCGATGGCGTTGAGCACCGCGGGGAAGGTGTTGTCGACGAACATGAAGACGACCGCGATCGCCAGGATGCGCAGCGACGCACCGCTCTGCGGATACTGGCTGGTGAGCAGATCGATGAACTGCGGCGCCAGCAGGAAGAGTCCGACGCTGATCGGCCAGCCCATGATGGCGAGCCCCTTGAACAGCTTGTCCGCCGACGCCAGCAGGCGGTTGGGTGCATTGCGGTAGTAGATCGAGAGCACCGGGAAGACGACGGTGCGCAGCGTCGCGGGTATGAAGAGAAGCGCCTCGAAGGGGCGGTAGGCGAACGTGTACCAGCCCACCTCGGCGTAGGAGCGATAGTGCTGGAGGATGGGCACGTCGAGCTTGAAGTACACGGTGGTGAGCAGGTAGGTGATCGCCAGCGGGATGCCCGCGCTGATCCACTGGCGAAAGAGTGCTGATTCGAGCTGCCACCTGGGGGTGAGGATCCGCTTGCCGAGCAGGACCACGACGAAGTACACGGTGGCGAAGCCGGAGGCGGCGGCGTAGGCCCACAGAAAGAACCCGCTGCCGGCGTGGAGGTGGGCGCCGACCAGGGCCATTCCCAGGATCACCGCCGTCTCCGGCACGATCTCGGCGATCTCGAAGTTGAGCTGTTGCAGCGCATACAGGGTGCTGCGCAGCAGCAGCGAGTAACCGCTCAGGATGAGCAGCGCGAAGGCAGGCAGCAACAGCGACTCGATGCCGGCGAACCACAGGCATGCGGCCAGGATCGGCAGCGAGATGGCGACGAGAAAGAGCTTGATGGAGGCGACGTTGTTGAAATAGCGCGTCAGGTTGTGCCGCTCACGGGCGCCTTCACGCACGTAGAGAGCGGTGAATCCGACGTCGGTGAGGGCTCCCACCAGCGCGGTGTAGGTCACCGCGGTCTGCATCTGCCCGAACCGAGAGTCGCCCAGGGCGTTGCCGATGGTGACGACCGCGACCAGGGCCAGCAGGCGCGAGAGGATCCGCGCCACCAGGATCATGATGGTGAAGCGCAGGGCCCGTGACCCGAGTCCGCTGGTGGAATCAGGCGTGACGGTGCCGGGCGTGCGCGGCGGCGTCGTCTCCTCCTGCAAGGTGGCTCATTCTACGAATGCAGTCGACGCCTCAAGCGGAGCTCGCGGCGATCCCATTCGGCGCCACCGGCCAGCCCGCCACCGCGCGTCCGCAACCACCATGGACCCAGATCGGCACGGATGCGCCGCACCTGCAGGCACACCTCGACGGCGCCGGCGAGGTCGCCGCTGCGCTCGAGTCTGATGGCATACCCTCGAGCCGCGCGGAGGTCACTGGGATCGTCCAGGTGGAGACGCCGCCACACCGCCAGCGCCTCCTCCATGGCGCCGCGGCGCTGCAGGATCACCGCCAGGCGGTGCGCGGCGCGGCGAGCCCAGGGATCCACCCCGGCGGCCACGCTGCCGCGCAGCTCCATCTCGGCGGCGTCGGCGACGCCTCGCCTCTGGTGGTGCCGGGCCAGGTGGTAGCCGTCGGCAGCATGCGCCGGGGTGACCCTCCCACCGCCGACGTGGGCGGCCAGGCGAGCCGCCACCAGCACCGTGCTGACGATGTCCTGGAGGTTGTGCTCGACCACCCCGGCCAGCACCGCCGGGGGCGCGCCGCGCAGCCAGGCACGGTACCGTCCCGGCGCCTCGAACCCGGGCACGTCGTCGACCCGGTGGTGATCGAGCAGCGACATCTCGGCGTGCCGGAGGGTGCAGGCGCCGAGCCGCTCCCGGAAGAGCCGGCGCACCGGTCCGAGGAGGTCGCCGTGGAGGCGAGGCACCACCCTGGCGGGGTCGAGCCGATTGATCGTGCAGCGAGCGGCCAGCACCGGGATGTCGAAGCTGCGCCCGTTGTAGGTGAGCCAGAGACGGTGCGATCCCACCCTCGCCGCCACCGCCCTCAGCAACGCCTCCTCGCCATCTGGGTCGGCGAGCAGGAGCTGCTCGGTGTCGAGGATCTCGCCATGCTGGACCCCCAGCCCCACCAGGAAGGCCATGACGCCGCTGCCCCGCAGCCCCAGGGTCTCGATGTCGAGCACCCCCACCCCCTCGACGGTCTGCCAGGCCGGGCCACCTGGCTCGCAGGGATGAGAGAGCAGGTCGAGGAGGTCGGCGACCGGAGGAGCCGCAGCCAGCCCGGCGTGCTCCAGGAACGGCGTCAGATCGATCGCGCGCCGGCGCACGAAGGCGGTTGCGCAGCCCACCTGCTCGGCGTGGAACTCGAGCGCGGCGGCGCGATCGGCGCAATCAGGTGGTCGTGGCCGGATCCGCGGTGCCGGGCCGCCGGCACCGCCCAGCGCGGCGATGCGGGCCCGGAGCGCGCTCACCGTGGCTGCCTGGGCAGGGGTCACCCGCGCAGCCTATCGAACACCTGTTCGATGCGCAACGGCTGCAGGGCGACCGGCCAGGCGCCGTCCCGCGACCGCCCCGTCGAGGGACTGGAGGCCGCGCTCCCTAGAATGCCGCCATGGGCCGTCCCCTGATCATCGGCACCGTCGCCTGGTGCGCCGCCGTGATCGCCGCCATCGCCGGCGCGGCAATGCCCGGCGACCAGCCGCGGCTGTCACTGGGGCTGCTTGCCCTCGCCGTGGCACTGGCCGCCGGCGCCGCCATCCTGCTCGTCGTGGACTGGCTGAGGCGGCGGTCGGCGCGGCGCGGGGCGAGAGCCGCCGCGCAGTCGCTCAGTCGCCTGGAATACCTGCCCGCGGTGACCACGCGCACCCGGCTGCTGCGATGGCGGGGCGGGCGGTACCTGGTGGGCCGGTCCCGGCTCGTCGCCGCCACCCCTGGTCTGCCGGAGAACGGTGGGCCGCGGCACGCTGCCCAGGCCGAACTCGACTCCGTCCTGCACCTCAGGGGGTCAGCGTATCCACGGCCCGCCAGCAGTACCACGCAGCCGCGGACCGATGCGGCGCCAGCGGCTCCCCGAGCGCCGTGAGCTGGCGCGGGGTGGGCATGGCGTCGAGCCCGTGGATCAGCCTCCACCCCTTGCGGACGCCGTAGTCGTCGACGGGCCAGACGTCGGGACGGCGCAGGTCGAAGAGCAGGAACATCTCGGCGGTCCAGCGCCCCACACCGCGCACCGCTGAGAGTCGCGCGATCACCTCGTCGTCGGGCATCGCCGCCAGCCGGCCGGCGGGAATGGTGCCATCGCTGAACTTGCCGGCCAGGTCGAGGAGGGCGGCGGCCTTGGCGCCGGAGAGCCCGCACCCCCGCAGCGTCTCCAGCGGGGTGGCAAGAAGGGCTCCGGGAGTGGGGGGGTCGCTCCCGAACAGGGCGAGGAATCGGCCGTGGATGGCCGCGGCCGCGCGCCCCGCCAGCTGCTGGTAGGCGATGGCCCGGGCCAGGGCGCTGAACGCGTCCCCGGCGGGCGGCCGCGGAGCGAAGGGACCCGCCGCGCGGGCGACATCCCCGAAGGCGGGGTCCACCCGCACCAACCGGCGGGACACGGCGGCTGGCGACAGCGGACGCCTCGGCGTGGGGGCAGCCCGCGTGGCAGCCTGGCGTGGCAGCGAACCCATGGGGCTGGATGGTGGCGCGCCGCTCACCTCTGGGCAAGGTCGAGCAGGCGCGCGGTCGCCGACTTGACGTCGACACGCGCCCGGGCGGGCCCCACGCAGGACGGGCAGCCAGCGGCGCAGCCGCAGCTCGCGACCAGCTGTGCCGCCATACCGGCCAGGTCAGCGCAGCCCTGATGGCAGCGCTCGGCGAAGCCCACCCCGCCGGCCACGGCGTCGTAGATGTACACCGTGGGCCACCCGCTCTCGGTCACCACCGGGTGGTCAGGCGCCGGCGGACGCCAGCCCGGGGCGAACTCCTGGGGCTCTGCCGCGATCGCCGAGGTGAGCGCCGGGGGCACGCCCAGGGTCGCCGGAGGTGAGGCCGCGGCGCGCAGCTGCGCCTGGGTGCCGAGGTCTCGCGGATCGCACATGCACAGCAGCGACGCCGCCGCATGGAACACGGCAGCGATGCCGCTGAGGGCCGCGTCCAGCTCGGCGCTGGCCACGCCCCGCAGGACGCCCGGATCGAAGGCCGTCCAAGCGGCCACGGTGTGCAGATCCTGCTCGGGAAGGCTTATCGGTCCCGCCCCGACGTTCTCGTGCGTGAGGAATCGGACCTTCTTGTACAGGGTCGCCAGCCTGCTCACCCGGACCTCTCCGAGCGAGCGCCGGCAGGTGTCACCGACCGGGCCCGCGTATCGCTCGAGTATCTGCAGCGTGGTCCGCGTCTCCGCGACCGTGAAGTGGTCGACGATGATCGGGTGCACATAGGCGCGCTTCTCCTCCCAATCGAGCCGCTCGACGTGGAACTGGCGGCCCTCGTGCAGGTAGATGGCGTCGTCGTGGACCAGGACCGGAGCGGCGAACTGGTCCACCTCGCCGATGACCCGGCCGTGACTTCCCGGCCTCCCTCCCCCGCTCCCCGCCCATGGCCCCTGCGGCCCCTGGCCGGGACCGCCGGCGCCGGTGGAGGTGTCGATGATTACCACGTTGGTGGCGGCGGCACGGCGCAGCGAGATCGCCTCTGCGGGGAAGGCGTCCGCGGCCCAGTGATACCGCGACCCGCTGCGATGCACGAGGCCGTCCTCGCTGAACAGGTCGAGGAGGGCGCCGGTGGTGTCGCTGCCGGCACCGCCGAAGGACTCGCCACACTCGAAGGCCAGCTCGAATGTCGCCGCCTGGAGATGGCTGCCCAGCACCAGCAGGTTGTCTGGATTGATGAGGCCGTGCTCCGGCGGCGCCTCGAGCAGGTAGCGAGGGTTGTTGACCAGGAACTGGTCCAGCGGCGAGTCCGTGGCCAGCAGGACGCCCAGCGACTCGCTGTCCCGCCTGCCCGCGCGACCCAGCTGCTGCCATGTCGAGGCAATGGTTCCCGGGTAACCGACAAGGATGGCCGCATCGAGGTTGCCGATGTCGATGCCGAGCTCCAGCGCGTTGGTGCTGACCACGCCGCGAACGCTGCCGTCGCGCAGGCCCGCCTCGATGGCGCGGCGTTCGAGGGGAAGGTAGCCACCCCGGTAGCCGCGCACCGGCGACGTTCCGCCCTGGCGCGGTGCGGGGTTCAGCCGCTGCAGGTAGGTGAGCAGCACCTCGACCCCGGAGCGGCTGCGGGTGAAGGCGATGGTCTGCAGCCGGCGCCGCAGCAGCTCGGCCATCAGGCGTCGCGCCTCCAGGGTTGCCGAGCGCCGCACTCCCATGGTGCCGTCGATCAGCGGCGGATTCCAGAACCACAGCCGGCGGGCGGCCCGGGGAGCGCCGTTGACGTCGACCAGTTGCACGGGACGCTCCAGCAGCCGCTCGGCCAGCTCGCGCGGGTTGGCCACGGTTGCGCTGCAGGCGATCACCGAGGGAGTGCTGCCGTAGAAGCGGCAGATCCGCAGCAGGCGCCGCAGGACGTTGGCGAGGTGAGACCCGAACAGCCCTCGATAGGCATGGAGCTCATCGATGACGATGTATCGAAGATGCTGGAAGAGGCGCACCCAGCTGGTGTGGTGCGGAAGGATGCCGCCGTGCAGCATGTCGGGATTGGTGACCACGATGTTGCCGTCGTTGCGCACCGCACGGCGCAGCCCGGGAGCGGTGTCGCCGTCATACGTCGCCGCGCGCAGGCCCTCGGGGAGGTGGACGGCGATGTCCTGGAGGGTGGCGAGCTGGTCCTGGGCGAGCGCCTTGGTGGGGAACAGCCAGAGCGATCTCATCTCGGGGTCGTGCAGCCAGGCGTCGAGTACGGGCACCGCGAATGCCAGCGTCTTGCCGCTGGCGGTGGGGGTGACCACCACCACGTCGCGGCCGGCCAGGGCATGGGCGACCGCCTCTGACTGGTGCACGTAGGGCCGCACGATGCCGCGCGCGCCGAGCGCTCTCAGCAGCCGCGGATCGACGGCGGCGGGCCAGTCGGCGTACACGGCCCGGTTTGCCGGGATCACCTCCTCGTGGACGATCCGGCCGGCGACGGTGGCGCTGGCCCGCAGCTGGTCGAGCGCGTCGGCGATGGGGTCGATCACCGTGGTCATGGCTGCACGGCAGTGTACGCGAACATCTGTTCGGAGACAATGCCAACGCGAGCCGATGCGGCGCGGCCAGCGCTCGGTGTCAGCGGCCGCGGATGTCCTGGCGGCTGAGCTTGGGCCCGTGGCGCGGCGCCCCGCCGCCCGCCGACATGAGCAGGCGGATCACCCGCCCGCGCTGCCCCGCGTAGGGCTGGAGCAGCTCGAGCATGCGCAGGTCGGTGGCCCGCGGCTCCCCGGCGAGCGCGTAGGCAACCACGTTGGGCAGGTGGAAATCGCCGAGGGGAACCGCATCCGGATCGCCGTGGCTGACCGCGGTGACCTCCGCCGCCGTCCAGGGGCCCACCCCGGGGAGCGATTGCAGGCGGTTGCGCGCCTCCGCGGCGGGAGATCCTGCCAGGCGATCGAGGGCGCTGGCGCGGCGCGCCGCGGCAACGATCGCTGCGGCGCGGCGCTGCTCGACGTTGCAGGCGTGGAATGTCCAGTAGGGCGTGACCGCGAGGCGGCGCGGATCGGGCGGCAGCAGCAGCCCCACCCCTCCCGGGGCGGGGTCGCCGACCCGCCGGACCAGGTCGCGGTAGGCGCGGCGGGCGTCGGGGCCAACCACCTTCTGGGCCATCACCACCCAGACCAGGGCGTCGAAGACCGACGTGCCGGAGGTAAGGCGCAGCCCGGGGCGGCGGCGCCGCGCCTCGGCAAGCGCGGGGTGGAGCACGTGCAGCTCGGCAGGGTTGTCGTGCAGCCCGGCCAGCTGAGGGGCGAGGTCGAGCGCCGCGGCGGCCCCCGGACCGAGCGCCGCGGCCTCGAGCTCGTCCCCGTCAACGCGAAGACAGAGGGTCGCCGGCCCCGCTGGGGTGCGCAGGGCTCGCCAGACCTCGCCGCCGGCAACCCGAATGGTGGGATCGTCGCGGCCCTGGCGGAGGGGAAAGGTCGTGGCCACCAGGTCGAGCGGTCCGTGGCGCAGGCGCTCGCGGCGAATCGCCAGCTTGGCACCGGGGGCTGCGGTCACCCGCCCACCATACCGAGGCCAGCGGCTTCCCACCGGGCACCCTGGCCGCCGGCGCGCGCGCCAATCGTTTTGCCGCCTCGCGCGATCGGGTACAACTCCGAGCGTGCCCACCGCCTTCCAGGACTACTACGCCATCCTCGGGGTGTCGCGGACAGCGACGCAGAAGGAGATCAAGGCCGCCTTCCGCAAGCTCGCTCGCAAGCACCACCCCGACCTCAACCAGGGCGACCCCGCCGCCGAGCGACGGTTCAAGGAGATCAACGAGGCCAACGAGGTGCTCAGCGACCCTGAGAAGCGGCGGCTGTACGACGAGGTGGGTCCCCGCTGGCGCGAATACGAGGCCTGGGACAGGGCGGGGCGCCCTGGGCCCTCACCGTTCGGGAGCGCGCCGGGCGGCGGAGGTGGGCCGCAGGTGGAGTACCGCACGGTGTCGCCGGACGAGCTGGAGAGCCTGTTCGGTGACGCGGATCCCTTCTCCGACTTCTTCCATTCCATGTTCGGGCGCTCCGCAGGCGGGCGGCCCCGCCGCGCTCCCGCCCGCCGAGGCGACGACGTCGAGGGCCGCGCCGAGATCACGCTGGAGGAGGCCTACTCGGGGACCACCCGCACAATCGAGCTCAACGAGGGGGGCCGCACCCGCCGCGTGGAGATCAGCATCCCCGCCGGTGTCGCCGACGGGGGCCGGGTGCGCGCCGCCGGCCAGGGCGGCGCGGGCAGCGCCGGGGCAGGCTCGGGTGACCTCTTCGTTCGGGTGGCGGTGCGCCACCACCCGCGCTTCACGCGCGGCGGCAGCGACCTGCGCGTGCCGGTGGCGGTGCCTCTCGATGTCGCCCTGCTCGGTGGCGAGGTGGCCGTCCCCACCCTCCGCGGCACCACCGCCCGGCTCCAGGTCGCCGCGGGCACGCAGAACGGTGCCAGGCTGCGCCTGCGCGGGCTGGGCATGCCCACGCTGCGGGGCGGTGGCCACGGCGACCTGATCGCCGAGATCCAGGTCCGCCTCCCCCACAAGCTCACCCCGGCGGCCCGGCAGCTGGCCGAGCAGCTCCGCACCGAACGTGGGGCCGCCGGCTGAGCTCAGCCGGCGATCCCGTAGAGCGACTGGATGCGGCCGCGCAGGTCGGCCTCGCTGATGGCGCCGAACACCACCGCCAGCACCCGCCCGGCGCTGCTGTAGAACACGGTAAGGGGCATCCCGCGCGCGCCCAGGGCATCGTGGAGTCCGCTCTCCTGGGTTCCGCCGACGTCCCGCGCCAGGGGCCACCAGTCCACTCCGTACTGACGGGCCATGGCCGGGCCGTTGCCGTTCTCCAGTGAATCGATCCCGGCGAAGGTGACCCGGCCCCGGAGCTGGCGCGAGACCGCGGCCATCCCGGGAAGCTCGCCCCGGCAGGCCGTGCACCAGGACGCGAAGAAGTCCAGCACCACGGGGTGGCCGTGCAGATCCGCCATCGTGAGATCACCGGAGCCGCTCAGGCGGGGCAGTCTCCAGGTGGTCGGCTGGGTCGACAGCGCGGGCGGCAGCGGGGCGGCGGAGGACGCTCGCAGCGCCACCAGGACGGCGGCCACCGCCACCGCCACGACCACGGCGGCGCGGGAGGCGAGGCTGCGCGACGGCCACAGGGGCATCTGCGCAATTGTCCCATCACCGCGCCGGATCGCCCCCGGAGGCACCCTGCGGGCTTCCGGGGACGACCAGCGGTGACGGTTGGAGGCTACGGGAGGATGGGCAGGTCGGTGCCCGCGCCGGCGCAGTAGCCCGCGCCACCTGCCGAGCTGTTGCTCCACAGCGACTGCACGGGGAAGCTCTGGCCGGGCCTGCCGTTGTTGTTGCCCACGATGGTGCCGATGCTGCCCGGCATCCCGGGGACGGGCTCGGGGCCGGCCCCGGTGACCAGCCACAGCGGGTCGGCTCCGACCCAGGCGCACTTGTCGCCGGTCTCGTACTGGTTGATGTCGTACCAGGCGCCCAGGTGGGCGCCGTTGGGCCCGGGATCCTCGGCCCCCGGATCGGTGACCGTCTCCTCGATCTCGTGGCCGAGCACGATGGACTCACCGTCCAGCCTGCCCGCCGGACCGGCATTGACGCTGTTCTCACCGCAGCCGGTGCCCTGGGTGAGGATGTAGGGCATGTTGGTGAAGGAGATGTTGGGGGTGATCCCGTTGTAGATGCCGTTCTCGATGCCCGGCTCGGTGTAGTCGTGCCAGGCGCAGTAGCCCACCGACGAGGCCAGCGGGTCCGAGAAGTTCTGGGGTTGGGCGATGACGAACTGGCTGTTGAGCAGGTCGGTGGCGTGGAAGTGCTGCACCGCCCGGGCCGCCTCCTGGGCGATCTCGGTGTAGGTCATCTGGGGATCGATCGGCGAGGTGTTGTCGAACCACACACCCTTGAGCTGGTTGGCGGGGTTCTGGACGTACTCGTTGAAGGGATGGCCGCTGGGATCCGTGAGGGTCTGGTAGTACTGCGTCTGCGTCCCCGCCCACTGGGTGCCGCCCAGCTGCTGGGCGAAGCTCAGCATGCGCTGGCCGGCGCCGCTGGGGTCGCAGGGAACCCTGTCGCCGGCCGGCCGGGTGGCGCAGGAGCTGCTGAAGGCGCCCTTGTGGCCCCACCCGTAGAAGACCAGGTAGATCTTCGGGGTCACCTGCACGTGGCCGCCGAAATAGGCCATGTTGACCGGCCAGGGCTCGCCGGCCGGGGGTGGCGGCGGCACGCAGCCGGGCACCGGCGAGGGCGGGGTCACGGGCAGGCAGGCGAGGACCGGGGGCGGCTGGATGGAGGGATGCACCGCTGTGGTGTCCCCGTTGATCGCGGCCGTCTGGCCGATCGTGTACATGAGCGCGGGCTGGTGGTACGGCATTGCCGCCAGGTCGGCGTGTGCCACAGCCTGCGGACCGGCGGCGGCGAACCCGACGGTCGCCACCAGGGCAACCCCGGGGACAAGTGCGCTGAGGCGTCGAATCACTGGCGGTCTCCTGTCCTGATCGTCTGCCGCTGCCGGCGAGCGGTGTACTCGAAAAGACGAGCGGGATCGTCAAAACTTGCGCAGCCGCGGGCAACCCCCCTGGGACACCCCCGCGGTCCGGTGGGGATTACCGCTCCAGCACCCCAGCGCCCCGGCTACCCCGGCCGGCCGGCGGCGGCGTCGATCGCGTATCGCAGCAGGAGATGATCCTGGGATCGCCGGATGGAGCGCAGCGAGCCGGGACGGGTGAAGGCGGGCAGGGCCACTCCCTCGACCAGGCTGCGGCGTTCGCCGGAGGACTGGCTGCGCCCCGCCAGCTGCGGGGCGACGGTGAGGAAGAGGTCGAGCGGGACTCCCCCGCTGAGCAGGTCTCCGAGCAGATGAGGGCCCCCCTCACACAGCACCGGGCCACCATCCGCCAGGTCCCTGGCCGCCTCGACGATGGCAGCGGGGGCGAGCCGGGCCGCCGGAGCCGCGACCCTGACGGCCTCCGGGCCGGCTCCGCGGATCGCCACGCATCCCAGGGAGGTGAGCACGTGCACGGGGACGGCGGGGCGGGCGACGGCCACCGCATCGGCGGGCACGGCGCCGGTGCTGCTCACCACCAGCAGCGGAGCCGGTGGGGCCGGCCGGCCGGCGGCCGCGCGCAGCTCGATCAGGTCCGCGCCCCGATCGGGGGCCAGCGACTCGGCCGTCCACTGATGGTTGAGCGTGGCCCGCAGAGTCCCGGCCCCGACCATGATCACTCCCGCGACCGCTCGGAGCATCGCCATCAGCAGACGGTCCGCCGGCACCCCGGCTCCGACCGCGCGCGAGTCGTCGGCGTCGAGCCCGAGGCTGACGATCCCGTCGATGGTGCTGACGAAGTTGACAGCAACCCGCTCGCTGCCGAGCAGCAGCGCCGCTCCGTACTCCTCCTCGAGCGTGCAGCGTGGCGCCGCCGGCTCACCCTCGAGGAGGACCTCGAAGACCTCGGGCCCCGGCATGTCAGCCGGTGTGCACCCCGACGGCGCTGCCGATGCCGTACGTGACAGCCGCCACCACCATGGCGATCCCGAGCTGGCGGAGCGCGGTGCGGACACGGGATCGACCCGTGAACGAGGCCACCGCCGCCCCGACCGCGAGAGCGGCCAGCGCTCCCAGGACGATGGAGGCGATCACCGCCACGTTGCCGTTGCCGAAGAACCAGGGGAGCAGCGGCACCAGCGCACCCACAGCGAAGCTGCCAAAGGATGAGGCCGCCGCCGCCATCGGGGAGCCGATCGACCCCGGGTTGACCCCCAGCTCCTCGCGGCTGTGCACCTCGAGCGCCACCTCCGGGTCCCGGCTGAGGGCGGTGGCCACCTGCTCGGCAGCCCCCGCGGGCACGCCGCGCGAGACGTACAGGGCCACCAGCTCGCGATGCTCGGATTCCGGATGCCGGCGCAGTTCCTCGCGTTCGATGGAGACCTCGCGCTCGATGAGCTCCCGCTGCGCGCTCATCGAGACGTATTCACCGGCCGCCATCGAGAAGGCGCCGGCCACCATGCCGGCCAGACCGGCGAGCCGGACCACCCCGGCCGCGGGATGGGCGCCGGCGACGCCGAGGATCAGCGAGACGTTGGTGAGCAGACCGTCACTGACCCCGAACACGGCGGCACGCGCCGCCCCTCCCTGGACGTCGCGGTGATGCTCGTGGCGGAACGGCACCGCCGCCGCCGCAACAGCCGGCCTGACCTTGAGCTCCATGCTCGAAAGGTTACTTGGCCAGGGGTAGAACGCGGACCCGCCCGCGCCTGTGCTCCTGCGCCGACGCACCCCTCGGTGCCACCACGCGCACCGCTTCACCGGGGCGACCGAAGTAGTACCCCTGGCCGCAGTGCACCCCAAGTCGCTTCAGGGCCTCCGCTTCCTCATACGTCTCCACACCCTCGGCGACCGCCGTGGCATTGATCTGCTCGATGAAGTAGATGAGCCCGTGGAGCAGGGCCCGTCGTGCCAGGTCGCGGTGGATGTCGCGGATCAGGGACATGTCCAGCTTCACGATGTCGGGCTTGGTGCTGAGGATGTGGCTGAAGGTCGCGAACCCTGCGCCGGCGTCGTCGACGGCGTAGCGCATGCCGCGGAAGCGAAGCCGCGCCACTGAGCTGTTGAACTGGGGGTAATCGCCGATGGCCGCGTGCTCGGTCACCTCGATGACGATGCGGTCCGTGCCCACCTCGATGAGGGTTGCGAACTCGCTGCTGGTGGCCGTCTGCGGCGAGACGTTGATGGCCAGGTACGCGTCCGGCGCCAGCGCGTCGAGGTGTCCGAGCGCCGATCGCACCGCGGCGAGCTCCAGCTCGGGGCCCAGGCCCACCTGCTCGGCGGCGGCGAACCAGACGTCCGGTGGCTGCGGGGTCTCGCCTGCGAATCGCGCCAGCGCCTCGTACCCCACCGGTGCCCCGGTGATCAGGTCGACGATCGGCTGGAGGACGGTGTTGAGGCGCCCCTCGCGCAGCACCGCACGGATCTGGGCGCGCTTCTGCCGGCGGGCCACCGCCGCGTGCTCCTCGCGCTCGAGCTGCTCCGCGTAGATGCGCGCCAGCATGCGCATGAAGCGCACATCGCGCTTGCCGACGCTGTCATCGGGACTGCGGCTCACACACGCCATCGATCCCCAGATGCGACCGTCGGGGAGGCTCACGGGAACGCCCACGTAGCTGCCGATGTTGGCCTCAAAGGTGACGTCCATGGCCGCGGCGACGGGGTCGGCGGCGGTGTCGGGGATGGCCTCGCTGAGCCTGCCCTCGGTCATCGCCTTGCAGTACATCCAGCCCAGCGGCACCCGCAGCTCGGAGCTGAGCCTGAAGAGCGCCGCGTCGCCGGTGACGTGGCGGAAGACCTGTTCGCCGCCGGCGAACTCGGCGACAAAGGCGACATCGGTGTCCAGGTACTCACGGGCGGCTTCGAGAAGATCGTCGACCAGCAGGCGCGCGGGCCGTTCCAGGGCGAGAGCCGAGAGGGCCGTGTCGCCGGCCGTGATCTCTGCTGGGGTCACATTCCATCCACGTGGCTTTGGCCAATCCTGTCACAAGGGAGGCTCTCCGCTGTATAGCCGCGCCCGCCCCGCGGTTGCCGCTCTGCGACAGACTCGTCACCAAGAGCGCGGTCAGCGGGACCCCGGCGCCGGCGATCGCACGGCGGGGTCGGAGCGCAGCCCCTCGCCGCCAAGCCCCCCTGATCTCAACCCGGGAGCGGCGCATGCCTCGCGGTTGGCACCGATCTCAGCGTTGAAGGCTCCGCCCACCATGATGATCTGCCCGAGCAGGAAGAAGTAGAAGAGCAGAACGAAGATGAAACCAAACGTCTGTCCCCATTGCGGGCTGTTGGTCACCAGCTTGAAATAGAGCGGGAACGCCAGCGTCAGAACCTCGAAGAGCACCCCGGCGGCGATCGAGCCGGGGAGGATGTCGCGCAGGTGCTGCCGACGATGGGGCACGACGTAATAGATGACCGCGAACAGCACGGAGGCATCCACGATGCCGGCGGCAACCTGGATGATCAGGCCCACGACGCTGCTGCGCAGGAAGTCGGGGACGCCGGGAAGCGACTGCAGCAGCGAGAGCAGGCTGCCGCTGGCCACCAGCGGCACCGCCATCACAGTGAAGATCACCACCATGCCGATGGCCATCGCCTTCTGGGCGAGGAAGCCGCGCGACCTGCATGGGTAGAGGCTGTTCAGCCCGTTCTCGATGGCGCTGAACAGACCGGCTCCGCTCCAGACCAGCCCCAGGATTCCGACGATGGCCAGCAGCCCGGTGCTGCGGCGGAAGTCGTCGAGCGCGGTGATGATCTGGCAGGTGCCGCCCCCTGGGTGGTGGGCATGGCAGGAGGGAAAGGCCGCCAGCACCTGCTGCTCCACCGTCGTCCTGGTGCCCGGGTCCTGGAGGGCGAGGCCCACCAGCGTCACCGCCAGGATGACCATGGGAAAGAAGGCGAAGAACAGGTTCCAGGCCACGATGGTGGCCCAGTTCGGGCCCCGCGCGTCGAGAAAGCGGCGCACTGCCCGGACCGGCAGCGACCTGACCAGCCTGCCCCTCATGTCGCCGATGCTAGGCGATGGGGGCGGTCAGTCCCCGGCGACGGCGATCCGCCCTTGGTAGTCGGGGTGGTCGCGGAAGACCGCCATCCGCTCGACGTCGATGAGCTCGCCGTCACGCCAGTAATGGCGGCGCTTGATGCCCTCGCTGACGAAGCCAGCCTTCTCGTAGCTGCGCCGGGCGCGGTCGTTGCCGGCATAGACGTCCAGATTCACCTTCTCCATGGCCAGGTGCAGGAAGGCGTACTCCACCGCCAGCATGCACGCCTCGGTCCCGTAGCCGCGCCCCCATCGTTGCGGTGGACCGATCCAGATGCCCCAGGTGCAGCGGCGGTTGCGGTGGTCGAGGCCGTGCAGGCCGGTGGCACCGATGAAGGCATGGTCATCGAGGCATTCGATCGCCCAGAGCACCTCGTCTGGCGATTCCGCCGCCACCCAGGCCCGTGCCTTCTCCAGAGAGTACGGCCCCTGGGCCCACTGCGCGAGGTTGGCCACGACCTGGGGACTGGCGAGGATGTCGGCGATGGCGGGGGCGTCCTCGGGACGCCGAGCACGGAGTCTCACCAGCCTGCCGGTGACGTCCATGTCAGGGCGCGACGGCCGCGCTCTCCAGCTCCGCGATGACCGCATCGGCGACCTGCGATGTGCCCACCGAGGTGGGATCGTCGCGGCTCGGCTTCATGTCGTAGGTGACGCTCCTCCCCTGCGCGATGACAGTGGCGATGGCGGCTTCGAGACGGTCGCCGCAGTCCTTCTCACCGATGTGGCGCAGCATCATCATTCCGGTGAGCATCATCGCCATGGGGTTGGCGACATTCTTGCCCGCGTACTTCGGCGCGCTGCCATGGGTGGCCTCGAAGAGGGCGATCTCGTCGCCGGTGTTGGCACCGGGGGCCAGCCCGAGGCCACCCACCAGGCCGGCGCAGAGGTCGCTGAGGATGTCGCCGAACAGGTTGGGCATCACCATCACGTCGTACAGCTCGGGCTTCTGCACAAGCTGCATGGCCATGTTGTCGACGATGCGGTCCTCGAACTCGATCTGCGGGAAATCCCTGGCGACCTCCTCGGCGACACGGAGCCACAGGCCCTCGGTGTGCTTCATGATGTTGGCCTTGTGCACCGCGGTCACCTTGTGACGGCGGTTGTCGATCGCCCACTGGAACGCGAAGCGGAAGACGCGCCGCGTGGCCGTGATGCTGGTGGGCTTGATGCTGATGCCCGAGTCGTCGCGGATGCGCCGGCCGTTGAGCCGCTCGATGGTCTCGATGAGCTCGTGGGTCTCCTTCTCCCCCTCGGCGAACTCGATCCCGGCATAGAGGTCCTCGGTGTTCTCGCGCACCACCACCAGGTCGACGTCCTGGTAGCGACTGCGCACACCCGGGTACCACTTCGTCGGTCGCACCAGCGCGAAGAGGTCGAGCTCGCGACGCAGGGCCACGTTGACGCTGCGCATGCCCTTGCCGACGGGGGTGGTGAGCGGGCCCTTGATGGCCACCTTGTTCCTGCGGATCGAGTCGAGCACATGGTCGGGCATGGGGGTGCCGAACTCCTCCACCACGTCGAGCCCGGCGTTCTGAACGTCCCATTCGATGTCCACCCCGGTGGCGTCGATCACCCGGCGCGCCGCCTCGCTGACCTCGTACCCGATCCCGTCACCGGGTATCAACGTGATCGTGTGGCGTGCCATCCTGCGGACCTCCTCCGTGGTTCTGGGGGCTGCGAGTCTCGCAAATCGGCGGCGCCGGGCGACCCTGGCGTGACCACACTCGGCTGGGCCCGGCGGACTTCTCCGGCGGCACGGTCGGAGCGCGGCGCTAGGATTGGGCGCGGTGGGAACGCGATCGATGGCGCTCGACCAGTTGCGCGAATCGTTGTGGGCACGCCCCGAGTTCTCCTTCATCCCCGATCGCGACATCGAACCGCTCCATGGAGAGGCGCGGTCACAGGGGGGACGACGCCTGCTCTTCGCCGGCTTCCCCTCCGACTTCAGCATGGCCTTCCTGCTCACCCTGCTCGACCTCGACGGCATCGACGTGGTCGGGTTGCTCACCTCGCCGGGCGCGCACCCGGCGATCCTCGGCGACAACGCGCTCAGTCGCATCGCCGATCACCTCGGCATCCCCCTTCTGCGCGCCTGGCGCGTCAACGACGAGCACACCATCCTCGACCTCGCCGCCCTCGAGCTCGAGGGGGTGGTCATGGCCAGCTTCGACCAGATCATCGGAATCCGCGCCCTGGGCGTTCCACGTCAGGGCTGGATGAATGTCCACCCCAGCGCGCTCCCCGCTCGGCGCGGCCCGGAGCCCGTCTACTGGACCATCGCCGATGGCGACCGCTCGGCCGGCATCACCCTGCACCGAGCGGTCCCCAAGGTCGATGCCGGCCCCATCCTGGCGCAGGACACCCTGGAGGTTGCCCCCGAAGACACCTCGGGAACCCTGGCGCGAAGACTCTGCGAGACCGGAGGGGCGCTGCTCGGCGGCGCCGTGCAACGGTTGCTCAGCGGCGATCCCGGCGATCCCATCGACCTCAGCGGGGCCACCTACGCGCCGTCGGTGGGCCACCGCCATGTCGACGCGGCCGCCTCCGCCGTGGCAGCGCTGCGCATGATCCGCGCCGGGGTTCCCAACATGCCCGCCTGGACGCTGATCGGCGGACGGGTAACCTACGTGCGCCGTGCCCATGCGGGCATCCCCGCGGCGGGCGAGCCGGGCCTGGTCTTCGCCGACGGCGCCATCACCCTGGACGACCTCGGTGAGCAGTGCGGATGTCATCACAATCTGGTGTCCTGTCCGCACCTCCAGGAATGAGCCGGTAGGATCGGCCAGATGGAACTGTCGCCGATCCTGGTGGTCGAGGACGATGAGCTCGTCCGATCCTTCCTGTGCCGGGCCCTGACCGGCCTCAGCGGTGATGTCGACGACTGCGCCACCGGAGCCGGGGCATTGCGCGCCGTGGCCAGGCGCCGCTATGGCGCGATCCTGCTCGACGGCCTGCTGCCCGACATCCACGGCATCGAGCTGGCGCGGGAGCTGATCGGACACCGCAACGCCAGCCACAGCGGCATCTGCTTCGTCAGCGGCTCGCTGCGCACCCCGTTCTCGATGCGCAGCGGGGTCAGTGCCCTGCCCAAGCCTCTCCGCCTGCGTGAGCTGCTCGACGCCGTCGGGCTGCTGCTCACCTGGCACCACGGCACCAGCGGATCCAGCGCACAGCGCCTGGGCGCGCTCGAGGTGCTGCGCGCCGACCTCCTGGTGAGCTGAGCGGTGAGCCCGATGGAGCTGCCGCCCATCTCCCAGCTGCCCTGGGCGGTCGGACACGATCGCTTCCTGGCGGCAGCGGCTGCCATCCCCGGCGAGGGTGCCTGCTGCCTGTTCGTCATCGATGAGACCATCCCCGCCGGCGCCCGCTCGGGGTACGCCGCGCTGGTCATCGCCTACGCCAGGGCCAGCGAGCCGGTGACCATCCTCGAGGGTGGCGCGGCGGCCCTGCTGATCCGAGATGGCGGCGTGGCCTCCGGCCAGGTGGCGGCGCGGCGGCTGCTCAAGCAGATGAGCCGGCTGGGCCTCCAGGACACCCTGCGGGCGGGCGTCGCCCCGCTGACAGGTGGCGTCGACGCCGCCATCGCCAGCGCGCGCGCCCTGGCCTCGGCCGCGCCCGCCGGCGAGGTGGCCGTCGCGGCCTGACTGACGCCTCTGGGGTCGCCGTTCAGATACTGGAGGCGAGGGCCCGGGGCCTCGATCGCTCGCCCCCCGGCCGGTTGCCGGGCCAGGCCAGGATGACCACCCCGGCGATGAGCGCGACGGTGAGGAGATGCAGTGGTTTCAGGATGGGGGTCTGCAACCACAGCGTGTCGATGGCGGAGAGGTCGAGGAGCGCCAGCCCAGCCAGCAGCACGGTGGCGTCCACGCGCAGGGGGTTGATCGGGGTTCCCCGCGCACGCGGCCCGCGCGGCAGTGCGGCCAGGACCAGCGCGACCAGCACGAGGATGAGCATGCAGTCCTGGGCGTAGAGGTGGGGATCGAGCAGCAGCCCGAGGCACACGGCGGCCAGCCCGTGGCGCAGCGGGAGCGGCCGGTCGCGCCAGCGCCCGCGCATCGCCCAGGCGAAGAAGCCGACCAGGGCTGCCGCCGCCGCCCCGGTGGCGACGTCGACCGCCAGGGGATCCTGCTGGCCGAAGACGGCGGCGGCGAGACCGATCAGTCCCTCCATGTTGGGCAGCGCCCCCTCCCACGCCGTCTGTCCCACCGCCCCGGCGCCCGACACGTGCGCGCTGAGCACGCTGGTGAGGTAGTGGGCGTAGTTGAGGTTGGCGGGGATCCCCGTCCAGGGGAGCGCCGCCAGCGTGACCGCCGCGACCGCTCCGATCATCCCCGCCGCGACCCGCCAGCGTCCGGTGACCAGGAGCCAGACCAGGACCAGCAGCAGCAGCGGCGGTTTCAGCCATAGCACGGTGAGCGCGGCACCCGCCAGCCAGGGATGACCGCGCCGGCCGGCCGCGAGCGCGCCCAGGCAGCCGAGCAGCATGACCAACGACCACTGCCCCTCGGTGAAGGTCTGGTAGGCCGGAAAGCAGGCGAGCACCACCAGCAACGCCAGGGCCCGGATGCGCAGGTCTCGCCCGCGCGTGAGCAGGAGCGCGCACGCGAGCGCAAGCAGCAGTGACACCGCCAGCCAGACGAGGCGAGCCCCTGCCTCGGGCAGCAGCGACAGTGGCGAGAGCAGCGCCGCCGCGGATGGAGGATTGATGAAAGGCATGTAGCCGGCGTAGCCGGTCGGGTGGTTGTAGATGCGCCGCTCCAGCGCCGTCATCGCGCCGGCGTCGTACAGCGACTGCGGCTGGTGTCCATGGACCAGCGACGCCGCGGAGTAGAACGCGAAGAAATCGTGGTGGCCCGCCTGGGTGATCGGGCCGCTGAGCTCTGCCACCGCCGACCCGATCCACAGGGCACCGAGCAGGGTGCCGGCGGCACCAGCGATGATCAGCACCCACGGAGCGGCGGGGGTGCCCAGGGCGCGCAGACAGGCACGTGCGAGCCGCCGGCCCAGAGAGCCCGGGGCGCGGAGTGGCGGCGAGGCGGCCGCCGGCGCAGGCTCCGTTCCTGGGATGGCCACGCCATGATCGTACGTCACCCCGCCGCGCTGTCCAGGACCGGTGACGCGAGGTGCCGAGGGACAGAATCGAACTGTCGACACCAGGTTTTTCAGACCTGTGCTCTACCAACTGAGCTACCTCGGCGCGAGCGGGTAGTGTAGCGAGGCTCCTGAGCGCGGGCCCGACGCGGAACGGCCACGGCGCGGGGGCGCTCCTACAATCGGGCGATGAGCAGGGTGATCCAGTTGCGCATCCGCGGGCTGGACGACGCCGCGCGCGACACCGTGCAGAACCGGTTCGCTGAGCTGGTGGCCGGCCGCGAGTGGCGTGACGGCACCCCCTGGCTCGCCGACCAGCGATCCCGCGATCTGCTCGCGCAGCTGTTCTTCGACCAGGCGCAGGCGCAATCCCTCGCGCACCATGACCGGCAGCTGTCGGCGGCGACGTTCGTGCGCATCGCCGGCGACGAGGCCGACGCGCTGGCCCTGCTGTTCATCGCCCGCGACATCTCCGAGCGCTTCTCCGCCGAGGTCGAGGTCCGCGACGCCGACAACCCCATCGCCAAGCTGCGCCAGATCGACCTCGTCGACGGCCGCCTGCGCGACGGCCGGTCGCTGGAGAGCATCCTGGTGCGTCGCGCCATCTACCGGCGCATGTCGGACGGTTCGCGCATGGAGATGATCCCGCCACACAGCCGCGGCTCGGCGTTCGGCGAGCCGGTCGGGGGCGACGCCGAACGCAGCTGGAGCTTCATCGTCCACGACATCCGCATCGTCGACCGATCGTTCCTCGACGCCGAGGCGGAGGCGATGCGCATCTTCCGCGGCTTCCGCGCCCTGCCCTCCGACGATCGCCTGTGAGGGCGGTGGTGCAGCGCACCTCCCGCGCGGCCGTCCGCGTCGACGGCAGCGAGGTGGGCCGGATCGACTCGGGCCTGGTCGTCCTGCTCGGTGTCGGACCCGGCGACGACGACCTGGTCGCCGCTCGCCTGGCGGGCAGGGTGGCCACCCTGCGCATCTTTCCCGATGCTGCCGGCCGGATGAACCTCGATCTCGCCCGAAGCGGTGGGTCCGTCCTGGTGATCAGCCAGTTCACCCTGTACGCGGATGCGTCGCAGGGACACCGGCCCTCCTTCATCCGCGCCGCCGCGCCCGCCCACGCGGAGCGGCTCTGCGACGTCTTCGTGGCCGCGCTGCGAGCCCGCGACCTCCGCGTGGCCACGGGCCGGTTCGCCGCTCACATGGAGCTGGAGCTGGTCAACCTGGGCCCGGTCACGCTGGTGCTGAGCAGCGGGGAGACCGCCTGGAACACCGATGCCGGCTGAGCCGCCCGGTCAGGCGGCGCGCCGGGCCCGGAGCGAGACCAGCTGCTCGTTCTCGCCGCCGCTGCCCGCATAGCGGAAGAGCTCGGGCGGCCGCCCGCCCGTGCCCGCGGGGGAGCGGAAGCGAGACACCCGCGCGCGCAGGCTGGCCACCTCGCGTTCGGCGACCGGGCGCAGCACCCCGCCATCGCGCAGCTCCTGGATGCGCCGCCGGAAGGTTCGGTCACTGCCCTCGGGTCCGCCGTGGAGCGCCACGTGGACACGGAGAAGGTCGTCGCCGGTGAACACGTCCCCGACCAGGGCGGCGGCGGCGCCCACCTGGCGAGCGTCCTGGCGGAGGCGCTCTGTGGCCCGGCGGAGGGCGGCGCTGTCGCGAGCCTCGAGGCGCACCCCTCGACCCGCGCTGGACCAGGCCCCGGGCCCGTCGATCTCACCGAGGGGGGCGGTGGCGTAGTACCAGGCGGTCACCGTGCGCAGGCCGCGGCCGGGATCGTCGTCGATGCCGACCAGGTGGAGGCGCTCCCCGCGCCCGCCTTTCCTGGCGGCCGGGTCGACACCCGCGGCCGCGGCCAGCCTGAGAGCGGCGGCCGCGAATCGCTCCCTCGCCTCGAGGTCGCCGCGGGGCAGGCCGCGGCGGAGGATGAGCACCTGGAGAGCGCGGCTGGGGGCCACTCCGGGGTCGGCATCGAAGCCGAACACCGCGATTCCCGCCGCCATCGCCGCCTGGGCTGCCCGTGCCATCAGCATCCTCCTTGTTTAGGCTGATGATGGCACAAACTGAGCCGGCGGAGTCGCTGTTGCGACGCGGATGACGCGTTTGCTCCCTGCTCCGAAGGCGCTGGAACACCCCCGGAGCGGGCGGGACCCACCCGGCCCCGCTCCCCTTCCGTCACCCTCCAGTATGTCGGAGAGGCGTGCACGGCCGCTGCCGCGAAACCCGGCTGGACGCCCACCCCTGGTCGGTTTCGTGCCGATGCCGTCGAGGATCGCGGCGAGCGTCAAACGCCTCGATCGCGTCCACCGCACCTGCTCGAGCGCCGGACGCTCATCGGGGTGGGCATCGAACGGCTCGATGCTGCTGCGGGGCCTGGCGTCGAAGGTGCCGCGCAGGGTGGGGCGAGAGCCCGCACTGGCCCGACCGCCGTGGTTGGTTTTGTGAGGACTCAGCGCCGTGACGGCGTGCCACGCCTATGTGGCTCACCCGGCGAACGAGACAGTCTGCATGAACTGGTCGAACTGCGCAGCGGATGCGGTTGGGGCACCGGGGGAGCTGACGACCGCGAGGAAGTCGTGCGTTCGGCCGCCTGTGGTGAGGTCATATTCGACCTGAGACGACCCGGAGCCCTGTCCCTGGGTTTGATCACCGCTGAGGCGCGTGCCGGGCACGCCGTCAACAGTTACGGCGGACCGCTGCAGATTGCTGTACAACGCCGGATTGGTTGAGATGAGGGACAGTCCGGGCGGTTGAGTCCCAGCCGAGACCGAGGCGATGAAGATCCCGATGACACCGTCACCCTGCGGACACGTCCCATAGAGGGAAGCTGCATCGATGAGGAGCCAATTGCCTCCTGACCCGTCGCAGACAACCCTCCAGTTCGGCGGATGGGAGAACCTGACCTGGAAATTTGCACTTCTGTAGGGCGCCCACCCGGCAGGGACGGTCGGCGATGGGCTGGGGCTGCTCGTGCTCGCGGGCCAAGCTGTCGGGCGCGAGGGAGTTGCCGAGATGGATGCTGGCCGCGGTGTCGACGCTCCGACGCCTCCACAGCTGGCAACGACCATGGCAGCGGCAGCCCAAACGAGGGTACGGAGAAAGGGGATCGCCATCGTCACTGACACTCTACCCCGAAGGTCAACAGCGCTCGGCCGATGACGACCCCGGGCTCGCGCACCTGGTCGACTGGTGGGCCGGGCAGTGGCCTATTCGAACGGGGGACTACGAGCCCGGATGGCGCGCTTGGCACGCGCGTCAGGTTGCTGAGTCGCAGGTGCCGCGACCTGCAATGGCGCCGAGTGGCCTGGGGCTGCCTCGACGAGCCCCCCTGGTGGGGATAGATCGGCGGGGCTTGTGCAAAGCCGCCTCCTTCACTCGGGGGCCAGCTGCAACCAGGTGTCGCCCGTCCACATCCATTGCCTACTGAAGTCATCGGCGCTACTGCTGAGCAGCACTATCTGGCGTGTGGCGTCGCCGTAGTACATAGCTGCCGTTCCATATCCCGTGTCTGCTCCGGATCCCGTGTCTGCTCCGGAAGGGCCTGTGCCGGAATCCTCCACCCAGAAGCTGCCGTTCCAGACCTGCGTGTTCTGAATTCCCGCCAGTGTGGTCACGAGCACCACGGTCTGGCGCTGTGGGTCAGTCGCGATGGTTGCGGTGACGGGGTCGAAGACAGCCCCGGTCTTCGGCTGCAGCGCTGTCCACGTGCTGCCGTCCCATGCCCAGGTAGTGGCTGCGCCATCGGAGCCATCGTTGCCGACAACGAGAACGCGCTGGGAAGCTGGGTCGTAGGCCATGACGAACTCGAGACCGGGGGGCAGCTCGGTCGTCGGGTGCTGCTGCGACCAGGTGCTTCCATTCCACGTCCAGGTCTGCGTAGCCGTGGGCGGCCCGGACCCGCCGCAGCAAGCCGTCACGGCGACAACTGTTCGGGTGGACGGATCGGCCGCCATATCTCTGACCTGCGCGGAGGGGGCGATTTCCGTGCGGGGCTGAAGAGGTCGCCAGCTCGAACCGTTCCAGCTCCAGGTCCGTTCGGCGGGCGGTGGTCGCGGTGGCAGGTCAAAGTTGGCGTTGGCGACCAACAGGATCGTCCCGCTCAGTGGATCGAACACCATCGGGCCGCTCGCTGGCGGATGACGGCTGGCCGCGCTTCGTGTCCACCGGCTCCCATCGAAGATCCACGTGTCCAGCAGGGGCACGTTCAGTACGGGCATCGGCGTTGCTGCCCCGGGCGCGGCTCCGTTGCCGCCGAACAGCACGAGGTGGTGATCGGCGGTGTCGTACGCGGTGGCGGCGAATTGCCGGGGAGGCGGTGAGATCCCCGGAATTCTGGTGGCGGCGCCGCCGTCCGCGAGACGTACCCAGGTCGTGCCGCTCCATGCCCAGACGCCGAGAACAGGGGACGCCGACGGCGGAGTGTCCCAGCCGAAGACTTCGGCGACGCCGTCGTTCCGGTTGTCCACGGCGGCGAGGGGAGCCGACGGCTGGCTGGCAGGCTGGAGCGGCAGCCAATCCCGGCCATCCCACATCCAGGTCTGGCGGGCTGGCCCGAACGGCTCCCTTGTGGGCCCTGCAAGCACTAGGCGATTCGTCAGGGGGTCAAGGACCAAGACGGCGGGAGGGCCACCCACCGCGGGGGGATGCGCCGGATTGAGGACACGCCATACGCGGCCGTCCCACCACCAGGTTGCGCTGGGCGCCGCTGGGTTGTCAACGCCGCCCGCTTGTACAGCGATGAGGGCCTTCATCACAGGGTCGAAAGCCATCGCGACCGCGCCCGCCGTCGGCGACCGCGTCGCGGGCGCAGCCAGCGACCATCGAGACCCGTCCCATGTCCACGTCTGCGTCGCGTCTGATCCGTTGGGATCGCCAGCCGTCACCAGCACCATCCGGTGGGTGGTCGGGTCCCAGGCCATGGCGGGTGCCAACCACGGCGGGGGCGCTTCGGCTTGGGCCCCGACTCGCACCCACGTGCACCCAGTCCAGACCCAGGTGTCATCGAGGCCAACTGATGTCCCGTGACGAACCGTCCCACCGCCGAACAACATAACCTCGCGCGTGACGGGGTCGTAGGCAACGGCGCCGCCACCGCGTCCAGGTGGGCTCGCTGTTGGATGAGCCAGGTGCCACTGTTGCTCGGACCACAGCCAGGTGCTCGCTCCGTCGCCGCCGCCGAAGAGGACGACCTGGCCATGTCCTGGCGCGTCATCGGTTGCGATGCTCGGTCCCGCGGGGGCGGATGGCACGCCACCCGCCGAGGTTGCCGGACCCGTGGTGCACGGGAGAAGAGCTGACAAATCGGGAGGGCCTGTCGAGGCTCCCCGCTGCGCCAGTCGCCAGACAGCGACACCACCGAATACGAGCAGGACCACAGCGATGGCGACGGCAGTCGCGACTGCGCGGTTGCGATCTACCTTTCGACCGCCGACGCTGGTACCGAACGGCAGCGGCTCAGTGCCTTCCGCAACGAGGTCGGCCACGGAAGCGAGGGAGGGCGAAGAGCGGTGTGTTGTACCGACCACGCACCAGATGGCTCCCGGAGGGCGCAGTACGACAAGGCTTGGCTGAACTAGTATCGGCCCGGGGGCCTCACCGGACAACGCGTCGGCAAGCGCCTCGGACCCGTCCTCGCCGCCGCGAAACAGAACAGCCCCGACCCCAACCGTCTCGGCCGCATCGAGCAGCGCCAGCGCCCCTGTGTTGTCCAGGTCTGTGAGCACGGCCCAGCGCGAACGGCGCCCTGCGACAACTCGTTGGTGGCGACCGGGGATCGTGCCAGTCGCGTAGCGCATTGCCTCTGGGGGCCCCTCGACGCGACCAACCCAGGTGCCGCCGGCCCATCCGCTGCCGGAGATCAGGCGTTCCGTTGCCGCAGCCAGGTCGCGACGCTTCTCATCAGAGCCTTCGGAGACTGGTGGATCGCCTGATCGAATGAGCCACCAGGCGAGTTCAGGCGGCGCGAATCGCGCCACCCAGGGATGCTCAGAGTGCCCACTGACCCGCACAACCGTCGCCATATCCACGTTGTATACGCCCGGAGGCTTGGCATCAGGCTTGCTCGATGCCCTGCGGTGCCCAACGCTGGCGACGAGCGAAGGTGGTTTCGCCCGTTGTTGGGCACGGATGCGGCCGGATCAGGTCGGGTCGGCTGACAATGGGATCTCTCGGCTCGTCGGCGGCAAGGTCACGAGCTCGGCGAGGCGAAGCCGCCGCGAGCCTTCGAGCGGGAGCCACACAGCGCCGGCCGGGATGCTGCCCCGGTGGAGCACTGCGGTCGCCGCTGTCTTCGGCGCATCCGCCAGCACACGGCGTGCCGCTGCCTCGCGCCGGGTAGTCGCGAAACAGAAGAGCAACCAAGTCGGGGCTACCGCGAGGGACAGGAGATCGCGGTAACCGGGCAGCTTTTGCACGAGACGATCGTCAGACTTCGTGCCGCTGTCGTACTCGAGCGCCAGGTCGAGGAGCTGTATGAACGCATACAGCTACCGGAGTCGTGGGTGACGCGGCTGCGCGAGGAGCTGCAGACCGAGATGGCCACGCGGAGTTCCCGCAACGCGACCGAGCGCACGTCTCTTGTCACCCAGCTGCAGCGCGTGGAGAGCGAACGCCGCAAGCTGCTCGACGCCTACTACGCTGGCGCCGTCGACGTGGTCACGCTACGCCGCGAGCAGGAGCGTATCAACGGCGAAGCGCGCAGGCTGCAGGAGCGCCTGTCACAGGCCGACGCCTCGCTCGACGAGTGGCAGGCCGTGCTCGACATCGCCATCCGCTTCGCGTCGGACTGCGCCGCTGCTTACCGCCGCGCCGACCACAAGACCCGCGCGCTCTTCAACCAGGCGGTCTTCGAGCAGCTCCTGGTCCGGGACGGCCGCGTCGCCGAGGCCCGCTATCTCGCGCCCTTCGACCTGCTCTTCACCAGGCCGGAGTTCGAATACCACGATTTGGTGGGCGGGGCAGGGATCGAACCCGCGGCCTTCTCGGTGTAAGCGAGACGCTCTGACCAGCTGAGCTACCCGCCCAGGTCGGCACTGTAGCGCCGAATCAGAGCGGCCAGGCCCTCATCGCTGCAGCTCGGGCTCCGCCACCGAGGTGTGCACGGCGTCCTCGCCGATGTGATCGATGCGGTCTGCCGTGATCTCCAGCTCAGGCCCCAGCGCCCCCCGCTTCACGGACACGCCGTGGAAGATGTCGGCGCCCTCGTCGGCCAGGACATGGGCGACGGTGCCGATGTCCTCGCCATCGCGAGCCAGCACCCTGTGCCCGGGTTTGATGGTCCTCCAGGCGAGCGTCTCTCCGGCCAAGATCGGCCACCTCCACACAAACGCGGTCGCGCTCAGGATAGGGCCGCAGGGGTGCGCCGCGCGGGCTCGAGACGGGTCAGCTCCCCGTCCGCCCCGCCCACGATGACCAGGTCGGCCATTCCCAGGAACAGCCCGTGTCCCACCACCCCCGGGATGGCGTCCAGGTGGGCGGCCAGCCCCTCGGGATCGGCGATGGGCTCGAACTCGCCGTCCGCTATCAGGTTGCCGTTGTCGCTGCGCAGCGGTTCGCCGGCTGCGTCGAGGCGCAGGTCGAATCCAGCTCCGGTCTGGTTGAGGAGCGTCATGGTGTGGTGCCAGCCGAAGACCAGCAGCTCGACTGGGACGAAGCCGGCGAGATGAGGCCGCAGCTTGCTCTGGTCGGCGACGACCACGAAGCGCGACGCGGCGGCGGCCACGATGCGCTCACGCACCAGCGCCCCGCCGAGGCCTTTGAGGAGGCGCAGGTCGGGATCGACGGTGTCGGCGCCGTCGACGGCCAGGTCCACGCCCCCGGCGTCCAGCTCGACGAGCGGGATGCCGTGCCGCGCTGCCAGCGCCGCGCTCGCCAGCGAGGTGGCGACCGCCCTCACATGAAGCCCGTCGGCGACACGTGCTCCCACCGCCTCGATGAACCAGCGAGCCGTGGTCCCCGTGCCCAACCCGAGGGTCATCCCCTGCTCGGCGAGCAGCGCCGCCGCCTCGCCCGCAGAGCGCTTGGCGGCCTCGACGTTCATGGCCGCAGGCTAGCCAATGGGGAAGGACCGGCGCTCGCTCACCTCGAGTGGCGGGTTGCCGGGCGGCCTAGCGTCAGGCGATGCGGCGGCGCAGATCCTCGAAGGCGACCAGCCGGTCGGCGCCTTCGGGCTGGCGCATGAATGCCTCCTGGACGCCGAAGATCGCCTCGATGAGCTCGGCGGGATTGACCCCCGGCCGGGCGATGACGCCACGGCGGCGCAGGGCGATCAGCACCCGGCTGGGCACCGCGCCACCGCGCAGGTTGACCTCCTCCAGTTGCGTGAGCAGGCCGTCGAGCTCGCAGAGTGCGTCGCGCCGGCCGGCGCGTTTCTCCTCCTCCTCCTCGGCCCAGGTCAGCTGATTGAGAACCCGATTGCGGACGAAGGTTGCCATCGCAGGATTCCTCGGGAAGCGCGCCCACTCGGGGGGTTGGAAGCACGTGTGGAGAACGAGCCGAGCGGGTTGGCGATCCTGGGGCCGCATGGTAGCGGTATTGGAGCCGCTTGACCAGAGCTTTGTGGGTTTGCATCGACGTATTGGCGAGGATCTGGTGATCCCACGACAAATCGTCAAGCCTGTGTGAGTGCCGGACTGCTCCTCACACCGCCACCGCCCCCGCCTCGGCGATGACCGTCCGCACCGCCTCGCCGGCTCGGGTGGGCTGGCGTCCGACGATGCGGGCGAACTCGGTCGCGAACCTGACCGCCACGTCGTGGAGCCGCGGGGCCGGCTTCACCCCCAGGGAGGACAGTGAGGCCACGCCGGCGCCGGCGATCCCGCAGGGGATCACCTCGGCGAACCAGCCCAGGTCGGTGGTCACGTTGAGGGCGGCGCCGTGGGTGGTCACCCCCGCGGCCAGCTTGACACCGATCGCCGCCAGCTTCTCCTCACCCACCCAGATGCCGGTGTAAGGCGGCCGGCGCCCCGCGGCCACGTCGTAGGCGGCCACCGTGGCGATGAGCGCCTCCTCGAGGGCGCGCAGGTGGGCCACCACGTCCCCGCGGCTGGGGTCGCGGGAGAGGGGAAAGACGCCCGCGATCTGGAGGATCGGGTAGGCAACCAATTGCCCCGGCCCGTGGAAGGTGATGGAGCCGCCGCGGTCGACGTCGATGTAGTCGGCGCCGAGCGCCAGCAGGTGGTCGGTGCCGGTGGGGACGTGGCTGGCCAGGCCGTTGCGGCCCATGGTGTACACCGGCGGATGCTCGACCAGGAGCACCAGGTCGTCGATCTGGCCGGCGGCGCGGGCGCCCGCGAGCCGCTGCTGCAGCTCCCACGCGTCCTGGTAGCGGACACGCCCGAGCCAGAGGTACTCGAGAGTGCCCATCCTCAGCCCACGCTCGCCGTCACCGCCTGCTCGTGGGCGTGGTAGGAGCTGCGCACCAGGGGGCCGCTCTCCACGTGGTGAAAGCCAAGCGCCAGCCCGAAGGCCTTGAGCTCGTCGAACTCGGCCGGTGTCCAGAAGCGCACCAGCGGGTGGTGCTTGAGCGAAGGACGGAGATACTGGCCGATGGTCACGATCTCCACGGCGTGGGCGCGGAGGTCGACCAGCAGCTGCCTGACCTCGTCCATCTCCTCGCCCAGGCCCAGCATCAGCCCGCTCTTGGTGCGGCTGCGTGGCTCCAGCCGCTTGGCCTCCCGGAGCAGGGTCAGGCTCTGCTGGTAGCCGGCCTTGGGCCGGACACGCGCGTACAGGCGGGCGATCGTCTCCAGGTTGTGGTTGAAGATCTCCGGGGTCTCCGCCATCACGGTGCGCAGTGAGTCAAGGCTGCCGTTGAAGTCGGGGGTGAGCACCTCGATGGTGGTGCCGGGAGACTGCCGACGGATCTCGCGGATCGTCTCCGCGAAGAGAGCGGAGCCGAAATCCGCGAGGTCGTCGCGATCCACCGAGGTGACCACGGCATGGGCGAGGCCCATCCGCGCGACCGCCGCGCCCACGCGACGCGGCTCATCAGCGTCGATGTCACCACCGCGCCTGCCGCTGGTGACAGCGCAGAAGGCGCAGGCGCGAGTGCAGACCTCGCCGAGGATCATGAAGGTGGCGGTGCCGTGACCCCAGCACTCGGCGATGTTGGGACAGCGCGCCTCCTCGCAAACGGTGACCAGGTCGAGGCCGCGCATCAGGCTCTTGATCTGAGCGTAGCCATCCCCGGCGGGCAGCTTCACGGTCAGCCACTCGGGGCGCCGCTCGACGCCCTCGGGCAGGAGTCGCTGGTGCATCGGCCTGGTGTCGGCGGCCCGGTCTGCGCGGGTGGTGGGCGTGAGGGGGATGTCGCGCATGCCGGACCACTCTACAACGCCTCCGGGCGCCGCCGGCCCCGCGGCGACCGCGGTGTCCTGCGCCACAATCGCGGCGATGACAACACGACCCCCGCTGCCCCGCAACGAGCCCGTTCTCGACTACCGCCCGCAGTCGGCCGAGCGCGCCGCCATCCGCCACGCGCTCGACGAGCTCGCCGCCTCTGCACCGGTCGCGCTGCCGCTGCACATCGGCGGCTCCGACGTCGAGGGCGGCGGCGAGCCGTTCGCGGTCACCGCTCCGCACAACCATGGCCTGCTGCTGGGTGAGGGCCGCACCGCCACCGAAGCCGAGGTGGAGGCGGCCATCGCAGCCGCGCTGCGGGCCCGGCAGGACTGGGCCGAGGCGAGCTTCGACTCCCGCGCCGCCGTCTTCCTCCGCGCCGCCGAGCTGCTCGCGGGACCCTGGCGGGCACGCGTCAACGCCGCCACCATGCTGGGGCAGAGCAAGACGGTGTTCCAGGCGGAGATCGACGCCGCCGCTGAGCTCATCGACTTCTGGCGCTTCAACGTCCACTTCGCCGGCCATCTCAACGACGAACAGCCCCTCTCGCCGCCGGGTGCGTGGAACCGCATGGAGCTGCGCGCTCTCGAGGGATTCGTGCTGGCGATCACACCATTCAACTTCACGTCGATCGCGGGCAACCTGCCCACCGCGCCGGCGCTGATGGGCAACACGGTGGTGTGGAAGCCGGCGACCACCCAGCAGCTCGCCGCCTCGGCGCTGATGCGGGTCCTCGAGGAGGCTGGGCTTCCGCCCGGGGTCATCAACATGGTCACCGGACACAGCGGGGGGGTCGCTGCCGCCGCCCTCCCCCACCCCGACCTCGCCGGCATCCACTTCACGGGATCGACGGGCACCTTCCACAACATCTGGTCGGTGGTGAGCGCCAACCTGGACGGCTACCGAACCTATCCGCGGCTGGTCGGCGAGACCGGAGGCAAGGACTTCGTGGTCGCCCACCAGTCGGCGCCGATCGAGTCACTGCTCGTCGGTCTGCTCCGTGGCGCGTTCGAGTACCAGGGGCAGAAGTGCTCGGCGGCGTCACGCGCCTACGTGCCGCGCGCGCTGTGGGAGGAGCTCCGCTCACCGCTGGCCACCGCCACGGAGTCGCTGCCGATGGGTGACCCCGCCGACATGCGCACCTTCATGGGGGCGGTCATCGACGAGAGCGCCTTTCGCACCCACGAGAGCGCCATCGCGGCCGCCCGCAACGATCCCACGATCTCGCTGGTGGCCGGTGGCGAGTGCGACGGCAGCGAGGGCTGGTTCGTGCGCCCCACCATCTTCGAGACCGCCGATCCCCACCACGACCTGATGGAGCGCGAGCTCTTCGGCCCCATCCTCACCATCCATCCCTACGACAGCGATTGGGAGACGCTGCTTCGCACCGTCGACAGCACCTCGCCATACGCCCTTACCGGCGCCGTTTTCGCCACCGACCGCGCGGCCATCGACGTCTCGCTGCGCGTGCTCCGCAACGCCGCGGGCAACTTCTACATCAACGACAAACCCACCGGCGCCGTGGTGGGCCAGCAGCCGTTCGGCGGCGCCCGCAGCAGCGGCACCAACGACAAGGCCGGCTCGCCGCTCAACCTGCTGCGCTGGGTCTCCGCGCGGGCCATCAAGGAGACGTTCGACCCGCCGACCGACTGGCGGTACCCGCACCAACTCCCCGATTGACTGAGCCCTGTGGCCGGGGGTCGCGTGGGTCCCGTGGCGGGGGCGCCTCGCCTACAGCAGCGCCCCACTGTCGTCGATGCTCTCCAGCAGGTCCTTGACCTTCTTGACGAAGCGGGTGGCCTGCAGGCCGTCGTTGATGCGGTGATCGAAGCTGAGCCCCAGGTTCATCATCGGCCTGATCGCGATGGCGTCGTTGACCACCACGGCGCGCTTGATCACCGCGTCCATCGCCAGGATCGCCGCCTGAGGCTGGTTGATGATCGCCTGGGTCAGCACGGTGCCCAGCGCCCCGGTGTTGTTGAGCGTGAAGGTGCCCCCCTGGATCTCCTCGAGCTTGAGCTTGTTGGCGCGCGCCCGATCCCCGAGATCCTGCATGGCGGTGGCCAGGCCGGCGATGCTCAGCCGGTCGGCGTTGCGCACCACCGGCACGATCAGGCTCTCCTCCAACGCCACCGCGATGCCCAGGTGCAGGTCGCGGCGCACGATGATGCCCAGGTCGCTCCATGAGGCGTTGAGGGTCGGGTACTGGCGCAGGGCGTCGCAAACGGCGCGCGCCACGAAGGGGAGGTAGGTCAGCCTGGCGCCGTAGCGATGCTCGAACTCGGTGCGACGGCTGGCGCGCAGCCTGGCCACGCGCGACATGTCGACCTCCATCATCATCCAGGCATGCGGCGACGCATGGCGGCTGCGCACCATGTGCTCGGCGATGGCGCGGCGGGTCGGCGTGAGCGGCACCAGCTCGTCGCCCTCGCCCCGCTGCGGCGCCGGTGCCGCCGCGGGTGCGGGCGTTGGGGAGGACGCCGCCGGGGCCGGGGCCGGGG